>DASUHA010000050.1:0-66016 GCA_036273735.1 Steroidobacteraceae bacterium | reverse complement strand
CGCCTCGCCGTGTTTCTCCTGCAGGCCGAGGGTCGCGCCGTGCACGCCTCCCTTGGGACCCACGTCTTCACCGAAGACCATCATCCGGGGGTTGACGCCGAGCTCGACATCGAGCGTGCGGCGGATTGCCGTCAACATGTTGATGCGCGCCGGCTCCGGCCGTGGCCTGCCGCTCGCCTCCGGGAAGGCAAAGCCCATCGGCGCGAGGCCGCCCTGCTCCTGCAGCGCCGGCGTGCCGTCGGCGCCCGTCTCGGCGAACACGTGGCGGGTCAGCTCTTGCGGATCGGGGTGCGGGCGCGCCAAAGCCCGCTCCACCGCCGACTCGACATCGCGACGCGCGTCACTCGCCACTCGCGTCCAGTCCTGCTCGGAGAGCACGCGCGGAACGAGGAATCGCTGCAGACGATGCAGCGGATCGCGCGCACGCTCGAGCGAGATCGTCTCCGGCGACTTGTAGGCCTGGGTGTCCTGGCCCGAGTGTCCGCAGAGCCGCGGCACGGTGAGGCGCAGGAGCAGCGGGGCTCGCTCCGCGCGCATGCGCCGCACGGCCTCGGCCACGAGCTGCGCCGCCTCGATGGGATCGGCGCCATCGCCTTCGAGCAGCGAGAGGCCGGAAAACGAGCGCAGGTTGGCGGCGATGTTGCCGCCAGGAGTCTGCAGTTGCGATGGGACCGAGATGCCGAAGCCATTGTCCTCGATGTAGAACAGCACGGGCAGCCGCAGCGTGGTCGCCATCGTGAGCGAGGACCAGAACCCGCTGGTCGCCACCGAGGCATCTCCACCCAACACCACGGCAATGCTGCGCTCGTAACCGCTGTCGCCCAACACCTGGTGATGATATTGGATGGCCTGGGCCCAGCCGGCGGTCGGTGTGTACTGTGCGCCGACGCCCCCGCAGGCTGGAAAAACCGTCACCCCGCCCGCCGCGGGCTTGTTGAAGACGACACCGATGTCGCGTCCACCGCTGAAGGAGCCAGTGCGTGCGAGCGGCCCCGCGGCGGCATCCTCCAGGTCCAACCCGAGAGCCAACATCATCGGGCGCGAGCGGTAGTAGACGCTCACGCCATCGTGCGGATCGGTGAGCTGCAGGCCGAGCAGGATCTGTGCGAAGTCGTGTCCACGCGCCGAGAACTGATAGAGCACCTGCCGCTCCGGCAGCAGGCGCGTCTCCTCGATGTCATCGAGGGCGCGTGAGGCGTGCAGCAGGTAAGTCACCCGGCGCCAGTCCGGCTCCATGGCAGTGGACGGGGCCGCTCCGCTCGGGCGGGGGACCGGGGAGGCAGTGGCCGGCATCGGTTCTTCTCGGGGTGGGCAGCGCTCGAGATAGCGTAGGGCGGCGTTACGGAAATGAGCTTGCGTTCGTTGCGCCTATGGCGGCTCTTCTGGCAATCTTCTTTCCTGGGGCTGCCAGGATTTAGCAAGATCATGCCGAAAGCACTAGACCGGCTCGACCGTCGGATTCTCGATGAGCTGCAGTCCGATGCCCGCGTCTCGAATCAGGAGCTGGCGCACCGGGTGGGGCTCTCACCCGCGCCCTGCTGGCGGCGCCTGCGCCGGCTGGAGCAGGAAGGGTTCATCGCAGGCTATGCGACTCTGCTCAGCGCGCCTGCCATCGGGCTACCCATCCAGGCTTACGCCCTGGTCTCGCTCGAGAACCACCACCCGCAGACGGTGCGCCAGTTCGATCATCTGGTGCGTGAGCGGCCGGAGGTGCTCGAGTGTCATTCGATGAGCGGGCCCAACGACTACCTGCTGCGCATCGTGGCGGCCAGCATGGAGGCCTACGAGCAGTTCCTCTCGACGCGGTTGTTGCAGCTGCCGGGCGTCCGCTCGGTCAACACGAGCTTCGTGCTGCGGACGAAGAAGTTCACGACCCGGCTGCCGGTCACCGGGCCGTTCGAGGCGCCCTGAGGCTCGCTACCGCAGCTCCTGCATGTCCTGCGGCGAAAGCCGCACGGAGCCGGCCGCGATGTTCTGCTCCAGATGCTCGATGGAGCCGGTCCCGGGGATCGGCAACATCACGCTCGAGCGCCCGAGGAGCCAGGCGATCGCAGCCTGTCCAACACTGATGCCGCGGCGCTCGGCCACCGCGGAGAGGGCTCGCAGTCCTCTGCCCGAGGCGCTCGCATGCCGGCCCGAGCCGAGCGGCGCCCATGGCAGGAAGGCGATCGCCTTGCTCTCGCAGTAGGTGAGGACCTCATCGGAGTGGCGCTCCTCGAAGTTGTAACGGTTCTGAACCGAGACGATGGGCGTCAGCCGCTCGCACCGCCTGAGCTCATCGAGGCTGACGTTCGACACCCCGATGTGCCGGATCTTGCCTTCGCTCTTCAGGCGCACGAGCTCACCGATCGAGTCCTCGAGCGGCACCTTGGGATCGGGCGCATGCAGCTGGTAGACATCGATCCGATCGCGGCGCAGGCGTGTCAGGCTGGCCTCGCAGGCCGTGCGCAGATGCTCCGGGCGGGCGTCGCGATTCCAGTCATCCGGTCCCGGACGCACGAGCCCCCCTTTGGTTGCGATCACGATGTCCGGTGTATACGGGTAGAGCGCACGCGCGATCAGGTTCTCACTGACCTCCGGACCGTAGGAGTCCGCGGTGTCGATGAAGGTCACGCCGAGCCGGACGGCACGCTGCAGGACCCGCACGGCGGTGGCGATATCGGGCGGATCGCCCCAAACGCCGCGGCCGGTGATGCGCATCGCACCGAAGCCGAGACGATTGACCTCGAGATCGGTACCCAGGACGAGTCGCCCGGCCGCCGACGCATTGATGTTGGCATTCATGGAGCATGATCTCCGTGGGTGGCTCACTCTGCGAGCAACCCGCATGCCGCACGCTGCCAGCCCTCACGCGAAGACGCAAGCTTCTCAATGCGTCCTCATCCGACGAGGTCGGCCGAGAGCTGAAGATAACGAGCCAATGGCTCCGGCGGTCCAACCTCGAGTCCCTGGACGTAATCGACGCCGAGCTCTTCGAGCTGGCGGCGTACGGTCAGGGTCTCGACACACTCGGCAACCGTCGGGATGCCCATCGCCTGCCCGAGCGCATGAATCGCACGAACCATCGCCCGCGAGACCGGATCGTCCGCCATGTTGCGCACGAACTCCCCGTCGATCTTGAGATAATCGACCGGGAGCTGCTTCAGATACATGAAGGAGGACATGCCCCGGCCGAAATCATCGAGTGCGAATGAGCAGCCGAGCCGGCGCAGGGAGTTGATCAGCGCTGATGCCTCCTGCAGGCTCGAAACCGCCGCGGTCTCGGTGATCTCGAACGACAGCGCCTGCGGCGGCACGCCGGCGGCGCGCAGCTCCTCGCAGACGAACGGCACCAGGGAGCGGTCGCTGAGCGTCGCTCCCGAGAGATTGATCGCGAGCACGCCGGCCTGCTCTCCCCGCCCCTGAGCATAGAGCGCGCCGAGATACGTGAGCGCCTCGTGCAGCACCCAGCGGTCGAGCCGGGGCATCAGGCCATAGCGCTCCGCATGCGGGATGAAATGAGACGCCAGAATGAGCCTGCCGTCGGGCTCGCGCATCCGCACCAACACCTCCGCGTGGGGGCGCCCGACGCTGCTCACGGAGACGACCGGCTGACAGTAGAGCGTGAAACGATCCTCGGTGAGCGCGCGATTGAGGCGCGCGATCCAGTGCATGCCGCCCGAGCGCAGCTCGATGTCGCGGTCGCTTGCATCGTAGACCTGCAGGCGGTCGCGTCCTTTCTCCTTGGCAAGGTGGCAGGCGGCCTCGGCGCGACTCAGGAGCGCCGCCGGCGCGCCCGCATCGAGACCGAACGGTACGAGACCAACACTCAGGCGCGGTTGAAAGTGCGTGCCCTGCCACTCGAAATCGTAGCCGGCCACCGCGGTACGCAACGCCTCCGCCAGCGCACAGGCCTCATCGAGCCGGCAGTCGCGCACGATCAGCCCGAACTCATCGCCTCCCAGCCGGGCGAGCACATCGCCTGCAGGGGTGTGGTCGCCGAGAATGCGGCTGACCTCGCGCAGCAGATGATCGCCTGCGAGATGGCCGCAGCTCTCGTTGACCACCGTGAACCGATCCAGATCGAGAAACAGCAGCGCGTGCTCGCTGGCATCGTCCCGTCCGCGCGCGAGCAGCGCCGCCAGGCGGTGCTCGAACTCCCGCCGGTTGATGAGGCCGGAAAGCGAGTCGTGAGTCGCGCGGTAGGAGATCAGGTGCGCGGCCTGGTGCACTTCCGTCGCGTCATAGAAGACGAGCACGCCGCCAACGAGCTCACCGCCGCGGTCGCGGATCGGCGCCGCCGAGTCCTCGATGTAGCGGCGGGCGCCGTCGCGGCGGACGAGCACCGTGTTGTTGTCCAGGCTCACCACCCGGTTCTCGCGCAGGCAGATCTCGATGGGGTTGGTCTGGCGCTCGAGCGTGAGGCCATTGACGACCTCGAACACACTCTCGAGCGGGAAGCCGCGCGCCTCCGAGTTCCGCCAGCCGGTCATCTGCTCGGCAGCGGGGTTGATGTACTCGACCCGGCCGAGATCATCCGTGGTGATGACCGCATCGCCGATCGAGCGGATCGTAACCTCGGCCAGCTCCTTCTGATGGAAGAGCGCGTTCGCCGTCTGGCGCACCTTGGTCACGCTCAAGGCGGCCACTGCGCAGGCGAGCAGGACGAGCAGCGCGTTGAAGAGCATGTCGTCACGGCTGATGCGCATCGTCCGATCCGCGAATGCGGCCACCACCTCATCGAGCGTCGCCGACAGGTGATCGAGCGCCGCAATGGTAGGCGCGGTCTCGGCCAGCCATGCGCGCCCGTCCGGCTGCCGCCGCCCGCTCACGACGGCGGCGGCCAGAGGCACGAAGCCGTCGCTGAGCGAGCGATCGACCCTGTCGATGGCTGCGCGCACCCGATCATCGAGATGGTGCAGGCGGGCGAAGACCCGCAGGTCCCTTTGGGCTTGGCCAGCAACGGCGCGGTCGCTCGCCAGCTCGATGCGCGCAGCCGGCGTCAGTGCCCGGCCTGCGCTCAGGTAAAAGGCGAGCACTCCCTGCTGACGGCGCGTGTATTCGGCAACGATCCACGCGGCGCGCTTCAGCGTGCCGTAAAGCCTGCCCGGGCGTTGCGCCGTGTCTAGACCGAAGAACGCGGCATCCCGCGCGGCGGCCGAGTCATCGAGGGCCAACGAGACCGCCTGCTGCCACTCGGTATCCTGGAGCGCACAGGGTTGCTTCCCGATGCAGCGCTCGAGACGCTGGCGCGCAGCGCCGAGCGCCTGAAACGAGGCCTCGGCGCTCGAGAGCCTCGCGAGGAGGTCTGCACCGAAGGTGGAGGTTGCGGCGAGCGTGCGGGCGCGGCCCATGGCCCGCTTCCAGATCTCGTCTCCTTGCCGGCCGGCGAGCTCGAGCGCGCGCACCATCTCGGGCTCGGGGCGCGACTCGCCGAGAAGCGCGCTTCCATAGGTCCGTTCGAGCTCACGGTAGCCCGCGGCCGTGGTGAAGTCATCCGCTGCCGCATCCACCTGCTCGATTTCCCGCGCCTGCTCGTACTCGATGAGCGAGCTCAAGCCCATGCGCACCGCGAGCAGGCACACGAGTGCCGAGAGCACGATGATGCAGAGGTTGATGACGCGACGCGCATCCAGCCGGAGGGTGCGCAGCGAGTCGAGTCGCCGCCGGAGGCTCGCTGCGGACAGTGCTGATTGCACGGGTTCCCCGGGGTCGCCGCGGCAGTATAGGCCGGCGGATGCGAGCCCTTCATGCCCATCTGCGCCCAGGGGAGGCGCGAGCAAGCTGTTGTTCCGAACTCGGCTCAGCGCACCGGCAGCGTGGTCGAGCGCGTGACCGTACGCATGGCGAAGCTCGATTGCACGCTCACGACGCTTGGCAGGCGTGTCAGGTGTTGGCTGTGGATGCGCTCGAAGTCCGCGAGGTCCGCGACCACGACGCGCAGCAGGTAGTCGTGCTCGCCGGTCATGAGATAGCACTCCATGACCTCGGGGATCTTGCGGACCGCGGTCTCGAAAGCGGTCAGGCCCGACTGACTCTGGCGATCGAGCGTGATGCTGACGAAGACATTGACGGCGTAGCCGGCCTTCTGCTGACTGATGAGCGCGGTATAGCCCTCGATGAGGCCGGATTCCTCCAACGCTTTGACGCGGCGCAGGCAGGCGGACTCCGAGAGATTGACCTCGCTCGCGAGCCGGGCGTTGGTGATCCGCGCGTCCTGCTGCAGCAGGCGCAGGATGGCACGATCGTAGCGGTCCAGGTCCATGGACGACGGATTCTGCCACAAAGCCGCCATTCTGTCGCAGATTCTGCTGAAAGCGCCCGGCCCACCCGCCAGTTCGCAAGTTCCCGCCACCTCGGGGACTCTAACCTGTCCGATGTCCACACGGGGGTATGAGCCATGCGTATCGGCGTTCCGCGCGAGATCAAAGTCCACGAGTATCGGGTCGGCCTGGTTCCTGCCGGGGTCCGCGAGCTCACGGCAGCCGGCCATGAAGTCATCGTGGAGACGGGCGCAGGAGACGGCATCGGCTTCTCGGACGCCGAGTTCCGCGCCGCCGGTGCCGCCATCGCCCCGAACGCCGCCGATGTTTTCGCCAAAGCGCAGCTCATCGTCAAGGTGAAAGAGCCGCAGCAGGCCGAATGCCAGATGCTCAAGTCCGGTCAGGTGCTATTCACGTACCTGCACCTCGCCGCCGATGCGGTACAGGCGAAGGGGCTGATGAGCTCCGGCGCAACCGCCATCGCTTATGAGACGGTCACCCGCAACGGCTCGCTGCCCCTCCTGACACCGATGAGTGAAGTGGCCGGGCGCATGTCGATCCAGGTCGGCGCTGCGTGTCTGCAGAAGGCCAACGGCGGCCGCGGAATTCTCCTCGGCGGTGTGCCGGGCGTTCCTCCCGCCAAAGTGGTGATCCTGGGCGGCGGCGTGTCCGGCACTCATGCCGCGGAGATGGCAGTCGGGCTGCGCGCGGATGTCACGGTCGTCGATCGCTCCGTCGATCGCCTTCGCGAGCTCTCGAGCATCTTCGGCGCATCGCTGCGCACCGCGTACTCCACCACTGAAACCATCGAGCGTCTGGTGCGCGAGGCCGACCTCGTCATCGGCGCGGTACTGATTGCCGGCGCCGCGGCGCCCAAACTGGTCACCCGCAAAATGGTCTCCAGCATGCAGCCGGGATCCGTGCTCGTCGATATCTCCATCGATCAGGGTGGTTGCTTCGAGACGAGCCATCCGACGACTCATGCGCAGCCGACCTTCGTCGTCGATGGTGTGGTCCATTACTGTGTAGCCAACATGCCCGGCGCCGTGGCACGTACCTCCACTTTCGCTTTGACCAACGCCACGCTGCCCTATGTCAGGATGCTGGCCGACCTCGGCTGGCAGGCGGCGCTGAAGAAAGACTCAGGCTTTGCCTCCGGACTCAACGTGCATGCAGGCCAGATCACACATGAAGCGGTGGCGCACGCCCTTCATCTCGAGGCGCACCCGCTGAGCTCCGCCGCTTAGGTTCAATCCGGCCGCAAAAAAAGATGCGCCAGGCGGACCCTGGCGAGCGTTCGGTGACGAGTCGGGGCGCTGGCGCGGCTCGGCGCCGTGCCGGTAGGCTTGGGACTTCCAACCCAGGAGGTCCCGAATGTCCCTGAGCAAGCTTGCTCTGCCGGCGGTGCTGCTGGCGGCTCATGCCGGTATGGCGCTCGCCAAGCCCGCGACCTACGTGTGTGATCCCGCGCATACCTACCCGAGTTTCGCCGCCGACCATCTGGGCGGGCTTTCGGTCTGGCGCGGCAAGTTCACCAAGTCCGCCTGCACCATCGTTCTCGATGAGACACAACATACCGGCAGTGTGGATGTGACGGTCGATACCTCCTCGATCGACTTCGGCATGCCGAAGCTCAATGAGCATGCGCAGACGCCCGATCTGTTCGATGCCGCGAAATATCCGACCGCAACCTACAAGGGCAGTCTCGCGGACTTCGTCGATGGCAAGCCGACGAAGATCGTCGGTCACTTCACCCTGCACGGGGTTACCCACCCGCTGACGTTGAAGATCCGCTCCTTCGAGTGCAAGGCCATCACGATGATGCACCAGTACCGCTGCGGGGCGGATGCCGAGGGCGAGTTTCAGCGGGATCACTACGGCATCGACTACGGCAAGCCGTTTGGCTTCCAGATGTGGGTCCGCCTGCAGATCCAGGTGGAAGCCGTACGTCAGGGATGAGACGCAGCGCACACTTTCACGGCATGTCGACATTCTGAAGAAATCTGAGGGTGGCCGGTTGCCGCACTGCTGCCTGGCGGAGGATTGTGTACACTGGCGCCCATTTCATGAGCAGCGGTGCCAATGCCCCCTTCCCCAGCAGACGATGAGCTGATCGAGGCCCTGCTCGCCGCCGCCGTGGCGGCGGGCAAAGCCGCGCTCGACATCTACCACACCGGTTTCGCCGTCGCGCAGAAGGCCGACCAGTCACCCGTGACCGCGGCGGACCATGCCTCGGAGAAAATCATTCTCGAGCGGCTCGCGCGGGTCGCCGCGGGGGTCCCGGTGGTCGCGGAGGAAGCGGCGGCCGCGGGCTCGATCCCGCAGGTGCATGAGGAATTCTTCCTGGTCGATCCGTTGGATGGGACGAAAGAGTTCATCCATCGACGCGGGGAGTTCACCGTCAACATTGCCCTGATCCGCCGGCGCACGCCAGCACTCGGTGTCGTGTATGCCCCTGTAAGCAGTCTGCTTTATGCCGGCAATGTCGCCGCCGGACGCGCTTTCCGCTGCGCTCAGGCAGCAGACGCTGCGATGCCCGGGCCGCGCGAGCAGGTGCGCGTCCGGCCTGTCCCGGCAGCGGGCGTTACGGCCGTCGTGTCACGCTCGCATTCGACCCCTGAGACTGACACTTACCTGAGTCACTACACGATCAACAAGCGGGTCTCCGTCGGCTCCTCGCTCAAGTTCTGTCTCGTCGCCGCCGGCGAGGCCGACCTCTACCCGCGTCTCGGCCCAACCATGGAGTGGGATACCGCAGCCGGACACGCGGTCCTCGCTGCGGCCGGCGGCCAGGTGCTCGCTCCGGGCGGTGCGCCGCTCGGCTACGGCAAGCCCGGATTCCGCAATAGCTTCTTCATCGCGAGCGGGGCCCTGACTCCCGTGCCACTGGCCGCCTGAGGCGCTGCGCGTGAGTGATCCCGTCATGCAATCCGCCCAAGCCTTGTCCCAGCATCTGAAGCGCCTCGAGGCCGAGTCCATCGGCATCATCCGCGAGGTCGCCGCCGAGTTTCGCAATCCGGTGATGCTCTATTCCATCGGCAAGGACTCCGGGGTGATGCTGCACCTCGCACTCAAGGCCTTCCATCCCTCGAAGCTGCCTTTCCCGCTCCTGCACGTCGACACGGGTTGGAAGTTCCGCGACATGATTCGCCACCGGGATGCCATCGCGGCCCGCTATGACGTGCGGCTCCTCGTCCACACCAACCTCGAAGGGCGGGCGCGGGGCATCAGCCCGATCGCCTCCGGCTCCCAGCTTCACACCCAGGTGATGAAGACCGAGGCGCTGAAGCAGGCGCTCGACAAGTGGGAGTTCGATGCCGCCTTCGGCGGCGCGCGGCGCGACGAAGAGAAGAGCCGCGCCAAGGAGCGCATCTTCTCCTTCCGCTCCGCGGGACACGTCTGGGATCCACGCAACCAGCGGCCGGAGCTCTGGAATCTCTACAACACGCGAATCAGCAAGGGCGAGAGCATCCGGGTATTCCCCCTCTCCAATTGGACGGAGCTCGACATCTGGCAGTACACACGCGCCGAGCAGATCCCGGTGGTGCCACTCTATTTCGCAGCGCCGCGGCCGGTGGTCGAGCGCGACGGCCTTCTCATCATGCGCGATGACGATCGGATGCCACTTAAGCCCGGTGAGGTCGAGCAGGTGCGCACGGTGCGTTTCCGCTCCCTCGGCTGCTATCCACTGTCGGCGGCGATCGAGAGCAAGGCAGCGACCCTCGATGACATCATCGAGGAGATGCTGATCGCGCGGACCTCGGAGCGATCGGGCCGGCTCATCGACAGCGACGAGGCGGCCTCGATGGAAAAGAAAAAGCGCGAGGGGTACTTCTGATGGGCAGGGCGCCATGACTGCTTACGCGCACGATCAGGTGACGGTGAGTTCGGGCGGCTCCGGTGGACCCGAGAAGGGGCTGCTGCGCTTCCTCACCTGCGGCTCGGTCGATGACGGCAAATCGACGCTCATCGGCCGCCTCCTCTATGACACCAAGCTCATCCTCGAGGATCAGCTCGCGGCCCTGAAGCGCGACAGCCGCAAGCACGGCACGACCGACGACGACATCGATTTCGCGCTGCTCGTCGACGGCCTGGAGGCCGAGCGTGAGCAGGGCATCACGATCGATGTGGCATACCGGTTCTTCTCGACGCCGCGGCGCGCCTTCATCGTGGCCGACACGCCCGGCCACGAGCAGTACACGCGCAACATGGCCACGGGAGCATCCAACTCCCACGCCGCCGTGATCCTGATCGATGCGCGCAAGGGCGTCCTCACCCAGACGCGGCGCCACAGCTACATATGCTCTCTGCTCGGCATCCGGCACGTGGTGCTCGCAGTCAACAAGATCGACCTGGTCGATTTCTCCGGGGAGCGCTTCCACCACATCGTGGGCGACTATCTCGGCTTTGCGCAGGCGCTGTCCTTCGCCTCGATCACCCCGATTCCGGTCTCGGCGCGCTACGGCGATAACGTCACCACTCGCTCGCCGCGCATGTCCTGGTATGACGGACCGACGCTGCTCGAGCACCTGGAGGGTCTCGATGCCACCGAGGGGCTCGAGGACAAGCCATTGCGCTTCCCCGTGCAGTGGGTCAATCGCCCCAATCTCGACTTCCGCGGCTTTTCGGGCACGATCGCCTCCGGAGTGGTGCGCACCGGCGAGCGGGTGACCGTTGCCGCCTCGGGACGGGAAACGCACGTTGCGCGCATCGTGACCGCTGACGGAGATCTCGCGGAAGCGCGCGCAGGCGATGCTGTCACGCTCGTATTGAGCGACGAAGTGGACATTGCGCGCGGCGACATGATCGCCCAGGCGGACGCCCGGCCGGAGGTGGTCGACCAGTTCGCCGCCCAGGTGCTGTGGATGGTCGAGGAGCCGATGCTGCCGGGCCGCTCCTACCTCATGCGGATCGGCACGAAGTACGTGCCCGCCCGGGTGACGAGCCTCAAGCACAAGACCGACGTCAACACCCTGGAGCACATCGCGGCGAAGACCCTCGGACTCAACGAGATCGGGCTGTGCAATCTCTCGACCGCCACACCGGTCGCGTTCGACCCGTACTCTGAGAATCGTGAGACCGGCGCCTTCGTGCTGATCGACCGCTTCACCAACGCCACGGCCGGCGCCGGCATGATCACCTTCGGGCTGCGTCGCGCCACCAATATCCACCGCCAGGCCCTGCTCATCGACAAGGGGGCGCGGACACGCCTCAACGGCCACCGCCCCGCCATCCTCTGGTTCACCGGGCTCTCAGGCTCGGGCAAGAGCACCATCGCCAATGTCGTCGAGCGGGAGCTGCACGCTCACGGCGCACACACCTACATGCTCGATGGCGACAATGTGCGCCACGGGCTCAATCGCGACCTGGGCTTCACCGATGCCGACCGCGTCGAGAACATTCGCCGCGTGGGCGAGGTCGCCCGTCTCTTCGTCGATGCCGGCGCCATCGTCCTCTGCTCGTTCATCTCTCCCTTCCGCGCAGAGCGGCGCATGGTGCGCGAGCTGGTCGATGCAGGCGAGTTCATCGAGATCCACGTCGACACGCCGCTCGAGATCTGTAAGGAGCGCGACCCGAAGGGACTCTATGCACGCGCGCTCGAAGGCAAGATCAAGAACTTCACCGGCATCGACTCGCCGTACGAGGCGCCGGAGAGCGCCGAGGTCATCGTCGATACCAGCAAGGGATCGCCGGAAGATGCCGCGCAAATCATCATCGCCGCGCTGAGAGAGCAGCAGATCATCAGCTGAGGGGCGGCGGGCCGGGCGCGCCCGGCGTGTCCGTCAGACGAGAAGCACGATCTTTCCGATGTGCGCGCCCGACTCCATGAGTGCGTGCGCGCGCGCCGCCTCGCGCAGCGGGAATCGCGCATGGATCACCGGCCGCAGCGATTTCGACCCGAAGAGCGGCCAGACTTCGCGGCGCAGCGCCGCGGCAATCTCCCCCTTGCTCGCCACGGTTTGCGGCCGAAGCGTCGAGCCGCCCAGCCAGAGGCGTTTGGTCATCAGACTCCTCAGGTCGATCTCAGCCTTGGAGCCGCCTTGGGTGGCGATCACGGCAATCCGGCCGTTCACGGCTGCAGCGGCGATGTTGCGCGTCAGGTACTCGCCTCCGACCATGTCGAGAATGACGTCCGCGCCATGTCCATCCGTTGCCTCGAGAGTCCGGGCCACGAAGTCCTCCTCCTTGTAGTTGATCGCTACATCGGCACCTAGCGTCCGGCATGCCGCGCATTTGTCCGCAGTTCCCGCCGTGACAACGACGCGGGCTCCCATCGCTTTCGCAAGCAGGATCGCGGTGGTACCGATGCCGCTCGAGCCGCCGTGAATGAGCATCGTCTCACCGGACTTCAGTCGAGCACGCATGAAGGTGTTGTAGTAGACAGTGAAGAAGGTCTCGGGCAGCGCCGCGGCTTCCTCCAGTGAAAGAGCCGCTGGGACCGGCAGGCATTGCACTGCAGGCGCGGCCACGTATTCGGCGTATCCCCCGCCTGCCACGAGCGCACAGACGCGCGCGCCGACCGCTGGCTCGGTTACAGCGGGGCCGATGCGCACCACCTCTCCTGCCACTTCGAGTCCGGGAATGTCCGTCGCTCCGGCCGGAGGCGGGTACAGTCCCTTGCGTTGCTGCACATCGGGCCGGTTGATGCCCGCCGCCGCTACCCGAATCAACACCTCGTGGGGACCCGGCTGCGGCACCGGCCGTGACCCCAGACGCAGGCTCTCCGGGGGGCCGGGTGTACCGATCTCGATGGCATTCATGGTGGCGGGTATGTCGCTCATCACAGCTCCGGCGTAGAGGGGCGCTCCGACCTCAGACCGGGTGATTCTCGCTCGTAGGCTCCTCCCCATGCCAGCGGCAATGCCGCCCGTACTTCTCACGGAGGCGCTCTCGCTCCTCCGGCGTCAGGCTCTCCCAGTGCTGGCGCCAGCCACGGTGCCGCCACGGTCCGCGATGCCCCCGCAACCCCCCGAAGAGGATCCGGCTGAGCACCAGGAGTCCCGCCGCCTGCAGATAGCGCAACGGCGGCCCACCAAAGAGCTCCGGCACCAGCGCATTCCATAGCAGCATCACCACCCAGCTGACCACCGCCACGGCGATGATCATGCAACCCACGAACATGAATCCCTTCAAGACCCAACGAGCTCGACCTCTCACGACTTGCTCCTCATCTTCAGAACCATACCGCTAACCGTCCAGCCACTCCGCATAGACCTCCCTGAGCCGCTCGCGCAGCCTCAGCACCGCATATCGCTTGCGCGAGAGGAGCGTGTTGACGCCGACGCCCCAACGCGCCGACAGCTCTTTGAAGCTCGCGCCCTCCAGCTCCTGCGCAACGAAGACCGCGCGTTGCTCCGCCGGCAGCTCGGCCAGCGCCTGCTCCAGTTCATCGAGCAGCAGCTCCCGCACCAGAGCCGCATCCGGACCCTCCTCTATCACCGGCAGCAGCCGCTCCAGCGCCGAGTCCGACTCCTCTCCTTCAGGGGCGAGATCGCCGAGGAGCTGCGGCCGCTGCTTGCGGAAGCGGTCGATGATGCGATTGCGCGCCACCCGCATGAGCCAGGCGCCGACCTGCTCGATGGGCTGCATCAGGCGGTAAGCCGTCACCAGCTCATAAAGCGCCTCCTGCAGGACATCCTCCGCCTCCGCCGCATCCCGCACCCGCCGTAGAATGAACGACAGTAGCCGCCCCCGCTCGCGCCTTACGACCGAGGCGATCTCGAGATCCTGCGCAGAAGGGCTCAATGGTTTAAGCAGTGCGGCATCCATCCCACAAAGGTAGACGGTGGTGCGGTAGTGGATATTGTGAGCAGAGCGCCTCGGAAAATGGTTCCGGCCAGACGCTCGCCGGCAGGAGCCGGCGCGCGCGCCTACAGGGGTCCGCCGTATGCGGCGGACGACCGCGCGGGCTGGGTGCCCTGCCCCACGGAGGGCCGCAGCGACGTGGCCTAGGTGGCGTTCTGGCCGGGACTATTTTCCGAGACGCTCTGCCCTTGAACGGCAAGGGTCCCCGATCTTCCCTCCACAGTCCCGGCGATGATCGGGCACCGCGGGAGCCGAGCGTGATCCACTGTCTGCGAATACGAGCCCAGATCCGTCAAGGCAAAGCCGCGGCCGCGCCAGGTGCGCAGCAGGCGCTCGAACCCATCCAGATACGCTCCGCCCTCGAGCTCCGCATGTAGCGTGAACACCTGGTCACTGCCCTCCTGTGTCAAGGTGAGCAGATGCTCCACAGGATCGACCGCACCCAGGTCTTCACGCCCGATCAGCTCATCGAGCGTAGGCAAGGTCGTTGGAAACTGCGGCACGCCGACCTCCTTACCCCCGACAACCGGAATGAAGGGACACATCCCCCTGGTATCCGACGCATACCGGAACCCCAACTCCCGCTCGAGCGCCGGCACACTCGCATTCACCTGCCATCCCGCGGCCCCATGCGCCTCGGGCGGCCGATCGAACACCCGAATGAACTCCTCACGCGCGAGCAAGAGCTGCCGGCGCGTCCACGGCTCGCTCGCCCGCGCCACGCCGTCCTGCCACTTGATGTGATCGTAGGTGTGAACTCCCACCTCGAAGCCGCGTGCCGCCACCTCCCTCATGACGGCTCCGCACCGCCGTCCGATGTGCGGCCCCGGCAGGAGCACTCCGTAGAGCAGAGTTTTGATGCCGTAGTGCTGCGTCACCGAGGTGCGCCGCACCTTGCCGAGAAATCCGCGGCGAAACACCCGCTTGATGGCCCTGCCCGTATGATCCGGGCCGACGCTGAAGAGGAAGCTGGCCCGCGCGCCCGCCCGCTCGAGTGCGGCGGCGAGCCGCGGCACCCCCTGGAGCGTGCCGCGGTAGGTGTCGACATCGATCTTGAGCGCGATGCTGCCGGCTCGGGTGACTCCGCCCGGCACGGGTGTCTGCGACTGCGCCATCGTCCGGCCTCCAGTCAACCCAACACGGACGGGTGCGCTTCGAGCGCCGATGAGATCCGCGCGAGATCTACCGGCCCCTCCTCGGTTTCCGCTTCCAGGATTCTGAGCACTCCGCCATCCCGGCACGCCGCATAACAGACGCCCTGCACACCGAAAAGGCGCGCCCGCTCCGATGGCGTGATGATCCTCCGCTCCACCCGCGTGCGGTGGATCCACCACTGCCGCCCCTCGACCTCGGTGAACGCACCCGGAAAAGGCGGCGCCACGGCGCGCACGAGATTGTGGATACTCAACGCCGGCTGAGTCCAGTCGATGCGCCCGTCCTCAGGACTCCTGCGCCCGAAGTACTGCCCGGGCTCGATGGTCTGTGGGCGTCGCGGCGCATCGCCTGCGATGAGGCCCGGTAAGGAGCGCGCCAGGATGATTTCAGCCGCCGTCGTGACCTTGCCGAACACCGCATGCGCATCATCGTCATCCAGTATCGGTACCGCGAGCTGATCCACGATGTCGCCGGCATCAGCGCGCTCCACCATGTAGTGCAGCGTCGCGCCGGTCTCCCGCTCGCCGTTCAGGATTGCCCAGTTGACCGGTGCCCGTCCGCGATACTTCGGCAGCAGCGAGCCGTGCATGTTCAGGGCGCCCCGGCGCGCACTGGAGAGGATCGGGGCGCCGAGCATCGAGCGATAGTAGAAGGAGAAGATGAAATCGGGCTCGAGCGCAGCCACCTGCCCCGCGAGCTCCGGATCATTGGCGTTGTCCGGCATCACGACCGGCAGTCCGTACACGCGCGCCGTGTCGGCGACGCTGGCGAACCACTGATTCTCATTCGGATCATCCCTCACGGTGATGACCAGAGGAACTTCGATCCGCGCGGACAGCAACACCTGCAGGCAGCGAACGCCTACATCATGATAGGCAAACACGACCGCCCGGGCCGTACTCATTGCTCGGACCGTCGTGGGCCTCGCCCCCGCTCCTCACGGGGGCCGACATGCTTCCCGCGTGTCGTCATGAATTGCTCCCGGCAATTCATTCCACCGTGCCCCGAGCGCGCTCGGCGCGCAGCATCTCGGTGTGATCGAGCTCCGGGTGCAGCCGTTCCGTGGGGGCGATCTCCCGGTTGGGCGCACTCGCGCGCCGTGCCCAGCGAAGCGGCGCCTCGTCTTCCTCCAAAAGCGCGGCAATCGTATATCGCGGCCGTTGCCTCACCTGCTCGTAGATGCGACCGACGTACTCACCGACCACGCCGAGGCCGATGAGCAGCACGCCAATCAGGAAGAACGCAATGCCGAAGAGCGTGAACACGCCCTGCACCTCGGAGCCGACGACGAGGCGGCGCACCGCCAGCACGACGACGAAGAAGAACGACATCAGCGCAAGGGCCATCCCGGCCATGGTGAAGAATTGCAGCGGCACCACCGAGAAGCCGGTCATGAGATCGAAGTTGAGTCGGATCAGTCTGTAGATGGAGTATTTCGACTGCCCGGCGGTGCGCTCGGCATGCGCCACCTCGATCTCCACCGGATGGCGCGCGAAGGTAAACCCGAGCGCCGGCACGAAGGTGCTGACCTCGACACAGCGGTTGATCGCCTCGACGATGCCGCGGTGGTAGCCCCTGAGCATGCAGCCCTGGTCGGTGATCTGGATCTGTGTGGTGCGCTCGCGAATGCGATTCATCATGCGCGAGGCGAGCTTGCGCCAGTAGACATCATGGCGCCGAGCACGCACCGTCCCGACATAGTCGGCGCCCTGATCCATGGCGGCGATCAGCTTGGCGATCTCCTCCGGCGGGTTCTGCAGGTCGGCATCGAGAGTGATGACGTAATCGCCGCGCGAATGGGCGAAGCCCGCGAGTATGGCCATGTGCTGGCCCGCATTGCGGGTGAGGAGGACGACTCGGGTGCTGTCCGGACGGCGCTCGAACTGCGCCCGCAGTACCGCCGCGGAGCGATCGCGGCTGCCGTCATCGATGAATATCACCTCATACGGGCGGGCGAGCTGATCGAGCGCGGGATAGAGCCGCGCGAAAAGGCTATCGAGGCCCGCCTCCTCGTTGTAGACCGGAATGATGACGGAGACGGTCGCCGTCATTTCGCGGCTCGCTTCAAGATGTGGGTTGCAGCTTCGACGACGCGATCCACGTCCGACAGCTCCATCGCCGGGAAGAGCGGCAGCGTCACGGTCTCCCGGCCTATGCGCTCGGAGTTGGGAAACTGTCCCTCGCTGTAGCCCAGCGAGCGGTATCCCGTGAAGAGATGGATGGGTGCTGCGTAGTGCACGCCGATCCCGATGCTCTGCTCCGCCATTTGCTCGATGAATTGGAGGCGCGAGATGCGCAGCCTGTCGAGCGGCAGGAGCGGCGCGAACATGTGCCAGTTGTGTCCCTCGTCGCCGCGCGCCGGCAGCCGTACGGGCGCATCGTGCCCCCACAGGGTGAAATATCGGGCAGCGAGCTCACGGCGCCGCGCATTGAAGCGCTCGAGCGAGGCCAGCTGGCCGAGACCCACGCGCGCTGCGACGTCGGTGAGGTTGGCCTTACCCCCGGCAAAGAGCGTGTCCACCTGATCCTCAGCCGTCTTGCGCTGGCCGTGGAACCGATGGAGCTCGAGCTGACGCACTTCCTCGGGGGAGCCGCCGACCACGCAGCCGCCCTCGATGGTGGTCATGTTCTTGTTGGGATGGAAGCTGAAGCAGACGAGATCGCCGAAGCTGCCGATGCGCCTGCCGTGCCAGCAAGAGCCGATCGCCTGGGCGGCATCCTCGATGACCCGCAGGCCGTGGCGCTCGGCGATGGCATACAACCGATCCATGTCGACCGGCAGACCGGCGAAGTGGACTGGGAGGATCGCCCGGGTGCGGGGCGTGAGGGCCGCCTCCACCTGATCGAAATCGATATTACGGGTATCGAGGCCGACATCGACGAACACGGGACGGGCGCCGACCCGCATGATCACGTTGGCGGTGGCGACGAAGCTCATGGCTGGCGTGATCACTTCATCGCCCGCACCGATTCCGGCGACCAGCAGCGCGTGCTCGAGGCTCGCAGTCGCCGAGGTCTGGGTACGCACCGGACGCCCGCCGCAGTACTCCGACAGCGCGGCCTCGAGCTTCTTGACGTTCGGCCCCGAGGCCAGCCATCCGGAGCGCAGCACCTCGACCACGCCCTGGATGGTCTCCTCATCGATCGTCGGCCGGGTAAATGGAAGGAAACGCTTCATGACCTGGCTACTACTACCACTCCGAACACGATGACGGCGATTCCGAGCACTCGCTGCACGTTGGGCACTTCCCCGAGCAGCCACCAGGCGAGCCCGAGGTTGATCACGTAGCCGAGCGACAGCAGAGGGTACGCCTGGCTCACCGGGACGCGCGAGAGCCCCACCAGCCAGACGATGACGCTCAGCCCGTAGCACGCCAGAGCTGCCCACAACCACGGCACGGTCAAAAGCTCGAGCGAGCGGCGCAGCACCGCGCCATCGGCACCCAGCAGCGGCCCGGTAGCCTCGGTGGCAGCCTTGAGGCCGAGCTGCGCCAGAGCGTTGAGCAACACCCCGCAGCAAAGGATCGAGAAATCCGACAGTCTCATGAGCGGCTCACCGCCACCGTGAAGCTGTCCTGCGCGATGATGCGTCCCGGCAGGCCCTGCTGCCGGTAATGATCCCACACCCGCGGGTCGAAGAATGCAATCGCATCGCGGCTCGCCTCCCATTGCCGCACGAACTCAGCCGGCGTCGCGCTTTGCCGGCCCGGTTCCCTCGCCTGGCCGAACTCGAGCTCGCCCTGGAAGCTGACGAGAGTCAGCGTCCGGCCCAGGTATGGCGGAATGGTTTGACGATACTCGCCGACGCTGTAGAGAGCTGTGCCGGGATGCACTTGCGGCGCCACCGCCTGAACGAGCGCATGGGCCGATCGTGATGGCGGAATGACGGTGTATTCGCAGAGGAGCGCCTGCCAGGCAAAGATGAAGAGCAGCGCGACCGCGACCAGCCGCCCCCAGCGGGCAATCAGTGCCGCGGCTGCCGCGGCAATTCCGGCGGCGATCGCCCACCCCAAGGCCTCTGCAGGAATCACCCCGTTGCGGTGTTGCGAGTAGAAAAGAAGACCTGCGGCAACGAACAACGCCAGGCCCGCTGCGACCCCGGAAGAGCGCGGGAGAAAGCCCGGCCGATCCGCGACGGCGACCCCCGTGAACGCGGCCATGGGAGGGAACATCGGCAGAATGTAGGTCGCGAGCTTGGAGTCCGACAGGGAGAAGAACACGAGTATTATCGCCGAGAATAGCAGAAGGAATTTCAGTGGCTTGAAGCCAGATTCTAAACCTGATTCTCGCCACGATGCGGATGCCGCCCGCAGCAGTGCCGCAAGCCACGGCAACGCGCCGATCACCAGGAGGGCCAGGAAATACCACCAGGGCTCCACGCGCTGGGCCTCCTTGGTGAGGAAGCGCTGAAAGTGCTCGTGGACGAAGAAGAACGGCGCGAAGTCCGGATTACGGAGGGAGACCACGATGAACCACGGCGTCGCGAGCGCGAGGAAGAGCGGTACCCCGAGCCCGAAGTGCATGCGCCGCCAGGGCCTGAGGTCGCGCTCCGCCAGGCAATAGGCGATGAGTGCCCCGCCGGCCAGCACGAAGACGACGATACCCTTGGTCAGGACCGCGAGCGCCGCAGCGGCCCAGCAGAGGAGCATCCAGTTGCGCTCCTCTGTCGAGCGGGCGGTTGCGCTCTGCGCCCGAGCGAACGCCAGCGCCGTGGCGCACATCCAGAAGGCGAAGCCCGCATCGAGCAGATTCAGGTGTCCGATGAGCCCGAAATACGGGCTCATCGCGAGCAGCACCACGGCCATGAGCGCGGCGCGCCTGCTGTACAGGCGGGCGACCCAGGCATAGATGAGCGGCAGACAGGCGAACCCCAAGCCAACCGTCCACAGTCGCGAGCTCCAGTTGCTGAGCCCGACGACGCCGTAGAGAGCGGCCGTCGCCCAGTATTGCAGCGCCGGCTTCTCGAAGTACTTCAGGCCATCGAGCCGCGGGGTGACCCAATTGCCCGTGGTCAACATCTCCCGCGGAATCTCTGCGTAGCGCCCCTCGTCGGGGTCGAGCATCGGACGGATCTGGATGGTGAGGAGCCACACGATCGCAAGCGCCATCCAGCCCCACCACCTGAGCCCGCACCCCTGCGTGCCCGCACCTGCCCCCGTCATGCTCATTCCGGGTCTGCCGACACCCTCAGATGCTCGCCAGGGCGGCAGCTTTGGCGCTGAAGTTCTCCTGCTTGACGTAGAACTCGATGGTGCGGCGGATCGCGGTGTCGAGATCCGTGCTGGGCTTCCACTTGAGATCGCGCTCGGCGGCATGGATGGCCGGCACCCTCACCTGGATGTCCTGGTAGTACTTGCCGTAGTAATCGCCGGCCGAGACCTCGACGATCTGGGTGGCGCGCGCGTTCTCGCGCAGCACCGGGAACTCCTGCGCGATGCGGATGGTGCGCTCGGCGAGATCGCGGATCGAGACACAGTTGGCCGGATTGCCGATGTTGAAGATGCGCCGCGAGGCGCGCCCCTGGGAGTTCTCGAGGATGGTGAGCAGACACTCGATCGCATCGTCGATGAAGGTGAAGGAGCGCTTCTGCTGGCCGCCATCGACCAGCTTGATCGGCCGGCGGTAGAGCACGTTCGAGAGGAACTGGGTGAATACGCGGGAGCTGCCCTCCTTGGGCTCCTCCACGTTGTCGAGGTTGGGCCCGATGAAGTTGAACGGGCGGAACAGGGTGTAGTCGAGATTGTCACGCACGCCGTATGCGTAGATCACGCGGTCGAGGAGCTGCTTCGAGGCCGCATAGATCCAGCGCTGCTTCTCGATGGGCCCGTAGACGAGCGGGCTCGTCTCCTCATCGAGCACCGCATCGGGCGACATGCCGTAGATCTCGGAGGTCGAGGGGAAGATCAGCCGCTTGCCGTACTTGACGCAGTGGCGCACGACCGAAAGGTTGGCTTCGAAGTCGAGCTCGAAGACCCTGAGCGGATGCGTGACGTACTGCGCGGGATTGGCGATCGCGACCAGCGGGACGACCGCATCGCACTTCTTGACGTGGTACTCGACCCACTCCCTGTTGATGGTGATGTCACCCTCGACGAAGTGAAAGCGGTCGTTCTTGGGCAGGGCGCCGAGCTTGTTGTCGGAGAGATCGATGCCATAGACCTCCCAGTCTCGCTCGCGGAGGATGGCGCTCGTCAGGGCGCTGCCGATGAAGCCGTTCGCCCCTAGGATCATGATCTTGAGTGGCATGGGAAGTCCTTAGCTCGCGGGGCCGGGCCCGGCGCTTGGCTAAAAGCGGCGAATTCTACCAGGATTCGGCCGCCCATTTCCCGGCGCCTTGCGGCTGCGCCGAAGGGCCTCAGCAGCAGCGACTGACGCCGCTCCACTTGCGCAGCTCCCTCTCCTCATAGAACGCCCGCCGGTCGAGCGGTGGCCCCTCATGGGCTCGAGCATGGTGTGTCAGATATCGCTCGTAGGCGTCATCGCCCGAGACCGCGCGCAGCCAGGCCAGGGTGGCGGCCACGGCCTGCGCAATGGCCCGTGGGACGGCCCGCCGCATCACGTGCTCCCCTCCTGGGGCAACCGGCCGGAGAGCGCGAACGGCTGCAGACGAGCCGCCTGGTACGGGGCTTCCGAAGTTGCCGCCACCGGCAGGCCGCGGAGCTTGCGCAGACACACCCGGCCCATGTCGAGAATGACGAGCCAGAGTACGGCCATGAAGAAGCCGGTGAGCCAGGCGTCCAGCCGCTGATTGAAGATGAGCTGCGGCGCCACCGCCGCGGCCTGTGTCGGCAGCGTCCCGGCTGTCAGGTGTGCGGAGAGCTGATGAGCGGCGGCGAGCAGGCCGATCCGCGGGTCGGCGCTCACGATCTTCTGCCATGCCGCAACCGTGGTCACGATGGCGAGCCAGGCGAGTGGCACCAGGGTGACGGCCGCATAGCGCGTCTTGCCCGACTTCACCAGGATCCCGGTCGCGACCGAGAGCGCGATGGCCGCGAGCATCTGGTTGGCAATGCCGAAGAGCGGCCACAGGATGTTGACTCCACCGTTGGGATCGATCACGCCGACATAGAGGAAATAGCCCCAGCCAGCCACGATGAGGGTGCTCGAGAAGAGTACCGAGGGGTACCAGGAAGTGCGCCCCAACGGCGCGTAGACATGCCCGAGCAGGTCCTGGAGCATGAAGCGCCCGACGCGCGTGCCTGCATCGAGCGTGCTCAGGATGAACACCGCCTCGAACATGATGGCGAAGTGGTACCACACGCTCAGGAGTCCGCGCCCGAAGGTGTTGCCGAAGATGCTCGCCATCCCTACGGCGAGCGATGGCGCACCGCCCGTGCGCGCAAAGAGCGTGCTCTCCCCCATCTCGTGCGCGAGGGTCTGCATCTGCTCCACCGTGACCGGGAATCCCCAACTCGAGATCGTGTGCACGGCCGCCGCCGGCGCCGCGCCGACGACGCCTGCACCGGTGTTGATGGCGAAGAACACACCGGGATCGAGCAGCGTCGCGGCAATCATCGCCATGATGGCGACGAAGGACTCGAGCATCATGCTGCCGTAGCCGATGAGGCGCACATCCGCCTCGCTCGCGATGAGCTTCGGCGTCGTGCCGCTCGCCACCAGCGCGTGGAAGCCGGACACCGCGCCGCAGGCGATGGTGATGAAGACGAACGGGAATATCTTGCCGCCGAAGATCGGCCCATGGCCGTCGACGAACGAGGTCAATGCCGGCATCCGGATCTGCGGGTGCAGCATCACGATGGCGACCGCAAGGAGCGCCACGGTGCCCAGCTTGAGAAACGTGGAGAGGTAGTCACGCGGCGCGAGGAGCAGCCATACCGGCAGGATGGCCGCGATCCAACCGTAGCCGATCACGAAGCCCGCAAGCGGCAGGCTCGACCAGTCGAACAGGCCCCGCAGCAGCGGCTGGCCGTCGACCCACCCGCCGCCCAACACCGCGAGCAGCACGAGGGTGACGCCGATGAGCGAGGCCTCGAGAATCCGTCCCGGCCGCAGGCGCCGCAGGTGCAATCCGACGAGGATGGCGACCGGTATGGTGGCGAAGACGGTTGCCGTGGACCAGGGACTGTGCTTCATCGCGTTGACGACAACGAGGCCGAGCACCGCGATCAGGAGGATCATGATGAGGAGCGTGCCGATGAGCGCCGCGAAGCCCCCGAGGGGACCGAGCTCATCCCGCGCCATCTGACCCAGGCTGCGGCCGTCGCGTCGGGTGGAAAGCAACAGGATGGTCATGTCCTGTACGCAACCGCCCAACACGGCACCGACGAGTATCCAGAGCGTCCCGGGAAGGTAGCCGAACTGGGCCGCGAGCGTCGGCCCGACCAGGGGACCCGGGCCCGCGATGGCTGCAAAGTGATGTCCGAAGGCTATCCAACGATGGGTCGGTACGAAGTCGCGGCCGTTGTCGTGCCGTTCCGCCGGCGTGGCACGAGAGGGGTCGACAGCGAGTACGCGTGCAGCGACCCATGCGGCGTAGAACCGATATCCGAGCGCATAGACGCACACGGCGGCCGTGACGATCCAGAGCGCATTGATCGGCTCCTGACGATGAAGCGCAATCCCGCCCAGAGCGACCGCGCCGGCCGCGGCCAGAAGGACACCGGCGATCTTGTTCATCAGTTCGCTTCCCCTCGCGGGCCTCTCAGGCCGGGAAGGCAGCTATAGCTCGCAACGACCCTGGCTGCAATAGGTCTGCGTTCTCAGGAAACCCCCGAGACGCTCAGCCGAGCAGCGCCTTCACGGCTCGCTGATAGCGCGCGACGATGGCTTCGCGCCGGCGGTGACGCCCTGCGCTCACGACCTTCTCCCCTGCACGCCAAACGCAATCGATGACAGTGCGTCCGGCCGCAAACATCCAGCTGTCGAGAAGCTCGTCCTGACGACGCTCGATGAGCGCGGGATGCTTTGCATCGAGACTCACGAGGTCGAGCGGCGCGCCCGGGGCGAGGCCGACCGGCGCTCGCAGACCCTCCCCACGAAGCGCCTGGGCGCCGCCTGCGAGCGCGGCATCGAAAAGGCTCCGGCCTGTCGAATGCCCCGAGTCACCCGCGAGCACGTTGCGCGCGCGCCGCGTCAGCCGCTGGGAGTACTCGAGCACCCGCAGCTCCGCCGCCGCATCGATGAGAACGTTGGAGTCAGTTCCGATCCCGAGCCGACCGCGCAGGGCCTGCAGCTCCGGGGCCGGGAAGACACCATCCCCGAGACTCGCCTCAGTGATGGGACACAGCCCGACCACCGCACCCGCTGCTGCGATGCACTCGAGCTCCTCCTGCGTGGCGTGCGTGGCATGCACGAGGCACCATTTGTCGTCGACCGACATCGTTTCGAACAAATGCTCGATCGGACGTCGTCCGCACCAGGCAACACAGTCCTCGACTTCGCGAATCTGCTCGGCGATGTGAATGTGGACAGGACCTCCCGCCGCAAGCGCCACGACCGCGGGCAACTCCTCCGGTGCCACGGCGCGCAGGCTGTGCGGTGCGACGCCCACATTGCTTCCGGGGAGTTGCCGGGCGGCTTTGTGGCATGACTCGACGATGCGCGCAAACCGCTCGAGATCCGTCACGAAGCGGCACTGGCGGATGCTCGGCTCGAGTGCGCCGAAGCCGCCGTGGGCATAAAAGGTCGGCAACAGCGTGAGGGCGATGCCGGACTCGGCGGCAGCAGCGGCCACGCGCGCTGAGAGCTCGCCCGGGTCGGCGAACGGCAGGCCGGATTTGTCCTGGTGCAGGTAATGAAACTCACCGACGCGTGTGAACCCGGCCTCGAGCATCTCCGCAAATGCCAGCGTCGTGATGGCCTCGAGCTGATCCGGGTCCATCCGCTCCACGAACCGATACATGAGCTCACGCCACGTCCAGAAGCTGTCGGCCGAGGGGCCGCGACGCTCCGTGAGTCCCGCGATGGCGCGTTGGAAGGCGTGACTGTGGAGGTTCGGGAGCCCGGGGATTCCGACAGCGAGCCGCTCATCGGCGTCCGCGGCCTCGACTTCCGCCTCGACGGAGAGGATCGTGCCGTCCTGTCCGGTGATGCGCACGTGCCGCGCCCAGCCGCCGGGCAGCAGGGCCGACTCGAGCCAGAGTCCGCATGCCTCCCCGCTCATCGCCCGGCCTACTGCCGCACCGCGCGCTCCATGCGCTGCTCGTTGCGGATGGAGCCGGCGATGCTGAGGAGCTGCTCCGCGATGCGCTCCAACACATCATCGATCGAGAGCACGCCGCACAGTGCCCCGGACCCATCCACTACGGGGACGCGGCGCACGCCGGCTTCGTGCATGTGATGCAGCACCGCCTCGATCGACTGTCCTTCCTCGATGAGGAGCGGGTGGCGCGTCATCACATCGCCCACCTTCAGCGCGTGAGCGTCCACTTCCTGGGCGAGCACCGCGACCACGATGTCACGATCGGTGAGGACGCCCACGACGCGTTTTCCGGTGTATTGACACTTCTCCGATACGATCAGAAACCCCACGTGCTTCTCGCGCATCAGATGCGCGGCCGCGATGAGATCATCGGTCGGTGTGACGGTCACCACCCCGCGTTTGCAGATACTGCCGGCGTTCATGGGAAGCCTCCCAGCTGCGCAACCGGCCGGTATTGTAATCGATCAATACCGCAGGCCCACGCGGATCGGGACGAAGTCCGTCGGCTGCGGCGTCTGCATGCGGGTAAAGAGTGCCTCGACGAAGAAGCTGGACCCGTTTCCGAGTGCGATGTCGAGCCCAAGCCCGGCATTCCACGCGAAGCGGGTCGTGTTGTCGCTCGCCACCACGACGTCCCCCGGGACGAAGCCGGACTCGCAGAATCCGAAGAACGGATCACATACGAATCCGTCGAACGCGACCGTCTGCGTGAGCGCAATGCGCCGGTGCGCGACGCCGATACCGGCCAGTGCGTAGCCGGTAACGTAGGGGCTGAATGGCACCCGATACTCGCCATCGACGGCGAGGTCGACGATCTCGCCAAAGCCGTCGTCGATCTCCGTCTGATCGAACGCCTCGTTGACCCCGATCAACTGACGGGTGGCATTGAAGCGGCTGTAATTGATGTCCGCGCGCAGCGAAAGTGGCGAGCGGAAGTCCGGCTGCCAGGAGAAGCCGCCGCCGATCGTCCAGCCGCCTTGAAGAAAGTCACCGATCTGGCCGCTTGTCGCCGCATACCCCGTGTCCATGTGCCAGTGCACGTGGGTCTGCGGCTCGTAATAGCGCTCCGTGTAATTCTGCGCTGGCGCCTCGGCCCAAGCCCCGAGCAACAGCAGGGCGGTGAGCGAAAAGAGAGTTCGAATTGCTCCTGACCATTTTCTCATGTCAACTCCTCAGGTTCCGTCGGACCATGCGACCGAGCACCCGCCGTGCCTTTCGGGGGTCCCGATTCAGGGAGTGCAGGTTCACGCTGTGCGGCGAAGCCTGCGCCGCACCGCGAGCGCGATGTCCTGCATCTCGCGAATGCGAAGTGCGGTTGCACAGATGAAGAACGCGCCAGCTCCTGCCAAGATGACAGCGCTGAGCGCGCCTACTTTCGGCCAGAATCGCTCGATCCGCCAGCCTGCGAGGAGGTAGTGATCGCCCGCCCAGCAGATGCCCGCAAGCACTGCCGAGGCGACCGAGAGCCGCAGGAGGAGCGCGAGCATGGCGCGCGACTCGAGCCTTCCCAGGTGCTGGTGCATGAGCAGGTAGAGCACGAGGAAGTTGGTCGTCGCGATGCAGGCGGTCGAGAACGCGAGCCCCTGGTGCCCCCACCCGAGGCGCACGGTGAAGATCCAGTTGAGGAGGAAATTGAGCCCGACGGCGCCGAAGCTCACGAACATCGGAGTCTTGCGCCGGTCGATCGCATAAAAGGCGTTGACCAGCACCTTGAGCGCTGCATAGCCGCACAGGCCGATGGCGTAGAAACGCAACGCCACGGCTGCCTCGAACGCATCGTGTGCCTTGAAGCGTCCGTGTTGGAAAAGAACCGACATGATCGGCTCGGCGAGGATGATGAGCCCGATGCTCGCCGGGATGGTCAGGAGAAAGGCGAGCCGCATGCCGCGCGCGAGCTCGGTCCTGAATCCCATGAAGTTGCCGCCGGCCGCCAGGCGCGCGAGCAGCGGCAGCGATACGGTGCCGAGCGCGACACCGAAGATCCCGAGCGGCAGTTGCATCAGGCGAAAGGAGTACTGCAGCCAGGAGACCGGCCCATTGCCGAGAGTCGAAGCGAATGCAGAATTGACGAGCACGTTCACCTGGGTGGAGCTCGCGGCGATCACCGACGGGCCCATGAGCTGCAGGACCGCCTTCACGCCCTTGTCGCGCCAGTGGAAGTCCGGCCGGAAGTGATAGCCCAGGCGCCTGAGCGCGGGGAGCTGCACGCCGAGCTGCATCGCCCCGCCGATCACGATGCCGATCGCGAGTCCGATGGTGGCGCGCTCGCCAAAGTGAGGGTCGAGGGCCCAGCCGATACCGGCCCCGGCGATGATGGAGCCCAGATTGAAGAAGCTCGAGGCCATCGCCGGAATGCCGAAGACATTCTTGGCATTGAGCATCCCCATCACCAGTGCCGCGAGCGACACCAACAGAATGAAGGGGTACATGATCCGGGTGAGCGTCACGGTGAGCGCCGCTTTGGCCGGATCGAAGCCGTATCCGAGCACCGCCACGATCCACGGCGCGCAGAGGATGCCAATGAGCACGAGAATGCCGACCGTCACTGCCGCCGCGGTCGCTATTTTGTTGGCCAGCGCCCAGGCGGCGCGGTCGCCCTCGACCGCCGACGTCTTGCTGAAGATCGTGATGAAAGCCGTCGACAGCGCCCCTTCGGCGAATAGATCACGCAGCAGGTTCGGGATGCGGAACGCCACGATGATGGCGTCCATGAGCGCGCCGCTGCCGAACAGCGACCCAAACACCTGATCGCGGATGAGGCCGAGCACCCGGCTGCAGAGCACCGCCAGGGCGACGACGCTCGCGGCCCGGGTATTCAGCTTCTCGTGACGTGGGGCCGCAGGGGGCGCGCTCGGCGCGGCGGCGGGGATGTCCGTTTGTGGCATGCGGGCGCCACGGTACCATATGGACCTCCAATGAGCCTCGACCCCTATATCGCCGGCGACTGGGGCACTTCCCGGCTGCGCCTCTCGCTCTGCCTCGAGGAGCGCGTCCTCGAGACGCGCCAGGGGCCCGGCATTGGCGCGCTTCCCGGGCCGGCGGCCGAGACGCTGGGGTCCCTGATCGCCGGCTGGCGGGAAAGCTATGGTCCGCTGCCGCTCGTCCTCTGCGGAATGGCGGGCTCCCGCAACGGCTGGAGGGAAACTCCCTACCTGCCCTGCCCCGCGGATCTGCGCACCCTCGGCCAGATGGCGTTGCGGTTCGAAGCGGACGGTGCCCGGGTGGCGATCGCCCCGGGGCTCTCCTGCGTGAGCCGCCTCGGCTCCCCGGATGTGATGCGGGGCGAGGAGACCCAAATCGCCGGCGCGCTCGCGCTCCACTGCGGCCTCGGAACGGGCCGGTATCTTCTCTGCCTGCCGGGCACCCACACGAAGTGGGTGTGGCTCGAGGACGGGCGAGTACGTGATTTTCTCACGGCACTCACTGGCGAGCTCTTCGCGCTGCTGTGCGAGGGAAGCACGCTGACCCGGGCCACGCAGGCCGGCATTCCCGGCGAGACTCCGGACCCGCACGGTGGTGCGGATGACTCCAGGGATGGCTTCGATCGCGGCCTCGAAGCCGCCGCTGCGCTCGGAGCGGCGAGCCTCCTGCATGCGCTCTTCCCCGTGCGCAGCCGGCAGCTCATCGATGGGCACTCACCGACATGGGCACTCTCCTATCTCTCGGGCCTCATGATTGGAGCTGATGTGCGCGGCGCGACTCCGCTCTTCTCCTCGGCGGCGGCGGTCATCCTCATCGGCGATGCCAGGCTCAACGAGCGCTATGCGCAGGCGCTGAGCCGGCAGGGAGCCGGGGCTACCTGTCTCGACGGCGAGCAATGCGCGCTCGCGGGACTTCGTACGCTGTGGCGCCCGTGATTCATCCGCAGCGCTGGCCCGAGGGCATTCTGCCGCTCATCGCCATCCTTCGCGGCATAAGGCCAGAGGAAGTGCTCGAGGTCGGCACAGCGCTGCAGGAGGCAGGCATCGGGGCGATCGAGGTGCCACTCAACTCGCCCTCGCCGCTCGAGAGCATCTCGCGCCTCGCCGCCAGGTTGGGGGATCGCTGCCTCTGCGGCGCCGGAACCGTCCTGAGTCCCGCCGATGTCGAGGCGGTTCATGCGGCCGGCGGCCGTCTCATCGTAACACCCAACACAGTGCCTGCCGTCATCGAGCGCGCCGTCGCAGTGGGGCTGACGGTGATGCCCGGATTCGCGACGCCGACCGAGGGGTTTGCCGCGATCGGCGCGGGCGCCGCCATGCTCAAGCTCTTTCCCGCGGCAACTTACGGGCCCGCGCACCTCAAGGCACTGCGCGATGTTTTGCCGCCTGCCATCGCCGTGTTTGCTGTCGGGGGAGTGGGCGCCACCACCCTCGCGCCGTGGCGTCAGGCAGGCTGCGCGGGACTCGGTGTCGGAAGCGATCTCTACCGCGCCGGCCACTCCGCGGGCGAAGTGCACCGGCGTGCACTCGCCCTGGTGGCAGCCTGGCGCGCGAGTCAGTGACCCGCGGCCTGAGCGTGAAAGCCGCTGGCCCACGCCCAGGAAGGCCTCAGCCGCGCAACCTCCACGGCTACCGGATCTGACAGCTTCCAGGGACGGGGCAGAGCATATTTGCGCGCAATTCTTACAAACGCCTGCGCAACGGGATCATCGCCGGGTGTCTTCTCATCCGTCATCGTCCACCGGCGGACCCAGTTTGCCTGCACGGCGAGGTGCGAGCGGAGCAACTCCACGTACGAGGCCGCACCCTGCGCGGCAGCAAGTGCCTGGCGCGCGGCCTGGTCGGCCTCGCGGGCCAGCTCTTCGATGCAGCCGTCCGTCAGCAGGATGCCGATCTTCAGCGAGTTGAGCTCCTCCCGCAGCCAGCGTGTCGCGCTGCCTTGCGCGAGCAGGAGCACCCTGATTCCCGAGTCGAGCCACGTCATAATCTGTCTCCCGTTGCATCGGCACATCGCCGCGGCCTATCGTGACCGCAGGCATGACGGGCCAACAATGCACGCGGTGTGCCAGCGAGCCAGCAGCTCTGGCTTCAGCTGTGGCAGCGATCCAACAACGTCCGAATCAGGCGTCCCGCCGGTGCAGGAGCGACAGGAAGAAGAGGCTTCCCGCCACCATGACGATGAAAGGTCCGCTCGGACGGCCCGCGAGCGATGCGACATAAGTCCCTGCCGCTGTAGAAAGCACCGCGGTGCTGGCAGAAAGCACCAGCATCGCCCCGAGACTGCGCGCGAAGCGCCGCGCGATGGATGCCGGGATGATGATGAGCGAGCCCATGAGCAGCACGCCGAGGAATCTCAGGCCGATCCCGATGGTGAGCGCGAACGCCATCAGGAAGTAGAGATCGAGCCGCGCCACATCGACCGCGGCGGTCATCGCGATCTCCGGTGAGATCAGCCGCACGACGAGCGCGTTGCGCTGGCGCAGCACGAAGCCGATCACGACGAGCGAGCCCACGATGCCGAGAATCCCCTCGCGCAGGGTCAGCGTTGCGGGTGCTCCGAGGAGCGCATCGATGAGCTCATCGCCGGAGGTGATGATGCTGCCGACCGCGAGCGCCACTGCGAAAGTGACTCCGATCACCGCCTCGGTGGCGATGCGCGCGCGCCGCTCCACCGCCCAGATGAGCACCGCGCCGAGAAGGAGCAGCGCGAGCGCGCCCCAGAGCGGATTGATGCGCAGGATGAGTGCGATGCCGATCCCCGGCAGAGCGATGTGCGAAATGGGGTCGGCTGCGAGCACCATGCGCCGCATGACGGCGAAACTGCCGATGAGCCCGGCCGCCACGGCCATCACGGCCGAGAGCGCCACTGAGCCGAGCTCAGGAGTGATCGTGGACATGAAATCCCAGCGGCTGCCCGTAAACCTCGTAGAGCATCTCGGGTGTGAGCGCCGAGCGCGGCGGCCCGAAACAGGTGCCGTGCGGTCCGAGACAGAGCACATAGTCCGCGTACTGATACACGACGCTCAGATCGTGCGAGACGAGGACGACGGTCATCGCACGGCTGTCCTGCAGACCGTGTAGCACCTCATTGAGCTGGGCCTGCCCCGGGGCATCGATACCGGCCGCCGGCTCATCGAGCAGCAGCACATTGGGGCGCCCGAGGAGCGCGAAGGCGATGAGCAGGCGTTGGAATTGTCCTCCCGACATGTTGCCGATGGTCGTCGCGAGCACTTCCTCGGCGAGGCCGACCGCGCGCAACGCCTCGCTCTGCGTGGCACCCGAGCTGCCCGCGAGCGCCGCCTTCGCACGCAGGAAATCCCGGCCGTTGAGCGGCAGATCGCGCTCGATGTCGAGCTTCTGAGGGACATAGCCGAGGGCCGTGTCAGGGGCCCAAGTGATTCTGCCGGCATGGGGCAACGCCCCGATGAGCGCTCGCAGCAGGACCGTCTTGCCGGCGCCATTCGGCCCGATGATCGCAAGGCAACTCGCCTTCGGCAGGTTGAACGAGACGCCCCGCACGACGTCCGCGCCCCCGAGGCGCACCCCCAGATCTTCGACCTCCAATGCGTTCATCGGCCGCCCCGCTCCGCCCTTTTCTGCAGCCGCATTTGCCGCGGCGAAGTCTAGTGTACGGGAGTCGTCAGAGATCGCCACCGATGCGCACGACATAACGGCCGCGCGCCTCGCCTGCGAGCAGCTCCTCGCACGCCTGCGGCACTTCCTCCAGCCCGATGACTGCGCGCACGATGAGCCGCTCGATCTCGCTCGGCTTCCACTCGCCGGCGAGCTTCTCCCACACGGCAAGCTTCCAGGACCGCGGCACCTCGACAGAGTGTATGCCGAGGAGGCTCACGCCCCGCAGAATGAGCGGCATGACCGTGGTGTTGAGCACGGGCGACTGTGCGAGGCCGATGCAGGCGATGTTACCCCAGGGCTTCACCGTGCGCGTGAGATAGCCGAGAGTCTCGCCGCCCAGGTTGTCCACCGCGCCGCCCCAGATGGCAGTCTCGAGCGGTTTGCCGGCGCTCGCAAGCGAGGCGCGCGCGAGTACCTGGTCGGCGCCGAGCTCGTGCAGGTAGCCGGCCGCATCGGGCTTGCCGGTGATGGCGGTGGTGGTAAAGCCCGTGCGCTTGAGAAGACCCAGGGCGATACCGCCGACTCCGCCGGTGGGCCCCGTGACCGCGATCGGACCCTGCTCAGGCGACTGGTGATTCTCGAGGAGACGGCGCAGCGCCAGCGCCGCGGTGAAGCCGGCCGTGCCGAGAGCCATTGCCTGGAAGAGACTCAGCCCCGCCGGCAGCGGCACGATCGCTGCGGCCGGAACGCGCGCATACTCGGCGAGCCCCCCATCGAGAGACTCGCCCAGACCGGCGCCCGTCGCGAGCACGCGGTCTCCCGGCCGAAAGGCTCGGTCGGAGCTTGCCTCGACGACGCCGGCGAGGTCGATACCGGCCGTGCGCGGATAGCCGCGAGCGATCGAGCCTCTGCCCGTCACGGCGAGTGCATCTTTGTAGTTGATGCAGGAGTAAGCCACCCGGACGACGACCTCTCCAGGGGTCAGCTCATCGAGCGTGACCGACTCGAGGTGGGCGAAGCGCCCGGTGGGCCCCAGCAGGACGCGTAATGCCTTGAAGCGGGACATGGGAGCGCCTCGAGACTGCGGATGGACGCACCGCAGACTAAACTGCATGGCAACGCGAGGCAAAAGGCGCGCGCCGCTGGACGACTGCCTTTGGACACCCTCACCCTCACTGCCCTGACGGATATCGGCGAAGTCGAGCCCGGTGACGATCTCGCTGCCCTCCTGGGCGGGGCGCTATCCAGGCTGCGCGCCCGCCCGCGGGAACACGACGTCTTGGTCATCGCCCAGAAAGTGGTCTCGAAGGCCGAAGGCCGCTATGTCAGCCTCGACAGCGTGACGGTCTCGCCGCGCGCCGCCGAGCTGGCGGCGCTCACCCGCAAGGACGCGCGCGTGGTCGAGCTGGTCCTCGCCGAATCCGTGGAAGTCCTGCGCGCCAAGCCCGACGTCCTCATCGTGAGGCACAAGCTCGGTTACGTCATGGCGAATGCCGGCATCGACCGGTCCAACGTGGGCGGAAACAACCGCGTACTGCTCCTGCCGCGTGACCCTGACGGCTCCTGCGAAGTGCTGCGCAGCTCAATTCTGGAGCGTTACGGATTTCGGGTGGGCTTGATCATCTGCGACAGCTTCGGCAGACCGTGGCGCAAGGGCGTCACCAACGTTGCGCTGGGCGCAGCTGGTGTCCCCGCGCTGATCGACAGGCGGGGTGATCCGGACCGTCACGGACGCAAGCTCGAGGTCACCGAGGTGGCACTGGCCGATCAGCTCGCCTCGGCGGCGGGCCTCCTGATGGGCGAAGGCGCAGAGGGCCGGCCTGCCGTGCTGATCAGCGGGCTGACGCTCACGGCCCCTGCCGTACCGGCTGCGCGCCTGATCCGGCCGCTGCAGGAGGACCTCTTTCGTTGAGCACGCGAGCTTACGGAACAGCCGATGCGTTCGTGCTGGCACTTACCGGCGGCGTCGGCGGCGCGAAGCTCTGTCTCGGGCTGCAGCGGGTGTTGCCGGCCGGAGCCCTGCGCGTCATCGTCAACACGGGGGATGACTTCGAGCATCTCGGTCTTGCCATCTCGCCTGATGTCGACACCACTCTCTACACGCTCGCCGGGCTCGCCAACACCGAGCTCGGTTGGGGACGGCAGGATGAGACCTGGTCGTTCATGCGCGTGCTCGCGACCCTCGGCGGCCCGACATGGTTCAGATTGGGCGATGCCGATCTCGCGCTGCACATCGAGCGAACACGGCGCCTCGCCGCAGGCGAGACCCTCACGAACATCATTGCAGACGTCGCGCGCCGTTTTGGCATCCCCTCGAGAGTTCTTCCGATGAGCGATGACAGCGTGCGCACCATGGTGGGCACGGCCGAGGGCGAGCTCGGCTTCCAGGAGTATTTCGTCAGGGAACGCTGCGCACCCGAAGTCACGCGGCTGCGCTATGCCGGCGCCGACTCCGCACGAATCGCGAGCGCCGCCGCCGACTCGCTCGAGGACCCGCGGCTCGCGGCCATCATCATCGCCCCCTCCAATCCCTACCTCAGCATCGATCCGGCGCTCGCCATACCGGGAATGCGCTCGGCGCTTCACGCCCGCCGCGCTCCGGTCATCGCGGTGACGCCGCTCATCGGTGATGCCGCCGTCAAGGGACCCACCGCCAAGATCATGCGGGAGCTCGGACTCGCCCCCTCAGCGCTCACGGTCTGTGAGCATTACCGGAATCTCATCGACGGCTTCGTGCTGGATGAGCGCGATGCGGCGCTCGCCGGCCGGCTCGCTCTTCCGATGAAGCTCTGCGATACGCTGATGCACTCGCTGGAGGATCGTGAGCGGGTCGCCCGTTGTGCGCTCGCGCTCGCGCAGGAGTTGCGGAACTGACGCGAGTTGACCGTCAAATGAGGCGTTCCGCCTCTTCGCGCATCTGCCGCCAGAGCGCGACGACATGCTCGTGTGTCGTTCCTTCGACACCGAAGGACACCCTGACCATCCAGCGATCCCCGAGCACTGCGGGCGTGAGCAACGCCTGACCGGACTCATTGATGCGCTTCACCCAGGCGAGCGTATGCACATCGAGCGCATCGCCCGTGAGTCCCGGTGGCACGTGTCGCACGCACACCGTCTGGAACTGCACGGGAGCCACTCGCTGCCAATCGGGTGCGGCGTCGACCTTCGCAGCGAGCCAGCGAGCGTGCTCGAGGTCGCGTCGCAGGCGTTGCTGCAATCCGTGCAAGCCCTGCTCGCGGATGAGGAGCCAGAGCTTCAACGCACGGAAGCGGCGGCCAAGCGGAATGCCCCAGTCGCGAAAGTTCTTGACCTTGGCATCCGCCGCAGTGCGCAGGTAGCTGGGGTTGGTCGACATCACGCGTACCAGGTGCTGCGGATCGCGGACGTAATAGGTGGAGCAGTCAAAGGAAGCCCCGAGCCATTTGTGCGGATTCAACACGAGCGAGTCCGCCGCCTCGATCCCCTCCCAGAGCGGCCGGCACTCCGGAAGAATCATGGCGGACCCTGCCATGGCGGCATCGACATGTAGCCAAAGACCGTGCGCTTGCGCAATGTCGGCGATCGCCTCGAGCGGATCGACGGAGGTAGTCGCAGTGGAGCCGACCGTGGCGACCACGGCGCACGGCATGCACCCTTTCGCCACATCCGCGGTCACTGCGGCCCGCAGCGCCTCGGTGCTCATGCTGTAACGCTCATCGAGCGCCACGGCGCGCACGTTATCGCGACCGAACCCAGCGAGGAGCGCCGCCTTCTCGACGGAGCTGTTGGCCTGATTCGAGACGTAGACGACGAGAGGCCGCTCGCTCGACTGTAGGCCTCCCCGCGCGGCGCTGTAGTCCGTAGTGCGCTCACGCGCGCAGATGAGAGCGACCAGCGTGGCGGTCGATGCCGTGTCCTGGATCACGCCACTCCAGGCGCTCGATAGACCCAACATCTGCCGCAACCAGTCGGTGGTCAGCTCCTCGAGCTCGGTGAGCGCCGGGCTCGCCTGCCAGTTGAGCCCGAGCTGCGCGAGCCCCGTGCTGAGGAGGTCGCCCAGTACCGCGGACAGCGAGCTGTTGGACGGAAACCAGGCGAAGAATCGCGGATCCTGCCAGTGGGTACATCCGGGCAGAATGACGCGCGCGAGATCGTCGAATATCCCGTCAAGCGACTGCGGCTCCAGGGGCGGTGTGGCAGGCAGCGCAGCCCGGACATCTCCTGGCATCACGCGAGACATCACCGGAAACTCGCCGCGCGCAACGCGCTTCCGGTAGTCGGCAATCCAGTCGACCACCTCGTGTCCGAGTCGGCGGAACTCCTCGGTATCCATGGCGCGAAAAATCAGGCGCGCATCACGCGCACACGCAGCTCCGCAAGGTCGGTGCCGTTGGCGGTCATGAGGTCGGAGAGGCCCACCGGGCCGACTCCCGCGGGTGTGCCGGTGAAGATGAGGTCCCCGGGCTTGAGCTCCCAGGCAGCCGAGAGATGCACGATGATCTCCGGAATCTTCCAGATGAGGTCGCTCACCTTACCCTGTTGGCGACGGATGCCGTTGACATCGAGAGTGATCTCGACCTTCGAGAGGTCTTCGATCCACGCCGCCGGGGTGATGCCCCCCACGGGGGCCGAGCGATCGAAGCCTTTGGCGATGCACCACGGGCGGCCGAGCTTCTTCATCTCGCTCTGCAGGTCGCGGCGTGTCATGTCGAGCCCCACCGCATAGCCGTAGATGCAGCGCTCCGCATCGCCCGCGGTCAGGTTGCTGCCGCCCTCGCGCATGGCAACCACCAGCTCGACCTCGTGGTGCAGGTCCTGCGTGAGGCTCGGGTAACGAAGCACGCCGGTCTCCCCCTCGCCAACGGAGAGAACGGCGTCGGCAGGCTTCAGGAAAAAGAACGGCGGCTCGCGACCGGTGGCACCCATCTCCTTTGCATGCTCGGCGTAGTTGCGGCCGACACAGTACACGCGGTGTACCGGAAACCACCCGGTCGAGCCGACGATCCGCACGGCCGCGTGTGGCGGCGGAGCGAAGACATATCTCATGCGCGTACTATAATCCGAATCGTAGCCGCGGCACCTACCGCCAAGGCCGAATCGCCCTACCGGAATCTTGGGCCCCCGGGTGGTCTGATTTCCTCGAGGAGGCACTTACATGGCGCTACGAATCCCGCGGATCCCCCCATCGCAGATCACCCCGCCTGAGGTCTATTTCAACCGCCGCTCGTTCCTCGCCCAGGCACTCGCCGCCGGGGTGGGCGCCTCGATTGGCGCCGCCCGCGCGGCAGTCCTGCCGGGCAAGGCCGGCGCCCCTCTCTCCTTCAGCCCGAACCCGCGTGAGTCGGTCGATGCCCTGGTGCATGCGAGCGGCCAGGACGAGACGCCGAATACCTACGAAGAGGTCACGAACTACAACAACTATTACGAGTTCGGCACCGACAAGGGCGATCCGGCGGCCAATGCCCACCAGCTTCGCACCTACCCCTGGAACATCGCCGTCGAGGGAGAGGCCGAGGCCACCGGTAATTTCCATCTCGAGGACTTCCTCAAGCCCTATGCGCTGGAGGAGCGCATCTACCGATTCCGCTGCGTCGAGGCCTGGTCCATGGTCATTCCCTGGGTGGGCATTCCGCTCGCGAGCATGCTGCAGCGCTTCAAGCCCACCTCGAAGGCCAAATACGTCGCCTTCGAGACGGTGTATCGCCCCGCCCAGATGCCCGGCCAGTCCTCCTGGCCGCCCGTGCTGCCGTGGCCGTATCGCGAGGGACTGCGCATCGATGAGGCAATGAACCCGTTGACCCTCATGGTGGTAGGTCTCTTTGGCCGCGAGCTGCCGAATCAGGACGGTGCGCCGCTACGGCTGATCGTCCCCTGGAAGTACGGGTTCAAAGGCATCAAGTCGATCGTGAAGATCCGCTTCACGGAGAGTCAACCGCCCAATACCTGGAATCAGGCGACGCCTGCCGAGTACGGCTTCTACGCCAACGTCAACCCGGACGTACCTCACCCGCGCTGGAGCCAGGCGAGCGAGCGGCGGATCGGCGCGCCTCTGTTGCATCAGCGCCAGCCCACCCTCATGTTCAACGGGTATGCCGATGAGGTGGCGGACATGTACCGCGGCATGGACCTGCATCGATATTACTGAGATGACCGATTCCGCCGGCCCAGCCTCGCGCGGTTCGGGGCCCTCGGGCCGCCCGGTGCCGGCTGCGGCCCCACCGCGGCCTTTTCTCGGGCTCAATGTCGAGCGGCGCTACCGGCTCCTCTACAAGCCGGCCGTCTTCATTGCGAGCCTCGCGCCCTTTGCCTGGCTCACGTTGAGTCTCTTCGGACTCCTCGGCTTCAGCGCCGGCGTCGACCCGGTGAAATTCCTCGAGCTCGAGTGCGGGCAGACAGCGCTCAATTTCATCTTCATCACGCTGCTGGTGACGCCGGTCCGACGGCTCGCCGGGCTGCCGCATCTGCTGCGCCTGCGCCGCATGCTCGGGCTCTTTGCATTCTTCTACGTCGCGCTGCATTTCACCATCTACGTTGTGCTCGATCTCGAGTTCGACTGGCACACCCTCGGTGCTGACATCGCCAAGCGTCCCTACATCACGGTGGGATTCTCCGCGTTCCTCATGTTGATTCCGCTTGCGGTGACGTCGACCAATCGCATGATGCGCCGCCTCGGCCGCCGTTGGACGAAGCTGCACCGCCTGGTGTACGTCGTCGCAGCGTTCGGCGTGTGGCACTTCTACTGGCAGGAAAAGAAGGACGTGCGCGAGCCCATCATCTATGCGGCGGTGCTCGCGCTGCTCCTCGGTTACCGAGCGGTGCATGCCTGGCGCCAGAGGACTCCCCCACTGCGGCGCATCGAAGACGCAGGGACCTGAAGGGCCCGACGCCGTCAGACCAGCGGCGGGTTCAATCGCGCAAAGCCCTCCTGGATCCGATACGGAGAGTAGGGATATGGCGGCATCGTCGCGCTTGCCTCATCGAGACGGCGGATCTGCTCGGTGGTGAGCACGCAATCCGCCGCACCGAGGTTGTCGCGAAGCTGGACCTCGTTGCGCGCGCCAATGATGACCGAAGAGACCGTGGGTCGGGTCAGAAGCCAGGCAATGGCGATCTGCGGCACGGTCTTCCCGGACTCGCGAGCCACGCCCTCGAGCACGTCGATCACGCGATAGAGTTGCTCCTCGTCCACCGTGGGCCCCATCTGTGCGGTCGCGTGCAGGCGGCTCTCCTTGGGCAGCGGCTGCCCGCGACGGATCTTGCCGGTGAGACGTCCCCACCCGAGGGGACTCCAGATGAGCGCACCGACGTGCTGATCGATGCCGAGGGGCATCAGCTCCCATTCGTAATCTCTGCCGATGGGCGAATAGTAGACCTGGTGCGCCACATGGCGCGGCCACCCGTTCCGATCGGCGACGGCGAGCGATTTCATCAGCTGCCAACCGGCGAAGTTGGAGGCGCCGACGTAGCGCACCTTACCGGACCGCACCAGCATGTCGAGCGTGTACAGAGTCTCCTCGATCGGCGTGAAGGCATCGAAGGCATGCAGTTGCAGGAGGTCGACGTAATCCGTGCCGAGCCGGCGGAGTGCGCGCTCGACCGCGCCGATCAGGCGATGGCGCGAGGTGCCCGCTTCCTCGAGACCGTCGCCCGTCGGCAGGCCCACTTTCGTCGAGATGAGCGCCTTGCCGCGGCGGCCCTTGAGGGCGGCGCCCAGGATCTCCTCGGCGGCACCGTTCGAGTAGACATCGGCGCTGTCGAAGAGATTGGCGCCGGCCTCGAGACAGAGATCGACGAGCCGCTGCGCCTCCTCGACACCGCTTCTACCCCAGGCGGAAAAGAACGCGCCCTCGCCGCCGAACGTGCCCGTGCCGTAGCTGAGGACCGGAACCCTGAGACCCGAATGACCGAGATTTCGATATTGCATGTCAGCTCCTCCTCGTTGCAGCGCGCCGGCTGCGGCCAGCGCCTGCGCGTCATCCTGGGACCTTCCTGCTGTGAGATAAAGTACCTATGATTCGTATTAGTTGATACCAGGAGTTCAGAATCCGTGGACCGATTCGCCAGCATGGAAGTATTCGTCGCCACCGTGGATCGCGGCAGTTTCACGGCGGCTGCGCGGGCCTTTCGGATTACCCCCGCCATGGTCGGCAAGCACGTGCGCGCCCTCGAGGAGCGGCTCGGCGCGCGACTCATCACGCGCACCACCCGGCGCCAGAGCCTGACCGAGATCGGCCGCAGCTACTACGAGCGGTGCAAGCGAATTCTCGACGATGTGCGCAACGCTGAGACCGACGCGGAAGCGATGCGCGTTGCGCCCCGAGGCGAGCTGCGAATCTCCGCGCCCATCTCGTTCGGCGCATTGCGGCTCGGTCCCGCCCTGGCCGAGTATCTGGCCGCCTATCCCCAGGTCGCCATTGAGCTCGACCTCACCGATCAGGTGGTCGATGTCGTCAAGGAAGGATTCGATGCCGCCATCCGGGTTGGACCGCTCGCCGACTCGGCGCTCATCGCCCGGCGTCTGGAGCCCTACAGGATGATGATCTGCGCCGCCCCGAGCTACCTCGCGCGTGCCGGTGTGCCGAATTCGCCCGCGGACCTGCCACAGCACAGCTGTCTCGCCTTCACGCTCTGGCGCAACTACGGCGGCTGGTCGCTCGATCGCCGCAACCGACCGCCGCTCAAGCCGCCTCCCTGCCGCTTACGCTCCAACAATGCGCTAGCGCTTCGTGCGGCGGCGCTCGAAGGCGTGGGCCTCATCCTGCAGCCCGAGGTCGTGCTCGCGGACGATGTAGCGGCAGGACGTCTCGTGCAGGTGCTGCCGAGATTCGTCCCGCCGCCCCGGCCCATGAGTCTGATCTATCCTCGCGATCGCCGCCCGACTTCGAAGATGACTACGTTCATCGACTTCGTGCTGCGACGCTTCGGTGCTGCTTCCCACCGCTAGACCGGAGCGCACTGTGCTCTGCCTGCAGCTCGACCCGCACTGCATGCCTGACGCTGCGGGCCCACTTCCTGCTGCTCTTCCGTGCACAGTCGAGGGCGGAGCAAGATCCATGGCACGCTACGGGAAAAAAGCCCAGAGCAAGGTCAAACGCGCAATGCACGAGCGCAAGAAGGGGACGCTGCGCAGCGGCCGCTCCGGGCGCAAGGTGAAGAGCCGCAAGCAGGCGATCGCCATCGGCCTCTCCGAGGCGCGCCGTTCCGGGGCGAAGGTCCCGGCAAAGAAGAGCAGCCGGAAGAAGAAGTAAGCCATGACTCGGCTGATACGCTATCCCGAAGGAGACGGCGGCCCCGCCAGACAGAAGGGCACCATGGGTTATGTGTTGGCATGGCTTCTGGGCGTGCCGCTTCCAATCCTGATCATCGTCGCGCTGCTGCGCGGCTGCTCCTGATCAGGCATGCCCGAGGGCGAGACCATGGCAACCACGACCGCGAGCCATCGCACTCATGCAGCCGTGCGCGAGCATCCGGTCATGCAATGGGGCGCCGTATTCGCAGGCTGGTTTGTTGCAACCGGCACGGCCCTGCTCTTGTACGCGTTCGGTATGGCTGTCGGCTTCTCCGCGCTTGACCCGCGCAATGCTGCGGCCGTCGCGCATGGCGTGTCCGCCGGAGCGATGGTCTGGATGATCCTTACCTGGGCGGCCGCGCTGTGGACCGGCGGGATGTTCGCAAGCTGGTTCGACGGCCGCAACGATACTGAAATGGGCGTGGTACGCGGCCTGACGGTATGGGGAATGTCCATGACGGCAACCGCCCTGGCCTTGGGAAGCGGACTCACTCATGCAGCGTTCGTCACGAGCGAGAATGTCGGCGCCCCGGCCCTCGATGGGACACAAGCCACTCACTATCTGGCGGCGCTGATGTGGGCAGCGTTCGCGAGCGCCGTGGTATCCCTGATCACATCCGCCCTCGGCGGGTGGATGGGCGCACATCACGTGCATCGCGTATACCACCTGCGCCAGTACTCGGGGCATTTGGAACACCGCGCCTAGACCTGATCCGCGCCCGGATCGCAATTTTTCCCAAGCGCACCCGCTCTCTTTGATCGACCCTCATCGGCCTGGCTGCTGGGAGCGAAATGCGCGTGCCCGACCGTCGCGAAATCCTGGAATCGATCGTATCGTTGCCGCTCTGGCGCATGGCCGGCGGTGGAGGTATCCACGTGAAGAAGTCCGACTGGGCTGACCGCGCCGTGATGTGGCGCCGGATACTCGATGACAGGAGCTTCGAGCTGGCCACGGTGGCCTGCCTGGGCGAGGCATACCGCATTCGCGGCACGGCGCTCATCTCGGAAGAGAACGCACCCTCGCGTGTGGACTATGTGATCGAGTGCAGCGCAGGTTGGGAGACCCGCAGCGTCGAGATCCGCCAGGTGCTGGGCGATAGGATCACGGTCCTCACGTTGACGGCCGATCGCGGCAAATGGCATCGCAACGGCCAGCCCGCACCCGAGTTGGAAGGCTGTACCGACGTCGATCTGGGAATCTCACCTTCGACCAACGCTCTGCCCGTGAATCGGCTGCGCATCCCCGTGGGAGAATCCCGGGAGATCCGCGCCGCATGGGTTCTTTTCCCGCAATGCACCGTGGAGCCGGCGCAGCAGTCCTACGAGCGCCTGGCGCCCGCACGCTACCGCTACAGGAGTGTTGCAACCGGATTTACGGCCGTGATTGAGGTGGACGATGCGGGTCTGCCGATCGACTACTCGGGTATCTGGCAGCGTGTGGCGGGCAATGAGGGGACCGGCGCCGCCCGTGCATTCGAGCGCGAAGACTGAGGCATCGCGTAGACGGACGATCAGAGGCTGCACGATTTGAGACGTCGCACGCCTGCACCTCGCCGTCGTCCTTGCGCGAATGGCAGAATAGGCCGATGGCCCGAGACCGTTGCCGTCGGACTAAAGTTGCGAGCGCGCTGACCCTTACCGTGCTGGCCCTCAGCCGGGTGGTTTCGCAGGCTGCCGCTGCAACCCAGCTTCCCCGTGGCACGCCCAATCAAGTCGTGCTCACGCAATACTCCCCTCTCTTCCGCAACGCTGAGATCGTACGCCGGCTCCTCAGCCCTCTCGCGCGGGAGGCTGTTCAAGAATCCCTCGCGCGCGAGCTTACAACGCTGACACCCTACTCGATCGATCTCGCGAAAGAGAAGTTTCTCGTCTACGTTCCATCCGGGGCGCCGCCTTCGCCCCGCGGTTTCGCCCTGCTCGTGTGGGTGCCGCCCTGGAACGAGGCTCGTCTGCCTTTCGGTTGGGCCTCACAGCTCGACCACTACGGGGTCATCTTCATCGCCCCCGCGCAAGCCGGCAACACGGCTAACGTGCTGGGTCGCCGCGTACCGCTTGCCCTCAGCGCAGAACAAAACCTGATCCGGGAATATCCCATAGACAAGGAGCGTATCTTCGTCGGCGGATTCTCGGGCGGATCGCGCGTCGCGCTGCGGATCGCGCTCGGCTATCCGGATGTGTTCCACGGTGCCCTGCTGCACGCCGGCTCCAATCCGCTCGGCGATGCTTTCCCGATACCGCCGCGGGATCTGTTCCAGCGTTTTCAGCGCTCGAGCCATCTCGTGTACTTCACGGGTGCAACCGACACCTTCCATCTCAGCAATGACGCGAGCAGCTCGCAATCGATGCAGCAATCGTGCGTTTTCAATGTGGAGACGCACGAGGTACCCGATGAGGGTCACGAACAGATGAGCGCCGTGGTATTCGGGCGAGCACTCGATCGATTGTTGAGCCCCGTGACTCCCGATCCGGCCCGCTTGAGTGGCTGTCGCTCACGGATAGCGGCGGAGGTCCAAAGTAAGCTCGACGAGGCTCAGGCGCTCATATCGAAAGGCAGCCATGCGGCCGCCCACCAGCTGCTGATCGATATCGACAAGCAATTTGGGGGACTTGCGGCGCCGCGCATTCTAAAGCTCGCGCGGCAATGCGGGTGCGACGTAACCGGGGGACCCGCGGCTGCGCCTACTTCGGGTGCAGTTCGTTAGGCGCCGTCCAGCCCCACCCGGACGGCGCAAACGAGAGCACGGTCACTTTGAGGATGTCGCCGGGCTCGGCGCCATCGACGTACACCGGCCCGGCCGCCGGGTTGATGCGCGCGAAATCGAGCTGGCCGACGCCTGCGACCGCCGAGGCTCGAGAAAGTTGGCCGCCCGAAGCATCCGTCACCTCGAATTCCAGCGACCGACCGGGAGCAATCCGCACTACCGGCGCCAGGCTGTTGTCCCAGCCGAAGTGCTGCGCGTGGATGGTATGCCGATGCGTCATGAGGAGACTGACCCGGGTATCGGCGCACTTTACCCTGGACCCCGCCCTGCCTAGACTCGGCTGCAGAGGGCACGCTGCAAACCCGTACCCCGTGGAGACGCGACCATGTCACTCGAGCAATACGGCTATGAGGAACAGCTCGATCGCGCGCTCACACTGAGCGATCTGGTCGTCTACGGGCTGATCTTCATGGTGCCGATCGCACCGTTCACGGTGTTCGGCTTCGTGTGGCAGGAGGCCAACGGCATGGTGGCCCTCGCTTTCCTGATCGGTCTCGTGGGTATGCTCTTCACCGCGCTCAGCTATGCGGCCATGTCACAGACCTTTCCGCTGGCGGGGTCGGTGTACGCGTACGTCCAGCGCGGGCTGCATGAGTCCGCGGGCTTTCTCGCCGGCTGGCTCATCCTCCTCGACTACATTCTGATTCCCGCCCTGCTCTATCTCTTCCTCCACCGTTGCCCTGAAGCCGCTCGTCCCGCAGGTCCCCGGCTGGGTATGGCTGGTCGGCTTCGTATCGCTGAACGCCGCCGCCAACCTGCTCGGTATCCGTTTCACGGCACGCCTCTACAAAGTACTCCTTGCCTTGGAGCTCCTGACGCTCGCCCTCTTCGTCGTCTTTGGCGCGTTGGCACTTTACCGCGGCGCAGGAGCCGGCGGCCTGACACTCGCGCCGCTCTACGACGCGCACCGCTTTTCGCTGACCACCGTGGCGGGCGCAACATCCATCGCCGTCCTGTCGTTTCTCGGCTTCGACGCTATCTCGACACTCGCGGAGGAGAGCGCGGGCGCGCGCAATGCGGTCGCCAGAGCGACGATCCTCTCGCTCGTTCTCATCGGCGCGCTCTTCATGCTGCAGACTTGGATCGCCGCCGACCTCGGCCAGGGTATGCACTTCGCCTCTGCGGAGACTGCCTTCTATGACATCGCCGCTCGCGCCGGCGGCCCAGCGCTCAGGCTCACGGCAGTCGCTGGCATCGTGATCGCGTTAGGCATCGCAAACGCGATGGCCGCTCAAGCCGCAGTCTCGCGGGTTCTCTTCGCCATGGCGCGCGATCGCAAGCTCCCGGCCGTGCTCGCCGTGGTGCATCCACGCTTCAAGACCCCATACATCAGTACGCTATTGGTGGCCGGTATGTCGCTGCTCGTCGGGCTGTGCTTCGCCCACCGCGTCGACGATCTCAGCCGCGTGGTCAATTTCGGCGCGCTCACGAGCTTCGCACTCCTGCACCTCGCGGTCGCGTACCACCACATCATCCGGCAACGGACCGGCGCGTGGCTGCGACATCTCGTCTTTCCACTCGCCGGCGTCGCCGTGATCCTCTACGTGCTCTACGGCATGGATCGCACGGCCAAGGTCCTCGGCGGCTGCTGGATCGCCGCCGGGATCTGTTACTACCTCATCCTGACCGGCTCAGCGCGAGGCCGTGCGGGCACGGTGACGTTCCCCCCAACTCCATGAGGACCCGCTCCCATCGCGGTGATCGGCGGCTTCCCGGGCAGCACCTCGATGGCAGTGATCGGGTGAACCTCCCACACGGTTGCACGCCAGATCTTCCTGCCGCCCGGATTGGTGTTCGTCGCGTTCTCGGCGTGCTCCACATCGAACAGCAGCCAGCCGGTCACCCGAATCCACCGGCCGCGCAGCTGTTGCCGCAGCGTCGCCGTGCTCCAATCGGTGCCCCTGCCGGCGACCTTCCGGCGCATCTGCGGCGTGACTTCGACTATCACATAGGTGGATTCGTCATTGCCATTGGGCTTCAAGGTGAGCTCGATGTGAGTGTCCTTGTACGCCGTCGTCTTGGTATGGCAGTTCACGGATTCCGCGCCCCCGGGCTTCACATCAGCGACGTATCCCTCGATGACCGCGGCCTCATTGGCGTGCCATCGCGAGGTGTCGTCTCCGGGTGCAGTCAATTTGGTCATCGTAACAGCACTGTCGACGTCCGATGCCGAGGGGATAGTCAGCCGTCGCTTCAGCACGTTCAAATGCTGCGTCGTTGAATCCTTTGCATCTCCCTGGAGGGGGCACGCGGCCAGAATAGTCGCATCATCCGCCCGCGCGACGCTCGGATGACAGGAGAGCGACAGGACGGCGATGAGCGCCATCGGCACGATGTTGTATTTCACCGGGAGGTTCCTGGGTTCATACCGGGATGCGGCGTCGTTCATCCGCTCGATGACCGACTGGTGTATGGTTGGAGCCGGGTCGGCCGGGAGGAAGCGGGAACGACCCAGATGCAGCATGATGCGCCTGCGGTAGTTCCGTGAGGGATCCCGGTACAGCTTGGGAATGACCTCCGGGATCCACCACCATCCCCTCAGGGATTCGTGTTTGGGTCCCAGGGCATTCGGTGCGGCGTAATCGGCCGAATCGACGGGCGGAATGACGAGCTCCTTCATCGCCACATCGATGAGGAGCCCTTGCGCTTCGGCCTCGCGCACCATCCATGTGAGGGCTACCTTGGAGAGGCCTGCCTCTTGCGGCTCTCTGTAGCCGCCACCCACGTCGCAATGGACACCCGGAAACCATACCTGCTTGATCGCTCCCGCTTCGGCCGAGGTCCCAGTCCACAGGTTCTGCGGGAAGTAAGTGCGCCGCTCATCGAGGGCCACGGCATGGCGCAGAAATCTCACGCTCGGATTGTTCGCGCTGTACGGCAGATAGGTGGGACTCCACATCCAGCCGACGGAGCTCACGGTGTCCCAGACACCGACGAAATGGATCTCTGCCGGCCTGGAGAATGTCCGCCTGAAGCCGTCGACGAACTCCTTGCGACGCTCGCGCCGGAACGTGTCCCAGGCAAAAGGGATCAGCTCATCGCTGCCGCGACTGAGGAGGCCAACCTTGTGGACCATCGCCGCCATGGCTCGGGCGGTGTAGGCGCCGCGGCTGAAGCCGAAGATGAATATTCTGTCGCCGGGGGCGTAGTACTGCATGAGAAACCGGTACCCGGCGCAGACATGCTCCTCGAGGAGCCAGGCGATTGCCAGATCGAGCTTGGCGATCCACCAGCGCTTGGTCTTGCCCCAGACGCCCGCCGGGCCCATCGTGCCGATTCCCGGCTGATAATAGCGCAGCTGCGTCGCCTCGTCCTGATCGAGCATCTGGTAGAGCTTGACGACATTGGTATCGTCCCGAGCGGCATACTTGTCATTCGTGCCATCGAAGCACAGGACTATATTTCGACCCATGGCCGCCCCGAATCTTGGTCGCTTCCCGTTGTATTCTACCCCTGACCAACCGCTCGCCGGAATACCAGCCCGAACCCACCCCGTGTGACCCTATGCGTACTCCCACGCTCTTCCTGGCAGCTCTTTTCCTGACGGGCTCGGCACTCGCTCAACCATTCGCCAACGCCCGACGTCCGATCGAGATCACCTACCTGGGTAATGCCGGCTGGAAGATCACCGACGATAAAGTCGTGATCCTGGTCGACCCCTATCTCTCCGAATTCAGGAAGAACGCGCCCGCCGAGCAGATGACCGGAGACGATCCGATCGCGCAGCCCGATCCCGCGTCGATTGATGCGCACATCACCAAGGCGGATTACATCCTCATCACGCATGGCCACGACGACCATATGCTCGATGCGCCCTACATCTCCAAAAAGACGGGCGCCGTCATCGTCTGCACCGAGAGCGCGGCCAACATCGCAAGGGCGTGGGGTGTCGGCGATCAGTTCGACCCCCGGCATGTCGACCTGGGCAAGATCGGCACGCAACCGCTCATCGTCGTCCGGGGCGGCGAGGACTTTCAGTTCCAGGACTTCTCGCTGGAAGTCATTCCGAGCCTGCACACGGCTCTGATGAACAAACGCTACAACGACGGATTCTGGGCGGACGATACGCCTCCCGGCCTCAAGGCCCCGCTCCACGAATCCGACTACAGGGAGGGCGGTACCCTGGTCTATCTCCTGCGGATCGCCGGGCACCGGATCTTCATCATGGGCTCGATGAACTACATCGAGCGCAACGTCGCCGGCCTCCGGCCTGACATCGCCATCATCGGGGCCGGCATCGATCGCAAGCAGATCTACCACTACACCGATCGACTGATGCACGCGTTGGGCAGTCCGGCAGTCGTCTTCCCGACCCACTGGGATGACTACGGCACCAGGCCCCGCTCCGCGGCCCTGAAGCAGGTCGCAACGTTCGTCACCGAAGTGCAGGCTGCCTCACCCGCAACCCGAGTGATCGTGCCCGAGTATTTCAAACCGACCGAGCTGCGCTGATCCGTCCGGGTAGCACATGAGCAGCCGAGAGGTCGCTCGGCACCGTCTCGCCGTGTCCGCCTTTCCATGTCCACGCGCTGACGCTTCCGCTCCCGTTCGTGCAAAAAGAAGCCGCCCCGCCTGTAACGGCTGACGCGCTTGCATCGAACTTCCGAAGGCCGCCAGTCCAGATCGTTGCCCCAAGGAGCACGTCATGCGCCAGAAACCTGTCCTTCTCGCAGCATCAGCCATCGCCGCCTTGTCCATGGCGAGCCCGCCACTCGGGCGGGCAGCAGTTCCTCCGACCCCAAGCGGATTTGTCTACGTCGCTACGAATGATCCGCAGGGGAACTCAATCATTCGATTCCGGCGTGCCGATAACGGCCTCTTGACCCGAAGCGGCGAAATGCGGACCGGCGGTGCGGGTGGAACCGGCAACGGCGTCGGAGCTCTGGATCCGCTCGGGTCCCAGAACTCCCTCGTCCTCGCCGGCCCGGGCAGGGCCCCTGCTGGTCGTCAATGCGGGCAGTGACACCGTTTCATCGATCGATATCGGCGGCGATCGAGATGATCATCGGGTCCGCGCCGTCCCATCGGGCGGAAGCTTCCCCAACAGCATCGCTGTCGATGGCAATCTCGTTTACGTGCTCAACGCACACGGCACGCCGAACGTCTCGGGGTTCCGCCTCGACGCCCGCGGAGTCCTGCGCCCGATACCTTCATCTGCGCGCGAGCTGACTGGAGGATCGGCTTCTGCGCCGCAGGACGTGCGGTTCACGCCGGACGGGACACGACTGATGGTGACGGAAGGTAAAACCAATCAGATCGACATCTTCGAGCTCGGCGCTGACGGGCTGATCACGAGCGTCGTTAGCCAGCCCGCCTCAGGATCGGGACCGTTCGGCTTCACGTTCGGCCGCGGTGGAACACTGTTGGTCACGGCTGCCGGCTCCGCCGCGCTGGCCTCATATACCTTGGGTTCCGACGATACCCTTTCAGTCATAACGCCTTCGCTGAGTGACGGGCAGGCGGCCACGTGCTGGCTGTCCCTGACGCGGGACGGGCGGGTCGCATTCGTGTCGAACACCGGCAGTGGAACGTTGTCGGCCTACCAAGTCGGCGCAAGCGGCGCCCTCAGCCTGTCCTCCGCCGTCGCCGCGAAAGTCGCCGGCAGTGCGCCGATCGACTCGGCGCTGTCGCCGGACGGTGCGTTCTTGTACGTGGACGATTCGGCGCACGGCCGGGTCCTGGCTTTCAGCGTGCACGGCGCGGGTTTGCAACACCTCGCGACAGTGAGTGGACTTCCAGCCACGATCCAGGGCATTACCGCAGAGTAGCGCTTGCAGCCAGGCCCGGAGGGGCAGCCCTGAAGAGCAAGGGCTGCGCTTCCGGCGATCGCAATTGCCGGGGTCAGGCCCTCGTGGTCACCCGCCCCCCGAACTCCTTGCGCAGGATCTTCGCCGCCTCCGCCATGGCCCTCATCTTCCCGAAGGCAACCTCGCGCGGCAGATACTTCATGCCGCAATCGGGAGCGATGATCGCATCGTCAGGACTCACATACCGCAAGGCACGCCGGACTCTCTCCGCCACGGTTTCCGGCGATTCCACCGTCATGTCGGAGAGGTCGATGGCGCCGACCATGATCTGCTTGCCGCGCAGTTGCGAGAGCACCGCGCAATCGAGATGGGATTGTGCGGTCTCAATCGAGATCTGCCGGCACGAACAGGCAGCCAGCTCCGGAAGAAACGAATAGCCGGACGGACGCTGGTGAATGATCGCGGCGTAGCCGAAGCAGATGTGCACCGCGGTGCGTCCGGTCACGCCTTCGAGAGCCCGGTTGAGCGCCTGCAGGCCGAACTGGCGCGCTTTCTCCGGCCGCGCCTGCATGTAGGGTTCATCGAGCTGCACGATGTCAGCGCCGGCGGCAAACAGATCGCGGATCTCTTCGTTGACTGCCGCGGCATAGTCGAGCGCCAGCTCCGCTTCAGTCGGGTAGAAGTCGTTCTGAGCCTGCTGGCTCATGGTGAAGGGTCCCGGAACGGTGATCTTCACAATGCGGCGGGTGTGGCGCTTGAGAAAGGCAAGGTCTTCGAGCTGAACCGGACGCAGCCGGCAGACCTTGCCGACGACGCGTGGTACGGGGTTGGGATGTCCGGACCTGTCGAGAGCCGTTCCGGGGTTATCCAGGTCTACTCCCGAGAGCGCGGTGGCGAAGCGGTTCGAGTAGCTCTCGCGGCGGATCTCGCCGTCGGTCACGATGTCGAGGCCGGCCTCCTCCTGCGCCTTGATCGCCAGCACCGTCGCATCGTCCTGGGCCTGCGCCAGAAACGCCTCCGGAATCCGCCACAGCTCGCGCATCCGGACGCGTGGCGGAAAGCGCCCGGCCAGCTTCTCGCGGTCGATCAGCCACTCAGGCTGCGGATAGCTTCCTACGAGGGTCGTCGGGAAGAGCATGTCGCATTCCCCAGGTTCGGAAGGGTTCGAGCACGATGCGGAGGGGGCAGAATGACACGTGTGCGGGGTCCCTAGCCAGGCGCCATTTTCCCGAAGAGCCCATCGCGGAATGCTTTGACCTTTTTTTGGCGCAGTGCGCCGTCCTTGGCCCGGCGTAGTAAAGTCCGTCATCGAGTCCACTGATGCAATGGAATCCCCATGGCGTACGAGTACCTCAAGTTCTATATCGACGGTCGCTGGGTCGACCCTGTCGAGCCTAAGGAATTCACGGTCATCAACCCGGCGACTGAGGCCCCTGCAGGCGTCATTTCCATGGGGTCCGCCAAGGACGTGGACCGAGCCGTAACCGCCGCGCGCCGCGCATTCGAGTCGTTTGCGCGGACTTCGCGGGAGGAGCGGCGCGCGCTGCTCGAGAAGATGCTCGCCGTCTACAAAAAGCGCTTCGCAGACATCGCCGCCGCCATTCGCGACGAGATGGGTGCTCCGATCACTCTCGCGAAGGGGTCGCAAGCCGGCATCGGCACCGGGCACATCGCAGCGATGGTCGACCTCCTGGAGACGTTCGAGTTCGAGGAGCGCCGCGGCGCGAGCCGCCTTTCCCTCGAGCCGGTCGGCGTATGCGCCTTGATCACCCCGTGGAACTGGCCCATGAACCAGGTGGCGGCAAAAGTCGTCCCCGCGCTCGCGGCCGGCTGCACCATGGTGCTGAAGCCCTCGGAGTTCTCCCCTTTCAGCGCGGCGATCTGGGCGGAGGTCCTGCACGAAGCGGGCGTTCCGGCCGGCGTATTCAATCTCATCAATGGCACGGGACCTGAAGTCGGCGCGGCGCTCGCCGCCCACCCCGACGTCGATATGGTCTCCTTCACCGGCTCGACCCGCGCCGGCACCGAGGTCGCGAAGATCGCGGCCGCGACGGTCAAGCGCGTGCACCAGGAGCTCGGCGGCAAGTCTCCTAGCATCGTGTTGGAGGACGCCGATCTGGAGCGCGCGGTGAAGGCCACCGTACGGCACGTACTCGAGAACTCCGGTCAGTCCTGCAATGCACCGACGCGCCTCCTGGTGCCCGCAGCTCGCATGGCGGAAGCCGCGGCGTTGGCCAAAAAGACCGCCGAAGCGGTCACCGTCGGCGACCCCACGTCCGAAAAGACCGGCGTGGGACCCCTGGTGTCGAAGATCCAGTTCGAGCGCGTGCAGAGCTACATTGCCAAAGGCATCAGCGAGGGCGCCAATCTCGTGACCGGCGGCGAAGGGCGCCCGGCGGGGCTCGAGAAAGGCTACTTCGTCCGGCCTACCGTCTTCTCCAATGTCAACAACGACATGGTCATCGCGCGCGAAGAGATCTTCGGACCCGTGCTCGCGATCCTGCCTTATCGTGATGAGGAGGATGCGGTGCGGATTGCCAACGACACGCCTTACGGGCTTCAGGCGTACGTCTGGTCGGGGGATCTGGCGCGCGCCAATCGCGTCGGCCGCAGAATTCGCGCCGGCCGTGTGACGATCAATGGTACGCCGGGCGACATGAGCATTCCTTTCGGCGGTTTCAAGCGCTCGGGGAACGGGCGCGAGTGGGGTGAGCATGGCCTGCGCGACTTCCTCGAGGTGAAGGCCCTGATCGGCGCCGAGGCCCAGGCATAAGCGCCAGAAACCTCACGACAGCCGCCATGACGGACGCGACACGGGCACCTGGCGGCTCTTGATCCCGGGCTCGACTGATGATCAAGTAGGAAGGGCCGGGCAACCCCGCTCCGTCGCAACCCAGAGCGTCCAGAAGAAATGAATACGCCAGCCGATAGCAGCGGGGCTCTGGAAACCGGGGCGAGCACCAGGCCGGGCGCCCTCGCCCACGATCAGGTCCCGGAGCTCAGCCGCACGCTGCGGCCGCGGCACGTCACGATGATCAGTCTCGGCGGGATCATCGGCGCCGGACTCTTCGTCGGTAGCAGCGTCGCCATCGCCGCGACCGGGCCGATGGTGATCGTGACCTACGCGCTCACGGGATTGATGGTTCTCATCGTCATGCGGTGCCTGGGCGAGATGGCCGTGTCGCGACCCGACATCCGATCCTTCACCGAGTTTGCGCGTGCAGGGTTCGGGCACTGGGCGGGCTTCACCGTCGGCTGGCTGTACTGGTATTTCTGGATCATCGTGATCCCGGTGGAAGCCATTGCCGGAGCCGTGATCCTGCAGCAGTGGTTTCCGGGAATCCCAAAAGTGGTCATCGGTACGGTGTTGATGGGGGCGATGACCCTGGTCAACCTGATGTCCACCCGCTCCTATGCGGAATTCGAGTTCTGGTTCGCCTCGATCAAGGTCACTGGCATCCTCGTGTTCATTGCGGTCTGCGCCGCCTTCCTCTTCGGAGCCATGGGACCGCATCAGGGCCCCTTGCAGATGTGGAACGCGAATGGCGGGCTCTTCCCCAAGGGACCCTTCGCCATCGTCACGGCGGTTACGACCGTTTTCTTCTCGATGATGGGCTCGGAGATCGCGACCATTGCCGCGGTCGAATCGCCGGATCCCGCGCGCGCCGTCGCGCGCATGGTCTCGTCCGTCGTCGGGCGAATTCTCATGTTCTATCTGGGCTCCATCGCCTTCATCGTCTGCATCGTGCCGTGGAACAAGGTGCCGCCGGGTGTATCACCCTTCGTGATCGCGCTCGATGCGATCAAGGTGCCTTACGCGGCCCCGATCATGACCGCCATCATCCTGACCGCGGTGCTGTCGTGCCTGAATTCCTCGTTCTACGTCGTTTCCCGCGTCCTCTTCGTGCTTGCGGCAAGAGGTGATGCCCCGCGCATCCTGGTGAGGCTCAATTCGCGACGGGTACCGGCGCGCTCGGTCCTGATCGGCAGCGTTGCCGGGTTCGTCGGCATCCTCGCGCACGACCTTGCCCCCTCTGCGGTGTTCGCCTTTCTGGTAAACGCATCGGGCGCGCTCATCGTCGTGATTTACGGCATAACGTGTGCGGCGCAGATCAGGCTGCGGTTGGCGCGTCAGCGCGCGGGTCTGGGCCCGCCTGAGCTCCGGGTGTGGCTGTTTCCGTGGGCCAGCTATGCGGCCATCGCAGCCATGGCGCTGGTGCTCGTTGCCATGGCGCTCGACAAGGACATGGCGAGCCAGTTCTGGGCCAGCGTGGTCTCCATCGCCGTGGCCTTCGCGGCATACCTGCTCTTCGGCCGTCGTTCGACCCGCTGATGTCAGCGAAGCGTGTCTGACATCGGACGGACGGTCTCTGACATCGGGCCTGACTGTGCCGGCAGCGAATCGGCATCCAAGGTCAGGGCGTGCGATGCCAGCGTGCCGATGTGGCCGCGGCCTTTGACGGCATACCACCACAGGCCCGCGCCGAGAATGATGGCGATGTATACGAAGGCACCCCAGGTGTTGTACCAGGGGGTCCCGTAGACCGCCTCGCGCGGCCAGGCCAGGTTGAGAGCCATCCCGCTCCCCCACAGCACCGCGACGACATTGACGAACATTCCCCACCTGCCCATGGTGAAGTAGCCGCCGGCTGCGAGGTCCGCCGGCGGCCACTGCCCCGCCAGGCGTTTTTTGAGCAAGGGGATGGTCACGAGCAGGTAGGCCATGTAGATCATGATCACGGCGATCGAGGTCAACACGGTGAAGATCTTCGGCTGTCCGATGTTGAGGACCAGGATCAGCTCGGCAATCACCCCGATCACGACCGCAGGGACGATGGGCGCCTGCGTCTGCGAATTCACCCGCGCAAGCTTTTCACCGAACGGCAGCGCATTGTCGCGCGCCATTGCGAAAGTGAGGCGGATGGCGGCCGTGTGCACCGCCAGCGAGCATACCGTCACCGCGACGACGATGCAGACCAGGAAGATTCTGCCAAGTGGTCCCCACATGACCTGCTCGACGATGTATTGCAGGCCGCCGCTGCTGCTGCCGATGCGCGGATCGGCAAGATCAGGCGCCGCCATCACCGCAAATACGAGGATTGCCCCGCCGATGACGAACGAGGCCAGGATGGCCCGCAGAATGGCCCGGGGCGCGGTGCGCCGCGGCTCCAAGGTCTCCTCGCCGAGCGAGCTGGCGGTGTCGAAACCGTACATGACGTATCCGGAGGCGAGCGATGCCACCAGGAAATCGCTCAGATATCCGAAGCTCCGGCCGGCGCCGTAGCCATGAGCGGAGAAGAAGACCTCGGGACCGCGCTTGATGTTGACTGCCAGGAAAATCGCGATCAGACAGGCGGCAATCAGCTCGATGAAGACCCCGGCGCTGTTGATCATCGCCATCAGCCGTACGCCGAGCGCGTTGACGACCGTGGTGAAGAGGATCAGGACCGTGCCGAGGATCACGGCGTTGGTCGCGAAATCGTAGGTGCCGTTGCCGTCGCCGATGACCTGAAAGCCGCTCCACAACCGTGGCAGGTTGAGTTGCAACGCGAGCACCACGGCGGACAAGGTGACTATCGAGGCGGTGAGCATCAGCCAGCCCGAAGACCAACCGACGAGCCGGCTGCCGAGGATCTTCGACCAGTTGTAGACCGACCCCGCGATCGGGTATTTGGCCGCCAGCTCCATGAAGCAGAGCGCGACCGCCAGCTGACCGAGGAGCACCATCGGCCACGACCAGAGATAGGCGGGCCCGGCGGTACCGAAGCCGAAGTAGAAGAGCTGAAAGGTACCGGTGAGTATGGAGATATAACTGACGCCGGCCGCGAAGCTGCCGAACGAGCCGATGCTGCGCGCGAGCGACTGCTTGTAGCCGAAGTGCTCCATGCCGCTGTCGGCCGGCTTGTTCAAGCGCTGGATCCGGGCATCGTGCCCGGCCCAGCGCCGTCTCGATCAAAAAGCGTGGTTTTTGCTCGAGACTCCGCCACCTGCGGCGGCGGGGCACCTCCCTGTGCCTGCGTTAGGGGGTCGACATCAATCGCAGAGCAACTCAAATCGATCATTGCCCGGCGATCCTACCCGTCGCGCGGGGTCCGGGCCAGCCTCGAAGCGCCGCGATCGCTGACTGCGGCCGACATGCCGGCCCTTGATTGCCCGCCCAATTGATGCTGTCATCACGCACGAATGGCTGCACAGCTCACGCGCTTCGGGTTCCTCACCCTGCGCCACTACTCGATGATCGCTTTCACCAATGCGATCGAGCCGCTGCGCATGGCCAACTACCTCGCGGGGGATACCATCTACCGCTGGTCGGTGTATTCCCAGGACGGAGCGCCTGAGGAGGCGAGCAACGGCCTCGCCGTGGCTCCGACCTCCCGGATCGGAGACTCGCCACCGCTCGACATCCTGTTCGTATGCGGCGGCATCGATGTGCCGCACGCAGTCGATGAGCGGCTCATCCATCTGCTGCGCCGCCTCGCCCGCGAGCGCGTGATCCTCGGGGCTCTCTGCACGGGTGCATACGCGCTGGCCAGAGCCGGTCTTCTCGATGGCTACCGCTGCGCCATTCACTGGGAGAACCTCTGGGGGCTGCGCGAGACCTTCCCCGGGATCGTGTTCACTCCCGATCTCTTCGTGGTCGACCGTGACCGCTGCACCTGCACCGGCGGGATCGCGCCCCTCGATCTCATCCTGCATCTGATCATGCCGCGCATCGGCAGGACGCTCGCCGCGGGGATTTCCGAGCAGTTCATCGTGGAGCGCATCCGCGACAGCAAGGATCGCCAGCGCATCCCGATTGCCGCGCGCCTGGGTGGCTGCAACCCGTCGATTACCCAAGCCGCCGCGCTGATGGAAGCCAACGTAGAGGAGCCCCTGCCGCTCGAGGAGCTCGCACGCATGACAGAGGTGTCACAACGCCAGTTGCAGCGGCTCTTCCAGCGCAGCCTGGGTCTGACCCCGGCGCAGTACTACGTCACTCTGCGCCTGCGCCGCGGCCGCGAGCTGCTGCAGCAGACCGCGATGCCGATCACGAGCATCGCCGTCGCCTGCGGCTTTCGCTCGCCGGCCCATTTCAGCAAATCGTACCGCGCGGTCTTCGGCCATCCTCCCAGCCAGGAGCGCCGGCCACCAATCGACAGCGGAGGGGCTCATCTCTCCGGACGCGCAGGGCATCTGGCACGCACTTCTAAATGATCGTTCAACGCCCTCGGACCGAGCGTCGGCCCAGAGCCACTCTTCATCATTCGCATAAGTCTTTGTCTAATATGATATTTTGACAAGGTCAGAACTAATTCTTGCATCCCGCCAACACTTGGTGGAAGATACTTTCAAGGGTAGCGCCAGTCCGTTGAGTGGCTGTTCAATGCCGCACTCCTTGGGGTCGCAAAAAGCATCACCGCCGGAACGAGCCTCACGGCCGCCGCTGCGCGTGGGCATCATTCTGGCCGAGCACTTCACGCTGTCGGCCTTCGCCGTTTTCATCGATCACCTGCGGCTGGCCGCCGACGAAGGCGACCGCAGCCGCCCGTTGCACGTGCAGTGGTCGATCATGTCGTGCCGGCACGATCCGATCCGCGCAAGCTGTGGAGTCGCGTTGCAGCCCACCAGCAGCCCGCTGCCGCCCGCCTCGCTCGACTACGTCGTGGTCGTCGGCGGAATCCTACACGCCGGCCCGCAGATCGACGAGGCGACTGTCCGCTATCTGCGCGAGGTCGGCGCAACCCATACCCCGCTCATCGGCATCTGCACCGGTAGCTTCGTTCTCTGCCGGGCGGGGCTGATGGAAGGCCGCCGCTCCTGTGTGAACTGGTATCACTATCAGGATTTTCGCGAGGCTTTCCCCACCCATGACGTCGTTGCCGATCGGCTGTTCCTCGCGGACGGTCCGCGCATCACCTGCGCCGGCGGCGCGGGCAGCGCGGCGCTCGCGACCCACCTCATCGAGCAGCACCTCGGTCGGGCGCAGGCGCAGAAAGCCACGCAGGTGCTGTTGTTCGACCGGCCGCGCCAGGGGAGCGACGCTCAGCCGCATCCACCGCTGTCGGAGGGCATCAGCGAGCCACGCGTGCGCCGGGCACTGCTGCTGATGGAGCAGAACCTGACACGGCCGATCTCGATCGGCACCATTTCCGGCGAGCTCGGCGTCTCGACGCGGCAGCTCGAGCGCCTCTGCCGCGAGAATGTCGGCATGGGGCCGGCCTCCCTCTATCGCCAGCTGCGCATGCGCTATGCGAGCTGGCTGATTCAGAACACGGACCGCTCGATGACCGACATCGCCATCGAGACCGGATTCGCCGACTGCGCACACTTCTCGCGCCAGTTCAAGGACGCCTACGGAATCTCGCCATCCACGCACCGTCTGCAGCCCAATCGCATCGCCAACTCCGACGCCGCGCGCTCGCGAGTATTCGACTGATCAGCAAGAGCGCGTTTGCGCGCGAGCAACACTTTCTCCCGCGCGATTTCGCGCGGCGCCTGAATAACACGATGATGGCGCTTCCGTTCAATCCCTGAGGGATGCCGTCGGCTCTAATGGGAAAATAGCAGGAGGGTGGGTCATGAAGTCGAGTGTTTCCTACGCCGTCGCCGTCATCCTGGCCGGCGCGGCCTTGCGCGCATTCGCGGCGGCGCCTGCCGCCGACCCGCCTCCTCCATCGAGCAATGGAACTGCGGGCGCCGCGCCGGCGGCGGCCACGGCCGCCGACACCACTGCCGCCGCGGCCGGCGGCACGAACGAGCTCGCCACGATCATCGTCACTGCGCAGCGGCGCACCGAGAACATCCAGGACGTGCCGATCTCGATGCAGGCGCTGACTTCGCAGACGATGCAGCAACTCAACATCCAGACCTTCGACGATTACGTGAAGTATCTGCCGAACGTCACGGCTGCGAACAACGGGCCGGGACAGAACGAGATCTTCATGCGCGGCGTCAGCGCCGGATCGCAGGCGAGTCAGGGCAGCGGCTCGACGGGCCTCTGGCCGAACGTCGCCGTGTACCTGGACGACCAGTCGGTGCAGCTGCCCAATCGCAATCTCGACATCTATGCCGCCGATCTCGAGCGCATCGAGGTCCTGGAGGGGCCGCAGGGCACGCTGTTCGGCGCCGGCGCCCAGGCCGGAGTCATCCGCTACATCACCAACAAGCCGCTGCTCGATACGATCTCGGGCAGCATCAGCGCCGGCTACGGAACGACCGCCCACGGCGAGGACAACTCCGACGTGACGGCCGTTTTGAATCTGCCCGTCATCGCCGGCCACATGGCGGTGCGCGGGGTCATCTACGACTCGCGGCGCGGCGGCTATATCGACAACGTCCCCGCGACCTTCGCCCGCGAGAACACGGATGTCGGCATACACTACGCGGGATACGCGGCGGTGAATGGACAGTGTCCGGACGGGAAGCCGAACAACGGATACTGCGTTCCGCCCGGCAGCTCCACCGTCAGCAACGCCCAGATCGCGCGCAAGGACATCAACCCGGTCGAGTACCAGGGGGCGCGCGTCGAGGCGCTCTATAAGGTCAACGACGACTGGGACCTGCTGCTCACGCAGTCCTACCAGGACCTGAATTCTCAGGGTGTGTTCTACCAGCAGCCGCTGGCTTCCGATGGCACGACCCTGTCGCCGCTCGAGGTGACGCTGTTCAACAATGCCTACGACAAGGACAGGTTCGAGAACACGTCCTGGACGGTCCACGGCAAGGTGAGCAAGCTCGATCTCGTCTATACCGGCGGTTATCTCGACCGCAACGTCGAGCAGGTCGGCGATTACACCAACTACGCGCGCGGCTTCTACGCCGACTACTATCAGTGCTACGGGCCCTACTCCGCCGCCAACCCGCTGCCCTCGACCTGCTTCTCGCCGAGTGCGATCTGGCGCTCCGTGGAGCGCAACGTGCACCAGCAGCACGAGCTGCGCGTCAGCACGCCGGACTCCTGGCGCCTGCGGGTGATCGCCGGCCTCTACTACGAGAACAATGCGCTCTACGACCAGACCGGCTGGCACTACAAGAGCATTCCTGCGTGCACCGCAAACGGCGCTCCGGGCACGCCGGGCAACACCGGCTGTCTGTCGAACGTCGGGACGTTCAGCGGGACCAACGTGCAGAATCCCGGAGTGCAGAGCGACAGCACCTCGTTCTACCAGGATCAGCTGCGCCAGACCCGGCAGCTCGCCGAGTATTTTTCCACGAGCTACGACCTCCTGCCGCAGGTGCTGACCGTGACGGCGGGCCTGCGCCATTTCCGCTTCCTCAACTCCGAGGCTGGCAGCGTGCTCTCGAGCTTCGGCTGCTTCGAGGGGGGAACGCCGCCCGGCGGCTGCCAGTCGGGCTCGAGCACCAACCTCAACTCGAAGAACCTGTCCGACACGGAGGACGGCAACCGGGTACGCGCCAACGTCACCTGGCACATCCAGCCGGATCTGATGGTGTACTACACGTTCTCCCAGGGCTTCCGTCCGGGAGGATTCAACCAGAACGGCGGCGCGCTGCACGGCATCGGACCAAACGGCATAGCGCAATACGTGGTTCCCCGGTCGTATTCGTCGGACAACCTGACGAACAACGAGATCGGCTGGAAGACCCAGTTCTTCGACCACCGTCTGCAGTGGAACGGCGCGGTGTATTACGACAAGTGGACCAACGTGCAGGTCGAGTTCTTCAACCCGGGCGTGGTCGGCAACATCTTCTACGACACCAACGGGCAGGACTTCCTCATCAAGGGCATCGAGACCTCGTTCGTGGCCCGCCTCATCGCCGGCCTCACCGTGCAGGGTGCGGCGGACTGGAACAGGAGCAGCCAGACCAATTCCCCCGCGCTGATCGACAACAACCCGGCGGACACTGCGAATTTCGGCAAGCCGATCACGCAGGTCTGCGGCACCGGCACGTGCGTCGGGGTCAGCAACCCCTTCGGCCCGATCGGCGCCCCCAGCGCCAACTCACCGCCGATGCAGTTCAGCCTGCGTGCGCGCTACGACTGGGTGGTGGGCGACTACGTTCCTTACGTCCAGGTCGGGGTGAGGCACACCGGTCACTCGTTCTCGCAGGCGGGCGCGAACCCCGAGATCGGCGTAGGCGGGTCCATCACCACCTCCCGGGGACGCTTCGAGAATCCGGCCTACTCCACTCTCGATGCGTCGATAGGCGTCTCCAAGGGCGACTGGCACGCCGATCTGCACGGGGAGAACCTCACCAATTCCAACGCCAGCACGTTCACCAGCACCGATCAGTTCATCATCGAGCAGACGCCGCTGCGGCCACGGGTGATCGGGGTCTCGTTCGGATACAATTTCCACTAGGTCGGAGCGGGCTCCAGTGAGTCATGGTGGAGCAGGAAGTTCAGCGCATACGCGAGCTGCTCAGGCTGGGGCAGCCGGCGGCGGCCCTGCGCGCCGCCGAAGCGCTCCTGGTCACGGTCCCGGAGAATCGTGACGTACTCTATTTGCGTGCGGTTGCCCAGCGACTCGCGGGTGATGTTCCCGCGGCGCTCGAGTCGCTCACTGCGCTGGAGCGCCTCTACCCACGCTTCAGCGGCCTGTACCAGGAACGCGGGCACTGCCATGTCGCGCTGAGGCAGGCACCCGAGGCAATCGACGCCTTTCTGCGCGCGGTCAACATCAATCCGGCGCTGCCGGCGAGCTGGCGCGTACTCGAGACTCTCTATCGGATGACCGGACAGACGCAGCAGGCGCAACAGGCGGCTGAGCACGTCGCGACGCTGGGACAACTGCCTTCCGAGATCGTAGCGGCGACTGCGCTCTTCTCAGACGGCGAGATCGCGCCGGCCGAGCAACTCGTCCGCGATTATCTTCGCAAGCACGGCGATCACGTCGAGGCGATGCGGCTGCTCGCCCGTATCGGATTGGAACGCGACGTTCTCGACGACGCGCAATTGCTGCTCGAGAGAGTCCTCGAGCTTGCGCCGGATTATGATCTCGCGCGTTTCGAGTATGCGCAGGTTCTCGCGAAGCGCCACCTGTTCCTCGAGGCGCGGACCCAGGCCGAGCGGCTACTGGGAATCGATCGCCGGAATCGCAACTACCGCACGCTCTACGCGCTGACGCTCGTCGGACTCGGCAAGCACGAGCAGGCGCTCGAGATCTACCGAGATCTGCTTACCGAAGCCGCGCAACCGGCCGATCTGCACCTCTCCATCGCGCACTCTTTGAAAACGCTGGGCACCACGGAGGCGGCAGTAGGCGAGTATCGCGCCGCGGCCGGCGCTCGTCCCGGGTATGGTGAAGCCTACTGGAGCCTGGCCAACCTGAAGACGTATCGCTTCACGGACGAGGAAATCGACCGCATGCGCGCTGCGGAAGCGGCTCCTGCGACCGCGACGGTCGATCGATATCACCTGTGCTTCGCACTCGGCAAGGCGCTCGAGGATCGGGAAGAATTCGCGCAGTCCTTCGAATACTACAGCCGCGGCAATGCGCTCAAGCGGGCCTCGAGCGGCTATGATCCGCAGCAGCTCGAAGCCGGCGCTCGGCTGCAGCGGGAAGTCTGCACCCCCGCATTGTTCGCCGCACGCGCGGGATCCGGGTCACCCGCGGCCGACCCGATCTTTATCGTGGGGCTGCCCCGCTCCGGGTCCACGCTCATCGAGCAGATCCTGTCCTCACACTCCGCCGTCGAAGGGACTCAGGAGCTCGCGGATCTGCCGCGCATGGTCAACGGCCTACAGGGCCGCGAGACGCCTCTCGGCCACGCGGTCTATCCCGGCGTCCTGGCCCGCATGACGGCGGAGGACTGCCGTCGGCTCGGAGAGCAATACGTGCGTGCTACCCGCTCGTATCGCGCCACCGACCGGCCGCGCTTCATCGACAAGATGCCGAACAACTTCCGGCACATCGGGCTCATCCACCTCATCCTGCCCGCGGCTACGATCATCGATGTGCGGCGGGAGCCGATGGCCTGCTGCTTCAGCAACTTCAAGCAGCTCTTCGCGCAGGGGCAGACGTTCACATATGGACTCGAGGATATCGCGAGGTACTACCGCACCTACCTCGAGCTCATGCAACACTGGGATGAGGTGCTTCCTGGACGAGTGCTGCGCGTCCATTACGAGGACGTCGTGGAAGACCTGGAGGGAAGCGTCCGGCGTTTGCTGGACCACTGCGGCCTCGAGATGGAGCCCGCCTGTCTCGCCTTCCATCGGACCGCGCGCAGCGTGAGGACTCCGAGCTCCGAGCAGGTGCGCCAACCGATCTATCGCGACGGGCTCGAGCAGTGGCGCCACTACGAGCGTTGGCTCGGGCCGCTGCGCGAGGCGCTCGGGGACGCCGTAGAGAGATATCGAGAGTAGCCCGTTCAAGAGCAAATCATTGAGCGGCCCAGGGCCGATCCCGTTTCCCGGGGCACCTCCTCTAGCGCCGACAGATCTCAGGGCGCCGCGAGGTCGACAAGGTTATACGGCTGGCCGCGCAAAGCGCCGCAGGCGACTTTGCGCCAATTAATCAACGTTGCGAGGTCTCCCAATTCGGCGCGACGTAGAACGGAGCGTCCTCCGGCGGCAGCGGCGGTTTGCCGAGGATGTGGTCGGCGGCCTTCTCCGCCAACATGAGAGTGGGTGCGTTGAGATTTCCGGTCGTGATCGACGGCATGATCGAAGAGTCGACCACGCGCAAGCCCGTGAGTCCGATCACCCGAGTCTCCGGATCGACCACGGCTTGCGGGTCATCAGGCCTTCCCATTTTGCAGGAGCAGGAAGGGTGATAAGCGCTCTCGACGTGACTGCGGACGAACTCGTCGATCTGCACGTCGGTCTTAACGCCCTGCCCCGGCTGAATCTCCCTGCCCCGGTAGGGAGCGAACGCTGGCTGTGCGAAGATCTCGCGGGTGAGACGCACGCAGGCCCGCATCTCCTCCCAGTCCTCCGGCCGCGACAGGTAGTCGAAGAACACCTTGGGCTTCTCGTTCGGGTCCGCGCAGGCGAGCCGCACCCAGCCTCTGCTCTGCGAGCGCATGGGCCCGACATGGGCCTGAAAGCCGTGCTCCTGCGCCAGCGAAGAGCCGTCATAACTCACGGCCATGGGTAGGAAGTGATATTGGATGTTCGGGTAGCGCACGCCGGCGCGGCTGCGGATGAAGCCGCCCGTCTCGAAGTGATTGCTCGCCCCGAGTCCCTCCTTGGTGAGGAGCCAGCGCATGCCGATGAGGGCCCTGCGAAAGCGTGTCATCTCCGAATAGAGCGTCACGGGCTGCGTGCACGCCATCTGGAAATAGAACTCCAGGTGATCCTGGAGGTTCTCGCCGACGCCGGGCAGATCGTGAATAACTCCAATGCCGTGCTGCGCGAGCTCCTGCGCCGGGCCGACGCCCGAGAGCTTCAGCAGCGCCGGCGATTGAATGGGTCCTGCGCTCACGATCACCTCGCGGCGCGCCCGTGCAACGCGCCCCTCTTGCCCGCGGCGATAGGCGACTGCGACCGCGCGGTGTCCCTCGAAGAGAATCCGGGTAGCGAGTGAGTGCGTGCGCACGGTGAGATTTTGCCGGCGCATTGCCGGCCGCAGATACGCGTTGGCGGCGCTCGAGCGGCGTCCGTTACCCACCGTCATATCCATGCGGCCGAAACCTTCCTGCTGAAAGCCGTTCATGTCCTGGGTGAAGGGATACCCGGCCTGCCGGCCGGCCTCGAGCCAGACTCGATTCAACGGATTGTCGAGCGGACCGTAGCGGGTCTGCACCTGCCCCTCGCCGCCCCGATAGGTGTCTCCGCCCTTCTCGCGCCGCTCCGTCCGCTTGAAGTACGGCAGCACGTCCCGGTAGGCCCACCCGCTCGCCCCTTCCGACGCCCAGCGCTCGAAGTCGAGCGGATTGCCCCTGACATACACCAGCCCGTTGATGGAGGATGATCCGCCCAGGACCTTGCCGCGCGGTGTGTGCAGTCGCCGTCCGCCGAGATTCGGCTCGGGCTCGGTATGAAAGAACCAGTTGTAGCGCGGCATGTTCATCGGAATCGAGAGCGCCGCGGGCATCTGGATGTAGACCGAGCGGTCCGAGCCGCCGTACTCCAGGAGCAGCACGGAGTGCTCACCGCTCTCGGTGAGCCGATCCGCGAGCACGCAGCCGGCGGAGCCGGCACCGACGATCACATAGTCGAAGGTCTCTTCAGTCATGGCCAGTATGACGAGCAGTACGGCGGCCGGTACGACGGCTAGTACGGCGCCTCGACGTCGCCCATGGCGACGTAGACGCTTTTCAGCTGAGTGTAGTGATCGATCGCCGCCCGTCCGTTCTCGCGCCCGAGCCCGGAGCGTTTCACACCGCCGAACGGCAGCTCGATCGGGGTGATGTTGTAGTGGTTGATCCAGCAGGTGCCGGCCTGGATGCGAGCGATGACCCGGTGCGCTCGTGTCAGATCATTGGTGAAGACGCCGGCGGCGAGACCGAACTCGGTCGCATTGGCGCGCGCGATCACCTCGTCCTCGTCCTCGAACTCGAGCACCGACATCACAGGTCCGAAGATCTCCTCCCGCACGATGGCCATGTCGTCATGGCACTCGTCGAACACCGTCGGGGCGACGAAGAAGCCGTTCGCAAGGTCGCCGCTCGTGACGCGATGACCGCCCGTGATGAGGCGCGCGCCTTCGGCTTTGCCGCGGGCGATGTAGCTCAGCACCTTGCCCATGTGATCCTCGGAGATCAGGGCGCCGACCTGGGTCGCCGGGTCCATTGGATCCCCGATGCGCATGGCGCGCACCCGCGCCGCGAGGCGCTCGAGAAAGGCGGCCTTGAGGGTGCGATGCACGAACACGCGTGTGCCGTTCGAGCAAACCTCGCCGGCGGAGTAGAAGTTGCCGAGCAGCGCGCCGCCAACTGCGTTCTCGAGAACCGCGTCGTCGAAGATGATGAGCGGCGACTTGCCGCCGAGCTCGAGCGTCACCTGCTTGAGTGAAGCGGCCGAATCCGCCATCACCGCCTTGCCCGTGCCGACCTCGCCGGTCAGGGAGACCTTGCGGATGTCCGGGTGCGCCGTGAGCAGCCGCCCGGTGTCGGCAAGTCCCTGCACGACCTGAAACACACCCTGCGGCAGACCCGCCTCGGCAAAGACGTCACGCAGCTTCATGGCCGTGAGCGGAGCGAGCTCGGCGGGCTTGAAGATCATGGCATTGCCGCAGGCGAGCGCCGGCGCTGCTTTCCAACAGGCGATCTGTAGCGGGTAGTTCCAGGCGCCGATGCCCGCCACGACACCGAGCGGCTCGCGCCGCGTATAGCCGAACGCCTGCGGCACGAGGTCCAGGTGCTCGCCCGCGAGGCACGCGGCGAGACCCGCGTAGTATTCGAGACAGTCGGCACCGGAGAGCACATCGACCGCGCTCGTCTCCTGGATGGGCTTACCAGTGTCGCGCGTCTCCAGCTCCGCGAGCTCGG
>DASUHA010000049.1:0-14303 GCA_036273735.1 Steroidobacteraceae bacterium | reverse complement strand
GGCTATGTTTCGCGCTACGCGCTCGGGCGCGACTATCACAAGGTGCTGCGCGGGGCGCTTGCGCGGCTCGCGAAGGAGCTGGCAGAGGAGATCGGGCCGTTCGGCTACCGGGTTTGCGTCGACAGCGCACCGGTTCTGGAGAAGGCGCTCGCCCGCGACGCCGGCCTCGGTTGGATCGGCAAGCACACTAACCTGATCTCGCGCGAAGCAGGGTCCTGGTTCTTCCTGGGAGAGATCCTCACCGACCTGCCGCTGCCGGAAGACGAGCCCGCAAGTGCTCATTGCGGCACCTGCACTGCGTGCATTACAGCGTGCCCCACCGAGGCAATCGTGGCGCCGTACCGGCTGGACGCACGCCGCTGCATCGCCTACCTCACGATCGAGCACCACAGCGCCATTCCCGTTGAGCTGCGCCCGGCGATCGGCAATCGCATCTATGGCTGCGACGATTGCCAGCTCGTCTGTCCTTGGAACAAGTTCGCGCACGCTGCCTCGCATCCTGACTTCAAGGTGCGCCACGGCCTCGATGCGGCGCGGCTCACAGAGCTCTTCGCCTGGACGGAGGCGCAGTTCGAGGAGCGGATGCCGGGATCGGCGATCTATCGCATCGGTTATGAGAAGTGGTTGCGCAATATCGCGGTGGCGCTCGGGAATGCGCCTACGTCGGACGAGGTGATCGCGGCTCTCGAGCGGCGGCGGGAGGGTGCTTCGGTGCTGGTGCGCGAGCACATCGAGTGGGCGCTCTCACGGCATGCGCGCTCTCGATCTCCAGAGTTACATTCAGACTTGTAGGTTATCTATCAGCCGGGCACGGCCTAAGCGCGCGGCGACCAATACCACGAGATGCTGCGTGTCAGCCTCCGGGATGCTGAGGTCGTCTGCGCGGCGAATGGAGAAGTAGTCGGGCCTGAAGCCCGCACGATCGAGGGCTTCCGTTCCGGTGCGCTCGATGGCGGCGAAATCCTTGTCGCCGGCACGCAGCCGCTCCACTGCCGCTAGCAATGTCTCATGAATGAGGGGCGCCTTGCGCCGCTCCTCGTCGGTCAGGTACTGGTTGCGCGAGCTCATGGCAAGTCCGTCCGGCTCCCGTACCGTCGGCGCCGCGATGATGCGCACCGCCAGGCAGAGGTCGGCCACCATCCTGCGGATGATGGTGAGCTGTTGGAAGTCCTTTTCCCCGAATACGGCGACGTCGGGCTCCACGATATGAAAGAGCTTCGCGACTACCGTCGCGACGCCCTCGAAGTGTCCGGGCCGGAACTCTCCGTCGAGGATGCTCGAGAGTCCCGGTACCTCGACGCGCGTCGCGCGCTCAGCGCCGTTGGGATAGATCTCGGCGACATCGGGCATGAACATGAGATCGCAGCCTGCCTCGGTCAGCATGCGCGCATCCTGCGCAGGCGTGCGGGGATAGTGGGCGAAATCCTCGTTCGGCCCGAACTGCATGGGATTGACGAAGAGGCTGGCGACGAAGCGGTCGCCGTGGCGGCGCGCGGCCTCGATGAGGCTGACGTGCCCCGCATGGAGGTTTCCCATGGTAGGCACGAAGGCGATGCGCCGTCCCTCGTGGCGCCAGCGGCGCACGTGATCGCGCACCGCAGCAATGGTGGTCACGGTCTCCATCGATGTCAGAAGCAATGCTCCGGCGCGGGATAAGCCCCCGTGCGGACAGCCTCGACGTAACGCTTCAGCGCCTCCCGGTTATCGCCCGCGCCCTTCATGAAATTCTGTACGAAGCGGGGCTTGCGGCCGGTCGTGATGTCGAGAATGTCGTAGAGGACGAGGATCTGGCCGTCGGTATCGGGGCCGGCGCCGATGCCGATCACCGGTACGTGCAGCGCCTGCGTGATCGCCTTGCCGAGACCTGCGGGAATGCATTCGAGGAGCACGATATCCGCGCCGGCAGACTCCAGCCGCTTGGCACTCTCGATCATGTGTGCGGCTGCGTCCTGTTCGCGCCCCTGCACCCGAAAGCCGCCGGTCTTGTGCACAGACTGCGGCCGAAGCCCGAGGTGCGCACATACCGCGATGTCATGACCTGCGAGGAACTCGACGATGTCGGCCTGGCTGCCGCCGCTCTCGAGCTTCACCATCTCGGCGCCGCCTTCCTGCATGAGGCGGACCGCGTTCTCGAGCGCCCGGTCCTTCGAGGGGTAACTCATGAAGGGAAGGTCGGCGATCAGGAACGGCCGGTGCAGGCCGCGCGCCACCGCGCGGGTGTGGTAGACGATGTCGTTCATGGTGACCGGCACCGTCGTGTCATGTCCTTGGATGACCATGCCCATCGAGTCACCGACGAGCACGACATCGACATCCGCCTCATCGAGCAGCAGCGCGAAACTCGCGTCGTAGCAGGTGAGGCTCGCAATCTTCTTGCCGTCCGCTTTCATGCGTGCGAGCGTGCTCAGAGTCACAGGCGGCCGGTCGGAATCCCGAAGCTGCAGTTGGGTATACATGGAGGCGGTCTTACTGAATGGGCGCTCTGTTGCGCAGGGGATTGTAGTAGAGGCGCCCCCGCTTCATGCGCCGGATGGCAGAAAGCAACTCATCGTAGTCCGACGGGTTGTTGACAGGATCGATTGCGGCCGCGTTGACGATGAGAAGCGGCGCTGCAGAAAACTCATGGAAGAAACGCGCATACGCCTCGTTGAGTCGGATCAGGTAGTCACGCTCGATGTACTGCTCGTAGCCGATGCCGCGCCTGGCGACGCGCTCGAGCAGCACATCGACCGGCGCCTGCAGATAGACCACGAGGTCCGGCTTCGGCGCCTGGACGTCGAGCTTGGCGTAGATCTGCTCGTAGAGGGCGAACTCAGCATCATCCAGGGTCACCCGCGCGAACAGGCGGTCTTTTTCCAACAGGTAGTCTGCCACGCGCACCCGGGCGAAGAGATCCTGCTGATTCAGGGCAGCGAGCTGCTGGCAGCGCTGGAAGAGGAAATGGAGCTGTGCGGGCAACGCGCCCGCCCGCGGGTTGCGGTAGAAGCGCTCGAGAAACGGGTTCTGCGAGGCATCCTCCAACACCGGCTGCGCCGAGAGGCTGTCGGCCAGACGGCGGGCGAGGCTCGTCTTGCCGACCCCGATCGGTCCTTCCACCACGATGAACTGGTGCTCAGCCCCGCTCATGCTTTCACGCGCAATGTCGAAGTCGGAATTCAGGGCTCGCCCAGGCGCTCGAGGCCCTCGGGCGTAAGCCGCCCCCTGAGCCCGGCCACCCGGCCGAGCCCGGGCACATCGAGGTCCGGGGCGAGGTCCGCAAGAGGATACAGAACGAAGTTCCGCTCCACTATCCCAGGATGGGGGAGACTGAGATCCGGCTCGTCCCGGCGCTCCCGGCCGTAGACCAGCAGGTCGAGGTCGATGATCCGCGGTCCCCAGCGCTGGCGCTCCGCCGGCCGCCCGAACTCTCTTTCGATCGCGCGCAGCGACTCGAGCAGGCCGCGCGAGTCGAGCTGCGTGAGCACCCCTGCGGCGGCATTGACGAAATCCGGTTGCGGCACGGGTCCAAAAGGCTTGGAGCGGTAAAGGGGAGAGATGCGGACCAGGTGGGTTGCGGGGAGGGCTTTAAGGGCGTCGCACGCGCGCAGCACCTGGGCCTTCGGATCCTCGAGGTTGCTGCCGATACCGATGTACGCCGGCTGCCAGGCGTCCATCGACCGGATGTTCACGAGCCGCGGGGGCCGCGCCGCCCCCTGCGGCGGCGGCGGCCGGACCGGGGGCGATCGGACCGCGGGCCGGCAGCCTGGGAGAGGGCATCTGCCATATGCCCCTGCTCCTCGTGCGAGACCTCCTGCACCTGCGTCCACCAGCGCGCCCTTTCGGGCGAGGCCAGGCCGAGATCCGCCCGCAGCAGCAGCAGATCGTAGGCTGCCCGGAATCGCGGGTGCGTGAGGAGGCGCAGCGCCCGCCGTCCGCTCGGATGCTCGAGGCGCGGCTGCAGCGAAAACATCTCGCTGAGCCCGAGCGAGAAGCGCCGGGGAATCGCCAGATGCGCCTGTGCCTGGCGCACGGCACGGTCACAGGCGTCACCGATCGCCCGGAGCTCATGCCACTTCTCAGGCGGCATGGACTCGATGATCTGCGCGACCGGCCCATAGAGAAGGAGTGCCAGCAGGAAGGTAGGCGTCACTGCACGACCCGCCAAAACCCTCTCGTCCGTGTTGGCCAGCCCTTTCATGAGGAGCTTCTCGACCAGGCCGCCGGAATGCGTAGTGAGATAGGTGTCCACGGTCGGCAGGAGCTGCGCCAGAAGCCCTCGCCGCCGCAAAACCTCCAGGCTTTTCGCCCCATGCCCCGTAAGAAAGAGCTTGAGCATCTCATCGAAAAGGCGGGCCGGCGGCACCCCGGCCAGGAGCTCGCGCAGCCGGCCGATGGGCTCGGCCGTCTCCGGGTCGATCCCGAAGCTGAGCTTCGCCTCGAAGCGCGCTGCCCTGAGCATGCGCACCGGATCCTCGCGAAAGCGCGTCTCCGGATCGCCGATGAGTCGCAGGCGCCGTGCGGCGATATCCTCCACGCCACTCACATAGTCCCAGATGGAGAAGTCGGCGATGTTGTAGTAGAGCGAGTTGGCCGTGAAGTCCCGGCGCCAGACATCCTCATCGATGGTGCCGTAGACGTTGTCCCGCAGGATGCGGCCAGTCTCGTCAAACATGCGCTCGGTGCCGTCGCTCTCTTCGAGCCGGCCGCGAGTTGCGTATTTCTCGGCCGCCGCACGCGCCTCGCGTAAGAGCTCGAGCCCGCCGCCTGGCGTTCCCGCAGCCTCTTCACCCTCCTCCCCCTCTTCGTCTTCCTCATCCTCCTCGCCATCCTCGTCCAGGCTCGACTCGAGCTCCGCAGGCTCACCCTCCTCGGGATCGGCATCCGCCAACGGCTCCTCTGCCTGCGACGGGGCGCTCGCCGCCCGAAAGGTGGCGACTTCGATGATCTCCTGCCCGAAAAAGACATGCGCCAGGCGAAAGCGCCGCCCCACCAGCCGGCAGTTCCGGAAGAGCCGTTTGACCTGCTCCGGGAGCGCATCGGTGGCCACATCGAAGTCCTTGGGCTCCATACCGAGCAGCAGATCCCGAACACAGCCGCCCACCAGGAAGGCGTGAAATCCGGCGTCCTTCAACCGGTACAGCACCCGCAGGGCGTTCTGAGAAATGTGGGAGCGGGAGACCGTGTGCTCCGCCCGCGGGATGATCGTGGGCGTGGCCGCAGGTGCCACCAGGTGCGCTGGAGGGGAATTCAATTCGTAGCTTTCGGCTTAGGTCCGGGACGCAGCCTTCCATTATACGCAGGCCAGGGCCCGATCCCGTTATGGGACAACGTATTGGGCGCCAGATTGGACGCTGTACTCCCCCTCTGCATTCCGGCCCACCTCTGGCCTCGACCGGCCGCAAATCAAGGGGTCGCCTTAGACATTGCGACCGATCTCACCTAGGCTCGGTGCTCCCCGCACTACGGCCGCGGGAAATAACTCGGGGGTGACAAATGGCTGGTCCGGCAAAGCTCAGGCGCGATGCAGGAGTCATCGGGCTTCTGTACGCGAGTCTCGGCAGCATCATCGGCTCGGGGTGGCTGTTCGGCCCGCTGCACGCCGCGGTCGAGGCCGGGCCCTGGAGCGTCTGCTCGTGGGTGATCGGCGCCGGCGCCATCCTGCTTCTCGCCTTCGTGTTCGCCGAGCTCTCGACCATGTTTCCGAACTCGGGCGCCCTGGTGCACATGACTCATGTCAGCCACGGCGACCTCGTAGGCAAGATCTGGAGCTGGATCCTGTTTCTGGCATTCGTGACCGTGCCACCGGTGGAGGTGAGCGCGGTACTCACCTACTCCAACAATTACATACCGGGACTGATCGAACCGCAGACGGGGCTGATGACGGCCGTTGGCATGGGCTGGGCAGCGGTGCTCTTTGCCGGAGTGGTGGCCCTCAACTTCCTGGCCGTGCGCTGGGTTCTCGCCATCAACAGCGCGACGACCTGGTGGAAGCTCATCATTCCCATCCTGACCATAGGCATTCTGGCGGCGTACTCGTTCCATCCGCACAACATGGTGGTGCACGCCGCCAGCACCCCGAAGAGCGGCATCTTCACGGCCGTGGCGACGGCCGGAATCGTCTTCAGCTTTCTCGGCTTCCAACAGGCGATCGCCCTCGCGGGAGAGACGCGCAACCCGAACCGCTACGTGCCCATCGCGCTGATCAGCTCCGTGCTCATCGGCATGTTGATCTACGTGGGCCTGCAGATCGCGTTCATCACGGCACTCAACCCCGCGGATATCGGCAATGGCTGGGCGCAGCTGCACTTCACCGGCATGTTCGGCCCTCTTGCCGCCATCGCTGTCGGCGTAGGCGCGCTCTGGTGGGCCATCGTCCTCTACGTGGACGCCATCATCTCGCCTCTCGGGACTGCATTCATCTATGTGACCGGCAGCCCCCGCATCATCATGGCCGCCGGCGAGATGGGGAATGCACCCGCGCGCATGACACAGCTCAGCCGCCACGGCGTGCCGTGGAAGGGACTCGTGGTCACCTACATCGCCGGCGTCGTGTTCTTCTTCCCCTTCCCCTCGTGGCAGAAGCTGGTATCGGCGGTCTCCCTCATCACCGTACTCTCCTACAGCATCGGGCCGGTGATTCTGCTGCACCTGCGCAAGGCCATGCCCGACGCCGAGCGGCCGTTCCGGCTGCGCGCGGCCGGGATCATCGCGCCCATCGCATTCGTCGCCTCCAACTGGATCATCTACTGGACGGGGTATGACATCGGCGAGTGGATGTTCAGCGCCGTATTCGCCTACATCGTGGTGTACCTCGTCTGGTGCGCGATACGCCGCCGGCCTCTGCGGCAGATCGGCTGGCGAGAGGGCTGGTGGGTGATTCCCTATCTCGCGGGGATGTGGATCGTGAGCTACCTCGGCCCCGCGGGCGCCATGGGGGGTAAAGGGGTCATCGGGTTCTTCACCGGGATGGGAATCATCGCGGTGTTCAGCCTAGTAATCCTTTGGCTCGCGCTCGCGTCGGGGCAGAGTGCCGAGGACGTGCGCCGATGTGCCGAGCGCGTGAAGACCCTCGGGTCCTGCGGCACCGAATCCCGCAGCCCGATGGAGCTAGAGCCCGCTCCCTGAGCCGGGGGCATACCCCCCAAAGCGTGCCTATGTCCTTGAAATCACCGGACCATTGCCAGCCGGGGAATCCCCCCTATAATACCGCGCTCCTGAAGCCGGCCCCAAAGCCATACCGCGCTCCCTTCGTCTAGAGGCCCAGGACATAGCCCTCTCAAGGCTGTAACACGGGTTCGAATCCCGTAGGGAGCGCCATAAAACAACGGGGTCTATTCCGAGCGGGTGGGTGACGAATTATTCCGGGGACAGGGGTAACAGTTTTGCCTCGAACGGATTATCCGCGCACTCGACCCGGCCTGTCTCGTGATCAAAGAAGTGATCACGCTCGCAGGGATCTTGTCCTGAGGGGGCAACCTGGAAAGGATCACGCCGTCACGGTTTGCCCTGTGTGCGTCGTTCCTTTCGCCGCACACCCATCTGGACGCTGGCGGCGTTGGAGCGGCTCTTTACGTGATCGATGAAGGCTCGCAGCTTCGGCATCGTCTGCCGACGGCTGGGATAGTAGAGAAACACACCCGGCGCCACCGGCGCGAATGGCTGCAGCACTTCCACTAGTTTTCCTGCCTTCATCGATTCGGCGGCAATCGGCTCCGGCACTTGGGCAAGACCTACACCTTTGAGCGCCGCGCCAAGCATGGTCGGGAAGTCGTGGGCGATGAGGGGGCCCGACACGGCAATCTCGAGGGCGCGGCCCTTGTCGTTGAGCGACCAGAGCGCGAGCGAACCATTCGATCGTCGCAATCTCAAGCATGCGTGTTGGCGCAAATCGTCCGGGCGCTCGGGCCGGTCACGGCGAGTGAAGTAGCCTGGACTGCCCACGATGATGAAACGAAACGGCGGGGTGAGCCGCACCGCAACCATGTCGGCGGCGATGAACTGCCCCAGCCGGATTCCGGCGTCGAAACCCTGGGCCGCGAGGTCTATCAGCTCCTCGCTTACGGCGATCTCCACCTCGACCTCCGGATAAGCCTCGGAGAAGGAGGCGATCAGCGGCTCCAGCAGAATCGGCACCACCGCCCGCGGCACGGAGAGGCGCAGCAGTCCGGATGGCCGCCGTCCGAGCTCACGCGCGACCTCGCCTGCGGCGACGAGCTCCTCGAAGGCGGGCTTTGCGCGCGCAAGGAATCGGTCGCCCGCTTCGGTCAACCCGACACTGCGCGTCGTGCGTAGGAAGAGCGTGGCGCCGAGGCGGGCCTCGAGCACGCGTACCGCCTGCCCGATCGCCGAGGGAGTCACTCCCAGCTCCGCGGCCGCTTTGCGAAAGCTGCGGTGCTGCGCAACGGTCAGGAACGCCTCGACGCCGTCGAGCGCGCCGTGCCTCTTTGTGAAGGACTGCTTCATAACCTGCTCACATTATCGCGAATAGTCACTCGCGGAAAGCGGCCGTACATTGAGACCTGTAACGAGCAACCCGAAGTCTCAGAGGAATCCCGCAATGACCGATGAACTCGATGACGTGCGCCGGCACTATGGCCCGAACGACCTGATCAAGCGGCTGAAATCGGCGCTCAATTCGCTGGGACCCGAGGATCAGCGGCTTTCGCCGCAGCAACTCGCCGGCCTCGACCAGTTCCACACCCGTGGGCTCGCCGCGACCGCAGAGCTCGCGACGTTGGCGGGCATCACTGCCGACATGGCGGTTCTGGACGTAGGCTCGGGCCTCGGCGGGCCGGCGCGCTTTCTGGCGGCGACCCATGGCTGTCGGGTTACGGGCGTCGATCTCAGCGAGCCATTCGTGGATGCGGCGCGTTACCTCACCGACCGCACCGGGCAGAGCGGCCAGGTTTCGTTCCGGACCGGCAGCGCCCTGCAACTCCCATTTCGGGAGAGCTCCTTTGACGCCGTGTTGCTGCAGCATGTGGCGATGAACATCTCCGACCGGGCGCGGCTCTATGCCGAGATCCGGCGCGTGCTCAAATCGGGCGGCAGGTTCGCCTGTTTCGACGTCGTGTTGAACTGCGGTGAGCCGCACTATCCCCTCCCCTGGGCGCGAACGCCGGCGACGAGCTTTCTTTTCACTGCCGCAGCGACGCGCGCAGCAGTCGAACCGGCCGGCTTCCGCACAATGGTATTCCAGGACGACACTGAGGCTGCCAAAGCCTGGGTCACTCAAATGCGCTCGGCGGGACCGCCGCCTGCGCCAAATCTCGGCGTTGTGATGGGGCCGGACATTGCGCAGCTCGTGGCCAACCTGGGACAAAATCTCATGCAAGACCGACTCGGCATCCTGACAGGGATTTTCGAGGCTGCGCCGGTTGCCTAAAAATACCGTCGCACTGATACGAGAACACTATAGGAAGTGGGCAGGCTCCCGAAATCCGATCTCGGGGACCCGAAATCTCCTGCGGCCAGGAGACCCAGCGTCCAGGCATTCGACAAGTAGTAATCTGCCTCTGCCTGAGCCTGTCCGGATCCGTCGCGAAGATCGACGTTCACGAAGCCGGAGAGCTCGAGGTTGAGTCCGAAGGCATCGGTCCAATCGGCCCTGACGAACGCGGCCTGCTCGGTGCTCTGCTCCTGCTGATCGACCGCGTAGGCACGGGTATACCAAAGCTCATTGGCGAGCGCGGGCGGTGTCCCGGGATCAGTGCCGGTCGCGAACCAGCGGTTCCAGTCCTGTGAGGTAAAGCCAGCCTGATTGAGGTGGTATTCGAGATTCCAGGTGATGCGGCTGGCGGTGGTGTATGACGCTCCGACGGCCAACTCATTCTCGAGCGACTTGCCCGGTGCTGCTGGCGGTTCGTCGGGGGCACCAGCGGGCAGAGCGCCCGTAGCGCGGCCGAAGTCGAGCGCTTCGCCGATCAGGTCGCGGCGCCTCGCGACTGACTCCTCGACGTACGCTACGACACTCTGACCAAGAGTTAACGATAGATTGGCGCCCACCCGGGTGCCGTGACTGTCGTGGTACACCAGCACCTCCGGACTCAAGTCCCGAGAGAGATCGATGGTGCTCCTGAGCAGGAATCGGTCATCCGAGTTCGTGCGGCCGAGCGCCGGGTCGAAGCTCGGCAGCTCCGTATTCGAGTAGATCGGGCTCTGTCGCCGCAATCGGGGCGCAAACGCCAGGGTGAGTGATCCGCCGCGCCAGATATGCTGCAGTCGCAGCATGACCGTGCCCAGGCGGTCTTCGCGCAAAACGCTGGGATCGGCCGAGAGGGGCTCGGAGACCGTCCGGGCCTTGAAGTAGTCAGTCGGATTGTAGCCGAGGGCGCTGCCGCTCTTGAGATTGATCCGGCCCAATGCAAGGTACGTTTGCTCCGCGAGCCGCCATTCCGCGTACGCTTCGCGGAGGTCGTTTACGACATTCTCGTGCCCGGGGAAGGAGAGATCGCTTTCGGCTCTGAGGTTCAGACGATCGCTGAGGACGAGGCGAGTCGTTCGCCCGACCTCCCAGGCATCGCGCACGTCCAGGAGAAGCCGCTCCTGCCAATCGTATGAGGGCTGCGCCGGAACCGGAAGATCGTCGCGGAGCGAGGCCGCCGTGAGCGCGTTTTCCAGATAAATGTTCTGCCCGGAGCGGCTCCCCCTGAGCTTAGGCGGCGATTGCGAATCTGGCGGGATGAGGGCCAGGTTGGCGTCCTCCTGCGCCACGGCCAGGCCGCTCCATGCCAATGCAAGCAGGAGCAGAGCTCTCCCGACACCCTGCCTCATCTCGTCTCGAGATGCGGGAGGTAATCACGCTGAAACCACGTGTCCGGAATGTCCTGGTAACCGTAATCCGTGGATGTAGCTACCGTAGCCAGCGATTTGTCCACCGCATCGATGATGACCGTCTGTGTTGGACGAGTGCTGCCCAGCACGTCGCTGAAATTTCGATAGTAGGCAACCTTCAGCAGACGGCCGCTGTCCGAATAGAACTCTCCCTTGATGGGCAGATAAGTGCCCTGCTCCACCCAATATTCGACGCGACTGTACGTCGCCAGGTCGTCTGCTGCCTTTAGTTGCAGGTGCCAGCATTTCCGTTGGGTACGCGTGGCGTCCTCGATCGCCTGCGTACCGAGCAGAATAGCGCTGTAATCGGCGGCCAGATTGACCGTGAGCACATCACCAATAGCGGCCTGGCCGACGAGCTGCTGCGCGGGGGAAATGCGCACACTCGCTTTGGATGCCGGATCGTAGAACCACAAGGCGCCCCCTCCCAGGAGCACCCGCTTGCCCGCATCGCGTCGCGGTGCGGCGTATTGCACCAGATTGCGAAACTGGTGGGTGCCGGGATCCATCTTGGCGAAGACCGTCAGAGTGTCCTGATCACGCTCCCTACCGGAGACGTACTCGACGAGAGTCACCGTGCTGTGGAAGGGTTGTTGCGGATTCCGTACCTGGTCGGTGCGAGCAATGATCTCCGGCGCGGTAGCCGCGCGGGCCTGAGCGCACGCCAATAGGACCCCTCCCAAAGCCGCCCACAGAAGCCAGTCTCGAAAAGTGATGGTCATCTCGATGCCTATCAGACGTGTCTCAGAGCGTCAACGACAGAGAGCCTTGCCGCTCGGTTTGCAGGGAGCAGCGCCGCAAGCGTTGCGACCAGGACCAATCCAACCCAGGCGCCGATGATGAGTCCGGGCTCACCCAGGACATCGACGCGAAGCGGTATCGGATTGGCATTGCCGGGAGGCACCCAGGTCAACCCGGCATGATTGACCGCGAGCGAGAGGGCGATCGCCAGAATGGATCCGATTACCGCCCCGATGGCGCCGATCAGCATGCCTTCCATGAGGAACTGTTGCCGAATGCCACGCCTGCGGACGCCCAACGCCCGGGTGGTGCCGATCTCATTGGTGCGCTCCATGACGTTCATGGTCATGGTGTTTACCACCGCAAAGAGCACGATCATTCCCATGACCAGCGCGATGAAGAGAAAGATTCCACTGAAGAGGCGCACCACCTGCCCGTAGAAGGGATTGAGCTCGGCGAAATCCCGGATCTCGAGAGGCAGGCGATGTTGCTCGATCAGGGTCGCGAGACGTGCCCTGGCCGCTGGCATATCCGAGGTGCGCCTGAGCTGCAGTACGATACCAGTGACTTTGTGGTCGCCCCGGCCGTACACGAGTTGCTGCGCGAGCGGCAGGTCCATGATGACGTAGTTGTCGTCGAGCTCCCGTACGCCCTGGCGCTCCACTCCTGCGACCGTCAGGCTCACGACGTTAGGTGCGCCGTCCGCAGTCGCTGCCAGGAGCTGAATCTGCGGCCTACCAGGCATCGCGCCCATGTGGTCGGCTGTATCCCGGTTCGCGAGATCGAGCACCTCGGTATTCACGGCGGCCGTGAGGTCATCTCGAGCCACCGGTGTGTCCGGTGCGGAAGGGCAATCTTGAAGGCGCAGGGGGCCACAAAGACCGAGAACGCGAGCCATGCCAAAGCCCAGAAGTCCGACATTCTGCTCGCTGTCTGCCATGCGCCCATCAGGGACGCTGACATCGCGGGTGTGGTAAGGATCCCACGCGAGCATCCGGTTCCTGTCCGAGGGAACGACGCCCTCGCCCAGAAACGTTTTCGAAGCGTCGACCGTGCCTGAGAAATTTCCTGCAATCCCCAGCACCGACTGGGTCGGCGTCAGGACGTTGATCATAGGGCTCAGCACCGGATCCTCGCGGATCAACCTCATGATCCCGCGGTAATCGGGGATGCCATAGGCCGCGGGATTGCCCTCGCCAAAGAGGAAGTACCCCGAGTGGAAGACGGTCAGATGCCCGTTGCGCTGCACATTTCCGGTTTCCAGCCCGGCAAAGATGTACCTGGTGAATCCTCCAAACAGCAACAAGGCAAGGCTGCCCGCCGCGACCGCCGAGCCCGTCATGATGGACCTGCGGCGATTGCGCAGAATGTTCCGCCGGACAATTTTGAAGAGCAGATTCATGGCTTGGTCCCTACGCGATGCTCGAGCAGCGCACCATCGCGGATCGAGAAGATCTCGTCCGCGTGCGCGATGAGTTGCGCATCATGGCTTGCGAATATGAACGTCGTTTTCAGCTCCGCCTGGATGTGTCGCATCAGAGCGATGATCGAGGCGCCGGTCGCGCTATCCAGATTCGCCGTCGGCTCATCGGCCAGCACGAGGGTCGGGCGCTTGACCAGGGCTCGGGCAATAGCAACCCGTTGCTTTTGCCCGCCGGATAGCTCGTTTGGAAATCGATGCGCGCGCTCGACCAGCCCGACCGCCTCCAGCATGGCCATCGCGCGAAGACGGCGTGTCGAGGCGGTCATGCCCAGCAGCATGAGTGGATATTCGACGTTCTCGTACGCCGTAAGGACCGGTACGAGGCTGAAGTTCTGAAAGATGAAGCCGATGTTCCTGGCGCGGAAATCGGCAAGGGTGTCATCGCTCAGCGCGGTGACGTTCTCGCCGCAGACCTCCACCGCTCCGCCGGTTGGCGCATCGATGCAGCCGAGGAGATTCAGCAGGGTGGTCTTACCGCTTCCGGACGCGCCGATCACGATCGAGAAGCGGTTGGAAGGAATCGAGAGCGAGATGCCATCGAGCGCCTTCACGTCGGTCGCACCGACCCGGTACGTCTTGCTCACGCCCGAGAGGCGCACGACGTTGGATGAAGAAAACTGGGGATTCATGCTAACTACCTTCTCGGCCGCTCGATCGACCCGGCCAAATGTAGGGCCACTTCTCGTGAGTGACTATTCGCGACAATGTGAATGGGCTATGAAGCAGAAATTCACAGTGCGGCCTCGAATCGAGGTCTCGTGAGCGGATCTACAACAAACGCCGTCCGGCGACCTCGAGGTGAGTGATCGATGAACTCGGATACGTTTTGCCTCTTAATCCACGGTTGCTTCGGGTCTGCAAGGGCATGGTAAGCGTCAAGACCGCGATATGGTCCTGGGCGAACGTTGAGCGCAGCGCCTTCCGCCAACATGCGGAATGGCATCTTTGGCGCGTCAAGACGAGCGTATCCCCTCGGTTACTCCATGCCGGGGAGGGTCACGATTGAAGCGGTTCCAACGGGTATGGACCTGGGCTACAAATCGCGCCAGCCTTATTCTCTCCCGCCGTATCCAGTCCTATGATCTCCCAAATGCGAATTGAACACGTCGCACTCTGGGCGGAGGACCTTGAACGACTTGCCTCCTTCTACAAGGACTACCTCGGTGCCTGCGTCGGGGAGAAGTAGGTGAATCAAGTCAAAGGCTTCGAATCGCAATTCCTAAGCTTCAAGTCGGGTGCGAGGATGGAGATCATGCGAACGACCGCC
>DASUHA010000048.1:0-24874 GCA_036273735.1 Steroidobacteraceae bacterium | reverse complement strand
CGGCCCATCCCTTCCTCGAGGACGCGCTCGTACTCGACCCTCTGCTGAGCAACGCCGGCGCCGCCCACGCCCTCGCCGAGTTTCGTGCCCGCTGCCTCCCGGATGACCGACAGCACGAACACCTGCGCGCCATACCGGCGGGCCAGCAGCGCTCCCTCGCGCAATGCCGTACGTCCCTCGATCGAGCCGTCATAGGCCAGGAGAATTCGCTGGTACACCCGAGATCCGCAGCAGCCAGAAGGAAGGGACCCGGGGAAGCCCCGGGAAACTCCCAGGATACCGTCATTTCCCGATGCAGAAGCTGCTGAAAATCCGGCCCAGCAGGTCTTCGCTGGTGAACTCTCCGGTGATCTCATCGAGCGCCTGCTGGGCGCCGCGCAGCTCCTCGGCGACCAGCTCGCCGGCACGGCTGTCGCGCAGTTGCCGCTCCGCTTCCGTTACCAGGCGCCGGGCGCGGGTGAGTGCATCGAGATGCCGCTGCCGCGCGGAGATGGTGCCCGCCTCCAGGGTCTGGTATCCCATGCAGGTCTTCAGGTGTGCACGCAGGGTATCCAGCCCTTCGCTGGTGAGCGCGGACAGCGCGACACGCGGCGGTCCGGTGATGGTATCGGCCACCGGTATCCCGGTGGCCAGATCCAATTTGTTGAGCACCAGCGTCACGGGAACGCCTGATGGCAAGCGAGCTCGCTCCTCGCTGTAAGCCGTTGCGCCCGGATCATCCACGGCGTCGATCACGAAGAGCACCCGATCCGCCCGCCGCATCTCGGCGTGTGCCCGACGAATCCCCTCGGCCTCGACCACGTCCGCATCCTGTCGCAGGCCTGCGGTATCCAGGACATGCAGGGGCATCCCATCGATGTCGATGCGCTCACGGACCACGTCGCGGGTGGTTCCGGGGATCGGGGTTACGATGGCGGCGTCATATCCGGCCAGCCGATTGAGGAGACTCGACTTGCCCGCATTGGGGCGGCCGGCGATCACGACCGTCATGCCCTCACGCAGCAGTTTGCCCTGACGCGCACTCTGCTCGACCGCCCCGAAGTGGTCGTGCACGGCCTGGAAGCGCTCCTCGAGCTCGCGATCCGCCAGGAAATCGATCTCCTCCTCCGGGAAGTCGATGGCTGCCTCCACATACGTCCGCAGGTCGATCACGGCCTCGGTGAGCCCGCGCACCATGGCGGAGAGCTCGCCCTGGAGGGACCGCATGGCTGCGCGCGCCGCCTCACGCGAGCCTGCATCGATGAGATCGGCGATCGCCTCGGCCTGCGCGAGGTCGAGCTTGTTGTTGAGAAAAGCCCGCTGGGTGAACTCCCCCGGCAGCGCGCGGCGGGCGCCGAGCTCTGCCACGCGGGATACCAACGCCTCGAGCACCAGCATGCCGCCATGGCCGTGCAACTCGAGAACGTGCTCGCCGGTGTAGGAGTGCGGGCCCGGGAAGAAGAGCGCGAGGCCGGCATCGATCGGCTCCTGCGCGGCATCGAGGAAACGGGCAAAGCCAGCCCGGCGCGGCAGCGGCAGCTCCCCGAGCAGCACGGCTGCGATCTCGGGCACGCGGGGACCTGAGACCCGTACGATCCCGATCCCGCCCCTTCCGGGCGGAGTGGCTGCCGCCACGATGGTATCCGTGCGGCTCATTCCGTCGAGGCTACCGCCGGTCTCGGGCCGGTTGAAGTGGCGCTCGTCGCGCCCGCCGACAACTCTGCCGCAAGGGCCCTCAACCGTTCCGCCGGTGGAGCAGCCGCGTCTATAGTTGGAGCGCTGGATCGGGTCGTCCTGCCCCGCCCAGCGCGCGTTGAGCAAAAAAGCATGGTTTTTTCCTCAACGTCCGCCACCTGCGGCGGCGGGGCACATCCCTGTGCCTGTCCGTCAGGCCTTCTGCGGCATGGTGCTGACGCCCAGGCGGCGATTGATGTTCCACTGCTGCGCGACACCCAGAATGGTATTCGTGACGTAGTAGAGCACGAGACCTGCGGGGAAGAACGCGAACATCGCCGACATCGCAATCGGCATCACCATCATCATCTTCGCCTGTGTGGGATCGGGCGAAGTGGGATTGAGCTTGTATTGCACGAACATCGCGACGGCCATGATGGCCGGCAGGATGAAGAGGGGATCGCGCGCCGAGAGATCCTGGATCCAGAAAGCAAACGGCGCCTGGCGCATCTCGGCGCTGTAGAGCAGCACCCAGTAGAAGGCCAGGAACACCGGAAGCTGGACAACCATGGGCAGACACCCGGAGACCGGATTCACCTTCTCGCGCTTGTAGATGTCCATCATGGCGCGGCCGAGTTTCTCCTTGTCGTCCTTGTAGGTCTCCTGGATGTTCTTGATACGCGGTCCGAGGGCTTTCATCTTGGCCATCGACCGGCCGCTCGCCTCCGACAGGGGATAGAGCACGAGCTTCAGGAGAAACGTGACCAGGATGATCGCGACGCCCCAATTGCCGGTGATTGCGTGCACCTTGCTCAAGAGCCAGAAGAGCGGCCCGGCGAGCACCGTCAACATTCCATAGCCGACGACGTAGTCGAGGCTGGGGTCGATCTTCGCCAGTTGCGCGTGCAGCATCGGGCCGACGAACAGTGTCTGGTGAAGGGTTGCCGTGCCACCGGGAGCGACCGTGTGCTCAGGGCCGAGCGCCCCGAGGAGGTATTCCGGCCCGGAAACTTTGGAGGTGAACTGGTAGGGCGCGCCCTTCGGCGGCACCACCGCGCTCACGAAATCGTTCTCCGTCGCAGCGATCCAGCCGTCGGTCACCGTCTCGGAGAAATGCTGGTATTCGGCCTTGGAAGGATCGAGCTTCTCGTACTTGCCGTGCCAGACCGCAGGCCCGTGGTAGGCGTAGCTGTTGGGATTGAAGTAGCTGCTCTTGGTGCGCGGATCGTCGCGATAGATCTGCGCGTAGGGCGACGCACGCCAGGGGGTGGTGCCCTGATTGCGGATGCTGTAGTCGAGATCGATGCCGTAAGAGCCCTTGGTGAAGACGTATGTCTTCGTCACCGTGACACCGCCATTGCTCCAGGTGAGCGGCACGCGCAATTGCCGGGCGCTGCCCAACTCGTAGCTCTGCTGCGGCGCAGTGAACGATGCGGCGTGGTTCGGATAGGGGGTATCGGCGGATCCCGTGAGGCCGCTTTGCAGCAGATATACCGTGCTCGGACCGGCATCGTTCTCGAGTTGTACCCGGGCCGCCTGTCCTTTGACCTGCGCGTAATCGAGCAGGCGTACGCTTACCAGCGTGCCACCGCGGGTGCTGATCTCGATGTCATAAACATCCGTGTGGACGTGAATCAGCGGTGCGTTGGCGGATTCCGCGGGCTTCACTGCAGGAATGCCCGCCCCGGCAGGTGTCGGAGGCGGCGCTGGTGATGTGGTCGGAGGAGCAGGATGAGACGTGCTCGAGTCGGACTCCGGCGCCTGCGGAATGCTGTTGGCCAGTGTGCTCGGCTGCTTGGAGGCCGTCGTCTGGCTGGGCGCCGCCACCATCTGACTGGGCGGGGGCGGGTAGTCGCGCTGCCAGGTCGTGTAGTTGAGATACAGAACTACCGCGAGCGCGAGCCAGAGGTAGAAACGCGGATTGTTATTCATGAGCGTGGCGACAGGAATTCGGGATGCCGCCCGCGGGCACGGGGTCGAAACCGCCGGGATGCCAGGGATGGCAGCGCCCGATGCGCCTCGCTGCGAGCCAGCCGCCGCGCAGCAGGCCGAACCTGCCGACGGCCTCGAGGGCGTATTGGGAGCATGAGGGATGGAATCGGCAGCAGGGGCCGAGAAATGGGCTCACCGTCCACTGGTAGCAGCGGATCAGAGCGATGGCGAGCAAGCGCAGTGTTCGGCTCATCCTGACCCCGGACCTTTCGGGCCAGGCCCGGTGCGCCGCGCAAAATCGTTGCCGGCGGCTTTGTGCTCAATCACTTTCGCCCACAATGCCGTGAGGCTCGCATGGAGCTCCGCGCCCGCGGCGCCGCGCGCCTTCGGCCGTGCGCTCACGACCAGATCGACGGCCGGAAGCGTGTGTTGGTGCAGTCGGAACGACTCCCGAACGATACGCCGGATGCGATTACGCTCCACGGCATTGCCGGCCGTGCGCACGGCAACTGCCATGCCGAGACGCGCCCCATGCTTGTCGTTGCTGCTTGCTGTCACCGCGAAGAATCCATCGCCAAAGCGCCGGCCGCGCGCATACGCGGCGTCGAACTCCGACTTGCGCCGCAGACGCCTGTGCGCCGGGAAAGTGAGCCGGTGCATATCTTCGCCGCGTCCCACCCATTCGACCAGCGGTGCCGGTACCAATGGCCGTCCGTGGCGGCCGGCCCCGGCACGCCCAGAGTGGCAAATCTAGAAGTCTGAGCCCCTTTACCGAACCCTTAGGGGATCAGCTTCCGCCGCCCTTTGGCGCGGCGGCGGGCCAGCACCTTGCGGCCATTCTGGGTAGCCATGCGCGCCCGAAATCCGTGCGTGCGCTTGCGGCGCAGCTTGCTCGGCTGATAGGTACGCTTCATTCAGGGCTCCAGAGGATCCGTGGGGTTCCAAAAAGGGGCGGCAAGGCTAAGCCGTTGACCGCTAAGGTGTCAATATATTACTCGGCCTTTCCTCACCGCAAAACCTTCAGCGCTGACGCTCAAGGGTATAGACTCCGCTGCCCTTTCCCCCTCGAAATCGTCGCGGAGGCAACCGCGTGGAAGCGTCGCTTTGGGCTCGGTGCAAATGTGCCTTGGAGGCCGAGCTCCCGGAGCAGCAGTTCAATACCTGGGTGCGGCCGCTGCAGGTGCTGGAAGGCGCCGGGGCACTCAAGCTTCTGGCGCCCAATCGTTTCGCGGTGGAGTGGCTCAATGAGCACCTTCTGCCGCGCATTGGCGAGCTGCTGCGCGATCAGAGCACGGGTGATGCACCGATCGTGACTGTGGAGGTTGGGTCGCGCGCCACCCCCATGCGCGCCGCCGTGGCGCCGTTGGCCTCACCCGGATCCGGACCCGCTCAGCGTGCACGCCGTGCAGAGGGTCTCGTCGTCGGCGCTCGTCTCAATGCGGATTTCACGTTTGCCACCTTCGTCGAGGGCAAGAGTAACCAGCTCGCCAAGGCCGCCTCGCGTCAGGTAGCAGAGAATCCCGGCCGTGCATACAACCCGCTCTTCCTGTACGGAGGCGTAGGCCTCGGTAAGACGCACCTGATGCACGCCATCGCCCACCTCATCAAGGAACGTGATGGCGAGGCGCGTATCGCCTACGTGCATTCGGAACGCTTCGTCGGCGACATGGTGCGCGCGCTGCAGCACAACACCATGAACGAGTTCAAGACTGCCTACCGCTCGCTGGATGCGCTCCTCATCGATGACATCCAGTTCTTCGCCGGCAAGGAGCGGTCGCAGGAAGAGTTCTTCCACACCTTCAACGAGCTGCTCGAAGGTCAGCACCAGGTCATCCTGAGCTGCGACCGTTATCCGAAGGAAGTCGCGGGTTTGGAGGAGCGCCTGAAATCGCGCTTCGGCTGGGGACTGACGGTTGCCATCGAGCCCCCGGAGCTCGAGACCTGTGTGGCCATCCTGATGACGAAGGCACAACACGCCGGCGTGCACCTCCCGGAGGAAGTCGCGTTCTTCATCGCCAAGCGAATCCGCTCCAACGTGCGTGAGCTGGAGGGCGCGCTGCGGCGCGTGATTGCCAACTCCCGCTTCACCGGCCACTCGATCACGCTCGACTTCACGCGCGAGGCGCTGAAAGACCTGCTGTCACTGCAGGCGAAGCTCGTCACCATCGAGAACATCCAGAAAACGGTTGCGGACTACTACAAAGTCCGCATGGCCGATCTTCTTTCCAAGCGCCGCAGCCGCTCGGTGGCGCGCCCGCGGCAGGTGGCGATGGCGTTGGCGAAGGAGCTCACGAGTCACAGCCTGCCGGAGATCGGCGATGCCTTCGGCGGCCGCGACCACACCACGGTGCTGCATGCGTGCAAGCGCATCAAGGAGCTGCGCAGCTCCGAGGTCCGCATGAGCGAGGACTACTCGAACCTGTTGAGAACCCTGACGGGCTGATGTGTGCAAGCCTGTGGATTTTCTGTGAGCTTCCGAGGGGATAAAGTTACGCACAAGCTTCCCACAGTCACTGAGCAGGTCGTGCCACAAAGCCTTGCACCGCGTAGGCACGCCAAGCTGTTGATCCTGTAGGACTGAAAACGTTGTTCCCACTATCCCCAGGCCCAATCACTACTACAATCTAGATCTAAGATTCTCAAAGAAAGAATAGATATGAAGCTGACAGCGACGCGCGAGGATCTTCTCGCTCCCCTGCAAAGCGTGATCGGTGTGGTGGAGCGTCGGCAGACGATGCCGGTGCTCGCGAACGTGCTGCTGTCGGCACGGGACAACCGGCTGGCGATCACGGGGACGGACCTGGAAGTCGAGCTGGTTGCAGCCACGAAGGTGGGCCTCGAGCAGCCGGGCGATATCACCGTACCCGGTCGCAAGCTCGTGGACATCTTCCGCGCGCTGCCGGACGGCGTGAGTATCACGCTGAGTACTGAGGGTGAGCGGATGACCGTCCGTGCGGGCCGCAGCCGCTTCACGCTGTCGACCCTCCCAGCGGCAGAATTTCCCGTGGTCGAGGAGATCAACGCCGCCCAGACGCTCTCTTTGCCGCAGGGAGAGTTCCGGCGACTCATCGACAAGACTCATTTCTCCATGGCGCAGCAGGACGTCCGCTACTACCTGAATGGCTTATTGCTCGAAACGCATGAGAGCGTTTTGCGCGCGGTTGCGACGGATGGCCACCGGCTGGCTCTGTGCGAGATGGCGCTGCCCTCACCGGGAAAGGGTGGACAGGTCATCGTTCCGCGTAAGGGGGTGCTCGAGCTGCAGCGGATTTTGGGCACTGACGGAAATGTGGAGCTGGCCATCGGAACCAATCACGTTCGCGCCCAGATCGGCGACATTCGCTTCACATCGAAGCTGATCGATGGCAGATTCCCGGAGTACAGTCGCGTCATTCCGAGTAGCCCGGCGCGCGTGATCCAAGCAGACCGCGACCTTCTGCGGCAGGCGCTGCAGCGTACGGCCATTTTATCGAACGAGAAGTACCGTGGTATTCGACTGGCGGTACGGACCGACCTGCTGACAATCCAGGCGCACAACCCGGAGCAGGAGGAGGCGGAGGACCAGGTCGAGGTGGTCTACGCGGGAGAAGAAATCGAGATCGGGTTCAATGTCAACTACTTGCTGGATGCTTTGAGCGCGATCGAGGGAGATAAGGTCGAGATGGGGTTGGGGGATTCCAACAGCAGTTGCCTGATTCATGCGCCTGGATTGACGCAGACGCGGTACGTTGTCATGCCGATGAGGCTCTGATTTAGGAGTTTCACGGAGCGGGTGGATTACGACTGAGGATGGAGCGAGACACGCAATAGGGCTTCGCGGGGGACGCCGTGAATACGGGCTTGCGGGCTCGCGCCCCGCTCGCCTGGTCCCTGTAGGCTCTCTTCCGTCGTCCCTGACTCCAGAAGCCCCCGCGAAGCCCTATTGCGCATCTCGCTCCCTGGACAATCGGGGCGTGTTGATCCGCTTTGAACTTGAGAGTCGCACGTCCCTGTGATTCCGCGCGCTCCCTTGCGGTCCCGAACAAGCAATTTCATGGTCAGTGCGCACCGGGGCCTCGCTTGCAAAGGGACTTGGCGGGGCTTCTGGAGCCATGGATGGCGGAAGAGAGCCTCCACGGATCAGGGGAGCGGGCGCGAGCCCGCAGCCCGGATTCACGGCGTCCCCGCCAAGTCCCTTTGCAAGTGAGACCCCGCACGTCCGAATATCACCACTAATGAACTCCCCGGACCGAGTGCAAGTCGCCCGATGATCCTCAGCGAGCTCACCGTCCACAATTTCCGTTGTGTAGAGGACGCGGAGCTTTCCCTGCATCCCGGTCGGAATCTGATTTGGGGAGGAAATGGGTCCGGGAAGACCTCCTTACTCGAGGCGATCTTCCTCCTTGGACGCGGCCGGTCTTTTCGGACTCGAAACTCGGAGCGTCTGATTCGCCATGGACAGGATCGCCTGGTGGTGTTTGGCAGGATCGACGCGGCCGATAGAGATGCCGGCGGCCTGGCCCACGCTGTCGGAGTAGAGGTGGATCGCTGGGAAGGGGCTCGAGCACGGGTCGATGCCGCGGCCGTCGGATCACTGGCCGATCTCTCCCGCGTGTTCCCGGTGCAGGTGATCGATCCTGAGATCCACAAGCTCATCGAGGAGGGCGGAAGGCGAAGGAGGCGGTGGCTCGACTGGGCAGTGTTCCACGTGGAACCTCGGTTTGCAGATTGGTGGGTGCGCTACGGGCGGGCGGTGCGCCAGAGGAACGCGGCACTGCGGCACCAAGGTGCGGCCACCCAGCCCTGGGACGTTGAGGCCTCGGCCTTGGGCGAGAATATCTCGGAGGCGCGACGGGCGCTCGTGGAGCGGATGCAGCCTCACTGGGATCGGGTTGTCGCTGGGCTGGATTGCCCCAAAGGAGAGTTGCAGTACTTCCGGGGATGGGGAGCGCAGCATTCCCTGGCCGAAGCTCTGGTCGCTTCGCGGTCGCGGGACGAGGCTCGAGGGCTCACCCATGCTGGTCCTCATCGCGCGGATGTTCTGATCCGGACCGGCGGCCGGCTCGCACGCGAGGTGCTGTCACGGGGGCAACAGAAGCTCATGGCGGTCGCGCTGACGCTGGCGCAGCTACGGCTGCTGAAGGCTGTAACTGGGACGACGCCCGCCTTGCTGTTGGACGATCCCGCCGCCGAGCTCGATCATCAGCACTTGGCCTATTTTGTCCGCGAGATCGCCGGACTGGACTGTCAGTTGGTGATCACGGCATTGCAGCCAGAAACCGCGGCTTTTGGTGTGCCGGACAGGGTGTTTCACGTGGAACAGGGGAGGGTTAGGCCGGTATAATGTCCTATCCTGAGACTGGACCATTTCATGGCTGCAGAAGACGTCTACGATTCCAGCAAAATCAAAGTTTTAAAGGGCCTCGATGCGGTGCGCAAGCGCCCCGGGATGTACATCGGTGATACGGATGACGGCACCGGTCTACATCACATGGTTTTCGAGGTTGTGGACAACTCTATCGATGAGGCGCTGGCGGGGTACTGCGATAAAGTCGTAGTCACGATTCACGCCGACGAGTCCATAACTGTCTCGGACAACGGGCGCGGAATCCCCGTGGATATACATCCAGAGGAGGGCCGCTCGGCGGCAGAGGTCATCATGACCGTCCTGCACGCCGGTGGAAAGTTCGACGACAGCTCGTACAAGGTTTCAGGAGGGCTTCACGGCGTCGGCGTGTCCGTCGTAAATGCCCTTTCCGACTATCTGCTGCTCACTGTCTACCGCGACGGTAAGGTCTACAGGCAGGAATATCACCTGGGAGATCCCGCTGCGCCGCTCGCGGCGGTGGGCGAGACCTCGGAGCGCGGGACGATCGTGCGCTTCAAACCGAGCTCGCAGGTCTTCACCAACATCCAGTTCGAGTACGAGATCCTGGCCAAGCGTCTGCGGGAGCTCTCCTTCCTCAACTCCGGCGTGCGCATCGAGCTCGTGGACGAGCGCGAGAACAAGTCAGACGTCTTTCAGCACGAGGGCGGCCTCAAGGCCTTCGTGAAATATCTCAACCGCACCCGTACACCCGTTCATGACTCGGTGTTCTGGTTCAGGACCCAGGACGGTCCGGTCTCCGTGGAAGTCGCGATGCAATGGAACGACTCCTACCTGGAGAGCATGTTCTGCTACACCAACAACATTCCGCAGAAAGACGGTGGCACGCATCTGGCCGGCTTCCGCAGCGCGCTCACGCGCACCCTGAATGACTACATCGAGAAGGAGTTGTCTGCAAAGAAGGACAAGTTGCCGATGACCGGTGACGACGCGCGCGAGGGACTCACTGCGATTCTTTCGGTGAAGCTGCCCGATCCCAAGTTCTCCTCGCAAACCAAGGACAAGTTGGTCTCCTCGGAGGTCAAGGGTGTCGTGGAGGCAGCCGTCGCCGGCAAGCTGCAGGAATTCCTGCTCGAGCATCCGCAGGAAGCCAAGGGCATAGTCGCGAAAATCATCGAGGCCGCCCGCGCCCGCGAGGCCGCGCGTCGCGCGCGTGAGATGACACGCCGCAAAGGCGCGTTGGACGTCGCCGGTTTGCCCGGCAAACTCGCTGATTGTCAGGAGAAGGATCCGGCGCTATCCGAGATCTTCATCGTCGAGGGCGACTCCGCCGGCGGCTCCGCCAAGCAGGGCCGGGATCGGCGAACGCAGGCGATTCTGCCGCTCAAAGGCAAGATCCTGAATGTGGAGAAGGCCCGCTTCGACAAGATGCTTGCGTCCGTGGAAGTTGGCACGCTGATCACGGCGCTGGGATGCGGCATCGGTAAAGACGACTTCGACCTTACGAAGCTGCGTTATCACCGCGTGGTCCTTCTGACCGACGCCGACGTCGATGGCAGTCACATACGCACGCTGCTTCTGACGTTCTTCTATCGGCAGCTTCCGGATCTCATTGCCAATGGGCATATCTACATTGCGCAGCCGCCACTCTTCAAAGTGAAGCGCGGCAAGCACGAGTTGTATGTCAGGGACGAGCCGGAGCTCGATGCCGCCCTGCTCAATACCGCACTGGAGAATGCCGCCCTGCATGTGAATGGCTCGGCACCGGCGCTGCAGGGTCCCGGCCTGGAGGCGCTGTCACGCAAGTACATGGAGGTGCAGGCCATCATCAAGCGCTGGTCGCGACGCTACGACGACCGGCTGCTCGAGCAGCTGATCTACATGCCTGAGGTCAAGCCCTCCGACTTCGACCGGCCCGACTGGCTGCGCAGTTGGACTCAGGATCTCCATCAGCGGCTCAACTCGCTCGATGATGCAACGCGCGCCTATCGCGTGGAGCTGCGCGATGCCGCAGGCGACCATGCCGCCCGCATCATGGTCCACAAGACCGAGCACGGCACCGCTAGCCACAAGTACCTGCCCCGCGAGTTCTTCGAGTCCGCCGAGTATCAGCGGATCGCCGATCTCGCCCGCACCCTCGCCGGCCTCATCGGCGACGGCGCCTTCGTCAGCCGTGGCGATGACCGTCACGAGATCGGCTCATTCAAGGAGGCCATGCGGTGGCTCTTCGAGCAGGCCCGCAAGGGCCAGACGATCCAGCGCTACAAGGGCCTCGGCGAGATGAATCCGGAGCAGCTCTGGGAGACCACCATCAATCCCCAGACCCGGCGTCTGCTGCAGGTGAAGATCGAGGACGCGGTCGCGGCTGATGACATCTTCACCACCCTGATGGGAGACCAGGTCGAACCCCGCCGCGAGTTCATCGAGAAGAACGCGCTGTCCGTGACGAACCTGGACGTCTGACCTCGGCGGTGCTGTCGAGGGCGATTGCTGTACCATTGAGTCAATCAGCCCGGAGAACCAATCGGCTGGTCTTCTTTATGAGCCAATGACGGCCCCGGTCAGGTCAGGATCTTGTCCGGCGTAATCGGCAGAGCGCGTAGGCGCTTGCCCGTAGCGTGATATACCGCGTTCGCGACCGCGGCCGCAGCGCCGACGATCCCTATCTCTCCTATGCCGCGCGAGCCCATCGGCGTGGACCGGCTGTCGACTTCTTCCAGCCAGACCGCATCGAGATTGACCACGTCCGCGTTGGCGGCGATGTGGTATCCGGCAAAGTCGTGATTCACGATCTGTCCGAGGCGCTCGTCCATCACGCTCTCTTCGTGCAGCGCCATGGAGAGCCCCATGGTCATTCCGCCGATGAACTGCGAGCGAGCGAGGCGCGGATTGATGATCCGGCCAACGGAGAACACTCCTAGCATTCGCAAGAGCCTGACCTCTCCGGTCTCAGGATTCACCCGCACCTCGGCGAACTGCGCGCCGAAGGAATGCTGGGCATAGGTCTCGTCCTCGGCCTCCTTCGGGGTTTCCGCTGAAGCCTCAGCGCCTGGAGGCGGATGCGTCCCATGCAGCCGCCGGAGCTCCCGAGCCGCCGCCACGATGGCCCATCCCCAGGAGGAGATCCCAGATGATCCGCCCGCAACCGTGGCATTCGGCAGGTCGGTATCACCGATCTCCAGACGTATCACGGCGGGAGTGCAGCCCAGGGCGTCAGCAGCGATCTGCGTGAGCGTCGTCCAGGTTCCCGTTCCGAGGTCCGCGGCGCCGATCCGCACCAAATAGCGGCCATCCCCGCCGACGCGAATGCTGGCCCGCGATCCCATCAGTATGTACCGCGGGTACGTGGAGCTGGCGACGCCGCTGCCCAGGAGCCAACCGCCCTCGATCCGTCGTCCGGGCTGCGGGTCGCGTCTGCTCCACCCGAAGCGCCGCGCGCCCTCCTGCAGGCAGTCGACCAGGTGACGATTGCCCCATGGCTTGCCCGAGCCGGGCTCGACCTCGGGCTCGTTCCGTATCCGCAGCTCGATGGGATCCAGTCCACAGAGAACCGCGAGCTCGTCCATCGCGACTTCCCCGGCGAACATTCCGGGCGTCTCGCCTGGCGCGCGCATCCAGGAAGGCTTCGGCACATCGAGCGCGGCGAGCCGGTGCCGCGTCCGTCGACTGGCCGCGGCGTACATCAGGCGTGTCGGCACGGCCGCCTGCTCCGCGAACTCCTTGAAGCGGGAGGTCTGCTCGATCACCTCGTGAATGATCGATTTCAAACGGCCGTCGCGGCTGGCACCCAGCCGGAACCGCTGGATGGTGGGCGTTCGATGCCCCGCGAGCGTGAACATCTGCTGCCGCGTGAGTGCCAGCTTCACTGCTCGTCCCGGAGCCCTCAGGGCTGCGAGCGCTGCCAGGATGTTGTGTGCGTGAGGCTCCCCTTTCGAGCCGAAGCCGCCGCCGACGTAGGGAGAGATGACGCGCACCTGTTCGGGACGCAGCCCGAGGGTCGTGGCCACCGCTTTACGCACCGAGTGGGCGCTCTGCGTCGAATCGTACAGGGTCAACTTTTCCGATTCCCACAGCGCGATGGTCGAGTGTGGCTCCATCGGCTGGTTGTGCTCCATGGGCGTCGAGTAGGTCGCATCCATCCTGATCTCGGCGGCGTTGAATTCTCTCTCGGCCTCCCCTTCGTCCGTGTCCGTCGGATAGCCTGCATTCACCGCTTTCGGTGCGTACAGATCTGCACGGTCGGCCCGAAACCCGACGTCGAGCGGCGCGGCCTCGTATTCCACACGGATCAGGTCTGCAGCGTACCGGGCCGTCTCCAGCGTATCCGCAACCACGGCGGCAATGAACTGCCCGCGAAAGTGGATCTCGTTCGACTGCAGCACCCAGAGCTCCTTGTTGTCGTCGGAGCTCAGACGGGGTGCCGTCCAGTGTGTGAGGACCGCGATGACGCCTTCGATGCGCGAAGCCGCCCCCGTGTCGATCGCTCGGACATGTCCCCGCGCAATCGTAGACTGCACGGGATGCAGGTATGCAGGGCGCTCGACGCTATGCTCGAAGGCATAAGGCGCCGTTCCGGTGACCTTGGCCCTTCCGTCCAGCCGCTCCAGTGCGGCTCCGATCGCGCGGGTCTCGAGCATGTCGAGCGAAATCGTTGCCGGCGGTTGGGTCATGACCGTGCTCCGGCCGCCAGATTGCGCAGCATCATCCGCAACGTGTTGCGCGCCAACGGAATCTTGAAGGCGTTGTGTTTGAGCGGCTTGGCGTCGGCGAGCTCAGCCTCCGCCGCACGGCCAAAGCTCTCATCCGTCGCCGCGGCGCCGCGAAGACTTGCTTCCGCGCGCAGGGCCCGCCAGGGCTTGTGCGCAACGCCGCCGAGCGCAATGCGCACGTCCTCAACGCGCCCATCGGCGACCTGCAGGGCCACCGCCACGGAAATCAACGCGAAGGCGTAAGAGGCGCGATCCCTGACTTTGTAGTAGGCGGAGTGCGCAGCGACGCGCAACGCGGGCAGCTCGACGGCAATGATGAGATCACCGTGTCGCAGCACCGTGTCACGCTCGGGCGCATCGCCCGGCAGCCGATGAAAGTCGGCGATCGGGATCCGTCGCTCACCTTGCGGGCCGAGAACGACGATGGCCGCATCGAGCGCCGTCAGCGCAACCGCCATGTCCGAGGGGTTGACGGCCACGCAGTGCTGCGACGCCCCGAGAATCGCATGATCACGGTTGTGGCCGTCCAATGCGGAGCAGCCAGTGCCTGGGCTGCGCTTGTTGCACGGCACCGTGGTGTCCTGAAAGTAGGCGCAGCGGGTGCGCTGCAGAAGGTTGCCTCCGGTGGTCGCCAGATTGCGCAGCTGACCGGAAGCGCCGGCGAGCAGCGCCTGCGAGAGAACGGGATAACGCTCTCTGATCACCCGGTTCGCGGCGAGGTCGCTATTGCGTACTCCAGCTCCAATACGAACCAGGCCGTCGGACGAGACGTCGATACTCGCCAACGGAAGGCGAGTCACGTCCACCAGCAGGTCGGGATGTGCCACGCCTAATCGCATGTGGTCGACGAGGTTTGTGCCGCCGCCGAGAAAGGCAGCATTGGGGTGCGAAGCCACTCGCGTCACCGCGGAGCTCGCGTCCGTGGCGCGTTCGTAGTCGAACGGAGTCACGAGGTCGCCCCTTTGCTGATGGCTTGGCGGATAGCGGCCACGATGTTCACGTATGCGCCGCACCGGCACAGGTTGCCACTCATGCGCTCGCGAATTTCTTCGTCCGTCAGGTCTGGCGCGGCGGTCAGACCACGGGTGACGAAGCTCGGATGTCCCGCCTTGGCCTCTTCCAGCATCCCTATCGCCGAGCAGATCTGGCCAGGGGTGCAGTAGCCGCACTGCAGCGCATCGTGCTCGAGAAAGGCCTGCTGCACCACGTGCAGCGTGTCGCCGCGGGCGAGTCCCTGTGCGGTGACGATGCTGGCTCCGTCACAGGCGACGGCCAGGGACAGACACGTGGTCACGCGCCTGCCATCGAGCAATACGGTACAGGCCCCGCATTGGCCGTGGTCGCAGCCTTTCTTCGCAGCTGTGACGCCCAGATGCTCCCGCATCGCATCGAGCAGCGTCGTCCGGGTGTCGACGGCCAACGAGCGCTGCTCGCCGTCGACTCGCAGCGTGATGCTGGCTTTCACGAAGACGCCTCCCGGCTGAGCTGCAATGCAGCACAACGCCGGGTCCGAGGGCGGGTTCCCGAGCGCTATTTCGCCGGATCAAAGAAAAGGAGCTTGGCCGAGCCAGGGACGAAGGGCGAGGGCCCGCGCCTTCCGGCCTGGCGGGCCGCACGGAACGCAGCCATCGCCCGGGGAGTCGTGTCGGCGGCCACCAGAAAGAGCCGGCCGCTCGCCGGATCGAGGCTCATGGTGCGCGCCGACAGGGCGGTCCTGATCGTCGCCGCCGGCATGAAGGTGTCGGCATCGACCTCGCGAATGACCGACAACGTGCCGTCCCCGCCATTGGAGCTGAAGATCAGCTTGCGCGTCGGATCGAACGACGCGGCGTCGGAGCCCTGCCCTATCGGCAAAGTCGCCACTGTAGCGCCACTGTCAGCGTTGACGATGACGAGGCGCTCATTCTCACAGCTCGAGAAGAGCCGATGCGTCGCCGTGTCGATGGCGAGGCCGTGCGGCGCCTCGCACTGCGGAATCGGCCAAGTGGCATCGACCTGGTTGGTCGCGGTATCGACGCGGAAGATCTCCCGCTTCTCGACACCGTTCACGTAGATCTTGCCATTGTCGCCGGGAACCACGAACTCGAGCTTGCTCCCGATGTGTACTGTTGCGACCACCCGGCCGGACTTCGGATCGATCACCGTGAGCAGGCCCGGATCGCCGTCGACCACGAAGACATGGCCGCTGGTCGGGTCGATGGTCACCGCGTCGGCATCTGCCGCAGCCTGCAACCGCTTGACTACTTTCAGCGTCTTCAGGCTGAAGGCAACGGCCTCGCCCGCGCGGCCATCGTCCGTATAGCCCAGTCCCGCGGAATGGGAGATCGCAATGCCGTGCGTCCCGCCCGGCATGCCCTCGACCTGGCCGATGACCCTGCCATCGCGGGCATCCACAACCGTCAGGCGATCGCCGTGGGAAACGTACAGTCGGTGCGATGGACTGTCATAAACGAGGTAGTCCCAGCGGTCGGGCGCACCGAGCGCCACGCTCTGCGTGGGGTGATAATCAATCGTGGCAGCGGATCCCTGCGACGGGGAATGTGCGACCGCGGCGGTCATCCAGCCAAATGCAACAGCCGCAGAGAGTACGGGGAGCAGATGAGGTCGCAGCATACACCAGCCTGTTGATGCGGATGAAATCAGGTCGCGTACGTTAGCACGCGCAGGTTTTGCCGTCACCGGCGCCAGCCGTTACACTGATGCACAGCCTCCCGAGCGACCGCCGCATCCCATGCCCCAACTCCAAGCCTCGCCGCCCGCCCACGACGAGTTAGACCTCGGCCGTTATTTCACGCGTATCGGCTACAAGGGCTCGCCCCGGCCGGACCTCGAGACTCTGCGTGCTCTGACGGAGCTGCATCCGGCAGCAATACCATTTGAGGACATCGACGTGCTGCTCGGGCGTGCCATCGATCTCAGTGCGGGCGCTCTGCAGGCGAAGTTGGTTGATGGCGGACGCGGCGGCTACTGCTTCGAACAAAACGGGCTCCTCAAGCGGGTACTGCTCGCGCTGGGGTTTGGGGTGGAGGGGCTGGTCGGGCGCGTGCTTTGGATGGTGCCGCAGGATGCCCCACCCATGCCGCTAACCCACATGGCGCTGCGCGTCACCATCGGGACTGAGCGGTGGCTTGCCGACGTCGGATTCGGATCCTGCGCGGCCGGCGCTCCTCTGCGGCTGGACGCCCTCGGCGCCGAGCAACCAACACGACACGAGACGTTCCGCCTGACGCGCCAGGGCGCGTGGACCCTTCTCGAGGCGCACTTCTCCGATTGCTGGCACCCGGTCTATCAGCTCTCGCCGGAGCCGGCGCTCGACATCGACTACGTTCTTGCCAACTGGTACACCTCGACACACCCGCAATCACGGTTCCGGCATGAGCTGCGCGTTGCCGTCACCCATCCTGAGCGGCGCACCACCCTGCTCAACAATCGCTTGACCGTTCGCCACGCGGCGGGCCGGATGGATCGGCAATTCCTCAGCGAGCCGCAGATCGCGGATGCACTCGTCTCCACCTTTGGATTGCGGCTGGACACCGACTCCGCGAGGAAGGCCGCCGCGATCGCCACCGCGGCTGCGATCGCACACTGAACTCACTGCGCGGGACGGCTGACGCGGTCCGGATCCTGAGCTCGCGCCATTTTGCGGATTGGCTTTGGCCCGCTGCCGGGCGGACAATGCGCCGCAACCGCTGACCAGGCCCGGAAGGGAACCGAGAGGGGCCGCCGGCGCAGACCTGCTCAGCCAGGCATTTCGGTCGAGCCGCCGTAACTCTATGATGGCGGCTCTTTTGCCCGAGGGCCCGGCATGCGCTCGAACGAGAATTGGACCGCGGCACACCGCAACGTTGTCATCGCGAGCTTTCTCGGCTGGATGCTCGACGCGTTCGATTTCTTCCTCGTCGTTTTCGTGCTGAGGCGCCTGGCGAGCGACTTCGGCACCGACGTCAAGGCGGTGACCTGGGGCATCACTCTCACCCTGGCGCTGCGGCCCGTCGGCGCCTTTCTCTTCGGCCGCATCGCGGACCGCTTCGGCCGGCGGCCGGCGCTCATGGCCAGCGTACTGCTCTACTCGGCAATGGAGCTGGCGACGGCGTTCGCCTCATCGTTGACGATATTCATTGTGCTGCGGGCGCTATACGGAGTCGCGATGGGCGGAGAGTGGGGCGTCGGCGCCTCGCTTGCCTTCGAGTCCGTGCCCACCCGATCGCGCGGACTGGTCTCCGGCATCCTGCAGGCTGGCTATCCGTGCGGCTATCTGTTGGCCGCGGTGGTTTTCGGGCTACTGTTCCCGCACATCGGCTGGCGCGGAATGTTCATCGTCGGGGCGGCGCCGGCGCTGCTCGTATTGTTCATCTTCAGCAAGGTACCGGAGTCGCAGACCTGGATCGCGGGCCGGACGCAGCCCACGAAGCGCAGGCTGTTCACGGCTCTGCGCGGCCACTGGTTGCTCGCGCTGTATGCCATCGTGCTGATGACGTGTTTCAATTTCTATAGCCACGGAACGCAGGATCTATATCCCCTCATGCTCGGCGCCCAGCGTGGCTTTTCGACCGGCACGATCTCGACGATTGCGGTCATCTACAACATCGGCGCGATCTGCGGGGGTCTGCTGTTTGGATCGCTGTCGAGCCGGATAGGCCGGCGCCGCAGCATTGCCCTCGCGGCCGCGCTCTCCCTGGTCGTGCTGCCCTTCTGGAGCTATTCCTCCACTCCAGTGGCACTGGCCATGGCGGCCTTCGCCATGCAGTTCATGGTGCAGGGAGCGTGGGGTGTGGTGCCCGTGCACCTCAACGAGCTGTCGCCCGAGGGAATAAGGGGAACCTTTCCTGGTGTGGTCTATCAGCTTGGAAATCTGCTTGCCGCCTACAACGCGACGCTGCAAGCGGGTATTGCCGCCACGCACGGCCATGCCGGAAAGCCGGACTACGCCTTCGCTCTGACGGTGGTATGCGGCATAGTTGCTGCGGCGTTGGTGGTGCTCGCCTTATCGGGCCCGGAGCGGCGCGACGCTCGCTTCGAGACCTGAGCGCAGGAAAATGGCGGAGAAAGTCGACTGTGTCGTCATCGGCGCCGGCGTCGTCGGCCTCGCGGTCGCGCGGGCCCTGGCGATGCGCGGCCGTGAGGTCCTGGTGCTCGAGGCCGAGGACGCCATCGGCACCGGAACCAGCTCGCGCAACAGCGAGGTCATTCACGCCGGGCTCTACTACGCGCCCGGCTCTGCCAAGGCCAGGCTGTGTGTCGAGGGCAGGCAGCGACTCTATGCCTACTGCGAGGCCCGGGGCGTCGGGCATCGTCGTTGCGGCAAGCTGGTGGTCGCCACGGATCACGAGCAGCTGCCGGTGCTCGAGAGGATCGCCGCGACAGCCCGCGCGAACGGTGTCGATGACCTGCGCCGGCTGACGGCCGGCGAGGCCATGGCGATGGAGCCCGCCGTGAATTGTCTGGCGGCGCTCTTCTCTCCCTCGACGGGCATTGTCGACAGCCACGGGCTCATGCTCGCCCTGCAGGGAGATATCGAGGAAGCCGGCGGCGTGGTGGCATGCCGGTCGCCGGTCACGCGGGGACGCTGCGGGCGCGAAGAAATTCGCCTGGAGGTCGGCGCCGACGAGACGACCGAGCTCGCGGCGCAACTCGTGGTCAACAGCGCGGGCCTGCAGGCTCAACACCTGGCGCGCCGCATCGAGGGCATTCCACCGGCGAGCGTTCCCCCAATCGTCTATGCCAAAGGCAGTTATTACGTGCTGCAGGGCAAGGCACCGTTCCAACACCTCATCTATCCGGTTCCGATCACGGGCGGCCTGGGCGTGCACCTCACGCTCGATCTGGCCGGCCAGGCCAGGTTCGGGCCTGATGTCGAGTGGGTCGAGGAGTTGGATTACAACGTCGATCCGGGCCGTGTGGAGAGCTTTTACAGCGTCATTCGCCGGTACTGGCCCGGATTGTCCGAAGGAGCCTTGCGTCCGGGCTACGCCGGCATCAGGCCCAAGCTGAGCGGGGCGGATGCGCCCGTGCCGGACTTCCTCATCCAGGGGCCGGAGGCGCACGGCGTGCGTGGGCTCGTCAATCTCTACGGAATCGAATCCCCGGGGCTGACATCGTCCCTGGCGATTGCGCAGCGGGTCGCTGAGATGATTACGGAGGGCCGCCAGGCGTCGGCGCCCTGAGACAGCTCTGGCTCTGGTCGGATGTCGCCACCGGCGCTAAGGTATCGGCGCACACCGCAGACGAGGAGGCGCCATGGCCAGACATCCGCTAAGGGGAAGCGAGCGAAGCCCGCTGCCGGATTCACAGATTCTGGGACCCGCGGATCCTGCGGAGCGTATGGAAGCGACCCTGGTCCTGCGCCCGTCCGACGGGCAAGGCCTGAAGGACCGCCTGCACAAGCTCGCGAAGGGCGAGCGCTCCGGCGGTAGACTGTCCCGCGCCGAGTTCGCGCGGCGCCACGGCGCCAGCCGGGCAGACATGGATGCAGTGCGGGAATTCGCCGAGGCGCACGGGCTCGCCGTCGTGCAGGAGGACCCCGGGCGCCGGACCATGGTGTTGGCCGGCACGGTCGCCCAATTCGACGACGCCTTCGGGATCCAGCTGCAACACTGCTCGCATCCCGGCGGAACCTATCGCGGCAGAACCGGCCCGGTAAATATTCCCGCCGAGCTCGACGGTGTCATCGAGGCCGTGCTCGGCCTCGACAGCCGGCCGCAGGCCCGGGCGCACTTCCGCATGATGACATCCGACACGCGGCGCCACTCGCGCCCGGCGCGCGCCGTGACGGCTTCGTTCACCCCGGTGCAGCTCGCCTCGCTCTATGAATTCCCGCAGGGTGATGGCAAGGGGCAATGCATCGCCATCATCGAGCTCGGCGGCGGGTATCAGCCGCAGGACATCCAGACCTACTTCGGCGGTCTCGGCCTGGCGGCTCCTGCCGTCACCGCGGTGTCGGTCGATCACGGCGCGAATCAACCCACCGGAGACCCGAACGGACCGGACGGCGAGGTGATGTTGGATATCGAAGTGGCGGGCGCGATCGCGCCCGCAGCAGCCATTGCGGTGTATTTCGCACCTAACACCGACGCAGGCTTTCTGGATGCTGTGACGACGGCCATTCACGACGAGGTGCGCAAGCCGTCGGTGATCTCGATCAGCTGGGGCGGTCCGGAGTCCACCTGGACCCAACAGGCAATGACGGCCATGGACCAGGCTTTCCAGGCAGCAGCAGCGATAGGCGTCACCGTATGCGTCGCTTCAGGCGACAGCGGCTCCACGGATGGTCAATCCGATGGCAACAATCACGTCGACTTTCCTGCTTCCAGCTCATTTGCCCTCGCCTGCGGCGGCACCAGTCTCCAAGCCAACGGCACCGTCATTGCGAGCGAGGTCGTGTGGAACGACGGTGATGCGACCACTGGTGCAAGCGGCGGCGGTGTCAGTACCTACTTTGCCCTGCCGACCTGGCAACAAGGGCTCGATGCGACCGATGCCGAGGGCACCCGCAGCCCGCTCGCCAATCGGGGTGTACCCGACATAGCCGCCGACGCCGACCCACAGACCGGGTACAACGTGTTGGTGGATGGGACGAGTGCCGTGTATGGCGGCACGAGCGCGGTAGCGCCCCTATGGGCTGGGCTCATTGCGCGGATCAACGCACTGACGGGGCGGACTGCGGGATTCGTGAATCCTGCCCTGTACGGTCAGCCCTCTGCGCTGCGCGACATCACACAGGGCAACAACGGGGGCTTCACCGCTTCGGCCGGCTGGGATGCCTGCACCGGGCTCGGCAGCCCGAATGGGGTGAAGGTAGCGGCGATCACCGGAATATGAGCGGCGGCACGTTCGTGCAGGTCGCCCGCGTGGCGGACGTGCCCCGGGGCGGCATGCTCGAGATCAGTGTGGGCTCGCGCAGCATCGTCCTCTGCCATACCCGCGATGGGTGGTTTGCCCTGGACAACGTGTGCACGCACGCCTATGCGAAGCTGAGCGAAGGCAGGCTGCGCAAGACCAAGCTGATATGCCCCTTGCACGGCGGGTCGTTTGATTGTCGCACCGGGGCAGCGATCGGATCGCCAGCGGTGGCGCCGCTTGGAACCTACGTGGTCCGGCTGGTCGGTGAGAATGTGGAAGTCGCTCTGGGGGCGCACGCAGCCGGTTCATGACCGGTTCAACCCGTTATCCGTAGGATTGCACCATGTCGTCCCACTGCACAAAAGCTGTGGTTCTCATGAGGCATCTTCAGGATTCTTCACAGAGCTGCGCGGCTCAGGCTCATCACCCTTCGCGTAAAATCCCTGCCCCTGTGCCCGCCGTGGTCATCGGTGGGCGGGCAGGGGCGTTAACAATATCGTCGTTGCCCGGGAGCGACGTACATCACCGGAGCGCGGCCCTGGCAAGCGCTGCACTTGTGACGGAAGAGTGAAATACATGATGGAAAAGCCCCTGATGCGAACCTTTCAAGGCCCGCAGATCGCGAGCTCCGCGGGGGCTCTCGCCGTGATGCCCCCCGCGGGCATGATGCGTGATTCCCGGCAGCCGGGCGAGCTGTGGAGCTGCGCGGTCTATGCCCTGGTTGCCGTCGGCTGCATCGCTCTCGGCTACTACCAGTTTCACGCGGTCGTGCTGCGCATCCTGGCGATCGCCGTGAAGCAGCACGGCATCCGGGCGCTCGCCTATCCGACCCTCTTCTGGCTGGGCCTCGGCTTCCTGCTCATCGTCGTCCGCACGATCTTCTGGATTCTCTATCGGCCCGCGCCCGCAGTTTCGCGGGAGTCGGCGCCGAGTCTCACCGTCATCATCCCCGCCTACAACGAAGGTCCGATGGTGCTGCAGTCGATCGAGTCGGCGGCCAAGGCCGACTACCCGCACGATCGTCTGGAGATTCTCGTCATCGACGACGGCAGCAAGGACGACACCTGGAGTTATATCTCGCAGGCCGCGGCCCGTCATCCCGGCCTCGTCACGGCACTGCGGCACGAGCGCAACCGTGGCAAGCGTGAGGCCCTCGCCCTCGGCTTCAGCCGCGCGCGCGGGGAGATTCTGGTCACGATCGATTCCGACAGTGTGATCGAGCGCGGCGCGCTCCTCGCCCTCGCCGGTCCGTTCCGCGACCCCAAGATCGGAGCGGTGGCGGGAAGAGTGGAAGTTTACAACCGTGCACATGGCGTCATCCCACGCATGCTGCACGTGCGCTACATGCTGTCCTTCGACATGCTGCGCGCGACCGAATCCGTGTACCGCAACGTCTACTGCTGCCCGGGCGCGCTCACCGGCTTGAGGGCGGCGGGTGTCAGAAAGGTGCTGGAGCGCTGGAAGCATCAGGAGTTTCTCGGGTCCCGTTGCACCTTCGGCGAGGACCGCGCGATGACCAACTACCTGCTCGACAGCGGTTATGACACGGTCTACCAGCGCACGGCGGTCGTGCATACCCTGGTGCCGATCTCGTACGCGAAGCTGTGCAAGATGTTGCTGCGGTGGGATCGCTCCTATGTGCGTGAGGAGATCCGCTTCACCCGCATCGTCTGGAAGCGCCCGTGGCCGACGCGCCTGATGGCGCTGTTCGACCGCTCGGTCACCAACTTCCGTTACCCTGCGTCCTATTCCAGCCTAGGGCTCCTGCCGCTCCTCGTGATGAAGGATCCGAGCATCACGGTGCCCATGATGACGGCCGTGGGCGCGATGTCGCTCTTCAGCGTGCTCTACTACCTGCGCAGCGAGCGCTCGATGAATTTCCTGTATGGCGTGCTGTATACCTACTACTCGGCGATCGCGCTCTTCTGGATCTTCCCCTACGCGGTCGCTACGGTCCGCTCCAGGAAATGGATGACACGTTGAGCACGGTCACTCGGAGCGCTACGGTCCGTGCCGACACGGATTTCGAGGGCGCCTGAGGCAGCGCTAACTCTCTGCCGCCCGCACGGAGCGGGGGCCGCCAAAGAACTCGGCATGCTCGCGCCGATATTTCTGGTACCGCTCGCTGGTGGCACGGATGTCGGCGACGATGGCTTCTTCGGCCGCGGCGGGGCGGCGCTCCCGGATCGCCTCGAGCGCCTGCTGGTGGTGGGTCGTGGCGCCGCGCTTGATCTTCTCCGCGCCGAGGTCGATGAAGAGCGCGACGGTGCAGGGGCCGCAGCGCACCCATAGCGGCTCGATCAGCTCCAACATGGTCGGCTGATGCGCTGCTTCGTAGATCGCGAAGTGAAACTCCCGGTTCCTTTGCTGGATGACCGTAGGCGCGCTCGGCACCTTGGCGGACAGGAATGCGCGGCTCGCCGCTTCGATCCGCTCCAGCTCCTCGGCGGTGGCGCGCTCCGCGGCGAGACGCGCCATGTGTCCCTCGAGCAGCATCCGCGCCTCGCAGATCTGCGCGAACTCCTCCGCTGACAGCACGGGCACCCGCACGGACCGGGTAGGTAGGAGCTCCAGCACCCGCTCGACGGTGAGCTTCTGCAGGGCCTCGCGCACCGGCATGATGCTCGTGCCGAGCCGCTGCGCGAGCTCACGGATGGTGAGCACTTGACCCGGCTTGAACTCCGAGTTGATCAGCGCCTGCCGGATGCGCAGGTACACTCGCTCCTGCAGCGTGTCGCGTGCAATCGGCTGCAGGGTGTTGGTATGGGGCTTCGGCGCGAGGGTTCCGGAAGCGGTCGGGGAGGGGCGCGGCATGGGGTTGTTCCCTTCATTCCACATGGGTCGTGGAGAGTTTGTTGGCGGCCTTCTGCCTGAAGGTCAGCCGGTACTGTTGTGGCGACACGCCGCTCCTTAAGTGAAAGAAGCGCGAGAAGTAGGCCGCGTCCGTGAATCCGAGCTGCAGGGCGATGGCGCCGATCGGCAGTGATGAGCCGATCAGCCGTCGCTTGGCTTCCCGGACCAGACGCTCGTGGATGAGGCGGACGGGCGAGGAGCCGGTCACCCTGACGCAAGTGGCTCGGAGATGCCCGGCCGAGACATGAAGCGCGCTCGCGTAGGCGGGTAACTGCCAGCGATCGCGGCTGTGCGTCTCCACCAGCTTCAGGAACTCTGCGACGAGCTGCGCCGGCCGGTCCGGCACATCGGCGACGGCTGCGGAGGTCTGCGGCACGGCCTGGTCCAGCAGGGTCAGCGCTTCGACGAGGAGGCTCTGCAGCCGGGCATCCACAGCCGGCTGCCGCGCCGCTGCCGCAAGCTGCAGCTCCCGGATCAGTGAAGAAATGCTCGATGCCAGCGAAAAATCCAAGCCACTGCCCTGATTTGTCTATTGGACGGAGCCCGTCGTCGCCGTACTGTGATCACAAGTACTGCGATTACG
>DASUHA010000047.1:0-2027 GCA_036273735.1 Steroidobacteraceae bacterium | reverse complement strand
TCGGTGGCGACACTCGATGACATGAAGAAGCTCTACTCGGGCTTCGACCTGACCCTGCCTTCGACGTCCGTCTCGATGACCATCAACGGACCTGCGCCGATGATTCTCGCGATGTTCATGAACACCGCGATCGATCAGCGCGTGGAGCGCCACCTGCGCTCCGAGGGCCGCTGGAGCGAGGCGGAAAAGCGTATCGCGGAGCTCCACCGCGCGGCGAGCGAGCGTGGCTGTCCCCCGCCCACATACAAGGGAGAACGGCCGGCGGGTCACGACGGCTCGGGGGTCGCCCTTCTCGGCCTCACCGGCGATGAGCTCGTGGCGCCGGAGGTCTACGCGCGCATCAAGGCGGATACCCTGCAGGCGGTGCGGGGCACGGTACAGGCCGACATCCTGAAGGAAGATCAGGCGCAGAACACCTGCATCTTCTCGACCGAGTTTGCGCTACGCATGATGGGCGACGTACAGCAGTACTTCATCGACCAACGGGTGCGCAACTTCTACTCGGTGTCGGTTTCCGGGTATCACATCGCCGAGGCCGGCGCGAACCCGATCTCACAGCTCGCCTTCACGCTCGCCAACGGCTTCACCATCGTCGAGTACTATCTCGCGCGCGGCATGGCCATCGATGATTTCGCGCCCAATCTGTCGTTCTTCTTCTCGAACGGCATGGACCCGGAGTACGCGGTAATCGGTCGGGTGGCGCGCCGCATCTGGGCACGGGCGATGCGCGAGCGCTATGGCGCGGGACCGCGCAGCCAGATGCTCAAATACCACGTGCAGACTTCCGGGCGGAGCCTGCATGCGCGCGAGATCTCGTTCAACGACATCCGCACGACTCTGCAGGCGCTGTATGCGCTCTTCGACAACTGCAACAGTCTCCACACCAACGCCTATGACGAGGCACTGACCACCCCCACCGAGGCGAGCGTCCGGCGCGCGGTGGCGATCCAGCTCATCATCAATCGCGAGCTCGGACTCAATAAGACGCAGAACCCGTGGCAGGGCTCGTTCGCGCTCGAATATCTGACTGATCTGGTGGAGGAGGCCGTGTACCGCGAATTCGAGGCCATCTCCGAGCGTGGAGGCGTGCTCGGTGCGATGGAGACGATGTACCAGCGCGGCAAGATCCAGGAGGAGTCGCTCTACTACGAGACCAAGAAGCACGATGGGAGCCTCCCCATCGTCGGCGTCAACACCTTCCTCTCCAAGTCCGATGGACTCGAGGAGCATGCGGGCGCAGCGCTGATCCGCTCGACGGAAGAGGAGAAACAGGACCAGGTCGCAGCCGTGCGGGCCTTTCAGGCGCGCAACGCCGGGCGGGCCCCGGCCGCACTCCTGCGGCTCAAGCAGGCCGCGTGCGGCGGCGCGAACGTCTTCGCGGAGCTGATGGAGTCCGTCAAGACCTGCTCGCTCGGGCAGATCTCTCAGGCGCTGTACGAGGTGGGTGGGCGCTATCGCCGGAACATGTGAGATCCGGCTCCCCGAGGGCGAGCAGGATCGCTGCTCGCGCAGCATCCCTCAGCGCGGCGGCGGAAACCTCGGCGGCGCCAGACTCTGCGTGCACCGCCGGGAGGATGTCGACCTCGATCCGCCCCGGTCGCGGCGGCCCGCCGGTCGGGGGTAGCGCGGCGCGCGTGCCGCGCACCACGGCGGGGATGACGGGACAGCCGGCTCGCGCGGCGGTTACGAAGGCGCCGGTATGAAACTTCAGCAGACCGGGGGTGCGGGTGAAGGTCCCCTCCGGAAAGAACACGAGTGAGTGGCCGCTCGCTGCATTACGCAGCACCCTGCGGGCATCCGCCGCCCCCCGGTTGCGATCGAAACGCTCCACGAACTCCGAGCCGATGCGTCTGAGGAAGAGGCCGGCCAGCGGCACGGCCGACATCTCACGCTTGATGACGAAGCTGAAGCGGGCGGGTAGGGCCGCTGTGAACACGAGCCCGTCCAGATAGCTCGCATGATTGGCCACCACCACACATTGTCCGGGAGCGAGCCGCTCCAGCCCGCGCACGGTGAGCGGCATGCCG
>DASUHA010000046.1:0-5961 GCA_036273735.1 Steroidobacteraceae bacterium | reverse complement strand
CGTCAACTGCGACGAAGTCAACCCGATGAACGACAAGTCCACCATGAACAAGATCATGGAGTACATGGCGCTCGGCAAGCCCATCGTGCAGTTCGAGCTCGCCGAAGGCCGTTTCTCGGCCCGCGACGCCTCGCTCTACGCCCGGCCCAATGACGCGCACGATTTCGCAAGGAAGATCACGATGCTCCTCGATGATCCCGAGCGGCGGGCGTGGATGGGGCAGGTTGGCAGACGCCGGGTGGAGCGGCAGCTCGCGTGGGACTACGAGGCGCCAAAGCTCCTCACGGCCTATGACGTGCTCTTCGACCCGAGCAGGGCACGCGCACCGGCGAGATCCGGCTTCACGGAGGCCGTGAACCGTCCGGTAGGTGCCGACGCCGGATCCTCACACCAGACTCCAGTCGGCTATTCCCGCGGATATCCCCAGCGAAGACCGCAGTCGTCGCCGCAGACTTCGAGTCGAAGCCGCTAGAGACCCAGCCGAGCGGGCGCTCGCCGCGTTCGGGCATCCGGCCGCTCACGAGGCTGACTGCGAGGCCCTGGGGAGGCTCCAACTCCAACTCGAGACCGTCGCGCTCGGCCCTGACACGCCCTCCCTCGCTCACGACGCGGCACTCGGGCGCGAAATGCCAGAAGATCTCGGCCGTGTGCGCCCCGGCGCAGAGAAGCTCATCGCAGATCGCAAGCGTCCCGGACGCGATGTCATAGCGCCAGGTCCGCCGGTGAAGCACCGGATCGGTGAGGCGCCGATAACCGTCGTGGTGGGCTACGAGCAACTGCTGATCCGCCGTGCAGACGAACTCATCCACCGTCGCCTCGGCATGTTGCAGCCAGAGGAAGGCGCCGGCATCGAGGGACTGATCCTGACGGTCGATCATGACCGTGTTGTGTGCCGAGGTACCGCGGAAATACCGGCGCCAGCTGCGCTCCGTATGGTATGCAAAGGTACCGGGATCGATGAGCAACGGCTTGCCGCCTACGGTTAGTGTGAATGCGAGCGCATCGGCATGACCGTGCGCCGCGATGGAGAGATACCCGAGCGCGCCCGCATCGGCGACGATCCTGACCTCTTCGGGTGTCTCGAAGTCATTTCCCAGAACGTAGTAGCCTGCGCGCGGGAATGATCGGCGAACCGGCAATCGCTCGCGTGTGATCTCCATACGCTCGCAGCGGGCCGCAGCCTCATCGCCGAGGAGCCAGCGGGTTTTTTCATCGAGGCCGCCCGCCTTGAAGCAAAGCTCCGGGCGGCCGAAGAGCGCGGCACCGGTTGCGAGCAGCGATCGATAGACGCCGGGCCAAGGCTTTGCACCGCTGATCTCTGGCACCAGGCGCACGAGGATGCCCTGGTCGGCATCACCGATGGCGGGTACACCGCCACTCACGTCCATGATGCTCGCGAGGAAGTCGAGCATGGACTCGATCACGCCCCAGTATTTGCCATCGAAGTCGCAGTCGTTGGCGCGGGCGAAGAGCCCGGCGACGAGCAGCATGTCGGCGACCGCGTGGTGATACCACACGGCCTGCTCCTTGTTGACACCGTCCTCGAATGTCTGAACCAGCGCCTCGCGTGTCAGCTCCGCACGAGCCTGCCTGCGCCAGCGCAGACTCTCGGGCCAGAGTGGCCAGGTGAGCGTGCCGACGAAGAGGCCCGTGGCCTCTCCGAGGAGATGATTGTTGGCCGAGGAATGCCGTGACCAGTGGCCGGCGATGAAGTGGCAGTGCCGGTAGATGCCCTCCAGCCAGCGCGCGCGAAAGGCCTGGCCTTCTGCGCCCGCAAAGAGCATCGAGGCATCCGACCCCAGGAGCTGCCAGGCGAATGCCCAGTTGACGAGGCGGAAGGCATGCTCGAGGCTCGCGCACCAGTTGACGCCGCGCGGATAGGGACACTCCGCGATCCAGGAATCGATGAGCGTCCGGGCGCCCAGGGCGTAGCGCTCACTGGCGGTGAGGTGCCACGCCTGCGCCAGGGTGACCAACTCCAGGTGGCGGTTGATCTCCCAGAGATACTTGATGTCACCAACCCGTGCCGCATCGCGATAGTCGATGTTCTTGCCGAAATCGAGCGGCGCCTCGACTCCGGTCTTGGGATCGACGTTCCAGCGGGGCGGGAAGCCGAGGCTCGCATTCTCGAGCGCAAACACATCGAAGCGGCCCTCGAGGATGCGATCAGCGGCTCGCGTGTAGCGCGCCACGTCGAATTCCCGCGGTAGGGGTGAGACCCAGGGCCGGCCGCAGACGCCTGCCGGATAGGACGGGTGCGCGAGGCCGATGCCGGCCCGCTCGGCACTCCCCTGAATCTTGCGCCGCAGCCGGAAGCCGACTTCGCGGGCGCTCATGGCCCGCAGCCGGCTCACCGTCCATTGCAGCCGGCCTCGGGTGCCTCCCGAGCGGGTCCCACCGATGTCGTCTCGCGCGGCCGCCATCGCGAGAAAACGGTCAGGCGATGGCTCAGGTTCCGCCGGCCTTGCGGGCCGAGGACTTGCCGAAGAACGCCTGGGCGGCGGCCGCAAACTCTGCGGAGCGCAGGCGCTCCGCGAACACCTCGAGCTCCTCGTCCATGCGACCTGCCACCTCGGCCTCCTGCGCGGACTTCATCAGGCGCTTGGTGGCACGGACGGCCCCCGGTGGCTGACGGGCCGCGGCATCGGCCAGAGCCCTAGCCTGCTCGATCAGGGTCTCATCTTCTACGACACGGTTGACGAGCCCCCACTCCTTGGCGGTCTGCGCATCGAGCGGCTCACCGAGGAAGAGAGCCTCAGCCGCCCGGCGATGTCCGAGGAGCCGCGGCAGCAGCAGCGTGCTCGCAGCCTCGGGAACGACCCCGAGCTGCACGAAAGGCATGATGAGTCGGGTGCTGCGGGCGGCGGCGACAACCAAGTCGCAGTGCAGCAGCAGCGTGGCGCCGATCCCGACGGTCGGACCGTGAACGGCAGCGATGAGAATCTTGCTGAATCCGCTGATCGCACGCAGGAATCGCGAGATCACATGGTCGGGCTGAATGATCGCCGGCGCATTCAGGAAATCCCTGAGGTCGTTGCCTCCTGTGAAGCATGCGCCTTCGCCACTCAGCAGGACCACGCGCAACTCTTCGTCCGACTCAGCCTGTGCCAAAGCGTCGAGCATCGCTTCGTACATGTCAGAGTTGAGTGCGTTTCGCTTTTCAGGGCGATTCAGACGCACTTCGGACACGTGGCCCCGTCGTGCGACCAATACCTGTGCACACGGACTCATGGGAGCCGCCCGGCTTGCCGCCGAAGCTGAATAGTCATATTATATGATCCTCAATTGCCGCTCCATCGGCGCAATGATAACGGGGTCCGCAGTCCATGAACGCCCAAGCGAACTACCGTCCTGCACGCCAATCCACCCCGCGCCCCATGCCCCGCCTGAGCCGCCTCGCGCTCGAGCGGGCAAAGTCGAGCCACGATCAGATTGCGGCGATCCTCGGGACCGAGCTGTTGAAAGGCGCCTACTCCCCCGGTACCAACATGCCGTCGGAGCCGGAGCTCATCGGGCGCTTCCAGGTCTCGCGTACCGTCATGCGCGAGGTGATGAAGACGCTCGCGGCCAAAGGCTTCGTGGTCTCGAAGACGCGGGTCGGCACCCGCGTGCGCGATCCGGTGTATTGGAACTACTTCGATGCCGACGTGCTCGCCTGGCGCGTGCGGCTCGGCCTCGATGACGAGTTCATGAAGAGCCTCACCGAAGTTCGGCGCTCGCTCGAGCCTGCGGCAGCCGCACTCGCAGCCCAACGCCGCGCACCTGCGGATATCTCACGCCTGCGGGAATGCGTGCGGCAGATGGCGCGCACCGACCATACACGCCAGAGTTTCGCCGAGGCGGATCTCGATTTTCATCTCGCCATCGGCAGTGCCTCCGGCAATCCGCTCATGCGCTCCATGGCGAGCGTCATCGAGACGGCGCTGGTCGCCTCCTTCGCTCACAGCTCGCCGGTCGATGATCCGGCCGACCACGAAGCCACGGTCAACGGCCACGCGGCCATCGTCGATGCCATCGAGTCGGGGCAGGAGCAGGCCGCGGCCGACGCCATCCTGAAAGTGATCGACATCGGCGTGAACCGGATCGACATCACCCGCAAAAAGCAACGAGGACAACAGAAGAAATGACCGCTCACGACGGCCAGGGCGGCGGACGCCGGCTGCGCTCGCGCGCCTGGTTCGACAACCCGGCCAATCCGGACATGACGGCGCTCTATCTGGAGCGCTACTTGAACTACGGCATGACGCTCGAGGAGCTGCAGTCGGGCAAGCCCATCATCGGCATTGCGCAGACCGGCTCCGACCTCTCGCCCTGCAATCGCCACCACATCGTTCTGGCGGAGCGCGTTGCCGCCGGCATCCGCTCGGCAGGCGGCATCCCCATCGAGTTCCCGGTCCACCCCATCCAGGAGACGGGCAAGCGCCCGACGGCGAGCCTCGACCGCAACCTCGCCTACCTGGGACTGGTCGAGGTGCTCTACGGCTATCCGTTGGATGGCGTGGTGCTGACCATCGGCTGCGACAAGACGACACCGGCGTGCCTCATGGCTGCCGCCACGGTCAACATCCCGGCCATCGCGCTCTCGGTAGGTCCGATGCTCAACGGCTGGCATCGCGGCGAGCGCACCGGCTCGGGCACGATCGTCTGGAAGGCCCGCCAGATGCTCGCCGCCGGCGAGATCGACTACCCGGGCTTCATCGAGCTGGTCGCCTCCTCCGCGCCCTCCACCGGTTACTGCAACACCATGGGCACGGCGACGACCATGAACTCTCTGACGGAAGCGCTGGGAATGCAGCTCCCGGGCTCCGGCGCGATTCCCGCACCTTATAGGGAGCGTGGACAGGTTGCCTACCGGACGGGCGAGCGGATCGTGGCGATGGTGCTCGAGGATTTGCGGCCCTCGGCGATCCTGACACGCGATGCCTTCCTCAACGCCATCGTCGTCAGCTCGGCGATCGGCGGCTCCACCAACGCACCGATCCATCTCGCCGCCATTGCGCGGCACATGGGTGTGGAGCTCACGCTCGAGGACTGGCAGCAGTTCGGCTACGAGGTACCCCTCCTCGTCAACCTGCAGCCCGCGGGCGAGTACCTGGGCGAGGACTATCACCGCGCCGGTGGCGTGCCCGCGGTCGTCAACGAGCTGATGAAGCATGGTCTCATCCGGGAAGGGGCGCTCACCGTCAACGGCCGCACGCTCGGCGAGAATTGCCGCGGGCGGGAGATCGTGGACCCGGCCGTCATCCGCCCTTTCGAGCGGCCGCTGAAGCCCAATGGCGGCTTCCTCGTGCTCGGAGGCAACATCTTCGACTCCGCCATCATGAAGACGAGCGTGATCTCGGAGGAGTTCCGACAGCGGTATCTGAGCAATCCGGCCGACCCCGATGCGTTCGAGGGGCGGGTGGTGGTGTTTGATGGTCCGGAGGAATATCACTCCCGCATCGATGATCCCGCGCTCGACATCGACAGCCAGACGATCCTCTGCATCCGTGGCACGGGCCCCATCGGGTACCCTGGGGCCGCGGAGGTGGTCAACATGCGTCCGCCGGCTTACCTCATCAAGCAGGGGATCACATCCCTCCCCTGCATCGGTGATGGACGGCAGTCCGGAACTTCGGGATCCCCCTCCATCCTCAATGCCTCACCGGAAGCCGCCGCCGGAGGCGGGCTCGCCCTCCTCGAGACGGGTGACCGGGTGCGGGTGGACCTGCGCAAGCGCACCGTCAACATGCTGGTGCCTCAGGCCGAGCTCACCGCCCGGAGCAAGGCGCTTGCGGAGGCCAACGGCTATCGGTTCCCGCCCTCCCAGACGCCGTGGCAGGAGATCCAGCGCGGGATGGTCGAGCAGTTGGCCGACGGCATGGTGCTGAAACCGGCCGTGAGGTATCAGCGAATCGATGAGAAGTTCGGCCTTCCCAGGGACAATCACTAGCTCACGACCCGGAATCGTGAGCTTCCGGC
>DASUHA010000045.1:0-93962 GCA_036273735.1 Steroidobacteraceae bacterium | reverse complement strand
AATCAACGCCTTCCAGCCGAGCCGCATGATCTGGTCGTAGCGATAGCGTGGGAAGGTGGCCCGCAGCCACAGGAACACGAACAGGAAAACGAAAATCTTCAGTCCCAGCCAGAAGAAGCTGGGCTCACCGAGAATCGTGCCGCCGATGCCCGGGTACCCCTGCCAGGGCGAGAGCCATCCGCCGAAGAAGAACACCGCCGTCAGCGCCGAGATGAGGATCATGTTGGCGTACTCGGCAAGGAAGAAGAGCGCGAAGGCGATCCCCGAGTACTCGACATGGAAGCCCGCGACGATCTCCGACTCGCCCTCGGCGACATCGAACGGCGCGCGGTTGGTCTCGGCGACGCCGGAGATGAAGTAGACGATGAAGAGCGGGAAGAGCCAGAACCAGTTCCAGGAGAGGACTCCGCCCTCCTGGGTACGCACGATGGTCCCGAGATTCATGCTGCCCGCGGCCATCAGCACGCCGACGAGCGCGAACCCCATGGCGATCTCATAAGCCACCATCTGCGCCGCCGAGCGCATTGCGCCGAGAAATGCGTATTTGGAGTTGGCGGCCCAGCCGGCAATGATGACCCCGTACACCCCCATGGAGGTGAGCGCCAGCAGATAGAGGAGCCCGGCGTTGGCCTTGGAGATGACGAGCTCCGGCGAGAGCGGGATCACCGCCCAGGCGGCGAACGCCGGTACGAGCGCGATCATCGGTGCCACGCGGAACAGGAACTTGTTGGCATTCGTCGGGATGACCACTTCCTTGGTCAGCAGCTTGAACACGTCCGCAAACGGCTGCCCGAGTCCCGGGAAGAGGCCGAAGAGAGCCACGCGATTCGGACCCCGGCGCAGCTGCATCCAGCCGATCACCTTGCGCTCCCAGAGCGTCAGGAGCGCGACGCAGATGATGAGTACGACCGTGACGATCACGATCCACACCGTCGTCCGGGCGATGCCCGGGAGCGAGGCCCAGGCGCTGGCGAGAGTTTGCAGCATGGTCAGTAGGTCACCGCGGGAGTGCGGCCTTCGCGGGTTCTTTGCAGGGAGGGAGCGCGACGCACCAGCGCATCGATCTGGTACATCGGGATATCGACTACACCCGCCGGGAGCTCGCCATGCGCACCCTGCCCAACCTCGTGCCTGCCCGCATAGGCCGGCATCGTATAGGCCGTAGGCGCACCCACGAGCGCCTCCAACTCGGCCCGCACGTCGTCCGACGACTCGTAATCGAAGCCGGGAAGGCCTAGAAGGTTGCCCAACACGCGCAAGATCTTCCAGCCCGGGCGCGCCTGCCCGACTGGAGCGGCGGCGCCCGCCTGACTTTGCCAGACACCCTCGAGATTGACGTAGGTACCGGAAGTCTCCGCGAAGGTGCCCGCGGGCAGCAGGACATGCGCTACCTTGCGCAACGCCTCACTCGCGAATGGCGTGACGGCCACGACGACTTCCGCCTGCCCGAGAGCTCGTGCGGCATCGGCTTCCGGCGCATCGATCCACGGCTCGAGGCCACCGATGAGAAGATAGGACTTCAGCGGCCGATCCAACATGTCGGCCGCCGTCAGGCCGGCGGAGCGCGCCGGCTTGCCACCGGCCTCGCGGTGAGGCACGGCGCCCGCAAGATAGGCCCCGGCGGCATTCGCGCCCTCTGCGAGCACACCGAGACTCGCCCCGGTGGCCTCGGCCAGCGCTGCTGCGAGAGCCCTGAGGTCGGCAAAGCGCGGGTGGCGAAGCGCGAGAGCGCCCAGCCACACCGCCCGCTTCTCACCCGAGGCCAGCGCGGCGGCGGCTGCGCGATGCGACTCGCCGATCTGCGCACCACCCACCACCTGCGAGAGGTGCGCCGGAATCGCAGCGCCAGCGGCCTCCGCAGCCGCACGCAGGATCGCTGCGAGATCGGCCACCTGGCGGGCGGGCGCGGACTCGACGTAGGCCGCGACCGGAAAGTAGTAGTTGAAAACTGCTGGATTGAGGAGCGCGACCTTGGCGCCGCGCCGCGCCGCTTTGCGCACGCGATGCGCCAGGATGGGTGCCTCCCGTCGCAGGTTGCAGCCGACGATGAGTAACCCCTGCAGGGCATCGATGTCTGCAATGCGCAGCCCGAGATTCGGATAGAGGGGATCCGCTCCCTGATCGCGAAAGTCCCGCTGGCGGAGGCGCGCGTCGATGTTGCCGCTGCCGAGGCCGCGGGCGATCCGGCCGGCGAGATAGAGCTCCTCGAGCGTCCCCGAGACGCTCGGCAGCACGCCGAGATCCGCTCCACGGCCGCGCAGCGCTTCCGCCGCCTCGGCCAATGCGGTCTCCCAATCGGTCTCGATCCACTCGCCGTCCCGGGCGCCGCCCTTGCGGATCATCGGGCGCTCGAGCCGATCTTCGCTGTAGATGCCCTCATAGCTGAAGCGGTCGCGATCGGCGATCCAGGTCTCGTTGATCGCCTCGTTCTCCCGCGGCACCACCCGCATGAGCCGGCCGCGCAGCACGTGTCCGAAAAGGTTGCTGCCCGCGCCGTCGTGCGGCGAGACGAGCGGCACCGACATCATCTCCCAGGAGCGGGCGGTGAAGCGGTACGGCTTGGATACGAGCGCGCCGACGGGGCAGAGATCGATCACGTTGCCCGAGAGCTCGTGATGCACGGTGCTCTCGATGTAGGTCCGCACCTTCATCTGCTCACCGCGGCCGATCATGCCGAGCTCCGGTATGCCGGCGATCTCGTCGGTGAAGCGGATGCAGCGGGTACAGTGGATGCACCGTGTCATGTCGGTGGCAATGAGGGGGCCGAGGTTCTCGTCCTGCACGGAGCGCTTGCGCTCGCTGAACCTGGAGATGTCGCGGCCGAAGCCGACCGCGAGGTCCTGAAGCTCGCACTCCCCGCCCTGGTCGCAAATCGGGCAGTCGAGCGGATGGTTGATGAGCAGGAACTCCATGGTCGCGCGCTGCGCGCCGATCGCGCGCGGCGAGTCCGTGAAGATCTTCATGCCTTCGGCCACCGGAGTGGCGCACGCCGGCATGGGCTTCGGCGCCTTCTCCACCTCGACCAGGCACATGCGGCAGTTGGCGGCCACGGTGAGCTTGTCGTGATAGCAGAAGCGCGGAACGTACGCACCGTTCGCGTCCGTGACGCGGATGATCATCTCGCCTTTGCGGGCCTTGACCGGCTTGCCGTTGATCTCGACGTTGACGAACTCTTCAGCCATGTTATGCCGCCCGCGCTCCGAGCTGGTCGGTGACGATGCTGCGGCCGCCGTGATCGATCATGTACTCGAACTCGTGCCGGAAATGCTTGAGGAAGCTCTGCACCGGCCAGGCCGAGGCGTCCCCGAGCGCACAGATGGTGTGACCCTCGATGCGGTTGGCGACGTCGACCAGGAGCGAGAGCTCCTCGCGCCGCGCCTGGCCTGCGAGGACCCGCTTCAGCAGCCGGTTCATCCAACCCGTGCCCTCGCGGCATGGCGTGCACTGCCCGCAGGATTCCGACATGAAGAAGCGCGAGATACGCTCGAGCACCCGCACCATGCAGGTGGTCTCATCCATGATGATCACGGCCGCCGAGCCAATCGCGGAGCCGGCCGCGCGCAGCGAGTCGTAGTCCATGTTGGTCTTGAGCATGACCTCGGCCTTCACCACGGGGACGGATGCGCCCCCCGGGATCACCGCCTTCAGGGCCCGGCCACCGCGAACGCCGCCCGCGAGCTCGAGCAGATCCTTGAACGGAGTGCCGAGCGGCACCTCGAAGTTGCCGCCCTTCGCCACGTGGCCCGAGACGGAGAAGATCACCGTGCCGCCCGAGTTCGCAGGACCGAGCGCGGCGAACCATTGCGGCCCCTTCCGCAGGATGGTCGGCACCGATGCGAAGCTCTGGGTGTTGTTGATCGTGGTCGGCTGGCCGTAGAGGCCGAAGTTCGCCGGAAACGGCGGCTTGAAGCGCGGCTTGCCGGTCTTGCCCTCGAGCGAGTCGAGGAGCGCGGTCTCCTCGCCGCAGATGTAGGCGCCCGCGCCGACGAACGTATGGATGTCGAAGTCGACCCCGGTGCCGCGGATGTTCCTGCCGAGAAGGCCGGCCTCGTAGGCCTCCTTCAGCGCCGCCTCGAAGCGCGGCACCGGCTCGCCGAGGAATTCGCCGCGGATGTAGTTGTAGGCGACGGTGGTATTCGTGGCATAGCCGCCGATCGCCAGCCCCTCGATGAGCGCGTGCGGGTTGTAGCGCAGGATGTCGCGGTCGTGGCAGGTGCCGGGCTCGCTCTCGTCGGAGTTGCAGACCAGGTATTTCTGCACCGGCGAGTTGCGGGGCATGAAGCTCCATTTGGTGCCCGTGGGGAAGCCGGCGCCACCGCGACCGCGCAGGCCGGAGGCCTTGACGGCATCGATGATCTGCTCGCGCGGCGGCTTCTCGGCGAGGATTTTCTCCCACACCTCATAACCGCCGATCTGGCGGTAGGTGGCCAGCTCCCAGGAGCGCTCGAGCTTCAGGGGCTCGAACACGACGAGGTTCATCTTGTCGGGACTTACGGCCATGGTCGCTATTTCAGCTCATCGAGAATCTGATCGAGCTTCTCGGGGGTGAGATGCTCGTGAAAGACGTGATCCACCATCAGCATCGGCGCGCCGGTGCAGGCCGCGAGGCACTCCTCTTCGCGCTTGAGGAAAATGCGCCCGTCGGGAGTGCTCTCATTGAGCTTGATACCGAGCTTGCGCTCCGCATGCGCCACCAGATCCTCACCGCCATTCAGCATGCAGGAGATGTTGGTGCAGATGCTGACGTGGTGCCGCCCACAGGGGTGGATCTCGAGCATCGAGTAGAAGCTCGCCACCTCGTAGACCTGGATGGGAGGCAGCTTCAGGTACGCGGCCACGGCATCCATCAGCTCCGCAGTCAGATAGCCGTTGTTCTGCTCCTGGGCGGCCCGCAGCGCGGCGATGCACGCGGAGCGCTGCCTGCCGGGCGGAAACTTGGCGACCCAGTGATCGATCTCTCGCCGCGTATGCTCGGAGAGAGGCGAAGCGGCGCCCGGTTGCGAACCGGCGGCCGGAGTCTCGGTCTCGTGGCTCAACGGTCGACTTCCCCGAAGACGATGTCCTGTGTGCCGATCACCGCGACCACATCGGCCAGCATGTGACCCTTGACCATCTCCTCCAGCGCCGCGAGATGCGGGAATCCGGGCGCGCGACACTTGAGGCGATAGGGCTTGTTGGCGCCGTCGGAGACGAGATAGACCCCGAACTCGCCCTTGGGCGCCTCCACCGCGGCGTAAGTCTCCCCCTCCGGCACCTCGTAGCCCTCGGTGAAGAACTTGAAGTGATGGATGAGCGATTCCATGTCGCTTTTCATGTGCTCGCGGCGCGGCGGGCGGACCTTGCGGTCATCGATCATCGCCGGACCGGGATTCTTGCGCAGCCAGTCGATGCACTGGCGGACGATGCGGTTCGCCTGCCGCATCTCCTCCACGCGCACGAGGTACCGGTCGTAGCAATCGCCATTGACCCCGACCGGGATGTCGAAGTCCATGCGGTCATAGACCTCATAGGGCTGCTTCTTGCGCAGGTCCCAGACGATGCCGGATCCGCGCAGCATCGGCCCCGAGAAGCCGAGCTGCATCGCACGCTCCGGGGAGACGACCCCGATGTTGACCGTGCGCTGTTTCCAGATGCGGTTGTCGGTGAGCAGAGTCTCGTAGTCGTCGATCGAGGTCGGGAGGCGCTGGGTGAAGGTCTCGATGAAATCGAGCATGGTGCCGGCGCGCGCCTCGTTGAGGCGATCGACTTCCTTCTGCGAGCGCCACTTCGAGGGCTGGTACTTCGGCATGGCCTCCGGCAGATCGCGATACACGCCGCCCGGCCGGTAATAGGTGGCGTGCATGCGCGTGCCGGAGACCGCCTCGTACACGTCCATCAGCTCCTCACGCTCCTTGAAGCAGAGGAGGAACACGGTCATCGCGCCGATGTCGAGCGCATGCGCGCCGAGCCACATGAGGTGATTCAGGATCCGCGTGATCTCATCGAACATCACGCGGATGTACTGCGCGCGCTCCGGAGGCGTGATGCCGAGCAGCCGCTCGATGGCGAGCACGTACGCGTGCTCGTTGCACATCATGGAAACGTAATCCAGCCGGTCCATGTAGCCGATCGACTGGTTGAAGGGCTTCGACTCCGCCAGCTTCTCCGTCGCCCGGTGCAGCAGGCCGATGTGCGGATCGGCTTTCTGGATGACCTCGCCGTCCATCTCGAGTACGAGCCGCAGCACGCCGTGAGCCGCCGGATGTTGCGGTCCGAAATTCAACGTGTAGTTGCGGATCTCGCTCAGCGGAGTCGCGGCCATCAGCGGGGTACCTCCGGGTCTTTCAGCGCCGCCTCGTAGCGGTGATCGTGGCGGATCACCTTCGGCACGAGCACTCGCGGCACGATGCTGACGGGCTGGTAGACGACGCGCTTCTTCTCCGGGTCGTACTGCACTTCGACGTTGCCGATGAGCGGGAAATCCTTCCGGAACGGATGTCCGATGAAGCCGTAGTCGGTGAGCAGGCGCCGCAGGTCCGGATGACCGCGGAAAAGGATGCCGAAAAGATCGAATGCCTCGCGCTCGTACCAGTTGGCCCCCGCCCATACCTCCGTTACGGAATCGATGGTGGGCTCCTGCGTGTCGGGGCACTTCACGCGCAGACGCAGCCGCGCGTTGTGAGTGATCGAGAGCAGCTGATAGACGACGGCGAAGCGGCCGGCCATGTGCGGTTCCGGGGCTGTCGTGCGCGCGACCCGGCCTCTGCTGAAGCCTGATCGGGTGGCCGTGGCAGTCTGCCATTCATCGCGCGCGTAGTGCAGGTAGTCGACACCTGAAAGATCCATCAGCATTTCGAAGCGGAATTCCGGCACATCGCGCAGGGTCCGGCAGACCGTGAGCAACGCCTCCGGTTTCACTTCGTAGGCGAGGTCACTCGGCAGCGACGGCAGGCGCTGCACCGCAGCCTGCAATCGCGCCTCGATGTTGCGCGACAGCTCTGACGCAGCCGGGGTTGCGGCGTCCACGGCCTTCTCGTCCGGCGAGGAAGTTGGTTCTGCCATCTCGGTGTCGGGTCTACCTGGCAATCGTACTGGTGCGCGCGATCTTCTTCTGCAGCTGGATGATGCCGTACACCAGCGCCTCGGCGGTAGGCGGACAGCCCGGCACGTAGACATCGACCGGCACGATGCGATCGCAGCCGCGCACCACCGAGTAGGAATAGTGGTAATAACCCCCACCATTGGCGCACGAGCCCATGGAGATCACCCAGCGCGGCTCGGCCATCTGGTCGTAGACCTTGCGCAGGGCCGGGGCCATCTTATTGACCAGGGTCCCGGCAACGATCATCACATCGGACTGGCGCGGGCTCGGACGAAAGACCACGCCGAAGCGATCCAGGTCGTAGCGCGAAGCGCCGGCGTGCATCATCTCCACCGCGCAGCAGGCCAGTCCGAAGGTCATCGGCCAGAGCGAGCCGGTGCGCGCCCAGTTGAGGAGGTTGTCGACCTGCGTGGTGAGGAAGCCGCGCTGCGCGAAGCCTTCGGCGCCCTCTGGATCTAGTCCCACTCCAGCGCCCCTTTCTTCCACTCGTAGATGAAACCGACGACGAGGATGGCGAGAAACACGCCCATCGCGATGAGACCCGCGATGCCGATCTTTCCGAGCGCCACCGCCCATGGGAAGAGGAAAGCGATCTCGAGGTCGAACACGATGAAGAGAATGGCGACGAGGTAGTAGCGCACGTCGAATTTCATGCGGCTGTCCTCGAATGCCTCGAAGCCGCATTCGTAGGGGGAGAGCTTGTCGCGATCGCCGGGGTTGCGGGAGAAGAACCGTCCGATACCGGTGCCGAGCGTGAGCAGGAGCAGCGCGAGTCCTGTCGCGATGATGAGGAAGATCAGTATCGGCAGATAATTGGTCAGCATGTGTCCCGCCTGAAACAAGGCTGCCACAACGAGCCGCACGAGACTTGTCGCTGCGTGCTGCCGCTGCAAGCCGTCCATTGTAGCAGCGCTCGAGACGAATTACTCGGGCCCCTCCTGGGCCTCGCCCCGGCTCTCGCCGGGGCCAACACGCCCTGCGTGTCGTTATGAACCACTCCCGGCGATTCGTTGGTGCCGACGGGGAGATTCGAACTCCCACACCTTGCGGCGCTAGCCCCTCAAGCTAGTGTGTCTACCAATTCCACCACGTCGGCGATTTCATCCGTCTCAGGTGTCGAGCGCGGATCGCGCCCGCATACGATCATTTCTGCGGTTGCGGCGGCGCACTCGGTTTCGGAGCCGGCGCGCTCTGCGGCGCCGGCGCCGAGTTGGGCTGGCGCGTCGCGCCAGGTGCCGGCGCCTGAGGCTGACCGGCAATGTCGAGGATCGTCTTCGCCTGCGCGTGCGAGTGCGTCGCGAGATAAGTCAGCGCCAGGCTGTTGAGCATGAAGATGGCGGCGAATATCGCCGTTGCCCGTGACAGCGCAGTGGTCGCACCGCGCGCGCCGAAGACGGTGCCCGAAGCACCCGCGCCGAAACCGGCGCCGGCCTCCGCACCCTTGCCGCGCTGCAGCATCACCAGAACGAGGATGCAGAGCGCCGAGACGACCTGAACGACTATCAGAAATGCGTGCAACATATAATTTACCGCGATCCGGATGCGGCCAGGATCGCAAGGAATTCATCCGCTTTGAGCGAAGCGCCGCCGATCAGACCGCCATCGACGTCCGGCATGGCAAAGAGCTCTGCTGCATTGCTCGCCTTGACGCTGCCGCCATAAAGGATACGCGTGCCGTCGGCAATTGTAGCATCCCGGGCGGCTACGCGGGCGCGGATGAAGGCATGGACTTCCTGGGCCTGATCCGGCGTGGCGTTGCGTCCGGTGCCAATCGCCCAGACCGGCTCGTAGGCGATCACGGCGCTCGCCAACGTCTCCGCACCGCAAAGCTCGAGGACCGCATCGAGCTGGCGCGCGACCACCTCGCGGGTACGGCCGGTCTCACGATCCGCCAGCTGCTCGCCGACGCAGAGAATGGGCACCAGGGTCTTGGCGTGAGCCGCCGCGAACTTGCGGGCGACGAGCTGATCGCTCTCGCGATACAGGAGCCGCCGCTCGGAATGCCCCACGATGACGTAGCGGCAGCCGACGTCCTTCAGCATCGTGGCCGAAACCTCGCCGGTGAAGGCACCCTGGGCATCGGCGCAGACATCCTGGGCGCCCAGGAGGACGGCGGAATCCCGCAATAGCCTGCCGACTTCCTGCAGGTACACGTAAGGCGGGCAGATGACGCAGTCCGCAGCCGGAGCGGCGGGATAGCGGGAGACGATCTCCTCGATGAGGCGCGCATTCTCGCTGCGCGTCCCGTGCATTTTCCAGTTACCGGCAACGATGGGGCGGCGCATGGGACCCGACCTCTAGCGGGGGCGCGATGATAGCGATGGTCATCCGGATGCGCAACGCAGTCCTTATGCTTTCTGGCGGCGCATTCAGGGCTAATTATATTTTCAGCTAGCCGGCGGCGGTGCGGACGACCTCGGCGAGTTCGGCGGCGGCGGCTCGGGTGGCGCCCTCGTCTCGACCTTCGACCATGACGCGGATCACGGGCTCCGTGCCGGACGGACGCAACACCACCCGGCCTTGGCCGTTCATGCGTTTTTCGATTCGTTGTACCGCCTCGCGCACGGCCGGCACCGTGGCGGGATCGAAGCGGGCCGCGACCTTCACGTTGAGCAGCACCTGCGGAAACTTCCGCATGCCCGAGGCCAGCTCTGCGAGCGAGCGTCCCGTCTGTTTCATGACGGCGAGCACCTGTAGCGCGCTCACGATGCCATCACCGGTCGTGGTCTTGTCGAGGCAGATGATGTGGCCGGAGGTCTCACCGCCGAGGATGCCGCCGGTCTCGCGCAGAAGGGTGAGCACGTAGCGATCGCCGACCTGCGCGCGTTGGAAATCGATACCACCCTCCCGCAGCGCCACCTCCAGTCCGAGGTTGCTCATCACCGTGCCGACCACCGGCCCCTTGAGGGAGCCACTGCTGCGGCGCGCCTGCGCAATGATGTAGAGGAGCTGGTCGCCATCGAGAATACGGCCGAGATGATCGACCATGACGAGGCGGTCGCCGTCGCCATCGAGCGCGAGGCCCACGTGTGCGCGCACGCCCGGGACGGTCAGCTGCAGCAGCTCCGGCGCCGTGGAGCCGCACCCATCGTTGATGTTGCGGCCATTCGGCGAGCACCCGATGGGCACGATCTCGGCACCGAGGTCGGCGATCACCCGTGGACCGACTTTGTAGGCGGCGCCATTGGCACAGTCGACGACGACCTTCAGTCCGGCGAGATCGAGGCCGCTCGGGAGGGTAGAGGCGCAGAACTCCTGGTACTGCACGCGCGAACGGTCGACGCGGCTGGCTTTCCCCAGGCTGCGGGAGGTACGGGTGACGATAGGCTGGGCAAGCTCGGCCTCGATGCGCTCCTCGAGCTCGTCGGAGAGCTTTGCACCGCTGCGATCGAAAAACTTGATGCCATTGTCGTCGTACGCGTTGTGAGAGGCACTGATGACGACGCCGAAGTCGCAGTTGAAATGGCGCGTCATATAGGCGATACCCGGCGTCGGCAGCGGCCCGATCAGCATCACATTGACACCGGAGGCGACGAAGCCCGCCTCGAGCGCCGATTCGAACATGTAGCCGGAGAGCCGCGTGTCCTTTCCGATGAGTACAGTGCCACCCTCGGGCACGAGCACGCGCGCCGCGGCGCTCGCAAGGTTCAGCGCAAAGTCCACGGTCATGGGGTGCTCCCCCACGCTGCCCCTGACACCGTCAGTGCCGAAATATTCTCGTGTCAAAGAATCAACCTCTCACGTTCGCCGACCAGGCACATTCGCGACCGCAGCCACCACGCTCAGTGCATCGACCGTCGCGGCCACGTCGTGGACTCGAAGGATACGCGCGCCATTCAAGGCTGCAATCACCGCAAGCGCGAGGCTGCCATGAGCCCTCTCGTCGGCCGGCCGACCGGTCAGCGCCCCCACCATCGACTTGCGCGACAGACCGGACAGGATGGGAAGGCCGTGCACCGCCAGCTCGCCGAGGTGGCGGAGCAGCTGCAGATTGTGCGCCACAGTCTTGCCGAAACCGAAGCCGGGATCGAGGGCGATGCGCTCGGCAGGCATCCCCGCGGCGAGGCAGGCCTCGACCCTCGCCCCCAGGAACTCCCGGACTTCCGCCACCACATCGGCGTACGCGGGCGCGTCCTGCATTGAGCGCGGCTCGCCGAGCATGTGCATGAGGCAAACCGCACAGCCGGACATGACCGCCGCCTCGAGCGCACCCGCCGCCCGTAGCGCCCGCACATCGTTGATCATGCCAGCGCCGGCGGCGGCGGCGGCGTGCATGACTTCAGGCTTGCTGGTGTCCACCGAGAGAATGGCCGGCGTGCGATCGCGCAGCCGCGCAATCACAGGAATGACCCGCCGCAACTCCTCATCGAGGCTGACGGGCTGTGCCCCCGGCCGCGTGGACTCGCCGCCCACATCGATGATGGCGGCCCCCTCCTCGGCCATCTGCAGCCCGCGCGCAACCGCATCGTCCAGGCGCACGAACTTCCCCCCGTCCGAAAACGAGTCAGGCGTAACGTTCAGCACCCCCATGACGACAGGCCGGTCGAGCCCGAGCACCCGTCCCCTGCAGTGAAGTACTGATTGCGACGTCGCCAAGCTCAGTCTCGCTGTTGAATCAGGAGCTCGCGTCGTGCGAAAGCAAGTGAGTGAGCGGCCCAGGGCCGCTCCCTGGGCCGCGGGGTTATATCCAGTCACACGGCTGGCCGGCCGAAGCGCCGCAGGCGACTTCGGGCCAATAGACAGACACACCCCGCAAGACCGTATTTACGGCGTCCCCGGCAAGAGGATTTCACGGCCGTGCCCTCGCGGACACCGGAATGAATCCCCCTCCTAAGCTCCGAGCATCAATGTTGTCCCGCAGGCGGCCCGATCGCACTACCCGGAGCCGGCGTTGCAGACCCCACCGCAGGTGCCGTCGGCGGCCGGTTGGACAACGTATCGTCCCAGCCCGCCGGCGGCTTCGGCGGCCTTCCCGCCATGATGTCCTTCAGCTGCTCCTCATCGATGGTCTCATACTTCATGAGCGCATCCGCCATGATGTGGAGCTTCTCCAACGCGCTCGTCAGAATCTGACGCGCCCGCTGATAGTTACCCTCGATGACACGCCGCACCTCTTCATCGATGGCGTGCGCTGTGACATCCGACACCTGCTTGTGCTGCGTCACGCTGCGTCCGAGGAAGACCTCACCGGTTTCCTCAGAGTACGTGAGCGGCCCGAGCTTGTCCGACAGACCCCATTTCGTGACCATGTTGCGCGCGAGCTCCGTCGCCCGCTCGATGTCGTTCGAGGCGCCGGTCGTCACCGACTCCGGCCCGAAGATCAGCTCCTCGGCGATGCGGCCGCCGAAGAGCGTCGCGATCGCGCTCTCCAGCCGCCGCTTCGACATGCTGTAGCGATCCTGCTCCGGCAGGAACTGCGTCACCCCGAGGGCGCGGCCGCGCGGAATGATGGTCACCTTGTAGACCGGATCGTGCTCCGGCACCGTCATGCCGACGATCGCATGGCCGGACTCGTGGTAGGCCGTCATGCGCTTCTCGTCCTCGGTCATGACCATCGAGCGCCGCTCCGCGCCCATCATGATCTTGTCCTTGGCCCGCTCGAACTCTTCCATGCCGACGATGCGCCTGTTGGCACGGGCAGCGAACAGGGCCGCCTCGTTGACCAGGTTGGCGAGGTCGGCACCGGAGAAGCCCGGCGTACCGCGCGCGATCAGCGCCGGTTTGACATCGTCCGCAAGCGGCACGCGCCGCATGTGCACACGCAGGATCTGCTCCCGTCCGCGCACGTCCGGCAGCGGCACGACGACCTGACGGTCGAAGCGGCCCGGGCGCAGCAGCGCGGGATCCAGAACGTCCGGACGGTTGGTCGCCGCGATGACGATGATGCCTTCGTTGCCCTCGAACCCGTCCATCTCCACGAGGAGTTGGTTCAACGTCTGCTCCCGCTCGTCGTGTCCGCCGCCGAGGCCCGCGCCACGATGGCGGCCTACGGCGTCGATCTCATCGATGAAGATGATGCAAGGGGCGTGCTTTTTCGCCTGCTCGAACATATCGCGCACGCGCGAAGCGCCCACACCGACGAACATCTCGACGAAGTCGGAACCGGAGATGGTGAAGAAGGGAACCTTGGCCTCGCCGGCGATGGCGCGCGCGAGCAGCGTCTTGCCCGTGCCGGGCGAGCCCACCATGAGCACGCCCTTCGGGATCTTGCCGCCGAGCTTCTGGAACTTGCCGGGGTCCTTGAGGAAGTCGACGATCTCGGAGACTTCCTGTTTGGCCTCATCCACGCCGGCAACGTCGGCAAAGGTGACGTTCACCTGATCTTCACCGAGGAGCCGCGCTCGGCTCTTGCCGAAGGACATCGCGCCGCGGCCGCCCGAGGCGCCCTGCATCTGACGCAACATGTACACGAAGACGAGGATCAGCAGCAGCGCCGGCGCAAGCTGCAGCAGGAGCTGTGCGAGGAAATTCGGCTGCTTCGGCGGACGGCCCTCGATGCCGACGTCGTTCTTCTCCAGCGTACCGATGAGCGCGGTGTAGTCAGTCTCGGGGTTGTTGGTCTTGAATTGCGTGTGATCCTTCATCACGCCGTAGAGCATGTCACCCTGGAAAACGACACTGTCGACCTGGTGCGCCTTCACATCCTGCAGGAAGGTGGAATACTTGATCTCCTCCGGCTGGCCGACGGTCGGCATATAGCGGCTGAACACCGCCAGCAGCACGAGGACGATCACCACCCATAGGAGGATGTTTTTAGTCAAATCATTCATCTTCAAATGCGGCCTCGCCTACCGGCACCCGGCAGTGTGTGCACTCCTGAACTCGGTCCAGCCTCCAGCACGCTACACCAAGCTAAAATCCTTGGCCAGCAGATACATTTCAGTACTGCAAGCCCGCAAAGCAGCGGATTTGACCAGCTTCACCTTGGCGAATCGGCCGCACGTCCCGAACGAGCTCCCGAAAGCAGTTCCTTCGAAGACCTTGATCAGGGCATCTTCGCCGCCGTTCAAGGCCCTGGCCAAGATCTCGAGCGCCAGCTCCGCCAGATTGGGCTGGAGACCCAGGCGCCCCGCCAGGATTGAGCCAGATCGGCCCCGGGGCGCCGGCTCATGGAACGTTTGGCCATTGCCTGCCTGTAGAATCCCCGGGATGCCAGGCACGCCCTCTCCATCCCCGCTTTCCGATCGTCAGCGCCGCCATCTGCGCGGCTTGGCCCACGAGCTGCAGCCGGTCGTCCGGCTCGGGTCGGCCGGCCTGACGGAAGCGGTCGCCCGCGAGACCGACCGGGCGCTCACGGACCATGAGCTCATCAAGATCAAGGCCCCGGGCGGCGATCGGGAAGCGCGCGATTCGCTCTTCGCAGAGCTGGCCCGGCGCACCGGCAGCTCACTCGTGCACCGGATCGGCAACGTGGCCGTTCTCTACCGCCCGCGCCCGGATTTACCGCGAATCGTGATTCCTGATTAATCGTGATTCCTGACTGATTGGCTCACTCGAAGCGGACCGTCACGATCTCGTAGGAGCGGATGCCGCCCGGTGCGGCGACATCGACCACGTCGCCCTCGGATTTGCCGACCAGGGCGCGCGCGATGGGCGAGCTGATCGAGATCCTGCCGGCCCGGATGTCGGCCTCGTCCTCACCGGCCACCTGATAGACCACCCGGTTGCCGCCGTCCTGGTCCTCGAGCTCGACGATCGCACCGAACACGACCTTGCCGGTCTTCGGGAGCCTGCTCGGATCGATGATCTCGGCGTTGCCGAGCTTCTGTTCGATCTCGGCGATGCGGCCTTCGATGAAGCCCTGCTGCTCGCGTGCGGCGTGATACTCCGCATTCTCGGAGAGGTCACCGTGGCCGCGGGCCTCAGCGATCGCTTTGATGACGGCCGGGCGCGCCTCGGTCTTCAGCTTTTTGAGCTCAATGCGCAGCGCCTCGGCGCCACGCAAAGTCATGGGAGTGCGTTTCATCCAATCTCCGTTCGCAAGAACGAGCTCATTCCCTGCCTAATTCTGGGCGTCTTCGCACTTACCGCGAAGAAGACGTTAAGCACTTAACGCCTCGTTGTGCAGATCCTGCAGGCGGTTTACTTCGACCTCATCGAGATGGTCCATCGCCTCGCACGTGGCGAGCCCCGCCGCCAGCGTCGTGTAGTAGGTGACGCGGTGATGCACCGCCTCGCGGCGGATCGAGTTCGACTCGCGTATCGCGAGCTTGCCCTCGGTTGTGTTGACGATCAGGTCAATCTCGTCGTTCTTGATCATGTCCACGATGTGCGGCCGGCCTTCGCGTACCTTGTTCACCTTGCGGCAGGCGATGCCAGCCTCCGACAGCGCGCGCGTCGTGCCTTCAGTGGCCACCACCTCGAATCCCCGCGCGATCAACCGGCGCGCGAGCTCCACGGCGCCCGGTTTGTCCCGGTCCCGGACACTGATGAAGCAAACGCCCTTCAGCGGCAGCGTCACGCCGGATGCCGTCTGCGCCTTCGCGTAAGCCTCACCGAAGGTGCGGCCGGTGCCCATCACCTCGCCCGTAGACTTCATCTCCGGGCCGAGGATCGGGTCGGACTCGGGGAACTTCACGAACGGGAACACCGCCTCCTTCACCGAATAATAGGGCGGCTCACGAGCTGCGGTCACGCCCTGGTCGCGCAGCTTCCTGCCGGTCATCACCCGCGCTGCGATCTTCGCAAGCGGCAGACCCGTCGCCTTCGATACGAACGGCACGGTCCGCGAGGCGCGCGGATTGACCTCCAGGACGTATATGACTCCGTTCTGGATGGCAAACTGGATGTTCATCAGGCCCACGACGGAAAGCGCCTTGGCGAGCTTGCGCGTCTGGTCCCGCAGGCTGTCCTGCATCTGCGCGCTCAGGCTGTTTGGCGGCAGGCAGCAACCGGAATCTCCGGAATGCACCCCGGCCTGCTCGACGTGCTCCATGATGCCGCCGATCAGCACCTCATCGCCATCGCACACGGCATCGACATCGACCTCGATCGCCACATCGAGAAAGCGATCGAGCAGCACCGGGCTGTCGTTGGAGACCTGCACTGCGTGGCCCATATAGGCCCGCAGGTCCTCCTCGTTGAAGACGATCTCCATGGCGCGGCCGCCGAGCACATAGGAGGGACGCACGACCAGCGGAAAACCGACTTCGCGCGCGAGCACCACGGCCTGATCCTCGGTGCGTGCCGTCGCATTGGCAGGCTGCTTCAGCCCGAGCTTGCGCACCAGCGCCTGGAAGCGCTCGCGGTCTTCGGCAACATCGATCGAGTCCGGTGAGGTGCCGATGATGGGGGCGCCGGCTTCCTCCAGTGCCCGCGAGAGCTTGAGCGGCGTCTGGCCACCGAACTGCACGATGACACCCTCGGGCTTCTCCTTGGCGAGGACCTCGAGCACGTCCTCGAGCGTCAGCGGCTCGAAATAGAGTCGATCGGACGTGTCGTAGTCGGTGGAGACCGTCTCCGGGTTGCAGTTGACCATGATGGTCTCGAACCCGTCCTCGCGCAGGCTCAACGCCGCGTGTACGCAGCAGTAATCGAACTCGATCCCCTGGCCGATGCGGTTGGGGCCGCCGCCGAGGATCATGATCTTGCGGCGGTTGGTCGGCTGCGCCTCGCATTCCTCCTCGTAGGTGGAGTAGAGGTAGGCGGTCGAGGTTGCAAACTCCGCCGCGCAGGTGTCGACCCGCTTGTAGACGGGCCTGACGCCGAGCTCGTGGCGCTTCGTGCGCACGGCCTTCTCGGGCAGATCGAGAAGTCTGCCGAGCCGGCTGTCGGAGAAGCCCTTGCGCTTGAGCGAGCGCAGCCGCTCCGCGGTGAGCGCACCGAATCCCTCCATACCGATCCGCTTCTCCTCCGCGACCAGATCCTCGATCGCGGTGAGGAACCAGGGATCGATGTGGGTGAGATCGGCGATCCGCTCGAACGCCCAGCCGGCGCGGAAGGCATCGGCAACGTACAACAGCCGGTTGGCCCCCGGGGCGCGCAGCTCGTAGGCGAGCTTCGCCTCGCCGTCCTCATCGAGCGGCAGCTTGAGGATGGGCACGAGGCCATCGAGGCCGGTCTCGAGACCGCGCAGCGCCTTCTGCAGCGATTCCTGGAAGGTGCGGCCAATTGCCATGACCTCGCCCACGGATTTCATCTGCGTGGTCAGGCGATCGTTGGCGGCCGGAAACTTCTCGAACGTGAAGCGCGGAATCTTGGTGACCACGTAGTCGATCGACGGCTCGAACGAGGCCGGCGTGGCGCCGCCCGTAATGTCGTTCTTCAGCTCATCGAGCGTGTAGCCGACGGCGAGCTTGGCGGCGATCTTGGCGATGGGAAAGCCCGTCGCCTTGGAGGCGAGCGCGGAGGAGCGCGAGACGCGCGGATTCATCTCGATGACGAGCAGGCGCCCGTCGTACGGACTGACCGCGAACTGCACGTTCGAGCCACCGGTATCGACACCAATCTTGCGCAACACCGCGATCGAGGCGTCGCGCATGCGCTGATACTCCTTGTCCGTCAGGGTCAGCGCCGGCGCCACCGTGATCGAGTCGCCTGTATGCACGCCCATCGGATCGAGGTTCTCGATGGAGCAGACGATGATGCAGTTGTCCTTGTGGTCGCGCACTACCTCCATCTCGAACTCCTTCCAGCCGATCACCGACTCCTCGAGCAGTACCTCGGAAGTCGGCGACGCATCGAGCCCGCGCGCCACGATGTCCTCGAGCTCCTCCCGGTTGTAGGCGATGCCGCCGCCGCTTCCGCCCAGCGTGAACGACGGACGGATCACCACCGGATAGCCGATATCGCCGGCAACGCTCAACGCCTCATCGAGGCTGCGCGCGATCTGCGAGCGCGGCGTCTCGAGCCCGATCTCGCGCATGGCGTTGCGGAAGAGCTCGCGGTCCTCGGCCATGTCGATCGCGGCCCGCGAGGCGGCGATGAGCTCGACGCCGTGCTTCTCGAGCACGCCCTCGCGCACGAGGTCGAGCGCCGTGTTGAGGGCAGTCTGTCCGCCCATCGTTGGCAGCAGCGCATCCGGGCGCTCCTTCTCGATGATGCGCGCCACCGTGCGCCAGTTGACCGGCTCGATGTAGATGGCATCCGCCATCCCGGGGTCGGTCATGATGGTGGCGGGGTTGGAGTTGACCAGGATGACCCGGTAGCCTTCCTCTTTCAGCGCCTTGCACGCCTGCGCGCCGGAATAGTCGAACTCGCAGGCCTGACCGATGATGATCGGGCCTGCGCCGATGATGAGGATGCTCTTTATGTCAGTTCGCTTGGGCACGGAAGTCCTGTCTCGAGCCGGCTCAGCGACTGCCGGCCTGGCGGCGTGCCTGTTCCTCGGCCTGGCGAAGCTGGGTTTGAAGCCGGCGCAGCATCAGGTGATTGAAGCGCTCGAAGAGCGGCTTCAGATCGTGCGGGCCCGGACTCGCCTCGGGGTGGCCCTGGAAGCCGAATGCCGGCCGGTCCTTGAAGGCGAGGCCCTGGAGCGAGCCGTCGAAGAGCGAGCGGTGCGTGGCGCGCACGTTGGCAGGCAGAGTCGTCTCATCGACGGCGAAGCCGTGATTCTGACTGGTGATGAATACTCGCCCGGAATCCAGGTCCTGCACCGGATGGTTGGCGCCGTGATGACCGAACTTCATCTTCATGGTGCGAGCGCCGCACGCCAGTCCCAGGATCTGATGGCCGAGACAGATACCGAACACGGGGATGTCGCTCTCGAGCAGCTTGCGGGTCGCACCGATGGCGTACTCGCAGGGCTCCGGATCGCCCGGGCCATTGGAGAGGAAGATGCCGTCGGGCGCGAGTGCGACCACCTCTTCGGCAGTCGTCTGAGCGGGCACGACGGTCATGCGGCAGCCAAAGTCCGACAACAGGCGCAGGATGTTGCGTTTGATGCCGAAGTCATAAGCCACGACATGCAGCCGCTGGTGCGAGCGAATGGGCGGGCGCGAGCCCTCGGGCCAGACACTGCCCTCGTTCCACTGGAAGCTGCGCTTGGTGCTGACGACCTTGGCGAGATCCATGCCCTTCAGGCCCGGGAACTTGCCCGCCGCCTTGATGGCGGCGGCAGTGTCCACCTGCTCTCCGGTCATGATGCAGCCGGACTGCGCGCCGGTCTCACGCAGAATGCGCGTCAACCGTCGCGTATCGATACCCGCGATGGCTACGACGCGGCCGCGCTCCAGGAATTCGCTCAACGACTCGTTGGCGCGCCAGCTGCTCGCCCGCAGCGGCAGATCGCGAATGACCAGGCCGGCGGCGTAGATCTGAGCGGACTCGAGATCCTCGGGCGTGCCACCGGTGTTGCCGATGTGCGGACAAGTCAGCGTGACGATCTGGCGGGCGTACGACGGGTCGGTGAGGATTTCCTGATATCCCGTCAACGCAGTGTTGAAAACGACTTCGCCCGTGGTGTTGCCCTTGGCACCAATCGACTGGCCGCGGAAGATGGTGCCATCCGCCAATGCCAGCACAGCGGGTACGCTCACTTCAAAACCACCTCGTATGTTGCCGTCGTCATCCGCGCTCCCCTCCCTGCTTGTCGATCGAAAGCGATTGAGTGAGCGGCCCCGGGCCGTCCCCGGGGCCGCGGGAAGAAAAATGTGTTCGCGTAATGTGTTCGCGTAGCGCGCTCGCGCAAATCGCCGGGAGCGATTTGCGCCCATATACAAAGCGGGAGGTGTTCTTGTGGAACATCCTCCCGCCTTGCATGGACTAACCCGTACACGGATTACCGCGAAATCTTACGGGCCGGCCGCCTGAGTGTCCACGAAATATTCCTCGGGCCAGTCTGCGCAAAAACGCCGCAGAGAATCACCCAAGTGCATGATCTGCATGCACAATATCGCTCATGCCGTAACGGCCCGGCGGTCGGCCGAGGAGCCACAGCGCCGCCCTGAGGGCTCCTCGGGCGAAGATGGCGCGATCCCCCGCCCGATGGCTGAGGCGCAGCTCCTCCCCCAACCCCGCGAAAAGCACCGTGTGTTCCCCGACGATGTCGCCGCCACGAACGATGGCGAACCCGATCTCCCCGTCCCGCCGGGGCCCCACCCGTCCGCCTGAGGTCGCCGAAAGCGCTTCGGATGGGGCCAGACCCCGTGCCTCGCCCGCTGCGCGGGCCAGGGCCAGGGCAGTCCCCGATGGCGCGTCCCGCTTCGTCCGGTGATGCGCCTCGATGACCTCGATGTCGAATTCCGGCGGCAGCGCCCGCCCCGCCCTGCGCACGAGCTCCGTCAGCAGGGCGACTCCCAGGCTCGTGTTGGGCGCGATGAGCAGCGGAATTTCGCCTGCGGCGGCGTCGAGCTCCGCCTCGGTCAGGTCGGCCGCGAACCCGGTGGTACCGACGACGAGCGGCTTGCGGGCGCCGCGGCAGGCGGCAATGTTGGCGCGAGTCGCATAGGGCTGAGAGAAGTCGATTGCGACATCTGCTGCAGCCAGAGCGGCTGGCAGGTCGCCCGTGACCTCGATCCCCATGGGTGCCTGGCCGGCGAGTACTCCCGCGTCACGACTGAGGCTCGCACTACCGGCGGAAGCCACTGCTCCGGTGATGCGCACCTGCGGGAACTCGCTTGCGACGCGTACCAGCGCCTGGCCCATGCGCCCGCTCACCCCGACGATGACGACCCGCGTCTCCGCCATGGCTCCTCAAGCGCCGGAGAAGAAGCGCCTGACGCCCTCGAAGAAGCCTTTCTCGCGTGGCGCGTGGCGCTGCCGATCCTGCTGCAGCGATTCCTCCAGCTGGCGGACCAGTTCCCGTTGGTCCGCGGAAAGATGCACCGGTGTCTCCACCACGACCCGGCAGAAGAGATCGCCTCGCGAGTTGCTGCGCACCGGCTTCACGCCCTTGTCGCGCAGGCGAAAGACGCGGCCCGACTGGGTCTCCGCCGGGATTTTCACGGTGACATCGCCATCGAGGGTGGGCACCTCGACCGTGCCGCCGAGGGCCGCAGTCGCGAAGCTGATGGGGACCTCACAGCTCAGGTGCTCTCCGTCCCGCTCAAAAATCGCGTGCTCCCGGACGTGAACCTCGACGTACAGATCGCCAGGCGGGCCGCCATTGCGGCCGGCCTCTCCCTCGCCAGCGAGGCGGATCCGATCCCCGGTATCGACGCCCGCAGGGACCTTCACTGAGAGATTCCGGTTGCGGCGCACACGGCCCTGCCCGAGGCAGGTGTCGCACGGATTCTTTACGATCGTGCCCGCACCGCGGCAGCGGGGGCAGGTCTGCTGCAACTGGAAGAAACCCTGCGAGATGCGCACCTGGCCGGAGCCACCGCAGGTATCGCACGCTGCCGGCGAGCTGCCCTTGGCGGCACCGCTGCCATGGCAGACCTCGCATTCGGACAGCTTCGGCACCTCGATCTCCAGCGTATGCCCGAAGACGGCCTGGGGAAGCTCGAGCTCGATCTCATAGCGCAGGTCTGCGCCCCGAAAGACCTGCGAGCGCCCCCCGCGGCGCGCGGTTCCGAAGATATCGCCGAACACGTCGCCGAAAATGTCGCTGAACGCGTCCCCGGGACCGAAGCCTCCGGCCCGCCCGCGGGCGTTGGCGGCAGCCGCCTCGACACCTGCGTGGCCGTACTGATCGTACGCCGCGCGCTTCTGTGGATCGGTGAGCACCTCGCAGGCTTCCTTCGCCTCTTTGAAGCGCTCTTCGGCCTCCTTGTCGTTGGGATTCCTGTCCGGGTGAAATTTCATCGCGAGGCGGCGATAGGATTTCTTGATCTCCGCCTCGGTGGCCGTTCTCGGTACGTCGAGTACCTTGTAGTAATCTGCCTTTGACATCTCGGTTAGTTTATCGGGTAAAAGCCCCCTGCGGCGCTTTTACCGGCCAGCCGACGTACCGCCGACGATTCCGCGGCCCAGGGACGGCCCTGGGCCGCTTACTTATTTGCTTTTGTACTGGCTAACTCGCCTTGCGTCCTTTGTCCTTTACTTCCTCGAACTCTGCATCGACGACGTCTTCGCGCCCGCTCTGGCCGGCCGCGCCGCCCGCCGAGCCGGAAGACTGCGCATCGCCGCCACCGCCGGCCGCTGCACCCTCGGGGCCTGCCTGGCCGGCCGCGTAGGCGCGCTCCGCGATTCCCGCGGAGGCCTGCGCCAGCGCCTCGGTCTTCTTCTCGATGATGTTGCGATCATCGCCCTTGAGCGCAGTGCGCAGATCCGAGATCGCCGATTCGACCTTGGCGCGCTCGGCCGCATCGACCTTCTCGCCGAGATCCTTCAGGCCTCTCTCGACCGCGTGGATCATGCCATCCGCTTTGTTACGTGTTTCGACCAGCTCGCGGAAGCGCTTGTCCTCGGCGGCATGCGCCTCGGCATCGCGGACCATCCGCTTGATCTCGTCCTCGGTGAGACCGCTCGAGGCCTTGATCACGATCTTCTGCTCGCGTCCGGTCGCCTTGTCCTTCGCGGACACATTGAGGATGCCGTTGGCATCGATGTCGAAGGAGACCTCGATCTGCGGCATGCCACGCGGAGCGGGCGGAATGTCGCTGAGATCGAATTTGCCGAGCGACTTGTTGTCGGCCGCACGATCGCGCTCGCCCTGCAGCACGTGAATCGTCACGGCCGTCTGATTGTCATCGGCCGTCGAGAACACCTGTGACGCCTTCGTCGGGATGGTGGTGTTTTTCTCGATGAGCTTGGTCATCACACCGTGCAGCGTCTCGATGCCGAGAGAGAGCGGCGTGACATCGAGCAGCAGCACGTCTTTGACTTCTCCTGCCAGGACGCCTGCCTGGATGGCAGCGCCCACGGCAACCGCCTCGTCAGGATTGACATCCTTGCGCGGCTCGCGCCCGAAGAAGTCCTTCACATACTTCTGTACCAGGGGCATGCGCGTCTGGCCGCCGACCAGGATGACCTCCGCGACGTCGCCCGAGGAGACGCCCGCATCCTTGAGCGCGGTGCGGCAGGGCGCAATGGTCTTCTGCACCAGGTCCTCCACCAGCGCCTCGAGCTTCGCCCGGGTCAGCTTGATGTTGAGGTGCTTCGGTCCCGACGCATCGGCCGTGATGTACGGCAGGTTGATGTCGGTCTGCTGGGTGGAGGAGAGCTCGATCTTGCCCTTCTCCGCGGCCTCTTTCAGGCGCTGCATGGCCAGCGGGTCCTTGCGGACGTCGACACCCGACTCCTTCTGGAACTCCTCGGCCAGGAAGTTGATGATCCTGAGGTCGAAATCCTCACCGCCGAGGAAAGTGTCGCCGTTGGTGGAGAGCACCTCGAACTGGCGCTCACCGTCGACTTCCGCAATCTCGATGATCGAGACGTCGAACGTGCCGCCACCGAGGTCATACACCGCGATCTTGCGGTCGCCGCCCGCTTTGTCGAGGCCATAGGCCAGCGAAGCTGCCGTCGGCTCGTTGATGATGCGCTTGACTTCGAGACCGGCGATGCGGCCGGCATCCTTGGTCGCCTGGCGCTGGGAGTCGTTGAAGTAGGCAGGTACGGTGATCACGGCCTCTGTGACCGGCTCACCGAGGTAGTCCTCCGCCGTCTTCTTCATTTTCATGAGGACCCGGGCGGAGATCTCGGCCGGCGCCATTTTCTTGCCCTGCACCTCGACCCACGCGTCGCCGTTGTCCGCGCGCGCGATCTTGTAGGGCACCATCTTGACGTCGCGCTGGACCACCTCGTCCTCGAACTTGCGTCCGATGAGGCGCTTGATGGCAAAAAGCGTGTTGTGCGGATTGGTGACCGCCTGACGCTTGGCCGGCTGGCCGACCAGCACCTCGTTGTCCTTCGTGAAAGCGACGATCGAAGGGGTGGTACGGTCGCCCTCGCTGTTCTCGATCACGCGGGGCTTACCGCCCTCCATGATGGCCACGCACGAATTGGTCGTGCCGAGGTCGATGCCGATTACCTTTGCCATGTGTCTACTCCGCCTGAATCTCTTTCTAAAGGGGGATGATGTCGACCTACTTCTTGGGTGTTCGCGGCGCCGATTCAAGGCCGGAGGGCGCCTTTTCAAAGCGCTGGATCCGGGCTCCTGCCCAGCCCAGCGGCGCTTTGGGCAAGGCCGAAGCGGCTGAGCGCGGGTTTTGCCCAAAGCTCCGCCGCCTGCGGCGGCGGGGCACATCCAGGGGCCTGATCACTAGGCCGGCGCCTTGGCCACGATCACCCGCGCGGGGCGGACGACCCGGCCATTGAGCTCGTAGCCGGTCTGCACCACCTGCAGCACCGTGTTGGGCTTCGCGGTGGCGGACTCCTGGGCCATCATCGCCTCGTGCCGGGTGGGGTCGAAGACCTCCCCCTCGGGGCTGATGGGCGCGAGGCCGAGCCGCTCGAGCGCCTTGGCGAGCAGCTGCAGCGTCGCCTCCTGGCCCCGCTTGAGGCTGCGGGCATCGACCTCGGCCTGGCCCGCGCTCTGCACGGCGAGCTCCAGACTGTCCCGTACGGGCAGCAGCTCGGCGGCGAATTTCTCCAGGCCGTAGCGGTTCGCCGCCTCGATGTCGCGCTGTGCGCGCTTGCGGACGTTGTCGAGCTCTGCGACCGCGCGCACGTACTGCTCGTAATGGCTGCGCGCCCGCTCCTCGGCCTCCGTGAGGGCCTGCTGCAGGCGCTCGAGCTCCGCCACGGGCGATACCGATTCCGCCGTGCCGGCCTCCTGCCTCCCAGGAGCGGCACGGCCGCCGTTTTCCTCCGTACTCATCTAGGCACCTCTGAATCGCGACAAAGTTAAAGGCTACGCGGGGGCAAAGCCCTCCGCCCGGAGAGTATTTCGAATGACGCGCTGCGTGGGGACCTATCGGCGCGAATTCAAGGCTGCGCCGAGAAGCTTTGCCGTCATGTCCACGATCGGGATCACCCGCTCGTAAGCCATGCGCGTGGGCCCGATGACCCCGAGCACCCCGACGACCGACTCCGGCGAGCCGTATGGAGCGGTGACGACGCTGCAGTCATCGAGGATCTGGTAGCCGGACTCATGGCCGATGAAGATCCGCACTCCCTCGGCCCGCAGGCTGTGGTCGAGCAGGTGCAGGAAGTCGCGCTTCTCGTTGAACGCCTCGAAGAGCCGCCGCAGCTTCTCGACGCTCGAGAGCTCCGCGACACCCATGAGATTCGTCTCGCCCTTGATGACGTACTCGAGCCGATCCTCGCCGGCGGCGCCGGCTTCAAACACGTGCTGCGCCATCGAGATGGCATCCAGCATCACCTGATTCATGTGCGCGCGGGTCTCGCTCAGCTGACGCAGGATCTCCTGGCGCACCTGGGTCAGCGAGCGGCCGCGGAACTGCTCGTTGAGGAAGTTGGACGCGCGTTTGAGCTCATCGGGTGAGTAGTACCGCTCGAGCTGGATGATGCGGTTCTGGACCTCGCGCTCCCCGTACACCAGCACGACGAGGACGCGGTTCTCGGACAGACTGACGAACTCGATCTGGGTGATCGAAGCCTCCGCTGTCCGCGGCAGCGTCACCACGCCCGCCAGGCGCGTCACGGTGGAAAGCAGTTGCGATACCGTGGCGATGAGATCCTTGGGACTCTCGCGCGCCGACTCGGACTGACGGCCTTCGAGCTGACGGCGGATCTCCGCCGCCGCGGCTTCCTCGACCGGCTGTATGTGCAGGAGGGTATCGACGAAGAAGCGATATCCCTTGTCGGTCGGAATGCGGCCGGCCGAGGTATGCGGCGATGCGACGAAGCCCAGCTCCTCGAGGTCAGCCATCACGTTGCGGATGGTCGCCGATGAGAGCTGCAGCCCCGACTCGCGCGAGAGAGAGCGCGAGCCGACGGGCTGACCGTCGCGGATGTAGCTTTCGATGAGTATCCGCAGCAGGTGTTGCGCCCGCTCGGTGAGCTGCTCTTCTGTATTCATGCGCCGCGCGCAGGACCGACGAGGCTCGCCGGAAGCGAACCCCGAACATGTAGCGGCGCGAGGCGCGCCGAGCCGGAACATCTCATCACACCAGGTATTAGACGGCCGAGGCGACCGTCAAGCAAGCACCCTGCTGTCCTGCTACGATTCCGCGGATGGCCCTCCCCGTCCGCACGTGCGCGCTGGTCGGCAGATTCACGGACTCGCGCGTCGCGGAATCCGCTCACGCCTTGCTGGCGCATCTGGCGACCCGGCAGGTCACAGTGCTCGTCAGCAATGGAGCGCCCTTCCCGGGTGCGCAGGCACCGATGCTGCGGGTGCCGGAAGAGGAGCTCGGCCGCCGTGCGGATCTCATGATCGCGGTGGGTGGCGACGGCACGTTGCTGTATGCGGCCGGCCTGGTCGCGCGCAATAAGGTGCCACTGCTCGGCATCAATCGTGGACGGCTCGGCTTCCTGACGGACGTGATGCCCGAGGACATGCTCGGCTGCGTCGATGCCGCCCTGGAAGGCCGGCTCGAGGCCGACGAGCGCCCGCTCCTGTCCGCTTGCCTGCGCCAGTCGGGCGGTATGATCGCCGAGGCTCTCGCACTCAACGACGTCGTGCTGCAGAAGCTCGCGACCGGGCGGATGCTCGACTTCGCGACCCGCGTCGCGGGGCGCTATGTCAACACACACGCCGGCGATGGGATCGTCATCGCGAGCGCCACCGGCTCGACGGCCTATGCCCTTTCCTGCGGCGGCCCGATCATCGAGCCACACCTCGATGCGCTCGTCATGGCGCCGATCTGCCCGCATACGCTCTCCGACCGCCCGATCGTGGTCTCGGCGCGCTCGCTGATCGAGGTCGAGCTGTTGGAACGGTCCGACACCCGGGCACAAGTGACCTGCGACGGCACTATTCTCGGCGAGATCGTCCCCGGCGACCGGCTGGAGGTGAAGCCGGCCGGCGAGCGGATCACGCTCCTGCATCCGTCCGGCCACGACTATTACCGCCTGCTGCGCTCTAAGCTCCACTGGGGCCGCGGCAGCCCCGAGCGCTGAGCCCGGGATCCAGATCTCATGCTCATCCGGCTGCAGATCCGCGATTTCGCCATCATCGAGGCCGTGGAGCTGGAGCTGCGTCCGGGTCTGACCGTGCTCACCGGCGAGACCGGGGCGGGCAAGTCGATTCTCGTCGATGCCCTGCAGCTGCTCGCCGGCGGCCGCGGCGGCCCGGAAATGATCCGCCACGGCGCCGAGCGGGCCGAGATCGCCGCCACCTTCGATCTCAGCAAGGCGCGGCCCGGACTCTCCCGCTGGCTCGAGGAGCAGTCGATCGACGCGGACAATGAGCTCATCGTCCGCCGCATCCTCTCGACCGACGGGCGCTCCCGCGCCTACCTCAACAGCCAATCCGTTCCTGTGCAGCTGCTGCGCGAGGCCGGCAGCATCCTCATCGACATCCACGGCCAGCACGAATTCCAGTCGCTCACCCGTACCGCCGCGCAGCGTGAGCTGCTCGACGTCTATGGCCGGCTGAGTCCGCTGGTCGACCAGGTCGGAATCGCCTATCGCGTCTGGCGCGAGATGCTCGAGCGCACCCTCGAGCTCGAAAGCCGCGCTCGCGACCGCGAGGCGAAGCTCGAGTTGCTGAAGTACCAGGTCGGCGAGCTCCAGGCGCTGCAGCTCGAGGACGGGGAAGTCACGCGGCTGTCGGAGGAGCGCGCACGGCTCATGAATCGCGGGCGTCTCGCAGAGGCAGCGCAGGTGGCGCTCGCCGCGCTCTATCAGGATGAGGACGGCAACGCTCATGCGAGTGTCAGCCGAGGACTTCAGTCGCTGCGCGCGGTGTCTGCAATCGACCCGAAGCTTGCGCCTGTGGTGGCGCTCGCCGAAGAGGCTGCCGTGCAGATCCGCGAAGCCGCGCGGGAGCTCGAGCGCTATGGCGAGAGCCTCGATCTCGATACGCAACGCCAACACGAAGTCGAGCGGCGGTTGGCCGCCATCGAGGAGCTGGCGCGCAAGAACCGCGTGACGCCGCTCGAGCTGCTGCCACGCAGCGCACAGCTCGCCGAGGAGCTCGAAGGCCTCGAGCGGGCAGAGGTGAATCTCGCCGTGCTGCGCAAGGAGTTGGCGGCAGCTCTGGATGGCTACCGCGACCAGGCCAAGACGCTGTCGGCGAAGAGAATCTCCGCCGCAACCAAGCTCGCCAAAGCGATCACGGCGCACATGCAGACCCTGGGGATGTCGGGAGGGCGTCTCGAAGTCGACGTGGCCCAGAGCCGCAGTACGGAGCCGGCGCAGTACGGCCTCGATGACATCGAGCTGCGGGTGAGCACGAACCCCGGTCAGCCGCCGCGCGCACTGGCCAAAATTGCCTCCGGTGGTGAGCTCTCGCGCCTGTCCCTTGCCGTCCAGGTGGCGAGCAGCGCGCAGGAGACCCGCTGCATGGTGTTCGATGAGGTGGATTCCGGCATTGGTGGGGCCGTCGCGGAAATCGTCGGACGCGAGCTGCGGGCGCTCGGTGAGCGCGGTCAGGTACTCTGCGTCACTCACCTGCCGCAGGTGGCCTCGCAAGGGCATCAGCATTTGCGAGTGACCAAGGTGACGGACGGTAAGACGACTCGCACTTCATTATCGGTCCTCGCCGATCAAGATCGGATAGAAGAGCTGGCGCGAATGCTCGGCGGGGTCGACGTCACCTCCAAAGCGCGCGAGCACGCGCGGGAGATGCTTCAGGTCGCGGGCAAACGCTTGGGCGCGCGCCGATAAGGACAGTGAGTCTTGCGGCAGTGACCGTACAGGATCAGGGAATGATCGCGGATCGTGAAGCCCAGCCGCTGCGCGACTGCGGTTTGGCGCTCTTCTATGCCGGCATCCATGAACTCTTCGACGCGGCCGCAGTCCAGGCAGACGATATGATCGTGATGCGTGCCCTGGTTGAGCTCGAACACCGCCATGCCGTTCTCGAAGTGATGGCGGGTCACGAGACCTGCAGCCTCGAACTGCGTCAGCACCCGGTAGACGGTGGCGAGACCGATATCTTCGTTGGAGTCGAGGAGAGCGCGATAGATGTCCTCGGCTGACATATGCCGCGTCGCGCTGCCCTCGAGGATCTCGAGGATCTTCAGGCGAGGTAGCGTGACCTTCAGGCCCGCTTTGCGAAGGTCCTTGCCTTCCACTATGTCATCTCCCGCGCACCGCGCCGCAGGGAGCATCGGCCGCGACGGATTCGCGATCAGGTATCATCGGCGCCCATTATTACGCATTTTCCCCTTCGACGGACCTCCATGCCACGTCAATCCCTGATTTCCGGCTCCCGCCGCAGGACACGCCTGCGTCCGCTCGCGCTCGTCGCTCTGCTGGCTACCTGTATCGGCCTCACGGGCTGCGTCTACCGCATGGACATTCAGCAGGGGAATTACCTGGACGGCCACGCGGTCAGCCAGTTGAAGGTCGGGATGACCCGTAGCCAGGTGCGCTACCTGCTCGGTACACCGATGGTGGAGGATGTCTTCAACAACGACCGGTGGGACTACATCTATTACTTCAAGCGTGGCTACGTCCGCCGGCCGGTCGAGAGCCGCGTGATCGTCTACTTCCAGAAGGACAAGGTGGATCGTCTCGCGCTCAGCAACGTGCCCAAAGGACGTCCGAACGAACCGGGGCGCCTGCCGTCAGTGAACAAATTTCCTATCTTCTAAATTGGCGCAAATCGCTCCCGGCGATTTGCGCGGCCAGCCGACTCACCGCCTTTCATCCCGCGGCTCTCTGAGATCCGCCAGCGCGAGAGGAGATGCCCCGGGAAACGGGAGCGGCCCTGGGCCGCTTTAGTGAATCGGGGGCGGAAGGCTCATTTGCCTGCTTTCGTACTGCGTACCGTTTTGGCGCGCCGGCGCGCTCGGGGATCGTCATTCAGCGAGCGGTAGAGCTCGATGCGATCGCCGTCGGCCGGGAGGTCTGAGCGGCTGCGTGATTCGCCGAAGATGCCTACGGGGGCAATTTCCCAGGGGACCTCGGCCTGTGGCGCCTGACGGCGGGCCGCCTCGATGGCGTCCGCTATGGTGGCTTCGGCGGGCAGCACGACCGACCAAAGGTATTGCCCCTCCCCGTCGGCATATGCCACGACGCAGTGTTTGTCGGCGCGGCCACTCACGGGCCCGCAGGCCCCTGTTGCGCAGCAGGCGGCGGTGAGGTCGTGCGGCTGCGCACGACGAAGGCCTCGACGAGGGACCCCGCGGTGTCGGCGAACTTCTGCTCGAAGAGCATTGCTGAAAGCGTGCTCTTGAAAGCAAAGCGCATGGTCAGCTCTACCCGGCAACCGTCCGGACCTATGGGCGTCAGCAGCCACTGGCCCTCGAGCATCCTGAATGGACCGCTCACGAGATGCATCAGGATGCGCTTGTCGGGCTCGAGCTCGTTACGGGTAGTGAACTCCCCGTGCAGCGGCCCTTGCTTGACGCCTATTGTGGCCACGATCTCGCGCTCCGTTCGGGACACTACGCGCGCATGGGTGCACCACGGCAGGAAACGCGGGTAGCTCTCGATATCATTGATGAGCGCGAACAGGCAGCTCGGCGGCTGGGCGACGAGCGCCGAGCGCTTAACCTCTCGCATGGAAGCGATTGTCCCAAGATCGCCGCCCCGCGGACAAGCTTCCCATACAATGACGCCCCCCAAAGCCCCCCGACTGCTCTCCGCACCCGTCCATGCCGCCCAAGGTCGCCACTGCCTCGCGCCTCATCGCCGAGAACCGCAAAGCTCGCTTCGAGTACTTCATCGAGGAGCGCTACGAGGCCGGGCTTGCGCTGCAAGGTTGGGAAGTGAAAGCCATGCGGGCGGGGCGGGCGCAGCTCACAGAGGCGTATGTCTATCTGCGCGGCGGTGAGGCTTTCCTCTTCGGCGCGCACGTCTCTCCTCTACCCGCGACCTCCAGCCACGTAGTGGCTGACCCGGTGCGCACGCGCAAGCTCCTTCTGCACCACTCCGAGCTCAGCGGACTCATCGGCGCCGTCGAGCGCAAGGGCTACACGCTGATCCCCCTCGAGCTCTACTGGAAGGACGGGCGCGCGAAACTTCAGGTAGGCCTGGCCAAGGGCAAGAAGCAGCACGACAAGCGCGCCGTCGAGAAAGACCGCGACTGGCAACGCGACAAAGCCCGCCTGCTCAAGTCGCATTCGCGCTGATCAAATCGTCTGAATCAAACGCACCCGCCACCCTCCGCCGTGCGCCGTGCGCCGTGCGCCGTCCGAAAGCGATTGAGTGAGCGGCCCAGGGCCGCTCCCGTTTCCCGGGGCATCTCCTCTCGCGCTGGCGGGTCTCAGAGAGCCGCGGGATCGAAAAGTCACAAGGACGGCCCGCGCAAATCGCCGGGAGCGATTTGCGCCAATTGACTAAGGCAGGTTGAAACCGCTGACCAGCGCCGGCGGGCCGGCAGTCGCTGAAAGCTTCGGATTTTTCAGCGCATAGACGAGATTGACAGTCGCCACCGTATCGGTGTGCTTGGCGCTGCCGGGCGGCGGGCTGGTGTTGTTGACCAGCTGCATGCCCACGGCCAGCGACAGGGTCGCGTCGACTTTGACCTGCAGCGACAGATTGTCCGTCGTCGTGGTATCGCTCGAGCCGTATTGGACCAGCAGCGCGTTCACCAGCTTGGTCGATTCCGTTATCGAGTGCGAGTAGTCCAATCCCGCCTGCAGCACGGCCTCCCGATTGACCGACCCGGGTACGCGCGTGCGGCTGATGACATTGCCGGCGGGCCCCGTGAGCAATATTTCCTGCTTCTCGATGCGGTAGCCGACACCGAGCTCTCCGGCCAGGAGCGTCGCGGGAGTCTCGACGAACTTATAGCCCGCGCCGGTCGCGACACTGTCCTGGTAGGCGAAGCCGGTAAAGAGGTTGCGATCCCAGCGGGCGGTCGAGAACCAGAAGGTGCGCTTGCTCAGTGCAAGATCCGCCTGCACGTGCGCGTTGGTGTCCTGCTGCGTGCTGTAGGGACCGGTGCTGGCATAGAGCGCTGCGAACCCGCCGCTCAACGTCCAGAGACCCATTTGATGCGCGGCGTCGAAGGCAGCGTTGCCGCTTTTCGTCGTAGTGCTGCCGCTCGTCACGATGAGTCCGAGCTGTCCCTGCGCAGCCCAGGTGTTGGGCGGTCCGTTCTGGGCCTCGCTCGCAGATCCGCTCCCTGCGCCGGCCGAGAGCGCGGTTGCAGCGTAAGCGACACTGTGCAGCATCAACACGGCACCGATGGCCGCAAGCTTCTTCTTTACCATTCTGGGCGACTCCCTGGAGAATCCCGAACCTACCCCGACCCCGCGACCGGGCTCCGCTTCAAGAGCGCTCGCCTGCGGCAAGTGCGCCGTCAGCAAGCCCGTTTCCGCGCCAGCGCGAAAAGGCCGCGACCTTACCGGAAAGCGTGGGCGTACGAAACTGCCGCCGATCGCCGACAAGCAGCAGGCTCGGGCACGGCCGCCGCAGGGATTTCCTGCGCTCGGGAGGCTCTTGAGGTATCCTATCGCTCACCTTTGGGGGCGACCGGCTTCGACGTGGGTTGCGAACCTTCAGGGGCGTACCGAGGTGCAGTGCCCTCGTAAATAACTCTGCAACTCATAGTTGCCAACGACGACAACTACGCTCTAGCTGCCTAAACGCAGCTGACCTCTGACCAGCTCGTGCCTGTGCGACTGAATCAGGGGACGCGTTCACAGGATCGCGATCCGCGCGTGCGACGGGCCGGATCGTTAAGAGTTACCGTCTGCTGGCGCGGCGTCTTCCCTGCCCCTCGGGTAGCGCAGCGTGAGAACCAATGAGTGGGATACGTACGTAGATCCTGAAGTCTAGGACTTGCGGACGGGGGTTCGATCAAGGGTCGCGCCGATCCGCGAGGGTCGGCTGATAACGGAGCTCACATCGGTGAAACCTGACGGCGCTCTTCTCGGAGAGCGGCATGGCAACGCCGAGGGGTAGGAAGAGGGCCAACCTCAGGCCTGCCCTGTAGAGACTCATAGGCTCGCCGTGGACTTTCAGTCCTGGGTGGGTACTAGGATTCCACCGGAACGGTGGGATAACACGCTCCGCATCCGCACCGTCGCTGAGGTGCGGATGAAGGCATAGTCCAGGCCGCCGCGAAAGCGGCGGGTGTACTGTCCCCCCGCCTCCACCAATGGTGACCGCACCTCCGGCGATGAGCCGGGGGTGCGGTTTGTGTTTTTGGATGAACGCCACTGATAAACGCCTGGTGTCGCGTGTCGAGTCGGCAGGCACCCGCTCTCCTCGCGCAGACAGCCACGTATCTTCGCACGTACAAATTGCAGCGCTGCCGCTTGCTACTGGATAAGTACATCGCGGTCACGCCGCGAAACGGCCGCTACACGGCCTCACAACGCGCAGCGAAAGAATTGTTCGAGAAGCGGTTTTTCGCGCTCTCCATCCGCGCCGGAACCAACTGCCGCGGTCGCTCATTGAACGGAGACGATGACGATCGAGGATACCGAGCCGCTTCCGAAGCGTGCGCGGGCCGGCCGTGAGGAGGAAGGCGGGCTCACCGGCGCACGGACACTCATGTCGCTCGGCGAACTGCGCGGCGCGGTGAACGACTGCCGCCGCTGCACGCTATGGAAATCGACGACCCAGGGCGTGCCCGGTGAAGGGCTGGCGCCCTCGCGCCTCATGCTGGTCGGCGAGGCTCCCGGCGACTCGGAGGATCTGCAGGGTCATCCCTTCGTGGGACCTGCAGGAGCGATCCTCGATCGGGCGTTGAAGGATGCGGGCCTAGGGCGCGAATCCGTCTACATCACCAACGCCGTCAAACACTTCAAGTTCGAGCCGCGCGGCAAGCGGCGGCTTCACATCAAGCCGAGCGCGAGCGAGATCGAGGCCTGCCACTGGTGGCTCGACGAAGAGCTGCGGCTGGTGGCGCCAAAGCTCGTGATGGCGCTCGGCGGGACCGCGGCGCGCGCCCTGCTCGGACATCCGGTGATCGTGTCGCAACTTCGCGGGGCCCCGACCAGACTCTCAGCAACCTCGCATCTCTGGGTGACCATTCACCCGTCATTTCTGCTTCGCGTACCCGACGATGCACAGCGACGCAATGAATACACGCGCTTCGTGAAGGAGCTGAAGGACGCGCTGGCCTGGATCGACAGACACTAAGTCTATTGGCGCCAAGTCGGCATCCTGCCGCGTTGCTCGGCCCGCTCGCTCATGTGCTTTCGACCTTTCCGTCAAGCGACACCAGCGCGCCATAAAGGTCAGGCCGCCGATCGCGAAAGACGAACCAGTTGTCCCGCAGGGCGGCCGTCTCCTCGAGGTCGAAGGTTGCGGTGAGCACTGCATCGCCCTCCTCGGGCGCTTCAGCGATCTTCGCGCCCATCGCATCCGTTATGAACGATGAGCCATAGAAGCGGATGTAGAGCCCGTCGGGGTCCTGCAAGGAGCGCTCGAGCCCGTAGCGGTTCGCGGCCGCGAGAGGGATCAGATTCGCAGCGGCATGTCCCTGTTGGGTACGCTGCCAGTGCTCACGGGAATTCACCGGCAGAGCCGGCGGCGGCTCGGTGCCGATGGCAGTCGGGTAGAGCAGGATTTCCGCGCCGGCAAGCGTCATCGCCCGTGCCGCCTCGGGAAACCACTGATCCCAGCAGATGCCCACTCCGAGGCGCGCGTGGCGCGTCTGCCAGACCTTGAAGCCGGTGTCGCCGGGACTGAAGTAGTTCTTCTCCTGATATCCGGGGCCGTTGGGGATGTGCGACTTGCGGTAGATGCCGAGCCGCGAGCCGTCGGCATCGAGAATGACGATGGAGTTGAAATAAGCGGGACCGGCGCGCTCGAAGAAGCTGATGGGCAGCACCACTCCCAACTCACGCGCTACGCCGCTGAAGTGCCGGACCGCCGGATTGTCCTCGACGGGACGCGCGAGCTTGAGGTGCCGCGCATCCTGCTCGATGCAGAAATACGGCGTCTCGAAAAGCTCAGGCAGCAGGATGATCCGTGCGCCGCGTGCCGCCGCCTCCCGTACCAGCCGCTCCGCCGTAGCTATGTTGGCAACTGCATCCCAGCCGCAGGCCATCTGGAGCGTTGCGACGGTCACCGGGCGCGGTGCGTGACGGAAATGCTCAGGGGTCTTGGACATCGGGCTTCGCTCCCATTCTCCGGCGCTCGGCCAACGATCGCCGAACCTGCTCGGTGACGCGCATGGCGGTCTCGAGCGCCATCAGGCCGGCCTCGCCCGTGACCACGGGAGGCCGTCCTTGGCGGATACAGGTGAGGAAAGAGTCGATCTCGGCCTTCAGCGCATCTCCGGGATCGAGGCTCTGCTCCTCGATATTGACCGGCAGCGGCCCGGCCGGCTCTCCGGGGCCGCGCTTGCGGATGAGTGTCAGAATCTTCTGCTGCAGGTCCAGTGAGAGGTAGGCATCATCCTCGAAGATGCGCATCTTCCGCTCGGTTTTCAAGCTGACGCGACTGGCAGTGGCGTTGACGACACATCCATTGCTGAATGTGATGCGCGCATTGGCGATATCGATGTCGTCGGAGAAGACCGGCGTGCCGACGGCATCGATGGTTTTGACAGGCGCCCCGACGATGGTCTGCACAATGTCGATGTCGTGGATCATCAGATCGAGAACCACGTTGACGTCCGTTCCCCGCTCCCGGTACGGGGCAAGCCTGTGGCATTCAACGAAGCGCGGCGCCCGCAGGTACGGTTCTGCAGCCAGAATCGCCGAGTTGAAGCGCTCGAGGTGCCCTACCTGCAGGATGCGTTTGCGGCGGGCAGCGAGCTCGATCAGCTCTCGCGCCTCATCGGGCGTCTCGGTGATGGGCTTCTCGACCAACACGTGCGCCCCCGACTCGAGGAACGCACGCGCTATCGCATGATGCGTCGGCGTGGGCGTCACGACGCTGACCGCGTCGACCGCTCCGAGCAGGTCCCGATAATCGGCGACCGGACGGGTGCCCACTTCTGCCGCGACGGCATCCCGAGCCTCCTGTCGGGCATCGACGACACCGACCAGCTCACATTGCGCCGCCTGGGCGTACTTCTGCGCGTGGAAACGCCCGAGGTACCCGACGCCGATGACGGCAGCTTTGATTTTCCGCATAGCCTCGCATTATGACCTGGGGAAGCACCCGATCGGCTACACTGCTCCCATGACGGAGTCTGCCGGCAAGCCAGGAGCCCTGGCTCGGGCCCAAGCCTTCAGCCTCGAGACCCGCACCCGGCGGGAGGCGGTGCTTTTCGGGGGTGCGCTGGCACTCGGGCTGCTCGTGATCCCCCTCCTCATCTGGATCGTCGGGCACAAGGCGCTCGGCCCGTACACCCACGGCGACGACCCGCGCAGCCTCGGCCCGCTGGCCCTCTACGGAGACTATTTTTCCGGCCTCGCCCATGGCTGGCTCGGCTACTGGGCGGTCGCGGTGGGCCCGCCCCTGCTGATCCTCGCCACGAGGCTCTGGCTGGCGGTGCTGCGGCGCGTGCCCCGGGAATGAGCCGTGCGAGCCCCAGGGTGCACCCCTTACCGTGGTGAGACCCCATGAGATCGGCCTTTACAGAATGCGACTGACCGAGGAACCCGCTCCGCGAATCCGGACGCATTCAGGATGTCTCAGGGATACTATTGGCCGTGAGCGCGCAGACTGCGCCTCTTCCCTGAGTACCGCCTTTCCGTAGACCCCTACTTCACCTCCCCTAAGGACCCGCGAGCAGCTTCAGATGTCCAAGCACCTCCGCCGTCCGCTCGGATGGCTAGCCCTCACCGTCCTGTCGGTTCTCTTGCTCGCCGCCACGGACGCCGTTCTGCGTACCCCTGCCAGCGCCGCCTCGATCCTGCCTCCCGGGGCGTTGGCGCCGACCGATGATCAGCGTGCCGTCGCTCGCAAGATCGGCCGGATCCTCGAGGAGACTCACTACAGTCGCGCTGCGATCGACGACACCTTCTCCCGGGAAGTGTTCAAGCGCTACCTGGAGTTCCTCGACCCTGAGCACAGCTACTTCCTGGCGAGCGACGTGCAACAGCTCTCGGCGTATCGCGACCAGTTCGACGACATGATCCATACGGGGAACGTCGATCCCGGTTACGTGATCTTCGATCGCTTCAAGCAGCGGAACCGGGAGCGCATGCAGTACGCGCTCGAGCTGTTGAAATCGGAGCCGGACTGGAACACGACCGCGAGCTACGATTTCGACCGCGAGCACGCGCCCTGGCCCGCCACCGGGGCGGAGATGGATCAGCTCTGGAAGAAGCGCGTCATCAACGACGCCGTCTCCCTCATGCTCGCCGGCAAGACCTGGCCGCAGGCCGCGAACCTGCTGCGTAAGCGCTATCAGACCGTCATCACGCGGGTGGATCAGATCAAGTCCGAGGATGTGTTCGAGGACCTGATGAATGCCTACGCACGCACTTACGATCCGCACACGAGCTACTTCTCGCCGCTCAACTCCGAGGAGTACCGCATCCAGATGAGTCTCAACTACGAGGGCATCGGCGCCTCCCTGCAGCTCATCGACAACTACGTCACCATCATGAACGTCATTCAGGGAGGGCCGGCGGCGACCGCCGGGACGCTGAAGCCCAATGACCGCATCACGGCCGTCGGCCAAGGCGACTCAGGGCCCGTCACGGACGTCGTCGGTTGGCGGCTGGATGATGTCGTGCAGCTCATCCGCGGCAAGGCGGGCACCGAGGTGCGGCTACAGGTGTTGCCGGCCGGCGCGGCGCCCGGCTCGAAGGAAAAGACGCTGCAGTTCGTGCGCAACAAAGTGACTCTGAAGAACCAGGAAGCGCAGAGCAAGCTCAAGACCGTGACCGATCACGGCCGAACGTACCGCATCGGCGTCATCACCGTACCGAGCTTCTACGAGGACATCGCCGCGGAGAATGCCGGCGATCCCAACTATCGCAGCACGACTCGCGACGTACTGCGCCTGCTCGAGAAACTCGAAGACCAGCACATCGACGGGCTGGTGCTCGACCTGCGTGACAACGGCGGTGGTTACCTGCCGGAGGCGACCGCGCTCACCGGCCTATTCACGCCGCACGGACCGGTCGTACGGTTGCGCGACCGCAGCGGCCACATCGAGACCCTGCAGGATCCGGAGGAAGGACCGGCCTATACCGGTCCGCTCGCCGTGCTGGTGAATCGCTTCAGCGCCTCGGCCTCGGAGATCTTCGCCGGCGCCATCCAGGACTACCATCGGGGCGTCATCATCGGCCAGAACACCTTCGGCAAAGGCACGGTGCAGAACCTCGTACCTCTCGACCGCTGGAGCGAAAAGCCGGTCGAGGGCCAGCTCACCGTGACGATCGGCAAGTTCTATCGCATCACAGGCGAGAGCACGCAACATCGCGGCGTGGTGCCGGACGTGACGCTGCCCTCTCCGATCGACCCGAAAGAGGTCGGCGAGGCAGACCAGCCGGCATCCCTCCCCTGGGACCGCATCTCGGGCGTACCCTTCACGGTGAGCACCGGAATGTCGGCGGTGCCGTCGATTACCCAGCTGAGCGCCGCCCAGACCGCGCGCGCGCAGCGTGATCCCAACTATCAGTGGCTGGCTGCCGACATCAACAGCATCGATGGCATGCGCGAACAGCATACCGTGTCTCTCAATCTCACGGCGCGGCGCGAGGAGCGCACGCGTAACGACAAAGCTTTGCTGTCACTCGACAACAAGCGCCGCGCCGCGCTCGGCCTGCCGCCCCTCAAGGCCGTGGAGCAGATCGACAAGGACAACGACAAGATTCCGGATGTGATCCTGGATCAGGCGGCCGACATCACGGCGGACATGGTCGCGCTCGACCGCTCCAGCCTTCCCGTGGAGAAGACCGCGAGCACGAACCCGGAGCGGGGATCCTGACCGTCCGCTAACGCAGCAGGACGCCGTAGACGTCCCACGTATCCTCGGCGAGCACGTTCGGCATGCGTGCCGCCGACAGGCCTCCCGGCTCCGCTCCGAGGGCATCCCCCTCGGAAAAAGCCAGCGATTCGGCTGTCGGCGCCGCATCCGTCGCGACGCGATACCGGGCCAGTTGCGTCAGACGCCCGGACCTCTGTTTGACTTCCTGCGTCAGGTTGGTGGGGGCCCGCAGCAGCTCGGCTGCGCGCTCGATCTGCTTCATCAACGCTTCGCACTCCGCGCGCGAGCCGTATTCGTCGGTGGCTTCCCGGTGGCGCGTTGCCTCGCGCGCCTGCATGACGAGCTGCGTGCGGGCGAGCCGCAGGCAGAGTACCTCGGCGTACGCGATCGCCGCGATGTTGATGGCGCGTCGCGCCTCGAGCGAAAGACCGGGGAACTCGGGAACCGGTTCGCGCTCGATTTCCTCGACCGCCTCGCGCGCCGCGACCAGGGAGAGGTCGGCAGCAGCCGCGGCCGCGCGCGCCTGTGAGATCGTCTGCTCGAGCGCCCGCCGCTTGAAATAGTGCCAAAACCGCTGCAGCCGTGCGCGTTGGCTCTCGAGATCGGTCAGCCGTGCCGCTTCTTCCGCCACCAGGCGCTGCGCGCCGCGCAGCCGCTGATCGGCCGCCTGGCGCTTTGCAAACACACGCCGGTTGTGCTCGGCGAGATGTTGACGGCGCTCACGCTCGTCCTGTTGGGCGGCGAGCTCGGTGACGAAGCGCTCGAGAAGCTCGCGTCCCGTCTGCCAAAGCCTGCGCAGCTGGTAGAACACGAGCGCCGGAAACGCCGTCTCGGAGAGGCCTAGGCGGCCCTCGAGCGCGCCCAGCATCTCCTGTACGCGCTGCGTGGCGCCCTCCTGCTGCTTGATGCGGTCCTTCAGCCGGTAGATCTCCTCCTGCAGCTCGCCATAGGCCTTCTTCAGCTCCGCGCGGTTGCGGAACAGAGCGAGCACGCGATGGTCATCCTCCGCGGTTTCCTCGCGGCGGAAATTGACTTTCAGGAAGCCGAGCTGTCGAAGCGCCATCATGAGACGAACGGCGGCAGGCCGCCGATTCTCACTCGGCGGCGTTGAGCCTCGTAGCCGTTGAGAAGCGATGCCCCCGCTCCGCGCAGTATTCCAGCCACTTGTTTAACATCATGTTGCGCGCCCAGCGCTGATCCAGTTCACGCTCCGCTTTCCTCGGGGTCTCAGGTGCGCCTCGGGGCGACCGCAGGGCCGGCTGGCCCTGGCCCACTGCCTGGCCCGCCGCCCATTCCTGCGCCTCGAGCAGATGCGCATCGTGGTAGATGCACAGGCGCATATCGGGACAGGCCACGGCGCCGGCGGCCGCGGGCAAGACGTAGGTCAGGTCGGCGGTACTGGTGTAGGGTGAGCGGCCGGTAACGGTGAGAAGGAGGTCACAATCGCCCGGTACATGCGAGCAGTGCCGGCCCTCGAGGCGCTGCAGGTCTCCCGCGAGCCACCCGAGGCGGATGAAATTGCTCTCATAGAGGCTCATCAGCGCAACGAAGCTGCGTGGCTTCGCGCGCCAGGAGACTCGTGTCAGAGTGTCATCGAGCATCACGCCGACTATAACGTACGTCCGTGACACTGCAAGCCATGCAACGCCGGTTTTTTCGACGGCTGTCGCGGAACTTTTCAGCACGAAACTTGCACGCCACTGAGTTCCGGTTCCAGGTGATAATCAGCCCTCGGGAACCGTTTGCGCGCCGACGCCGGACGCCGACAGCTCTCCCGGACGGCGGCTATGGCCGCAGCCGCCGCTCGATGCCCGTGGTGTTGAGAATGCGGGCGGCGATCTCCTCGATCGAGCATTCGGTCGTATCGAGCGTGGGGATGCGCAAGCGCGCGATCAGCGCCTCGGCCGCACGCAGCTCGTAGCTCACCTGCTGCTGGGAGGCGTAGCGGCTCTGCGGGCGGCGCTCATTGCGGATCTGTTGCAGCCGCTCGGCTTTGATCGTCAGGGCATAAAGCTTGCGACGATGGGGCTCGAGCCGGGCAGGAAGCTGTCCGGACTCGAGATCTTCCTCGGTGAGCGGGTAATTGGCCGCGAACACGCCATACTGCAGCGCCAGGTAGAGACAGGTCGGGGTCTTACCGGAGCGCGAGACGCCGAGCAGTATGACATCGGCATGGGCATAGTCGCCGCCGGTGCCATCATCGTTGGCCAACGCGAAGTTGGTGGCGTTGATGCGCGCAGTATAGGCGCTCAGGTCCGCGATGCCATGGGCGCGGCCGGCCCGGTGGGTGGAGCGGGTGTTGAGCTCGCGCTCGAGAGGGCCCACGAAAGCGGCAAAGAAGTCGAGAAAGAGGCCATTGGCCTGCATCACCACATCGCGCAGGTCATCCTGTACCAGCGTGCTGAACACGATCGGACGCAGCCCCTCCTCCTGGGCGGCACGGTCGATCCTGCGTACCGCCTCCTGCGCCTTGTCAAGGGTCGATACAAATGGCAAAGTCACCGGCCGAAACTGCAAACCCTCGAACTGGGTCATGAGGCTGTGACCCAGTGTTTCCGCGGTCACTCCCGTCTGGTCCGATACGAAGAATACGGTTCGACGGCTCACGGCATGCGGCCCGGCTGCAGAGGGCCTAAGTCTTCCACCGCGCGCGGCGCGGAGCAAGCGGAGTTCTCGTGAACGATTACGTCATTCCCCTCGAGCGGTTAGGAATGGGCGACTTGGACCGCGTGGGCGGCAAGAACGCCTCGCTCGGCGAGATGATCGGCTCGCTCACCAAGCTCGGGGTGCGCGTGCCGGGCGGCTTCGCCACGACTGCCCATGCCTTCAGGGAATTTCTCGAGCAGAACGGACTCGGCGCGCGCATCCGCGCGGAGCTCGCGGCGCTCGATGTGGACGATGTGACTCGTCTCGCCGCCGCCGGCGCCCGCATCCGCCAGTGGGTGCTCGCGACGCCCTTCCCTCCTCCCCTGCAGCAGGCGGTGAAGGAAGAGCTGCGGCGAATGAGTGCTGGGTCGGAGATCGCCGTGGCGGTACGCTCCTCCGCGACTGCGGAGGACCTGCCCGACGCCTCCTTCGCCGGACAGCAGGAGACCTTTCTCAATGTCCGCGGCGAAGCGCGCGTACTCGAGTCGATGCATGAGGTGTTCGCGTCCCTCTTCAATGATCGGGCGATCTCGTACCGGGTACATCAGGGCTTCGATCACGGAGCGGTAGCGCTATCGGCGGGCGTGCAGCACATGGTGCGCAGCGACCTCGGCGCCAGCGGTGTCATGTTCACGCTCGACACCGACTCGGGGTTCCGCGACGTCGTCTTCATAACAGCCTCCTACGGCCTCGGCGAGACTGTGGTGCAGGGCGCGGTCAACCCGGATGAGTTCTACGTCTACAAGCCGGCCCTCAGAGCGGGCAAGCACGCCGTGTTGCGCCGCAATCTCGGCGCCAAGGCCATCAAGATGGTCTACGCGCCCGCAGGCTCGAGCGAGCGCGTGCAGACGGTGCAGGTGCCGGAGGCCGAGCGCGCGCGGTTTTGCCTGACCGACGCCGATCTCACGGCGCTCGCTCGCCAGGCGCTCATCATCGAGGAGCACTACCGTCAGCCGATGGACATCGAGTGGGGCAAGGACGGCGCCACCGGCGAGATCTTCATTCTGCAGGCGCGCCCTGAGACCGTGCAGAGCCGCGCCGGACGCACGATCCAACGCTTCTCGCTGAAGTCGCGATCGCAGATCCTCAGCACCGGCCGCAGCATCGGTCAGCGGATCGGCGCAGGGCCGGCGCGCGTCATCCAGGACGTATCCGAGATGGCACGGGTGCAGGCAGGCGATGTGTTGGTCGCCGACATGACCGACCCCGACTGGGAACCGGTGATGAAACGCGCCGCCGCGATCGTCACCAACCGCGGCGGCCGCACCTGTCACGCAGCCATCATCGCGCGGGAGCTCGGCATTCCAGCCGTGGTCGGCTGCGGTGATGCCACGCAGAGGATCCGCGAGGGCCAGGAGGTCACCGTCTCCTGCGCCGAGGGCGATACCGGCTTCGTCTATGAGGGCCTGCTCGAGTTCGAGCGCAAGCAGATCGAGCTCGATTCGCTGCCGAAGATTCCGGTGAAGATCATGCTGAACGTCGGCAATCCCGATCGCGCGTTCGATTTCGCCGGGATTCCCAATCGCGGCGTCGGGCTCGCGCGCCTGGAGTTCATCGTCAACCGGATGATCGGCGTACACCCGCGTGCAGTGCTCGAGTACGAGCGCCTGGATGATGATCTCAAGGCGCAGATCAACGCCCAGATGTCAGGTTATGCCGATCCGGTCAGCTTCTATGTGGAGAAGCTCGCCGAGGGAATCGCGCAGATCGCCGCGGCATTCGCGCCGGAACCGGTCATCGTGCGCCTGTCGGACTTCAAGTCCAACGAGTATGCCAACCTCGTGGGCGGCGGCCGCTACGAGCCGGACGAAGAGAATCCGATGCTCGGCTTCCGCGGCGCTGCGCGCTACGTGGACGAGAGCTTCCGCCCGTGCTTCGAGCTCGAGTGCCGCGCCCTCAAGCGCGTGCGCGACCTCATGGGGCTCACCAACGTGCAGGTGATGGTCCCCTTCGTGCGCAGCGTCAAGGAGGCGAAGACAGTGACCGAGTTGATGGCGCTCAACGGCCTTGGCCGCGGCGAGAACGGCCTCAAAGTCATCATGATGTGCGAGCTGCCGACCAACGCATTGCTCGCGGAAGACTACCTCGAGCATTTCGACGGCATGTCCATCGGCTCCAACGATCTGACCCAACTCACTCTGGGCCTCGACCGGGATTCGGCCATCATGGCCCCGCACTTCGATGAGCGCGACGAGGCGGTGAAGCGCCTGCTCGCCATGGCGATCGCCGCCTGCCGCAAACGAGGGAAGTACATCGGCATCTGCGGCCAGGGTCCCTCCGACCACCCCGACCTCGCGCGCTGGCTGCTCGATCAGGGGATCGAGAGCATGTCCCTGAACCCCGACACGGTGGTCGAGACGTGGCTCTTCCTGGCGGGAGAGTCGCGAGCCGTTACAGGGTCGTGAGCCCCGAATAAGCCGGGGCGAAGAGCCGCGCCCGGTAGTACTTCAGCTCCCCGATCGACTCGCGGATGTCGGCGAGCGCGAGATGCGCGCTCTGCTTGGCGATGCCTGCCGCGACGTCCGGCGCCCACCGGCGGGCCAGCTCCTTCAGGGTGCTGACATCGAGGTTGCGGTAGTGGAAGAACTTCTCGAGCTGCGGCATGGAGCGGGCGAGGAACCGCCGGTCCTGGCAGATGCTGTTGCCGCACATCGGTGAAGCGCCCGGCGCGACCAGCGTAGCCAGGAACTCGAGTGTGCGCGCCTCTGCCTCCGACACGCTGATCCGGCTCGTCCGCACCCGCGCCACGAGCCCGGAGGCGCCATGCTGCCGCTGGTTCCACTCATCCATCCGCGCCAGCGCCTCATCGGGCTGGTGAATGGCCATGACCGGCCCCTCGGCGAGGACGGTGAGCTGCTTGTCGGTGACGATCGTAGCGATCTCGATGATAGAGTCCGTGTCGGGCTTGAGACCCGTCATCTCGAGATCGATCCAAATCAGATTCTCTGCGCTCGGCATACTGTGAGTGTAGCAACCTTCGATGCGCGCGTGATCGCCGCTTTCGGCCGCCACCTCCTGGTCCAGGAGGCCTCCGGCCGTACCATCAGAGCGCGGCCCTTCGGACGCGACCTCGGCGCGGTGTGCGGCGATGAGGTCCGTTGCCGCAACGATCCACGCCACGATGAAGTACACGTGGTGGAGGTCCTGCCGCGGCGCACGACCCTGTACCGGTCGAATGCACGCGGCGGGATCGAGCCGGTGCTCGCCAATGTCACCCGGCTGTTGGTCGTCATTGCGCCGCTGCCGCCTCCCGATCCGTTCGTCGCCGACCGTTACCTCGCCGCCGCCGAGTCGGCCGGGATCGCCGCAACGCCGGTGCTCAACAAGGCGGAGCTCGGCCTCGATGAGGCACTGAGGAGGCAACTGGAGGTCTACGCGGCGGCAGGCTATCCGTGCATTACGCTCTCGGCCGCAACCGGTGAGGGTATCGACCTGTTGCTTTCGGCATGCGCCGGGCAGGTCGCGGCGCTCGTCGGACAGTCGGGTGTCGGAAAATCGTCGCTGGTTCGGCGCCTGGCTCCCGATGCCGAGGTCGAGATCGGCAGCCTCATGCGCGAGGAGGAAGGTCGTCATACGACGACCGTCTCGCGGCTCTTCGAGCTCGCAGGCGGAGGCAGGCTCATCGACTCACCGGGCGTGCGCGACTTTGCCCCGGCGGTCGATCATCTCGATCCGCGGCATCTCGGATTCGCGGAGGTGGGGCGTCTTGCCCCCGGCTGCCGGTTCCTCGACTGTCGGCACATGCGCGAGCCGGGGTGTGCCGTACGGCAGGCCGTAGAGTCCGGAGCGATGGATGCCAGGCGCTACGAGAGCTACCGGCGTCTGCGGCGCCTCGCCGAGGAGCTGAGTGGCATCAGGCGGTCGAAGCAGCGGCGCTGAATGATCAAACGACGGTCTGGCGCCCGGTGAGCGCGTGCGCCAGCGTTCCGCCGTCGACGTACTCGAGCTCCCCGCCGATCGGCACGCCGTGCGCGATCCGGCTGGCGCGCAGCCCGCGGCGCGTGGCGAGCTCCGCGAGGAAATGCGCCGTGGCCTCTCCCTCGACCGTCGGATTCGTCGCGAGGATCAGCTCGCGGACCGAGCCCTCCTCGAGAATGGCTTCGAGCTCACGAATGCCGAGCTGCTCCGGACCGACTCCGTCGAGCGGCGACAAGTGACCCATCAACACGAAGTAGCGCCCACGGTAACTGCCGGACTGCTCGATGGCGACGACATCAGCCGGCGACTCCACGGCGCAGAGGAGCGAGGTCTCGCGCTGCGGCGCAGCGCAGATCGAGCACAGCTCCTCCTCGGTGAGCATGCGGCAGCGCCGGCAGCGCGCCACGGAGGCCAGCGCACCCTCGAGCGCCTGCGCGAGCGTGCGCGCCGCAGGACGCGCGTCCTGGAGAAGGTGAAAAGCCATGCGCTGAGCGGTCTTCGGCCCAACGCCCGGGAGCTGGCGCAGGGCTTCGATGAGCTGGGCGAGGCGGGGGGAGTGCTTCAAAACGGCAGTTTCATTCCCGGGGGCAGCTGCAGGCCGGCCGTCATGGACGACATCTTCTCCTGCACCTTCGCCTCCACTTTGTGGACGGCATCGTTCACGGCCGCGGCAATGAGGTCCTCGAGCATCTCACGGTCCTCGCCGATCACGGCAGGCTCGATCTGCACGCGGCGAGTCTCGTGGCGGCCGCTCATGGTCACCTTCACCATGCCGCCACCGGCCTCACCGACCACCTCGAGAGCAGCGATCTCTTCCTGGACCTTCTGCATGTTGGCCTGCATCGCCTGGGCCTGCTTCATCAGGTTGTTGAAATTCCCCTTCATGGTCTCTCCGCAGATTGATCGCCTATTTTAAGGGCCGGATGGTCTCAGGAAGGGGCGTTGCGCCGAAGCGTTCGCGAAAGCCCTGAACGCCCGGGTCGGACTCGAAGGCACGGCGAGCCGCTTCGGCCTCCTCCTGGGTGGCGCGCTCCCCCGCCTGGGCCGGAGTCTCGGCCAGCGAGATCGCCGTGGTGAACTCCAGACGGATCGGCTCGCCATAGTGACGCGCGAGCGCCTGAGCGAGCTTCTCCTCCACGGCGGCAGTCCGCATGAACTTGCTGCGGGGATCGAGCGCGAGGCGCACGACCGCTCCCTCCCGGCCAACCAGCACGCAATGCGCCGCAAGCTGCCGGGCGGCGCCCTGAAGCTCCAGCGCGGAAATGATGGCCGCCCAATCCTGGGCGGCACCTGAAGGGGCCGGCTCCGGGGCAGCGTCGCGGTCGGAATGCTGCGTAGGCCGGACGGTCGCAGCAGGTGCAGCGAGCGGCGCAACTGCAGCTGAGGCCGGGGAGCGCGGTCTCGCGCCAGGGAGGGCCTGTGGCGCCGCCCCAGCCTCGGCCTGCGGCCGGAACGCCACCATCCTGAGCAGAGCCATCTCGAAGCCCGTGCGCGGATCGGGAGCCAGCGCGAGGTCCCTGCGGCCGATGATCGCGGTCTGGTAGTAGAGCTGTACGTCTTCGGGGAAGATCGCCTGGGCCAGGCGGTCGAGCACTTCCTGGGCATAGAGGTCATCACCCTCGAAGTCCTTCACCACCTGCTTGAGGGCGATCCGCGCGAGGAGTGAGCCGAGCTCATCGAGCACTTGAGCATAGTCAGGTGCCCACTCTTCGAGGGAGCGGGCATACCGCATGAGCTCAGCGGCATCGGCGGCGGCGAGGCGCTCCGCCAGTTGCAGCACGTGGTCGCGGGAGATCGTGCCGAGCATGGCACGGGCCTCAGCCTCACCGGCACGTCCGCCACCGAAGGCGATGAGCTGATCGAGAAGCGACAGACCATCCCGCATGCTGCCGTCGGCGGCCTGCGCAACGAGCGTGAGGCCGGCCGTCTCGAACCCAATGCCTTCCTTCTCCAGAATGGCGCGCAAGTGGGCGGCAATCTGCGTGATCGGAATCCGCTTGAGGTTGAACTGCAGGCAGCGCGAGAGCACGGTGACCGGCAGCTTCTGCGGGTCGGTGGTGGCCAGCAGGAATTTCACGTGCGGCGGCGGCTCCTCCAGCGTCTTCAGGAGCGCGTTGAAGGAATGCGTCGAGAGCATATGTACCTCATCGATCAGGTACACCTTGTAACGCCCGCGGGTGGGGGCGTATTGCACGTTGTCGAGCAGCTCGCGCGTGTCATCGACCTTGGTGCGCGAGGCCGCATCGACTTCGATGAGATCCACGAAACGCCCGGTGTCGATCTCCCGGCAGCTCGCACAATCGCCGCAGGGCGTGGGGGTGACGCCTTTCTCGCAATTCAGGCATTTGGCGAGAATGCGCGCAATGGTCGTCTTCCCCACGCCGCGCGTGCCGGTGAAGAGAAAGGCATGATGCACGCGCCCCGTCTCGAGCGCGTTGACGAGCGCGCGGCGCACATGGTCCTGGCCGATCAGCTCGGCAAAGGCCCGCGGCCGCCACTTGCGCGCGAGCGCCGTGTAGGTTTCAGTCATTGCTCGGCCTTGCAGTGGAGGCGGCCCGTATCAGCGAGAGCTCCGGCACCCGACATCGCCGCTGCCGCTGCTGCCTTCCGGCCCTGACGGGGTTCACGACTGGTCGTCGCGGAGTAGCCGACACGGGCCACCATGGCTCATGAGCTCGAGCGCTAGTTCTTTGAATTTCAAAGGATTACACGCCGAGCCCGGAATCTCGGAAGGCGAATGATAGCAAACGCTCGCCCGCCGCGCCGCAAGGCGGCTTTGCGGCGCGGCGGCGGATGCGCGATCCGCGGCGGGAACTCAGGCGTCAGTTCAGTTGCCGTGCTGCTCGATCGGCTCGACCGCCTGCACCGTTCCAAAGAGGCCGTCGGCCTCGTGATTGGTGCCGGCCGTGAAATACAGCGTATTCGGGTCTGCAGCGAGTCCCGTGCCGAAAAAGAGGCCCCAGAGACCGTCGATGATGATGCGGTTGCCGGAGGGCCTACGCAGTTGCCCGCGGAAGTCGCCGTCGGAATCGAAAGCGCTGATATGCCCATCGCCAAAATTGCCGATCAGCACGTGTGAGCTGAACCCGCCAAAGTCGAGCGGGGCGCGGACCATCCCCCAGGGCGAGTCGAGCGCACCTCGCGAAGCGAAGCGGCGGATCAGGTGCCCGTTCGTATCAAACACGTCCACGAAGCCGTGACCCTGACCTGCCACATCGTCGTGTTTTGCCGAATCCTGCAAGGCATAGCTGACGAACAGGTTTCCGTCGATCAATGCAATGCCGAACGGCGCATAGCCTGTGGGTATCCTGGAGTCGGAGAACGAGCCGGCGAGCGTCGCCGGCTTGAACGTCGAGTCAAACACATCGACCGTACCACTGCGGAAGTTGGTCGCGTAAAGGAACACGCCCTGCGAATTCGTCGCAAGCGCGAGCCCCTTGTACACCGCACCGTTGCCACCCTGGGAGTTGTCGATCTTCAGCACGGCAGCAGTCCGATCGACCGTTGGGTTCCACGCAGAGATGGTGCCGTCCTCGGTGGCAAAGATGAACAAGGCGGCCTTGGCCGGTGCGAGCAGAAACGCCTGCCCGCTCGGGTTCCACACGGCGCCCGTGGGAGTGGCGGGCGTGCCCGGCGGGGAGCCGGCTGGCGGGGGAATCCTCACGGTGAGGGGCACTATGTCGCCCTTGCCATCGTAGAGAGTGGCGACGCCCATGCCGTTATCGGAGATCCAGAACGGGCCGCCGGGGAACGCCGCAATTCCCCACGGGTTCTTGAGCTGCCCGTCGGTCGTCCGTGCCTGAACGGCGCCGTCGGATACTAGATTCGTCTGTTGATATGCAAAGTCATCCCGATCGGCGTAGGCGACGGTCGTGAGGAACGCGGCTGCCGCCAGCGCAATCGGCGCCAGCAGGGTTTTCTGTTTGGAATGCACGTCGGCTCTCCCCTAGAGAAGCGATGACACTCGCCGCAAGCGAATGTGCGTCTCGGGTGCCGCAACGAAGCAGCGAGACAGCATGTGTCTGTGCCGTGACGCGAGCTGAAGGTTCTTGCACTGCGCCGCGATGCTCTGCTAAAAAGCGTACTCTCCTTGGGGAGTAGCCGCCCGGCGCCCGAGCCGGGCCGTACGTCAACACACTTGAGCGGTCAGCTCATGGCGTACGGGGCCCTAGCGGCATGGCGAGACCAACGACTGAAGCCCTCGAGGCGAGCGACGGGGGCCCCCGGTCGTGGTCCCTCCAACCGCTCGGCTCGAGGTACCTGATGGAATCCTTCCTGATCAGCCTGTCGACGGTAGCCGTCGCGGAGATGGGCGACCGCACACAGCTCCTGTCGCTCATGCTGGCGGCGCGCTTCCGCAGCCCCTGGCCGATCCTCGCGGGCGTGCTCTGCGCGACGCTGGCCAACCATGCCATCGCCGGATTCGTCGGTCAGCGGCTCGGCCACACGCTGACGCCGCGGATACTGGATGCCGCGGTGGGCATCAGCATGCTCGTCATGTCTCTGTGGACGCTGAAGCCCGACAACCTCGATGAATCTACGACGGACGGGAGCCGCAGGGGCGCGTTCCTGGCCACCTTGATTACCTTCTTCATCGCCGAGATCGGCGACAAGACGCAGATCGCCACCGTCGCGCTGGCCGCCGCCTATTCCAACCTGCTCGCGGTGGTGGCGGGCACGACCATCGGGATGTTCCTCGCCAATGCGCCGGTCGTCTTCTTCGGCAAGGCGTTCTCCGCGCGCCTGCCACTCAAATGGATCCGCTATCTCGCGAGCGCCATATTCCTCGCGCTCGGCCTTTACTTCGTGCTGCGGGCATCCTCATGAGCCATGGCCGAGCCCAGCAGCTCGATCCAATGCCGGACGGGCCGCTCGGCGCCGGAGGCCAGGTGCATCAGGCAGCCGACGTTGGCTGTCGCGATGACATCCGGGGTGTCTGCCTGGAGCGCTGCCAGTTTGTTGGCTTTGAGCTGACGCGAGATCGCCGGCTGCAGCAGAGAATAACTTCCGGCGGACCCGCAGCAAAGGTGCGCATCGGGAACCGATGTGAGCGTGTACCCTGCCTGCTCGAGCAGCGGCTCGATGATGCCCCGAAGCTTCAGGCCGTGTTGCAGCGTACAGGGCGCATGGAATGCAACCCGCTGCCCGCGCCCGGCAGGTGATGTCGGCTCGAGCCTCGCGCCCGGCTTCGCCAGCTCCTGCGCAACCACCTGACCGATGTCGCGAAAGAGCTCCGCTACCCGTGCCGCCTTGTGCGCATACGCCGGATCGTCCCGAAGCAGCTCGCCGTAGTCCCGAATCATGGCGCCACAGCCGCTCGCGGTGACGACCAGCGCTTCGGCACCGCGCTCGATGTCGGGCCACCAGGCATCGATGTTGCGCCGCATCTGCTCGCGCGCGCTCCGTGCCTCCGCCAGGTGGTACGCAAGGGCCCCACAGCAGCCGTCGTCCGCTTCGATCAGCGTGATACCCAGCCGGTCCAGTACCCGAGCTGCCGCGGCATTGATGTCAGGAGCCACCCCGGGCTGCACGCAACCGGCAAGGACCAACATTCGGCGAGCGTGCCGCGGAGCCGGCCAGGCGCCTGCGCGCTGCTTCACCGGCACGCTGTGTCGCAGCCTGGCGGGCATCAGGGGTCGCAGCATCCGGCCGAGAGCGAGCAGAGCGGTGAATCGCTTCCGCCGCGGAATGGTCGCCAGCAGTGCCCGCCTGAAGATGCGCTCCCGCAATGTCCGAGGCACAACTTGCTCCACGCGGTGCCGGCCGATATCCAGTAAGCGTCCGTAACGGACCCCTGATGGACACGTCGTCTCGCAGGCACGGCAAGTCAGACAACGGTCGAGGTGGAGTTGGGTGGCTCGGGAGGGCGACGCCCCTTCCAGCATCTCCTTGATGAGATAGATCCGACCTCTGGGCCCGTCGAGCTCGTCTCCCAGCAGCTGATACGTGGGACAGGTGGCGGTACAGAACCCGCAATGCACGCATTTGCGCAGGATGCCGTCCGCCTCCCGCCCGTCGGGTGTATCGAGGAGAGCCGCACTCAGTCGGGTTTGCACTAGAGGTCCGGGTGGAGTCGGCCGCGATTGAAAATGCCCTGTGGGTCGAAGGCTGCCTTCAGGCGCCGATGGAGCGAAAGCATCGCCGGAGGCAACGGCTGGAAGCATCCTTCCGTTGGTTTCACCGATGCACGATACAGCATCGCATGGCCGCCGAGCCTCGTGGCGAGGGCGCGCAAGGCGCTTGCGTCCTGCGGGCCCGGCAGCCAGCGCAACGCCCCTCCCCACTCGACCAGTGATCGCCCCTGGGTCGGTAATGGCGGCGAGTGCATCGGCAGCGACACGCGCCAGAGGTCCGGCGCTGCCGAGAATAGATCGACCCGCTGCTCGCGCACGCCATCCCAGTATTCCTCGGCGTCGCCCATGAGCTCACCGCCGAGACTCTCGCGCGCGGCGCGCACCGCCGCCTCCGCACCGGACAGGCGCACGTGTAAGTAACCGTCATGCCATGCCGTTGCGGAGAGTGGGAGAGGCCGGGTAGCCCAGAGCACCATCGATTCCAATGCGCTCGGCTGCTCCATCCCAAATCGCAGCGTGCATTCGGCGCGCGGCCGGGGCGCGACCTTCACGGTCGCCTCGGTGATGAGGCCGAGGGTGCCGAGGCTGCCCGCCACGAGGCGCGAGAGATCGAACCCCGCGACGTTCTTGATCACCTTGCCGCCGAAGTGCAGGAGCTCTCCGCGCCCGTCGATCATCGAGACGCCCAACACGAAATCGCGGAGCGCGCCACAGTAGGCGCGACGGGGGCCCGACAGTCCGGCCGCTATCGCGCCGCCGAGCGTGGCCCGACCCGCAAACCGGGGCGGCTCGAAGGCGAGCATCTGGCCGCGCTCGGCGAGGACCTGCTCGATCTGCGTGATCCGGGTGCCCGCTCCCGCTGTTACGGTGAGCTCCGTCGGCTCGTAATCCGAGATCCCCGAGAGCCCGCCGACATCCAGCGGCTCGCCCACGAGCGGCCCGCCATAGAAGTCCTTGCTCCCGCCGGCACGGATGCGCACCGGCCGGCGCGCATCGGCCGCCGAGCGAATGCTCTCCTGCAAAGAAGACAGATCGGTCATGCTGCACTCGTAGCGGGCATCATCAGCCGCTAGAAACGCGGCAATTCCGGATGTGGTAGCTGGCCGCCGCGCACGTGCAGCCGCCCGAATTCCGCACAGCGGTGCAGGGTCGGCACTGCCTTGCCCGGATTGAGCAGACCGCGCTCATCGAACGCGCGTTTCACGGCATGGAAGGTCGCGAGCTCGGCGCGTCCGAACTGCACACACATCTGGTCGATCTTCTCCAATCCAACACCGTGCTCGCCGGTGATGCTGCCGCCCTCCCTCACACAGAGCTCGAGAATCTCTGCACCGAAGGCCTCCGCGCGTGCGACCTCCCGCGCGTTGTTGGAATCGAAGAGGATGAGCGGATGCAGATTGCCGTCGCCGGCGTGAAAGACGTTGGTGCAGCGCAGGGCATACTTGCCTTCCATTTTGCGGATGGCCTCGAGCACGGCCGCGAGGCGCTTGCGCGGGATGGAGCCGTCCATGCAGTAGTAATCCGGCGAGAGCGCGCCCATTGCGGGAAACGCCGCCTTCCGTCCCGCCCAGAAACGCAGCCGCTCCGCCTCATCGCGCGAGATGCGGCACTCGGTGCTGCCCGCGCGCTGCAACACGGCTTCGACGCGCAGGATCTCCTCCTCGACTTCGTGAGCCGTGCCGTCGCACTCGCACAGCAGGATCGCCTCGGCATCGAGCGGGTAGCCGGCCTTTACGAAGGGCTCGACGGCCGCGATCGCAGGCCGGTCCATCATCTCGAGCCCCGCCGGAATGATCCCGGCCGCAATCACATCGGCCACCGCCTGACCGGCCTCGGCGAGGCTTGCGAAAGCGGCGAGCACGACCCGCGCGCATTCGGGTCGGGGGATGAGTCGCAGAGTCGCCTCCGTGACGACCGCGAGCAAACCCTCGGAGCCGGTGAGGAGCGCGAGCAGGTCATATCCCGGCGCATCGAGCGAGCGCGCGCCGATTTCCATCAGCTCACCCTCAATGGTGAGGACTCGCAGCGCGAGCAGGTTGTGCACTGTGAGACCGTATTTCAGGCAGTGCACGCCGCCGGAGTTCTCGGCGACATTGCCGCCGATCGTGCACGCGATCTGACTCGAAGGGTCAGGGGCGTAGTAGAGACCGTAAGGAGCGGCTGCCTCGGATATCGCCAGATTGCGCACGCCCGGTTGCACACGCGCGGTTCGCGCCAAAGGGTCGATACCGACGATGCGGTTGAGCCGTGCGAGCGACATGAGCACGGCATCCGGGTTGGGCGTCGCACCCCCCGAAAGTCCCGTGCCCGCACCGCGGGCGATGACCGGCACCCCGGCCTCGTTGCAGGTCCTCAGCACCGCCGCCACCTCCGCCTCGGCGGCGGGAAGCACTACCGCAAGCGGTGCGCGACGATATAGCATCAGTGCATCGCACTCGTAAGGCTTGAGCTCCTCGGCGGTGGCAAGCACTGCGCCCGGGGGCAATACGCGGCGCAGGCGGTCGATCACCTTGTCCACACTGGGATCATACACAGCTCGCCAGGCCCCGGCCTGCGGCGCCCGGAACGGGCCGACCACTCGCGGCATCCAATTGTCTACCGGGGCAAATCATCGGCGCGGCCCGTGCATGTGCCCGCACTCTGTCCGTGCCTGGAGTCCGCCGATGTCGCCGGCCCAGAAAATCCACTTCGCCGCGGGAGCATATGATCATGATGAAACGAGCCGTGTACTTACTCGGAGCCGTCCTGGGAGCCGGTATGGCGTTGGCCTCGGCACAGGGCTTGCCCACAGATCCTCAGATTGCCGCGATCGTCGTCGCCGCCAACCAAGTGGACATCAACGCCGGCAAGCTCGCCGAGCACAAGGCGCACGCCGCGGACGTCAGGGCTTTCGCGAAGCGCATGGTCACCGATCACACCGGTGTCAACAAGGCGGCGGTCGCCCTCGTAACGAAGCTCCATGTCACGCCGGAGGGCAACGCGACTGCCGAGAGCCTGAGGCAGGGTGGCGAGCAGAACATTGCCAACCTCAAGACACTGAAGGGCGCCGCCTTCGACAAGGCATACATCGATCATGAGGTCACCTATCACCAGGCCGTGCTCGACGCGATGGACAAGGCTCTGATTCCGGGCGCAAAGAATCCCGAGCTCAAGGCACTGCTCGTCAAGGTCCGTCCGGCCTTCGTGGATCACCTCGAGCATGCCAAGCACATTCAGAGCAAGCTCGGCGGACAGTAAGGACTCGGACCTTGGTTCGGCCTCACTCCGACCGGTCAGCACCGGCGCGGCGGTATCGCGCGCCGGTACTGATTCTCTCTCTCGCCGTGGCCCTGGTGGCTGCCGGCACGCTGACCGGCCATGCAGCGCAACGCGCGAAACGCACTGCCGGGCACGCGCATACGGTGATCATCGAAGGCATGGCCTTCAAGCCGCAGGTGATCGTGGTACACCCGGGTGATCGGATCACCTGGATCAACAAGGATCTCTTTCCGCACACGGTGACCTCCACCGCCGGGAAATTCGACTCACACCCGATCGATCCGGACGCGTCGTGGACCTACGTCGCCCGAAAGCCGGGCGAGTATGATTACGTGTGCACCCTCCATGTCACCATGAAGGGCAGGATCGAGGTTCGCTGACCGACTGCACAATCGCATGACCAACGCCGAGCTCGATTGCTCTGCTGCCCTACCCGATGACGACGCCTCACTGGTGCGGCGTGTCCTGGCGGGCGACCCGGCGGCCTTTGGCCTGCTGATGCGTCGCTTCAATCGCAGGCTTTACCGCCTGGCACGAGCCATCGTGGGCGACAGCGCAGAGGCGGAGGATGCCCTGCAGGAAGCCTATCTCAGCGCACACCGCTCCCTCAGCCAGTTTCGCGGCGAGTCGTCTCTTGCGACTTGGCTGTCTCGCCTCGTCGTGAACGAGTGCCTCGGGAGGATGCGCCGCAATGCGCGCAGACAGAACGTAATTCCGATGATTCCTTCACCCACCGACCACGAATTGGAATCCGTCCCCTCCGATGAGCTCGGCTCGCCGGATGCGACGGCCGACCGTGCACAGATGCGGGCCATTCTCGAGCGCCGGATCGATGCCCTGCCGGAAGGCTTCCGCACGGTTTTCGTCATGCGCTCCGTCGAGGAGCTCACCGTCGAGGAGACCGCGGAGAGTCTCGGAATTCCTGCGGAAACGGTGCGCAGCCATCACTTCCGTGCCAAGACCCTGTTGCGTGAGGCGCTGGCGCGCGAAGTCGACATCGCAGAGCGCAATCTGTGGGGATTCGCGGGCGAGCGCTGCGATAGCATCGTCGCCCGGGTGCTCGCGCGGATTGCGGAAAACAACGGCAGCTGAAGTGGCGGAGAGGGTGGGATTCGAACCCACGAAACCCCGTGAAGAGTTTACTGGAATTCCAGTCCAGCGCCTTCGACCGCTCGGCCACCTCTCCGCTTCGGAGTCTGAATGATACTAAATCTCAGGCCTCCGGCCTGGCATTCGGCTGCGCGACGTTGAATGGCGGCGGCTTCTCGAGACATGGATCCTTGGGGCCGCGGGGGGGCGGCGGGGGTCCATTGAGCTGCGGCACATCGAGCGCATGGCTGGTGTCGGGCGAATCGAGGCCAGAGGGAACATTGAGGCGTGGGATGCTGGTCGCCTGCATGTAGGGCTGTGGCTTGTTGCAGTTATCGCTGCCGACGAGGTGATGCATCGTCTTGCAGCCGCCGAGCGCGAGCAGCGCGGCAGCGCCGATAGCCAGCATCCCCGTGCGCTTCCCCTCGCGAATGCGGTTGTCAGAATCTCCGGATGTCAAAGTCAACCTCTCATCTATTGGCTAAAAGGCGCCTGCGGCGCTTTTAGCGGCCAGCCCATTCGCTCATTTCCCGCTCGCCGGCAAAGGGACGGCCTTTGCCGGCTCATTCATTCGCTTTCGCACTACTAATCCCGAGCGTGGCCGCTTGCCGCAGGGCTGCGAGCACTGCCGGCTGGTATGCCGCAGCAAGCTCGGTCAGCGGCAGCCGGATGCCGCGCTCGATCCGGCCCGCCTGCGCCAGGGCCCATTTGACCGGTATCGGATTACTCTCGAGAAAGAGATCCCGATGCAACGCCGCCAGCGGCTCATCAGCGCGCGCCGCGGCCTCCCGCTCACCGCGCATGGCTGCAGCCACCATCTTCGCCATCGGTCCCGGCACGACATTCGCGGTCACCGAAATGACCCCGCGCGCCCCGGCGAGGATTGCTTCCCGCGCCGTGATGTCATCCCCGCTCAGGACCACGAACCCCTTCCGGCAGGTCTCAAGCAGCTCTCTGACCCGCTCCGGGCCCGGTACCGCCTCTTTGACCGCACTGATCCGGCCGAGTTGCGAGAGGCGCCCGATGGTGCCCGGCAGCATCTCCACGGCCGTCCGGGTCGGCACGTTGTAGAGAATCATTGGCTTGGCCGAGGCTTCTGCAATCGCCGCGAAGTGTCGATAGAGGCCCTCCTGGGTAGGGCGGTTGTAGGCAGGTGTCACCACGAGCAGGCCGTCGACGCCTGATTGCGAGAACCGCTGGGCCCGCTCCACGCAGACGGCCGTACTGCTCGAGCCTATGCCGACGACGACTGCGATCCGCTGCCGGGTCTGCTCACAGGCAAGGGAGGTGAGCTCCCAGAGCTCCGCATCCGTGAGCGTGGCAGATTCGCCCGTGCTGCCGCCGATCACGAGCCCGCTCGAGCCGCTCTCGATGTGCCAGTCGATGAGGCGGGTCCACGCGTTGTAGTCAATGGATCCGTCGTCCCGCATGGGCGTGACGATCGCGACGAGACTGCCTGAGAACATCAAAGCCCTGAATCGACCGGTGCGGGGTAAGCTGGTAAGTATAAGCGGCAATACGCCCCGGGACGAAGTCCCCGAGGACCGCCGGCGGCCCTGCACAACCGTCGCCACGGAACCGCTCACCCGGTACACTTCTCCGCAGCACCTTGGAACGAACTCAGCCCACTGACCCGATGAAGCAGCACCTGGCCGTCTCGGCGATCGGCAGCGACCGCACCGGCATGGTGCACGAGCTGACCCGGGTGATCAGCGAGTGCGGCGGCAATATCACGGAGAGCCGGATGGCTGCGCTCGGCACGGAGTTCGCCATGGTGCTGCTCGTCGCCGGCAACTGGCACGCTCTGGCCAAGCTCGAAACCGAGCTGAAGCGCCTCGCCGAGACCACCAGCTTGAGCGTGCACCTGAAGCGCACGGAACCGCGCACGACCCGTACCGACATGCTGCCGTACTCGATCGATGTGGTGTGCCTCGATCAGACCGGCATCGTCTCGGGGCTCTCGGGCTTCTTCGCGAGCCGCAGCATCGACATCGCGGAAGTGTCGACGAGAAGCTATCCCGCCGCCCATACGGGCGCTCCCATGTTCTCCGTACAGATGATCGTGAACGTCCCGAGCCGTATCCAGGTGGCCCATCTTCGTGAAGAGTTCATGGAGTTCTGCGATTCTCTCAATCTCGATGCCATTCTCGAACCGGTGAAGTCCTGACCGATGCCCAAAGTTGAGCCCGGGGCCAAGGTGCCCGCATTCTCCCTGCCCGCGACCGGCGGCGGCACCTGGCGACTCAAGGATGCCGGCGGCCGCGCCCTCGTGATCTATTTCTATCCGAAGGACATGACTTCGGGTTGCACGCGCGAGTCGCAGGACTTCCGCGACCTCAACGCCGCCTTCCGCAAGGCCGGCGTCGAGATCGTCGGCATCTCCCGCGACAGCCTGGCCTCGCACGAAAAGTTCAAGACCAAGGAGGCGCTACCGTTCACCCTGCTGGCGGACGAGGAGGAAGCGGTCTGCAAGCTGTTTGATGTCATCCGGGAGAAGAGTCTCTACGGCAGGAAATATCTCGGCATCGAGCGCAGCACGTTTCTGCTCGACTCCAAAGGAGTGCTGCGGCAGGAGTGGCGCAAGGTGAAGGTTCCGGGGCACGCGGAGGAAGTGCTTGAAGCAGCGAAGTCTCTCTGATCCAGGGCCGGGCGCAGCGCACTCGCGAGCACCCGCCACCGAATCGGCATCCGTATCCGCGCCATCCGCCGCCACCGGTCCTGCGTCGACCCCCGGCACGGCGGAGCGCACGGAGATGCGTGCACGTCCGCGTGACGGCCGCCGGCTTTTCGTCCTCGACACCAACGTGTTGATGCACGACCCAACAGCCATCTTCCGATTCGAGGAGCATGACGTCTATCTGCCGATGGTCGTGCTCGAAGAGCTGGATGCGCACAAAAAAGGCCTTTCCGAGGCATCGCGCAACGTGCGTCAGGTGAGCCGATTCCTCGATGACATGATGCACGATGCCACCAAGGAGCAGATCGATCGCGGCCTGAAACTCCCGAGTGGCTATACCGGCAATCACGGCAAAAAGCCATCCTCCGGCCGGCTCTTCTTCCAGACACGCCAGTTGTCGAACGCCCTGCCGCAGAATCTGCCGGGCCAGGGGAACGACAACGCCATTCTCGCGCAGACACTGGCGCTGCAGAACGAGAGAAGCGATGCACGGGTGATCCTCGTTTCCAAGGACATCAACCTGCGCATCAAGGCCGCCGTGCTCGGCGTGCACGCAGAGGATTACTACAGCGATAAGACGCTGGAGGACAGCGATGTCCTCTACAGCGGCATGAGCGCGCTGCCGGCGGACTTCTGGGAGCGCCATGGCCAGGGCATGCGCTCGTGGAAGGACGGCGAGCGCACGTTCTACGAGATCACCGGACCTGCGGTGCGCGAGTGGCAGCCCAACCAGGGCGTCTACGAGGACAGCTCCGAGGGCATCGAGGGCATCGTGCGCCGCCTGACCGGTGAGACCGCCGTGATCGAGCTCATGCGGGACCACCGCAACGAGCGGCACAGTGTCTGGGGAATCACGGCGCGCAACCGCGAGCAGAACTTTGCCCTGAATCTGCTGATGGACCCCGAGATCGACTTCGTCACGGTGTTGGGTCCCGCCGGCACCGGCAAGACCCTGCTCGCCCTGGCCGCAGGTCTCATGCAGACGCTCGAGAGCAACCGCTTCGCCGAGATCATCATGACCCGGGTGACCATCCCGCTCGGCGAGGACATCGGCTTCCTGCCGGGCACGGAAGAAGAAAAGATGGAGCCCTGGATGGGGGCGCTCATGGACAACCTCGAGGTGCTCACGGGGGGCCAGGAAGGCGGCAACTGGGGACGTGCCGCGACCAACGATCTGCTGCGCAATCGCATCAAGATCCGCTCGCTCAACTTCATGCGCGGGCGCACGTTCCTCAACCGCTTCCTCATCCTCGATGAGGCGCAGAACCTGACGCCCAAGCAGATGAAGGCGCTCATTACCCGGGCCGGGCCCGGTACCAAGATCGCCTGCCTGGGTAACGTGGCGCAGATCGATACGCCCTACCTCACCGAGACGACCTCGGGGCTGACCTATGCGGTAACCCGCTTCCGCGGCTGGCCGCATTCCGGGCATATCACGCTGGTCCGGGGGGAGCGGTCGCGTCTGGCGGACTTCGCCTCGGATATCCTGTAAGCTGCCTCCGGCAGCGGGGTACCCCGACCTGGGCCCGCGCCGGATTTGTAAGCTTCTGTTACTGCAGGGAAACTGACCTCTCCGATCCCGGTCGAACACAAAATGCGCGCGTTCGTCCTGATCCTTCTCGCTGCCTTTCTCAATGCCTCGACCTTGGCGATAGCGGGTCAGCCCTTCAACCCGCTCACGACGGATCTGCCCTCGGCCATCAATTCGCAGCTTCCGGATCTGAGCAGCCCCGCCAATGCCATAGTCTCCCGCTCGGAGCAGTACCAGATCGGCTACTCCGTGATGCTGCAGATGCGCCAGCAGCGCCAGACCTTCGACGATCCGGAGACATCGGAATACATCCAGGAGCTTGGGCAGCGGCTCGCGTCGCAGAGTACGGACGGCGGCGGGGATTTTCATTACGTCGTCCTCAAGAGTGACGAGTTCAACGCCTTTGCGGTCTCTGGCGGATTCGTCTTCATCTTCACGGAAGATTTACTCGCTGCCGCGACAGAATCCGAGCTCGCCGGCATCGTCGCGCACGAGACCGCGCACATCACACAGAATCACTTGGCCCGTGGACTGCAGGCGCAGCAGCAGGCGACGATGACGTCGCTGGCGGCCATGCTGGCCACGATCCTTCTCGGAGCACTCGGCGGCGGCGGCGGCGACGCCATCGAAGGGGGCATCGTTGCCTCCCAGGGGCTTGCCGCGCAGCAAATGATCAACTACACCCGCGGCCAGGAGCAGGAGGCCGACCGGGTAGGGATTCAGTACCTGGCGGCAGCGGGCTTCGATCCGGAGGGGCTGGCCGACATCTTCGAGCGGCTGAGCCGGCAAAGAGGTATACAGGACAGTTGGGTGCCGGCGATCCTCATCGATCATCCGGTCGATGAGGATCGCGTCGCCGAGGCCCGCGCACGCGCGGCACACTTCCCGCCGGCTCCCAATACCAGCTCACCGGATTTCTGGCTCATCAAGGAGCGCGTGCGCGTCCTCACTGCGCCTGGTGATGAGGACATCCATAGGTACTACGCCCAAAGAATTGCGAGCGGCCATCACAATGTCAGCACCATGTATGGCGATGCCCTGGCATTGATGCAGGACAACAGGCCGGCCGAGGCCGTGCCCATCTTGAAGAAGCTGGTGGCGCAGCACGCGGATCTTCATCTGCTCTACGCCGCGCTCGGCCAGGCACAGGCCCAAGCGGGAGAGATCAAGGATGCACTCGCGACCTTCCGGCTGGCCGCAGTGCTCTTTCCGCGAAACGTTCCGGTGACGATCCGCTACGCGCAGACGCTGATGGCGGACAACAAGGCCGCGGAAGCGCACGACGTGCTGCTCGATCTGTTCAACAACGTGCCACCGACGATCGATCAGATCCAGCTCACCGCGCGCGCAGCCAGCGCCGCGGGTGATGTGGGCGATGCCTACTACTACATGGGCGAGTACCAGATCGCCGACGGCAATCTGCCCCTCGCCGCCGAGCAATACCAACTCGCACTCGCCACGCCGCACCTGACGAACGTGCAGCGCAAGCGCATCAGCGCGCGCTTGCGGGAAGTCCGCGAGTACCTGGCCAGCACCCGCCAGCGCCATAGCGAATGATTCGCCGGAAGCGAATCATAACGACACGCAAGGCGTGTCGACGCCGCTCCCGTCGCCGATTTCCGACAACAGTCGGTCCTGCCGGCCACGCGCGGCTGATACAATGACGGTTGGGACTCTGCACGGACCTCTCATGCCAATAAGAATCCGCCCGGCGATCTTGCGGATCGCCTCGATATCGCTGCTCGCAATCGCTCTCGTCGGCTGCGCCACCGTGCCGCCCTCGCAGCGCAATCCGCGTGACCCCTGGCAGCGGTTCAACCGCGGGACCTTCAAGTTCAACGACGCGCTGGACCGCGCCATCGTCAAGCCGGTGGCCAGGACTTACGTACGCGTGACACCGCAGCTGATCCGCACCGGTGTCACCAACTTCTTCAACAACTTGACCTATCCCGACGTCATCGTCAATGCGCTGCTGCAGGGACAGCTGAAGCCCTTCGCCCGCGATACCGGGCGGTTAGTGGTCAATACCACGATCGGCATCGGCGGCTTGTTCGATCCGGCGACGCCCATGGGCCTGACGCTCGAAGCTCGTGACTTCGGCCAGACCTTCGGCAAATGGGGCGCACCGTCGGGTCCGTATCTCGTCATCCCGTTCCTTGGCCCATCCGATGTCCGGGATGCGATCGGCCGGGTACCGGACGAGTTTGCGGATCCGAGGCATTACATCAAGAACCCATACTGGGATTACGGGCTGCTGCTGCTCTATGACGTAAAGGCGCGGGCAGATCTGCTGCCGCTCACCGACATGGCGGAAAAGACTTTCGACCCGTACGCGTTCGAGCGCAATGCATACTTGCAGCACCGGGACTACATGGTCTCAGGACAGCAGGCCCAGAATGGCGCCGAAGAGGAGCTGAAGCAGCTGCAGCAGGAGCCGCCGGAGTAACCGGAGTAGTACCGGCCGGTCAGACGCCCTTCTGCAACATATCGTCGACGCCGCTGATGCGGGCGACGGCGAGAAGGCTCGCGGGCAGGTTGGCGAAGCAGAGCGGCCGGCCTTCTCGCTTCATGACCGCCATCCAGTCGAGCAGCACTGCGAGCCCTGCGCTGTCGGAGTGGGTGATGCCGCTGCAATCGACCTCGAGGTCACGCGCGCTCGAGGTCTTGAGCGCATGCAGCCCCTCGCTGCGCGCCGCCCTGGCGTTGGCGAAGTTCAAGCCTCCTCGCGCCGCAAGCCGCCCTGGCGAGGTGACTACGATCTCGAACGGCGCGGACGGCGCCATGGCCCCCGCAACACCGACCGCCGGCTCCGTCACGAGTGGCCGCCCGTCGTCTTGCCGATCTGGGGCGGCTTCTCACCCTGCTCGAGGTGGTTGATCACGGCGTCGATCCCCTGCTGGTCGATCTGCGAGCCGAAGTCCTGCCGGTAGCTCATCACGTAGCTCACGCCATCGATGACCACGTCCCATGCCTTCCAGCCCTGTGGGGTCATGTGCATGTAGTAGTTGACGTTGACGGGTGGACCGCTGGTGCGGGTCATCTCCGTACGCACCGTGGCATTCTGCGAGCCTGCGCTCACGCGGGAGGGATAAACCTTGAGCGTGTTCGACGTGAACTCGACGATGGCGGCGCCGTAGTTGTTGAGCATCGAGTGATAGAAGGCGTTGACGAAGCGCTCGCGCTCCTGCGGCGTCGCCTTCCGCCAGTACTTCCCCAGCACGAGTTGCGCCGCGAACTGCGTGTCGACATGCGGCAGGATGTACTGATCGACGAGCGCCTGGACCTTGGCAGGATCCTTGCGGTATTCCGCACGGTTGGCGTTGAGCGCGTTGAGCAAGCCATTCGCGGCATCCTCGATGACCTGCGAAGGCTGCTCCGAGGCGCCCTGCGCCGCGGCAGTCGTCTTTACGCCCTGGATCAGCCATCCGGCGGCGATGAGCGCCACCGCGGCAATACGCAAAGGGGAAGATCTCATGGATGGGGCTCCTGCGGCGGCTTTCCGCCCTGATTCGGGGTCTTGGCGTTGTTGCTGCCGCTGTTGCTGCTGCCGCCGCCCGCGAAGTTGGCGAAAAACTTGTTGATCAGATTCTCGAGCACGATGGCGGATTGAGTCTGCAAGATCTGGCTACCGTTCTTGAGATACGTACTGAGGCCGCCCGGGCTGATTCCGACGTACTGTCCGCCGAGCAGCCCCTCGGTCTCGATGCTGGCATAGCTATCTTCCGGAATCTGGCTGAACTGGGGATAAATGTGCAGGTGTACGTCCGCCCGGTAGCTCTGGTTGTCGAAACCGATCCCGGTGACGTCCCCAATCCGCACTCCCGCCATCCTAACGGGCGCACCGACCTTGAGGTCCCCGATGTTGTCGAATTCGGCGGTCACGGCGTAGCCGGGAATCTTGCCGAAGCCGAGCTTGAGCCCGCTGGAGGGCAGCTGGGACGTGAGAAAAAAGAGCGCGGCGAGGCCCAGAAGCACGAAAAGGCCCGTTCCGATCTCGAGGGAGCGAGTTGCGCGCATGGCGTGGCGGTCCTCTTATAGGAAAACGGCAGTCAGCATGTAGTCGAGGAGCAGCGTCAGGACGGACGAGGCGACCACGGTGCGTGTCGTGGCAAGTCCGACTCCCTCCGCCGTCGGCTCGGCGTGGTAGCCCTCGGTGACGGCGATGAGGCTCACGACCGCACCGAAGACGAGGCTCTTGACGATCCCTTCGGTCACGTCGTGTATTCCGACCGAGCTCTGCATCTGAGACCAATAGACGCCGCGATCGATGCCGAGGAGCTGTACGCCGACGAGCTGCGCGCCGTAGAGGCCGATGACGCTGAAGACCGCGGCGAGCAGCGGCATGGCGATGAATCCGCCGAGGAAGCGCGGTGCGGCGACATAGCTCATCGGATTCACTGCCATCACCTCCATGGCGGTGAGCTGGTCCGTGGCCCGCATGAGGCCGATCTCGGATGTCAGCGCGGTACCCGCCCGCCCGGCGAAGAGCAGTGAAGTGAGTACCGGGCCGAGCTCCTTCAGCAGACCGAGCGCCGCAAGAGTACCGAGCGCCGTCTCGGCACCGAAGCGCCGCAGCACGTCCTGGCCCAGCAGCCCGATCACCATGCCGGTGAACAGGCCCGACAGCATGATGATGATGAGCGAGCGCCCTCCGGCGTTGTAGATCTGCGCGATGATGAGGCGGGGACGCGCGAGCGCTGACACGCACGCGAACAGCAGGCGCACGAAGAATATCCCGGTGACGCCCACCTTGCGCAGGCCCTCCAGAATCGTGCCGTGTCGGGCTGCATTGCTCATCCTTCATCCGCTCCGAGAAGCTGGCTCGCGTAGTCCGGCGCCGGGTAATGGAAGCGCACCGGCCCCTCCTCGCTGCCGGTCATGAACTGGTGTACGGTCTCGGAGTCGCTGCGGGCGAGCTCCTGCGGCGTGCCGGCGGCCACCACGCAGCCACCGGACAGCAAGTAGCTCTGGTCGGCGATCGTGGCGAGCTCCTGAACGTCGTGGGATACCACGATGCTCGTGATGCCCAGCGCCTGGTTCATGTGTTTGATGAGACGCAGGATCACACCGAGCGAGATGGGGTCGAGGCCTACGAACGGCTCATCGTAAAGCAGCACTTCCGGGTCCATCACGATGGCACGCGCGAGCGCTACGCGCCGCGCCATGCCGCCTGACAGCTCTGCCGGCATGAGGTCCGCGGCCCCGCGCAGGCCCACCGCCTCGAGCTTGGTGAGCACGAGCTTGCGAATCAGCGACTCCGGCAGGTCCGTGTGCTCGCGCACCGGGAAGGCGACGTTCTCGAAGACATCGATGTCCGTGAGCAGCGCCCCGTTCTGGAAGAGCATGCCCATCCTGCGCCGAGCCGCGTAGATCTGTGAGCTCGAGAGACTTTCGATGTCGCGCCCGAACACCGCGACCACGCCGCTGTCGGCGAAGAGCTGTCCGGTGATCAGGCGCAGCAGAGTCGTCTTGCCCGTGCCGCTCGGCCCCATCACAGCCGTGATGAGGCCTCTGCGGGCGCGGACGTTGAGGCCTGAAAAGATCGCCCGGCCGTCGATGCTGTAATGCACATCGCGCACGTCGACCACCGCGTCATCTGCCGTAGCCGACGGCGCGTGTTGGTTCTCTGTGTCGGTCACGCGAGCGCTTCGATCCCGAGTCCGCTCAAGCGGCCTGGCTTTCCATCTCGGAGCTGTAGCGACCGGTGGTCGCGAGCCCGTTGAGCTTCGCGCGCCGCGCGAACTCCTTCTGGCCGGCAGCGAACGTCGCCGGGTTGCCGCCCCAAGCCTTGAGCGCGGTGTCCTGCAGCGCACGTCCGTAGCTGAAGCTGAGCGCCCAGGGCAAAGGACCCATGCGGTTCATGAGCGAAAGGTGCAGCGTCGCCTCGGTGGATGATTGGCCGCCCGAGAGGAATGCAATGCCCGGCACGGCCGGCGGCACATGCCGCTTCAGCGTGCGCACGGTCGCCTCCGCTACCACCTCAGGCGGGGCGCGGTTCGATGCCTTCTTGCCGGAGATGACCATGTTGGGCTTGAGGACCATGCCCTCGAGGTAGATGCGGTGGTCGAAGAGCTGCTGGAAGACGGCATTCAGCGTGGCGTTGGTCACTTCCTCGCAACGCTCGATCGAATGCGCGCCATCCATGAGCACTTCCGGCTCCACGATGGGAACGATCCCGTTTTCCTGACAAAGGGCGGCATAGCGGGCGAGCGCATGCGCGTTGGCCTCGATACCGAAAGGGGTCGGGATGGCATCGGTGATGTCGATGACCGCGCGCCACTTGGCGAAGCGCGCCCCGAGTGAGTGGTATTCGGTGAGCCGCTCGCGCAGGCCGTCGAGTCCTTCGGTGATGGTCTCCCCCTGAAAGCCGGCGAGCGGCTTGGCCCCGAGGTCGACCTTGATGCCGGGAATGATGCCGTGCTGCGTCAGATACTGCGGAAAGGGTGTCCCGTCCTTGGTCTTCTGCCGGATCGTCTCATCGTAGAGGATGACGCCGCTGATCGCCTCGGCCGCACCCGGAGCGGTGAAAAGCAGCTCGCGGTAGTTCCGGCGGTGCTCTTCCGTGGAATCCAGCCGGATGGCATCGAAGCGCTTCTTGATGGTGCCGGTGCTCTCATCCGCGGCCAGAATCCCCTTGCCCTTCGCGACCATGGCCTGTGCGATGCGGGCGAGCTCATTACGGTTCATTCGTTCTTTCCTCCAGCAAATGGCAGCCCGCCCGCAAGCACGCCCCTGTGCCGCCGGCGTCCGCCCCCGGACGTTCGCGTGAATGGAAGCGCGAAGCATAGCAAATAGCGGCCCGCGCACGCCGGCCGATGGCGCCACCCACGAGACCGCGCTTGGTTCCAGGGTCAATTAGTACTAAAATAGTCCTACTTTGGTAGCCCCCGCGGGTAACCCCATGGTTCGAATCAGCCGGCTCACAGACTACGCCACCGTGCTTCTCGCCGCCCTTGCCGAGCAGCCGCAGCGCCTGCAAACCGCCACGTCGCTGGCGGAGCAGACGCGCATTGCCGCGCCGACGGTGAGCAAGCTCCTGAAGCAGTTGCAGCGGGCGGGCCTCGTGGTCTCGACCCGCGGTTTGCACGGCGGCTACCAGCTCGCACGGCCGGCGACCGAGATCAGCGCTGCGGCCATTCTCGATGCGCTGGAAGGCCCTCTGGCCCTCACCGACTGCTCGGTCGGAGCCGGCCACTGCGAGATCGAGGAAACCTGCCGGGTGGGACGGGTATGGCAGCGGTTGAACCTCGCCATCCGGCGCTCATTGTATGACGTCAGCCTCGCCCAACTTGCCGGCATCGATACCACGCAGGTCGCGCTTCCGGCACTGGAGCGCGACATCAAGACTGTCTCCTCGCGAGCGCCCATCCGACCGTGAATGAATTGAATGAATCATGAGTGAAACCGCAAACCAGTTGGAAACCCTGATCGCCCGCGGCTACAAGCACGGTTTCGTCACCGACATCGACGCCGATACGGTCCCCCCCGGACTCGATGAGGACGTGGTGCGCCTCATCTCCCGCAAGAAGGGCGAGCCGGCCTTTCTCACCGAGTGGCGCCTGAAGGCCTTGCGCCACTGGCTCACCATGAGCGAGCCGCACTGGTCGCATACCACGTATCCGCCCATCGACTACCAGGCGATCTCCTACTACTCCGCGCCGAAGGTGAAGACCGACGGCCCCAAGAGCCTCGCCGAGGTCGACCCGAAGCTCCTCGAGACCTACGAGAAGCTCGGCGTGCCGCTGCACGAGCGTGCGCGCCTCGCGGGCGTCGCCGTCGATGCGGTGTTCGACAGCGTCTCGGTGGCCACCACTTTCAAGGAGCGGCTGAACGAAGCAGGCGTCGTGTTCTGCCCGTTCTCCGAGGCGGTGCAGAAGCATCCGGAGCTCGTGGAGCGTTACCTCGGCAGCGTCGTGCCCCATACCGACAATTTCTTCGCGTCCTTGAACTCCGCGGTGTTTACAGACGGATCCTTCGTGTACGTGCCGAAGGGCGTGCGTTGTCCGATGGAGCTCTCGACTTACTTCCGCATCAACGCTGCGAAGACGGGACAGTTCGAGCGCACGCTGATCATCGCGGACGAAGGCGCCTATGTCAGCTACCTGGAGGGCTGCCTGCCGGCTTGGGAGGAAGTCTCCTACGGAGACGAAATGCGTTGCATCCGCGATGTCGCGCTCCATGACGTGGTGCTCAACGATCGGGGCGAGGAAGCCGAGGTCGGGAAGATCATGCGGCGACCCTTCCGCGGAAACCTCGTCGAAATCACCCCACGCAGCCCCGGGAACCGGTTCCATGTGACGTCCGAGCACCCGGTCCTCGCCATCCCGCGTGCGCGCGTTGCGTGTACCTCGCGTGGCGATGGGCGCTGGGCGGACATTAATCTCAAGCGTTTGGATACAGCCGAGCCGGAATTCATTCCGGCGGGCGAGCTCATACCCGGCGACCTGTTGGTATTCCCGATCAACAAGGTCGAGCGCGAGGATCCATCGCTGACCGATGACTTCCTGCGACTGCTGGGATACTACGTTGCTGAGGGGTGTGTTACCAAGTTCAACGGCTACGATGCCGTCGAGTGGAGCCTCGGGGACCACGAACCTGAAATGGCGGACGAAATTTGCACGCTGGTAGAGCGGCTCGTCGGAAGGCGCCCCTCGCGAACGCACGATGCAAAGCGTCACGGGATATACCTCGTCGTTTACTCGCAGGAGCTTTGCGAAGCCATGGAGCGGCACGGCGGCAAGTACGCGCACGGCAAACGCTTCAGCAAGGCTGTCATGGATTTGCCGCCCCGACGCCAGCAGTTGGCCGTCCATACCTATTATCTCGGCGACGGGAGCGTGAGCCACGAAAAGAGGCTCGCGCGCGTCCGAGCGGCCACTGTGTCGCGCACGCTTGCATTCCAACTTCAGGAAATTCTCGCCCGTCTCGGAATCTTCGCGTTCATCAATACCCGCGAAGCATTCGACGAGCGGATGAAGGACGGGCGCGTGATTCATCACAGCAAGCGTTACGTCCTGTACTACTCGGCGTTCGCGCGTGGCCGCAGAGCGCTGCGCCGCGACGACTACTTCCTGATACCAGTCCGAAGCATCGAGCTACAGCCCTACGACGGATTCGTCTATAACTTCGAGACGAAGACGGACCCGCATTCCTATCTGGTCAAGGGCTTTGCGGTGCATAACTGCACCGCCCCGATGCGCGATGAGAATCAGCTGCATGCGGCGGTAGTTGAGCTCGTCGCGCTGGATGACGCCTTCATCAAGTACTCCACGGTACAGAACTGGTACCCGGGCGATACGCAAGGCAAGGGCGGCATCTACAACTTCGTCACCAAGCGCGGCGAGTGCCGCGGGCGCAACTCGCACATCTCCTGGACCCAGGTGGAAACCGGCTCGGCGATCACCTGGAAGTATCCGAGCTGCATCCTGCGTGGCGAGGGCTCGAGCGGAGAGTTCTACTCCGTCGCAACGGTCAACAACCGCCAGCAGGCCGACACCGGCACGAAGATGATCCACATCGGGCGCGATACCCGTAGCACCATCATCTCCAAGGGCATCTCTGCGGGCCGCGGCCAGAACACCTACCGGGGCCTCGTAAAGATCCTGCCGAGCGCCCAGGGGGCGCGCAATTTCACTCAATGCGACTCGCTCCTCATGGGCGGCAAGTGCGGCGCGCACACCTTCCCCTATGTCGAGGTGAAGAATCCTTCGGCGACCGTGGAGCACGAGGCGAGTACCTCGAAGATCAGCGACGAGCAGCTCTTTTACTGCCTCTCCCGCGGCATCTCCGGGGAGGATGCGGTGAACCTGATCGTCAGCGGCTTCTGCAAGTCCGTGTTCAAGGAGCTGCCGATGGAATTCGCGGTCGAGGCACAGAATCTCCTCGCCGTCAGCCTCGAAGGCGCCGTGGGTTAGAAGTAAAGTAAAACCATGCTGAAGATCGACAACCTGCACGTCAAAGTCGACGGCAAGGAAATCCTGAGGGGCCTGACGCTCGAGGTCCCCACCGGCGAGGTGCATGCCGTTATGGGCCCGAACGGCTCCGGCAAGAGCACCCTCGCCAACGTGCTCTCCGGGCGTCCGGGCTACGAGGTCACCGCGGGCACCGTGAGCTATCAGGGACGCGATCTTCTGGCGCTCGCTCCCGAGGAGCGGGCGCGCGAGGGCGTGTTCCTCGGCTTCCAGTATCCGGTCGAGATTCCGGGCGTCAACAACGTCTACCTCCTCAAGGCGGCGGTCAACGCTGCCCGCAAGCACCGCGGTCTCGATGAGGTCGATGCGTTCGAATTTCTGACGCTCGTGCGGGAGAAGATGCGCCTGATGCGCATGGAGGAGAGCATGCTCTCCCGCGGGGTGAACGAAGGCTTCTCCGGCGGCGAAAAGAAGCGCAACGAGATCCTGCAGATGCTGGTCCTCGAGCCGCGGCTCGCCATCCTCGATGAGACCGACTCGGGCCTCGACATCGATGCGCTCAAGGTCGTCGCCAACGGCGTCAACACGCTCCGATCGCCGGAGCGCTCACTGGTGCTCGTGACTCACTACCAGCGCCTCCTCGACTACATCGTGCCGGATCACGTCCACGTACTGGTCAAAGGCCGCATCGTCCGCAGCGGCGACAAGTCCTTGGCACACGAGCTCGAGCGGCGAGGCTACGACTGGGTGGCCGGCGAGGCGGCATGACCTCGGCTCTCTCCAAGCGCGTCCTGGACGAGTACGCGGCAGTCCGCGAGACGTTGCCCGCCGGCGTCGTGAGTCCGCAGCGGCGGCAAGAAGCCATCGAGACCCTGATTGCACGCGGTCTACCGACCACGCGGGACGAAAACTGGCGATATGCGAACCTGCGACCGCTCGAGCGCGCGCGCTTCGCGCCGATTGCTGCCGGCTCGGCAGCCATTGCGCTGCCGTCCGGCTCGGACCTGCCCTCCAGGTTGGAAGGCTTCGCGCGGTATGCATTCGTGGACGGCATCTTCGTCCCGGAGCTGTCCACGCCCGTGGACGCGGCGGTCACGATCGGCAGCCGCCTGCAAGGCACACGCCGCGCCGCCGCCGGTCCTGCATCGGTCACGCACCTGCCACAGGCTCTGCCTGCCCTGAGCAGCCTGCCCGAGGCTCGCCTGGCGCTGCTCAGCGAAGCTTTCGCCACCGACGGCGCCGCGATCCACGTCAGCGACACGGCCGGCGCCCCGCGCGTAGAGCTGGTGTTCATCGCGACCGCAGGCGCCGATGCCGGCGCTTCCTACCCAAGGGTCCAGGTCTCGCTCGATCCGGCCACACGCCTGACGCTCGTCGAGCGGCACCTCAGCGCTGGCGCGAATGCCAACTTCGTCAACAGCTCGGTCAAGGTGGACATCGGCCGCGGCGCACATCTGACCCACTACCGCCTGCAGCAGGCGGGATTGCGTGCCACGTGGCTGGATACCCTGGCAGCGGCGGTGGCCTCGGACGCGCGCTACGACCTCCTGACCGTAAGCACCGGAGCGCTCTCGGCGCGGTCGACGACGTATGCACAGATGGCCGGTGCCGGAGCCGAGCTCACACTTTCAGCGGCGGCGCTCGGGGACCGCCAACAGGTACAGGACAACTTTGCACTGGTGGAGCACATCGCACCGCGCGCTCGCACGGAGCAGACATTCCGCGGAATTGCCTCAGGCCGCGCGCGCGTAGCATTCAACGGCAAGATCGCCGTCCGCGAAGCTGCAGCAGGAACCGACTCGCGCCAGTCGCTTCGGGGACTGCTTGCGGGACCCGAAGCGGAAATTGATGTCCGACCGCAGCTCGAGATCTACACGGACGATGTGCGCTGCAGCCACGGCGCAACCGCTGGCAAGCTTGACGACAACATGCTCTTTTACCTCCTCTCCCGGGGACTCTCCACGGAAGTGGCGCAGCGCCTGCTCAAGTGGGCCTTCCTGGAGGATGTCGTGTCGAAGATCGCCTTACCCGAGCTCAGGCGGCAGATCGAGCATACGCTCGCCGGCCAGATGGCCGATGCCGCCTCACTGAAGGAGCTTCTCTAATGGCTGTGACGGCTTCCCACATTGCGTCCGCGCCTGTGCTCGACGTCGAGCGCGTGCGGCGTGACTTCCCTATCTTGGAGCGGACGGTCAACGGCCGGCCGCTGGTGTACCTCGATAGCGCAGCGTCCGCGCAACGTCCGCTGCCCGTGCTGCATGCCGTGGAGCGATACGAGACCCACAATCACGCCAATGTGCACCGTGGCGTCCATGCGCTGAGCCAAGCCGCCACGGAGGCATACGAAGGTGCACGCGAGCGGGTGCGTCGATTCATCAACGCGCATTCCACCCGTGAGATCATCTTCGTTCGCGGTACGACCGAAGGCATAAATCTGGTCGCCCAGTCCCATGCGCGCCCGCGGTTCGGACCGGGCGATGAGATCCTGATCACCGGCCTCGAGCATCACGCCAACATCGTGCCCTGGCAGATGGTGCGCGATCAGACCGGCTGCACGCTGAAGGTCGCGCCCATCAACCGCCGGGGCGAGGTCGACCTCGATCGGTTCATGGAGCTCCTGTCCCCGCGCACGCGGCTGGTCGCGGTCGCGCACGTCTCGAACGCGCTGGGCACCATTTTACCCGTGAAGCGCATCATCGACGCAGCGCATGCACGCGGTGCCGTAGTACTGATCGACGGTGCTCAGGCTGTCCCCCACTCCCCCGTCGATGTGCGCGCACTCGGCTGCGATTTCTACACTTTCTCCGGCCACAAGCTCTACGGCCCGACCGGCATCGGAGTGCTCTACGGCCGCGAGGAGCTGCTGACCGCCATGCCACCCTGGCAGGGAGGCGGCGATATGATCCTGACGGTCTCGTTCGAGAAGACGACCTACAACGACCTGCCGTGGAAGTTCGAAGCCGGCACACCCAACATCTCCGGGGCCGTGGGTCTCGCGGCAGCGATGGACTATGTGGAGGCTCTGGGGCTCGAGACCATCGCTGCACACGAGCACCGCCTGCTCGAGCAGGCAACGCGGGAGCTCGAGCGCATTCCCGGCATCGAGCTCATCGGCACCGCGCACCACAAGGCGGCGGTGCTGTCCTTCACCCTGGACGGCGTCCATCCCCACGATCTCGGCACGATCCTCGATGCGGAAGGTGTGGCAGTGCGCACGGGTCATCACTGCGCCATGCCTGTGATGACGTTCTTCAATATTCCTGCGACGGCGCGCGCCTCCTTCGGCTGCTACAACACCGAGGCCGACGTTGCGAGCCTCGTCGCCGCCCTCGGCAAGGCGCGCGAGGTGTTCGGCTGATGGACCTGAAAGAGCTCTACCGGGACGTCATCCTCGATCACAACAGGCGTCCGCGAAATTTCGGCAGGATCGAGCCGAGCGACTCTCATGCCGAAGGGCACAACCCCCTCTGCGGCGACCGCCTCACGGTGTGGCTGCGCCTCAAAGAGGACCGTATCGAAGACATTCGCTTCGAGGGTAAGGGCTGCGCCATCTCGACCGCCTCCGCCTCACTCATGACCGAAGCAGTCAAAGGCAAGGACAAGGCAACCATCCAGTCGCTCTACGGCCGCATCCACTCCCTCCTGACTCGGCAGGACGCGGTTGCCGATGTCTCGCTCGGCAAGCTCGCCGCGCTCTCCGGCGTGCGGGAGTTCCCCGCGCGCGTCAAATGCGCGAGCCTCTGCTGGCATACCCTCAACGCGGCGCTCGAGCGCGGCGAGGCGACGGTCTCCACGGAGTGAGGCATGCGTAGCCACGAAAACGAGCCTTTCGTCGTCAGCCGCGAAGTCAAGGCGGTGATCGTGCCCGCCGGCGTCGAGGTCAACCTCAAACCCGGCCAGTCCGGCTACATCACCCAGGGGCTCGGCGGCAGCTTCACCGTCTACATGGAGGGGAATCTCTTCAGAATCTCCGGTGAGGATGCGGACGCCATCGGCAAGGAGCCCGTGAAGCGGCCGGAGCTGCCGCCCAATGCCACGGAGAACGACGTTCGCGAGCTCGCCTGGGCACAGATGCGCACCTGCTACGACCCCGAGATTCCGATCAACATCGTCGACCTGGGACTCGTGTACGACTGCTCCGTCGAGCCCAACGACGACGGCACCCGCACGGTTGAGGTCAAACTCACCCTCACCGCACCAGGCTGCGGCATGGGTGAGATCCTGGTCGATGACGTCAAGGACAAGATCGCGCGCATTCCCACCGTGCGCGAGGCTCGCGTCGAGCTGACCTTCGATCCTCCCTGGAATCAGAGCATGATGTCCGAGGAGGCGCGGCTGCAGACAGGCATGTACTACTGACATGTCCTGGATCGACGTCGGCAGCACCTCGGACCTCTCCGAGGTCACTCCCCTCTCCGTCGAGATTGACGGCCTCGCCGTGGTCGTCGTGCGCTGTGGTGACGACGTTTATGCCGTCGAGGACCGTTGCACCCACGATGGCGAGTCGCTGGATGGCGCCGAAGTCGAGTCCTGTCAGATCATCTGCCCCCGCCACGGCGCGCGGTTCTGCCTGCGCACCGGCGAGGCGCTGACGCCGCCGGCATATGAGCCACTGCGGACCTACGCGGTGCGGGAGGAGAACGGAAGGCTGCTGCTCGATCAGCCTGACTGACGGGCGGCCAATGCCCAAGGCCTACGCGATGGGGCGATGCGCCGGCACGGCCCTAATGGGCCGATTACCGCTGCTGCCGAGCCTGACGGCGCCGGCAGGGTATAATTCCCCGCATGACGCCAGCCTTGCTCGAGCGCCTGCGCTCCGATCTCGCAGGACTTAAGGAACAGGGTCTGTACAAGGGCGAGCGCGTACTCGCGAGCCCCCAGGGAGGGGTGGTCCGTACGGGAGAGCGCGAGGTGGTGAACCTCTGCGCCAACAACTACCTCGGACTCGCCAATCACCCGGCAATCCGCGAGGCGGCCCACCGCGCCATCGACCGGCTCGGCTTCGGCATGGCCTCCGTGCGCTTCATCTGCGGTACGCAGACGGTGCACAAGCAGCTCGAGGAGGGCCTCAGCCGCTTCCTCGGCACCGAGGACGCCATCCTCTACTCCTCCTGCTTCGATGCCAACGGCGGTCTCTTCGAGACGCTGCTCGATGAGCGTGATGCCATCATTTCCGATGCGCTCAATCACGCCAGCATCATCGACGGCATCCGTCTCTGCAAGGCGCAGCGCCACCGCTATGCCAACAACAACATGGCAGAGCTCGAGGAGTGCCTCAAGCAAGCAAGCGGCGCGCGGACGCGACTCATCGCCACCGACGGTGTCTTCTCGATGGATGGCATCGTCGCCAACCTGCCGGCGATCTGCAAGCTGGCGGATCGCTATGACGCGCTGGTGATGGTCGATGACTCGCACGCCACGGGATTCATGGGACCGGGCGGGCGCGGCACCCCGGAGCACTGTGGCGTCGCCGCGCGAATCGACATTCTGACGGGAACGCTCGGCAAGGCGCTGGGCGGAGCGAGCGGCGGCTACATCGCCTCGCGCAAGGAAATCGTCGAGTGGCTGCGGCAGCGCTCGCGACCGTATCTCTTCTCCAACAGCATCCCCCCGGTGGTCGCCGCGGTGGGGCTGCGGGTCATCGATCTGCTCGAGCATTCACCGGAGCTGCGCACTCGGCTTCATGAGAATGCGGGCTATTTCCGTGCCGGCCTGTCGCGCCTCGGTTTCGACCTGAAACCGGGCGAGCACCCCATCATCCCCGTGATGCTGGGCGATGCCGCCCTCGCCGGCCGCATGGCCGATCGCCTCCTCGAGCACGGCGTCTACGTGATCGGCTTTTCTTTCCCGGTGGTGCCGAAGGGTCAGGCCAGAATCCGCACCCAGATGTCGGCGGCGCTCACCCGCGAGCAGCTCGACAAGGCCATCGAGGCATTCGGGTCAGTAGGCAAGGAGCTGGGGGTGATAAAATGAGGTGCATCCGTTGAAAGCATTGGTCAAAAAAGAAGCCGCTCCGGGTATCTGGCTGGACGATGTGCCGGAGCCCAAGGTCGGCCACAACGACGTGCTGATCGAGATCGGCAAGACTGCGATCTGCGGCACCGACATGCACATCTACAACTGGGACGCCTGGGCCCGTAAGACCATTCCGGTACCCATGCAGGTCGGGCACGAGTACTTCGGCCGCATCGTCGAGGTCGGCTCCGAAGTCAAGGGCTTCAAGTCCGGCGATCGCGTATCCGGCGAGGGGCACATCACCTGTGGGTACTGCCGCAACTGCCGCGCCGGGCGTCGGCACCTGTGCCGCAACACCGTCGGCGTCGGTGTCAACCGGCCCGGAGCCTTCGCGCAGTACCTCGCCATCCCTGCCGACAACGCCTTCAAGTTGCCGGATTCGATCAGCGACGATGTCGCCTCAATCCTCGACCCGTTCGGCAACGCGACCCATACCGCCCTCGCCTTCAACATGGTCGGCGAGGACGTACTGATCACTGGCGCCGGTCCCATTGGCATCATGGCGGTGGCGATCGCCCGGTTCGTCGGTGCCCGTCATGTAGTGATCACCGACGTCAACGACTACCGGCTGGAGCTGGCGAAGAAGATGGGCGCCACGCGCGCCATCAACGTTCAGCGCGAGTCGCTCGATCAGACGATGCGGGACCTCGGCATGCAGGAGGGATTCGATGTCGGACTCGAGATGTCGGGCAATGCCGCGGCCTTTCGCGATCTGCTGCGCACCATGCACCACGGCGGCTCGGTCGCAATTCTCGGCATTCCGCCGGAGGACACGTCCATCGACTGGAATCAAGTGATCTTCAAGGGCCTGACGCTGAAGGGCATCTACGGCCGCGAGATGTTCGAGACCTGGTACAAAATGGCGAGCTTACTGCAGAGCGGACTCAAGCTCGAGCCCATCATCACCCATCACCTACCCGTGCAGGAGTACGCTCAGGCCTTCAGCATCATGGGCTCGGGCCGCTCGGGGAAGGTCATCATGGACTGGAGCAGTGTCCGTTGATCGGCCAGCCCATGCGCGCCGTGCGACCGGCACTGACTTGCTGTTGAGGGTCAGTGGCTCGTCGCTGTACAGAAGCAGTACGAATAGAGGTGGCCCGGCACGCTGAAGCGGGCGAGCTGCCTCAGATCCTTCGACACGGGGTCGAGACGGCTCGCGACTTCGGCCAACCCGAATGACTGCGCGTCAACATGGAAGAGCGATAGCGCCGCCACCGTGGCGCGCACCTGACTCTGCTGAAACAGCTGCTCTGCCCACGAAAGATGCGGTTGAATGAACTCCACGTGATATTGCGTCAGCTTGGCGAGTTCTGCGGCAGCCTTCTCCGCATCCTCGAGAGTTCCCAGGCGATCGACCAGGCCGATCCGCCTCGCATCGGCGCCGGCCCACACCCGGCCCTGCCCGATTGCATCGATCTGTTGCGGGGTCTCCCGGCGCCCTGACGCCACGCGATCGACGAACTGTTGGTAGCCCCGGTCGATCTGCGACTGTACGAGCTCACTCGCCTCCTTGCTGAGGGGCCGATCGATAGTGAGCGAGCCGGCGAGCGGCGTGGTGCCGATGCCGTCGACGCTGACGCCGACCTTGCTCAAGGTCTGATTGATGGTCGGAATGACGGCGAATATGCCTATCGAGCCCGTGAGCGTCGCCGGACTCGCCCAGATCTGGTTCGCGGGCGCGGAGATATAGTAGCCGCCCGACGCCGCGAGGTCTCCCATGGACACCACGAGCGGCTTGCCCGCAGCGCGCAGCGCCTCCAGCTCCCGATAGATCTCCTCCGAAGCGGCGACACTGCCGCCGGGACTGTCGACGCGCAGCACGACGGCCTTGATGTTCTTGTCGAGGCGCGCCTGCCGGATCAGCTGCGACAGTGAGTCTCCACCGATGGTGCCCGGCGGCTGTTTGCCATCCGCGATGTCGCCGGAAGCAACAATGACACCAATGCCGGCACTGCCGTCGCCGTCATGGACCTTCTTCTGTGCATGAACGATCCGCGCGTAGTCTTCGGCGGAAATCTGGTTGAAGGACCCCGACTTGTCCTCACCGACCATACCCTTCAACTGCCGCTCCATCTGCAGGTTGTCCGCGAGGGCCGTGACGAGCTTTGCCTGCAGGGCGACTTTGGCCGCATCCCCACTGGCGTCGCTTACGGATTTCGCAAGCGATTGAACGTAGTTGTCGATGGCATCGGCCGGGAGCTTGCGGGCCGAGGTCAAAGCCTTCTGATAGCTCGACCAGAGTGCATCCAGGTAGGCGAGGCTCTGCTCCTTGTCCGCCGGCGACATGTCGCTGCGCGTGAAGATCTCTATCGCGCTCTTGAATGTCCCCACCCGAAAGACGTTGACGTCAACGCCGAGCTTCTGCAGCAGTCCCTTGAAATAGAGGGGATAGCGGCTGAAGCCCTCGATCATCACGAACCCGGTGGGATCGAGGTAGACCTTGTCGGCCTGCGCCGCGAGGTAGTACTGATCCTGGTCGAAGGTGGTGCCGTAGGCGATGACTGGCTTGCCGCTCGCGCGGAACTTCTGGATGGCGCGCGCGAGCTCCTCCAGCATCGGCTGGCCGGCGCCCTGCATCTTGTCGAGATCGAGAACCAGGACGCGGATGTGTTTGTCCGTCGCGGCGCCGCGAATGGCATCGACGAGGTCCCAGAGCAGCGTCTCGGAACGCTGTTGTCCCTGAGCGTTCTCGACGGCCCGCTGAACAGGGTCGCCACTCAGCTGCTCAACGAGGCTTCCCTGTGGCTGAACGACGAGTGCGGCGCGATCGGGGACACCCGGGAGCGACGAGCTCACCGCCCAAAGGATGACGCCGAAGATGACGATGAGCAGAATGAGATGCAGCACCCGGCGCAGGCCATCGAGGCCGCGCCAGATGCCGCTCAGAACCGCCCGTAAGGTTGTTCTCATGCGCTGCGCGCAGGACTAACGGGCCCTCAGATCTTTTCCTCGATCCTCGCCGCCTTGCCCGAGAGATCCCGCAGATAGTAGAGCTTGGCGCGGCGGACGTTGCCGCGGCGCTTGACGGAGATGTCGCTGATCGCGGGGCTGTAGGTCTGGAACACGCGCTCGACGCCCTCGCCGTGTGACATCTTGCGCACGGTGAATGAGGAATTGAGGCCGCGGTTGCTGCGTGCGATCACCACGCCTTCATAGGCCTGGATGCGCTCGCGGTCGCCTTCGACGACCTTGACCTGTACGACCACGGTGTCGCCCGGCTTGAAATCCGGTACCTCACGGGTCATGCGCTCTTTCTCGAGTTGTTGGACGATCTTGCTCATTTTCTCATCCTCGATCTTTCATCCCGCGCCGCCCCTGCGGCGAGAAATTCGCTCAGTAAACGCTGCGCCTCGGGCGTGAGCCCGTGGCGAGCGATCAGATCCGGTCGCCGCAGCCAGGTGCGCGCCACGGCCTGGGCCAGCCGCCAGCGGCCGATGTCGGCGTGATTGCCCGACAATAGTACCGCCGGCACCGCCCGGCCCTCGAATACTTCCGGCCGCGTGTAGTGCGGCCAGTCGAGCAGCCCTGCGGTGAAGGAATCCTCCCCGCTCGAGCGCTCGTCCCCGAGCGCGCCCGGCAGCAGGCGCGCCACGGCATCGATCACCGTGAGCGCGGGCAGCTCCCCGCCCGAAAGGACATAGTCGCCCACCGACAGCTCCCGATCGATCCCAAGCTCGACGATCCGCTCATCGAGACCCTCGTACCGGCCCGCGACCAGGAGCAGACCGGGGAGTCCCGACAGCTCCCGCGCCATCGCCTGGTCGAACGGCTCACCCTGAGCCGTCAGGCATACCCGTAGACTTCCCTCGGGCAGGCGCGCCTGCGCTGCGCGAATGGCCGCGAGCGTCGGCTCCGGCTTCAGCACCATGCCCGGGCCCCCGCCGTAGGGCCGATCGTCCACGGTGCGATGCACATCGCTCGTGTGCGCCCGCGGATCCTCGGTACCGACCGCCAGCAGTCCCCGCTCCAGCGCCCGGCCAACCACGCCGTGGCGCAGCGCTCCGGCGATCATGTCCGGAAAGAGCGTGACGACCTCGATCTTCATGGAGCGCCTATTCCAGCTCCGCCGGCCAATCCACCAGGATCCGGCCGGCAGCAAGGTCCACGTGCCGCAAATGCTCCGGATCCGCCAACACCCAGTGCTCGCGGCGGCCCGGCACCCGCGGCCCGGCGGTAGCGCCTTCCCGGTCCTCCACCACCATGACTGCCCCCGCGGGCGCATCCATGAAATACGCTACCCGGCCCAGCCTGACTCCATCCAGGTTCTCGACCTCGAACCCGATCAGGTCCGCGCGGTAGTACTCGCGATCACCTGTGGGCGGCAGCTCCTCCCGCTCGACCTCGACCCAGGCTCCGGTGAGGAGCGCGGCGCTGTCGCGGGTCTCTATGCCCTCCAGGCGCACGACCAGACGCTCTCCCTGCACGCGTCCCTCGATGAGCAGACATCTGCGGCGCTCGCCCCCCTGCGGGCGCAGCGCCCACTGGCGGTACTCGAGCAGCGCCTCCACCGGCTCCGTGAAGGATGACACGTGCACCCACCCTGCGAGGCCGAAGGGCGCCCCAATCCTGCCGAGCTCCACCCAGCGCATCGACGGCGGCGCTCCGGCTGGTCCGCTCTCCGGCACGCTGGTACCCCCGAATGCGGGTCTCAGACGGGCGCCGGTATCTTCCTCAGGCGGTCGCCTGCTTACGATACGATGCCACGAGCGATGCCACCCGCTCCGAAGGCTGCGCGCCCTTGCCCACCCAATAGTCGATGCGCGGCAGATCGAGCTTGAGCTTCGTCTCTCCGCGGTGCGCGATGGGATTGAAGAACCCCACGTGCTCGAGGCTGGGTCCGCCCTGGCGCTTGCGGCTGTCGGTCACGACGACGTGATAGAAGGGCTGATTTCGCGCCCCGCGCCTCGTCAGGCGAATGGTCACCATGTTTCGTTTCGCTCTCGATGGTTGCCGGGTCACTCCACTGCCGGACGCGACGCGCCCTGCCCCGTGGAGCCACCCAAAAAAGAGGGCGGATTCTACGCGTTTCCCCGGCTGCTTTAAAGTCGAAGCGAGGGGATCATTGGGCCGGCGGGAGCCCGGGGGGCAGACCGCCCTTGAAGGCCCCGAGCAGGCGCTGCAGCCGACCGCCCTTCATGCTCTTCATCATCCGCTGCATCTCGAGAAACTGCTTCATCAGCCGGTTGACGTCCTGGACCTGCACGCCCGCTCCCCGAGCAATCCGCCGACGCCTGGAGCCATCGATGACACCGGGTGCACGCCGCTCCCTCGGCGTCATCGAGTTGATGATCGCGATCTGGCGGCGAAGCTCGCGATCCCCCTGATCGGCCGACACGCCGGCCTTCGCCGTCGCCGCGACCGGCAGCTTCTCCATGAGGGCCCCGAGGCCGCCCATCTTCTGTACCTGCTGGAGCTGGATCCTGAGATCGGTGAGGTCGAAGGCCTTTCCCTTCACTACCTTGCGCGCCAGGCGCTCGGCCTCCTTCTGGTCGACCTGCCGATGTACCTGCTCGACCAGACTGACGACATCGCCCATACCGAGAATGCGCGTGGCCATGCGCTCCGGATCGAAGGGCTCCAGAGCTTCCGTCTTTTCCCCGACGCCGAGGAAAACGATCGGTTTACCCGTCACGTGGCGCACGGAAAGCGCGGCACCACCCCGTGCATCGCCATCGGCCTTCGTCAGAATGATGCCGGTGAGGTCGAGCGCCGAGCCGAAGGCCCGGGCGGCATTCACCGCATCCTGGCCGGCCATCGCATCCACGACGAAGAGGCGCTCTGCCGGGTGGGCAGCCTGATCGATCTGGCGCACCTCCTCCATGAGGGCCTCATCGACGTGCAGGCGCCCGGCCGTATCGACGATCAGCACGTCGAATACGCCCCGCTTCGCCTGTTCGAGTGCTGCGGTCGCGATCAAAGCCGGCGGGGACTGGGCGTCCGCCGCGAAATACTGTGCATTCACCTGCGCCGCCAGGCGCTCGAGCTGCAGCATCGCGGCGGGACGGCGCACGTCCGTGCTGACCATCAGCACCCGCTTGCGCTGCTCCTCGGTCAGCCAGCGCGCGAGCTTCGCCGCGGTGGTGGTCTTGCCCGCGCCCTGAAGTCCCGCGAGCAGCACCACCAGGGGCGGTTGAGCACGCAGGTTGAACCCCGCCCGGTGCCCGCCCATGAGCTCGACCAGCTCCCGGTGAAGAATGCCGATGAATGCCTGGCCGGGCGTCAGGCTCTGCGCCACCTCGGCGCCGAGCGCTTTCGACTTCACGGCGTCGATGAAGGTCTTGATGACCGGAAGGGCGACGTCCGCCTCGAGAAGCGCCACGCGCACCTCCCTCAGGGCATCCCCCACGTTCTCCTCGGTGATCCGCCCCCGGCCACGCAGGCTGTCGAGGGTACGGGAGAGGCGTGCGCTCAGGTTATCGAACATGAGTGAAGTATATTGGAAGCCCCTGGGACTGCGAGGGACTCAGATTGAACGACTCACCGTCCTCCCCTTTGCTCCTCATCGCCCTGCTGGCTCTGCTCTCGATCATCGCTTTCTCCTCCGGCACGGAGGTCGCGATGCTGTCCGTCAACCGCTACCGTATCCGCCACCGCGCCAAGGAGGGTCAGGGGACCGCAAAGCTTCTCGAGCGGCTGCTGCAGAAGCCCCAGGACTGGCTTGGCGCCAATCTCGTGATTCTGGCCGCGGCCAGTGTCTTTGCATCGGAGATCGCTACGCTCCTCGCCGAGCGCACGGGTTTTCACCATGCCGTGCCGGTCACCGGTGTTTTGCTCACGGTGGCGGTCATCGTTTTCTGCGAGCTCGCGCCGAAGATCTACGCGGCCACTTATCCGGAGTCGGTCGCCCTCAACACCGCGCGCATCTACCGCGCGCTGGTGCTCATCGCAAGGCCGGCCCTCTGGGTGACCAACAAGATGGCCTATGGGCTGCTGCGGATCGTCGGCGTGGTGAAGGCCGAGCCCGCGAGCCAAACGCTGAGCACGGAGGAACTGCGCACAGTCGTCGCCGAGGCCGGACCGATGATCCCGACCCGGCACCGGCAGATGCTGCTTTCCATTCTCGACCTCGGCCAGGTCACCGTGAATGACATCATGATCCCGCGGCAGGAGATAGCCGGGATTGACGTCGAGGAGGCGTGGGATGAGATTCTCGAGCAGCTGCGCCAGACTCCCCACACCCGCCTGCCGATCTATCGCGAGGCCCTGGACAATCTGATCGGGATCCTCCACATGAAGCGGGTCGCACACGAGCTCGCGCGCGGCACTCTGACACGCGAGCGGCTGATCGAGATCGCAAGCGGCCGCGAGCCCTACTTCGTCCCCGAGGGCACGGCCCTCAACACCCAGCTCTCCCACTTCCAGCGCAACCGGCGACGGCTCGCATTCGTCGTCAACGAATATGGCGATATCGAGGGCCTGGTGACGCTCGAGGATATCCTTGAGGAGATCGTCGGCGAGTTCACCACGGACCCGGCAACCGTGACCCACAAGGACATTCATCCGCAGGGCGGGGGCATCTTCATCATCAACGCGAGCGCGACGCTGCGTGCGCTCAACCGGTCACTCCAGTGGCAGCTCCCCACCGACGGACCAAAGACCCTCAACGGGCTCCTTCTCGAGCAGTTGGAGACCATTCCCTCGCCAGGGACCGCAGTGCGGGTGGGCCCCTATCAGTTCGAAGTGCTGCAGATCGCCGACAACGCGATCAGGACCGTCCGCGCGCGGGCACCGGCTGAGGCGTTGAGCCCGGCGAGCTCCGGCTGAAAGCGGCCTCGAGGGCCTCACCGATACGGGCAACCGCAATGACCTCGATGCCCTCCAGCGGCTTGCGCGGGGCATTCTCGCGTGGCACGACCGCCACCCGGAACCCCTGCTTCTGCGCCTCCCGCAACCGCTCCTCCCCGTAGGCGACGGGACGCACTTCACCGGTGAGTCCGATCTCTCCGAAGGAAACGAGCGAGCCCGACACCGCACGATCCGCGAGGCTCGAGGCGAGGGCGATCACGACGGGCAAATCCCACGCGGTCTCGTCGATCTCGACGCCGCCCACCGCATTGACGAAGACATCGTGTTCCTGCAGCGAAAGGGCGGCGTGGCGACTCAACACCGCGAGCAGCATCGCCAGGCGATTGGCGTCGAGCCCCTGCGCGATGCGCCGCGGCGCCCCGAAGCGCATGCGGTCGACGAGGGCCTGCAATTCGATGAGAAGTGGCCGCCCGCCGTCACGCATGACGGTGACTATGCTCCCCGCCGCCGGCTCCGGTGCGCGCGCGAGGAAGATCGCGGAGGGGTTGCGCACCTCTCGCAGCCCGCCCTCGGTCATCGCGAAGAAGCCGAGCTCGTTGACGGCACCAAAGCGGTTCTTGGTGGCCCGCACGATGCGAAAGCGGCTGCCGGCCTCGCTCTCGAAATAAAGCACGGTGTCGACCAGGTGCTCGAGGACCCGCGGACCTGCGATCGCGCCCTCCTTGGTGACATGACCGATGAGAATGACGGCGGTCGTGCTGGACTTGGCGAAGCGGACGAGCTCCGCGGTGCACTCCCTGAGCTGGGAGACAGCGCCTGCACTGGCGGTAACTGCGGCCGACTGCACCGTCTGGATGGAGTCGACCACCAGAAGGGCGGCCCGCCGTCCGGTAGCCTGATCGAGAATGGATTGCAGATCGGTCTCGGCCAGCACTTCGAGCGGGGTCGCCGTGAGGCCGAGCCGCCGGGCGCGAAGGGCGACCTGCGAGACAGACTCCTCTCCGCTTGCGTAGACGACGGCCCTCGCACCGGCAACATGCGCCGCCACCTGCAGCAGCAGAGTGGACTTGCCGATGCCGGGGTCGCCGCCGAGCAGGGTAACCGACCCGGGGACGATGCCGCCTCCCAGAACCCTGTCGAGCTCGCCCTGCCCGCTCGGCAGGCGGTCGAGGTCGAGCGCCTTGCCGCCGGCCAGGGGCACCGGAGCTGCACCGGCCGACCCGGCACCGGTTGCGCCCTGACCCCCGCCCCTCGCGGTGCCCGCCCCCCGGACGGCCCGCTGCTCGAGCGAGTTCCACTCCCCGCAGGCCGGGCATTGGCCCTGCCATTTCAGGGTTTCACCCCCGCAGGCGCTGCAAACGAAGACGAAGATTGGACGAGGCATGGATACGCTTCACGAACCAGTTGGGCCGGGTTGAGCTAGGATGCGCGCCGGGGGAGGACCGGGATGGCCGGTTTGTGACCAGGCGCTCGGACTCAACCGACGGCAATGCTAGCTTATGCCCGCCCCAGTCGGGGACGGGATGGTGATGCGCGTCACAAATTATAGAGAGCCGAAATCGACGGCATGAGCTTAAAAGGCAAGCTGCGCATCGTCGGCCTGACCGATACGGGCAAGATACGCGAGCACAATGAGGACACCATCGCCCTGGATCCCGACATCGGGCTGCTCGTGCTAGCCGACGGCATGGGCGGCTACAACGCGGGTGAGGTGGCGAGCGGCATCGCGGTGAAGACCATCGTGAGCCTGGTGCGCGAGCAGGTGGAGCGCGAGGACATGAGCGTCCACGATCGCGGCGCAAACCTCTCCCGCCCGAGCATCATCCTGCGTGATGCCATCCACCGGGCCAACAAGATCATCTACCAGACCGCACGCACGCAGCCGCAATGCGAGGGCATGGGCACGACGGTCGTGGCGGCGCTCTTTTTCGACAACAGGGTTACGATCGCGCACGTCGGCGACTCGCGCATGTACCGGCAGCGCAACGACAAATTCGAGCAGGTGACGATGGACCACTCGCTGCTGCAGGAGCTGGTCGATCGCGGCTTCTACTCCGCCGAGGAGGCGCAGCGGGCGGCGAACAAGAACTACGTCACCCGCGCGCTCGGCGTCGAGCCGAACGTGGAGGTGGAGATCCAGGAGGTTCCGGTGCAGAAGGGCGAGGTCTACATGCTCTGCTCGGACGGTCTCTCGGACATGGTCGAGGATGATGATATCCATTTAACCATAAGCACCTTTGGTGCTAATCTTGACAACGTTGCGAAGCAACTGATTCAACTGGCCAATGACAACGGGGGCCGGGATAACATTTCCGTGCTGATGGCACACGTGCTCGACCCATTTCCGGCACGCACGCGCATCTTCGACAAGATCCTGGGTTGGTTCGGCTGACACGGTGAGAGGCGAATAACATGGCAAGGTTGGTCTTGAGCCTGGACGGCCAGGTGATGGCGGAATACAACATGAACAAGGAGCGCTACACCATCGGCCGGCTGCCGGATAACGATATCCGGATCGACAACGCGGCGGTGAGCGGGCATCACTCGCTCATCATCAACATCCTCAACGACTCGTTCCTCGAGGACCTTAACAGCACCAACGGCACGTACGTCAACGGCAAGCTGATCAAGAAGCACGCGCTGCAGCACGGCGATGTCATCACCGTCGGCCATCATCAGCTGCGCTTCGTCGAGGACGACGAGCAGCAGGACGACTTCGAGAAGACGATGGTGATCCAGCCCTCGGCCCGGCCGGTCGAGAAGCTGCGCACCATCGTCGGCCAGTCACAGGTGATCGATGGCGAGCCCGCTCCGCCCGTCGCCGCCGCTACCGGGACCGCCAGCGCGTCGGCCGCCCGGAGTCGGGCAATCGCCGATGGGGCGGCGCTGAAGAAGGCGAAACTGCAGGTGCTCTCGGGCGCCTTCGCGGGCCGCGAGCTCGAGATCACCAAGGCGCTGACGACCCTCGGCAGGCCTGGCGTGCAGGTCGCCGCCATCACGCGCCGCGGCGAGGGCTACTACATCGTGCACGTCGACAGCGGCAAGCCCGATGACTTCCCGCTGGTGAACGGCACACCGATCGGGTCGCAGGCGACGAAGCTGAGCGACAATGACGTCATCCAGCTGGCGGGCGTCAAGATGGGTTTTTTCTTTAATTGACTGGCTAAAAGTCGCCTGCGGCGCTTTTAGCGGCCAGCCGCATGACTCATTTGACAACGCGACCCGAGGGCGGCCTCGGGTCGCTTAGTCGTTTGCTTCTGGACGCCGCCCGACCTGAGATCAGCGTAGCTCGAGCGGGACGCGCTGGCTGACTCCGCAGAGGAGCTCGTAGGGGATCGTACCCGCGCGGCGGGCGATCTCCTCGACGGGCAAGCCTTTACCCCAGAGCACGACCGGCGCGCCAACCAGCACGCCCGGCACTTCCGTTACGTCCACGGCGATCATATCCATCGACACGCGGCCGCAGAGCGGAGCCCGGTGGCCGTCGATGAGGACGGGCGTGCCGTTGGGAAGCCCGCGCGCCAGCCCATCGCCGTAGCCGGCAGCGACAATGGCCACCCTGGAATCGCGCTGCGCCTGCCAGGTGCCGCCGTATCCCACTTTCTCCCCGCGTGGCACCTGGCGCACGGCAATGACCGAAGTCTCCAGGCTCATCACGGGCCGCAGGCCGAGATCCGCGCCGGTCCGGTCGGCGAAGGGTGAGGCGCCATAGAGCGCCAGGCCCGGCCTCACCCAGTCACAGCCGAGATGCTGCTCGCTGAAGAGGCCCGCGGAGTTGGCGATGCTGATCGCACAGTCGAGGCCGCGGATCGCCTCCTTGAAGCGCGCGACCTGCTCGGCGGTCATGAGGTTATCGGGCTCGTCCGCGCGCGCAAGATGCGTCAGCAGGCGAATCTCGAGGGGCGCGGGTTTGAGGTTGCGCAGCCGCTCGAGGGCGGCCGGAAACTCGCTCGGGCGGAAGCCCAGGCGGTTCATGCCGGTGTCGATCTTGATCCAGAGCACGAACCGATGCGGTCCGGGGTCTTCCTCCAGGATCTCGATCTGCAGCGCATCGTGCACCACGAGATCGAACCCGTGTCGTGCGGCCTCCAACACCTGCTCGGTCGCGAACACCCCTTCCAGCAGCACGATCGGATGAGTGATACCCTGGGCACGCAGCGCGAGGCCTTCCTCCAGCCGCGCTACCGCGAAGGCGTCTACCTCCGCCAAGGCGAGCGCTGTCGGCACGAGACCGTGTCCGTACGCGTTGGCCTTGACCACGGCCATGACTCGGGCGCCGCGTGCGCGTTCGCGAATGGTTCTGACATTGTGCCGCAGCGCGCCGGCATCGATCACCGCTCGGATCAGACGGCTCACCTGAGCACGCCCTCCGCATAGGCATCCGGCGCGTAGTTGGCGAAGCGGGTGAACTGGCCCTGGAAGGTGAGGAGGAAAGTGCCGATCTCGCCGTTGCGGTGCTTGACGAGGTCGATCTCCGCGACGCCCTTCTTCGTGGTGTTCTTGTCGTAGACTTCCTCGCGATAGATCAGGAGGATCATGTCTGCATCCTGCTCGATCGCGCCCGATTCTCTCAGATCTGACATAACAGGCTTCTTGTGCTCGCGCTGCTCGACTGCGCGATTGAGCTGCGAGAGCGCGATGACCGGCACCGCCAGCTCCTTCGCGAGGACCTTGAGTCCGCGCGAGATTTCGCCGATTTCAGTTGCGCGATTTTCCTTGGTGCCCGGGACCGTCATGAGCTGCAGATAATCGACGACCACCAGGTCGAGGCCGTGCTCACGCTTGATGCGCCGGGCTCTGGCCCGCAGCTCCGTCGGAGTCAGAGCAGGGGTTTCATCGATGAAGACCTTCGATTCCGATAACTGGCTCGTTGCGCTCGTGATTCGCACCCAGTCGTCGTCAGAGATGTTTCCACTGCGCAGGCTGCCGAGGTGCACGCCACCGATCGAAGCCAACATGCGCGTAACGAGCTGATCGGATGGCATTTCCAGACTGAAGATCGCGACAGAGGCACGTTTTGCGTGGTGTACGGCAGCGTACTCGGCCATGTTGACCGCGAGAGTGCTCTTACCCATCGATGGCCGGCCGGCGACGATCACGAGATCGCCGGGTCGCAGGCCGCCCGTGATCTTGTCGAAATCCGTAAAGCCGGTCGGCAAGCCGCGCAACTTTCCCGGGTTGGCGTGCCACTCATCGATCTGATCGATGACCTGCGGCAGGAGATTGCGGACTGCAACAGATCCCTGCCGCCCGCGAAACCCCTCCTCCGCGATCTCGAAGACTTTCTGCTCAGCGCGGTCGACCAGCTCGCGGGCGGTCTCCCCTTCGTTGTTGAAGACGGCGGACGCGATCTCGGTGCCGGCCTGGATGAGCTGCCGCAGAAGCGAGCGCTCTCGCACGATGTCGGCATAGGCACGGACGTTCGCAGCGGTGGGAGTATCCCTTGCCAGCGAGCTGAGGTAGGCGACACCGCCAGCCCCGTCCAAATTTGCGGTGCGGTCGAGCTGCTCGGAGACCGTGACGACGTCGCAGGGTTTACCGGCGCCTGCCAGGGCGCCGATCGCTTCGAAAATCAGCCTGTGGTCGGGACGGTAGAAGTCCCTGTCGTTGATCGCGTCGGCCACCTGATCCCATGCGCTGGCATCGAGCAGCAGGCCGCCGAGCACGGCCTGCTCAGCCTCGATGGAGTGCGGCGGTGTGGGCGTATCCACCGTGGTGACCGAGCCGCGCTCGCGACGCGCTTTGGCGGGACCGGCCACCGGCGGGATATTCCTGGTGAGCCGAAAGCTACTCTTCAGCCACGATCGACACCGCAAGCGGCACGTCGATGTCGGCGTGCAGGTGTAGCGTCACAGAGTGATCGCCGAGCGTCCGAAGCGGCCCGTTGGGCAACCGCACTTCGCTGCGCTGCACCTTGAAGCCCGCCTGCGAGCAGGCTTCCGCGATGTCGCTGGTACCGATCGAGCCGAAGAGCTTGCCTTCGGTGCCGGCCTTGGCAGAGATCACGAGCTTGAAATCCTTCATCGCCGTCGCACGTTCCTCCGCGGAGGAGAGGTGCTCGCGCGCCATGCGCTCGAGCTCCACGCGACGCGCCTCGAAACGCGCGATGTTATCGGGCGTGGCGAGAGTCGCTTTGCCCTCGGGCAACAGGTAGTTGCGCCCGAACCCGGACTTCACCTTCACCTTATCGCCGATGTTGCCGAGGTTGGCGACCTTCTGCAGCAGAATGACTTCCATTGCGCCGGCCTCAGTGCTGATCGGTGTAGGGCAGCAGCGCCAGGAAGCGCGCGCGCTTGATCGCGACCGCGAGCTGGCGCTGATAGAAGGACTTCGTACCGGTGATGCGGCTGGGCACGATCTTTCCGGTCTCGGAGACATAACCCTTCAGGGTACCGAGATCCTTGTAGTCGATGTGCGTGACGCCCTCGGCCGTGAAGCGGCAGAACTTCTTGCGGCGCGAGAAGCGGCCGCCGCCACCCCCGCCGCTACCGCCACCACCGCCGCCTCTGTCGCCTCTATCTCCTCTGTCACCTCTGTCGGAGGGACCGGGTGCTCTGCTGTTCATGATTTCTGATTCCTGTTACAGGTTCTCGCCGCCGAGGTCGCCGTCCGGAACGGAGCCGGACTCATCGCGCGGACGCTCGCGCCGGCGGCCACCGGCTTCGCCCTCCTCGTCGGCCACTTTGGCCATGGGCGAGGGCTCGATCACCGCAGTGTCCATGTTCACGACCAGGTGGCGAAGCACCGCATCGCTGAAGCGGAAGGCGCCCGTAAGATCACCGAGAGTCTTCTGGTCACACTCGATGTTCATGAGCACGTAGTGCGCCTTGTGGACCTTGGCGATGGGATAGGCGAGCTGTCGCCGCCCCCAATCCTCGAGACGATGCACGCGGCCGGAGCCGGCGGCGATCATGCCCTTGTAGCGCTCGATCATTGCGGGCACCTGCTCGCTCTGATCGGGGTGGACCAGGAATACGATTTCGTAGTGCCTCATATGTCCTCCTTACGGATGGAAGCCGCCCGTCGCGAGGCTGATGCGGGTGCGGCAAGGAGAATCCGCCCGCCGGAAGGCACGGGCGCGACCCCTCGAAAAGGGGGGCGCAGAATACTGAAACTCCGGCAGAACTGCAACGAGGCCCCTGCCGACGGGCAGGATCACCTCGCGCGCTGGCGTACCACCTCATAGAGCAGCATTCCGGCCGCTACCGAGACGTTGAGGCTCTCGACCGCCCCGAGCTGAGGCAGCCGGACGACCCAGTCGCACGTCTGCCGCGTCAGTTGCCGCAGGCCGGCGCCCTCGGCCCCGAGGACCAGCACGACCCCACCCTTGAAATCCACCTCATCGGCCCGCTTTGCGGCGTCAGCGTCCGCCCCGATGACCCATAGGCCGGCCTCCTTGAGGAGCTTCAAAGCGCGCACGAGATTGGTGACGGTGACAACGGGGGTCGTCTCCGCCGCCCCTACCGCGACTTTCCGAACGACGGGTGTGACGTGCGCCGCTCGATCGCGAGGGACGACGACGGCAAGCGCACCGCAGGCATCGGCCGTACGCAGGCATGCACCCAGATTGTGAGGATCCTGCACTCCGTCGAGGGCAAGGATGACGGGCTGCTCCGCTACCTGAGCGGCGGCTTGCACAGCGATGACGAGGTCGTCCTCCGACCAGGGCGGCAGCGGGCTGACGTCGGCCGCAACACCTTGATGACTGACATCGCCCACCTTCTGCCTGAGGACCTGAGCATCCACTCGCTGCACCGGGATCTGACTCCGGCGGGCAAGCTCATCGATCTCGCGGACGCGGGGGTCATCGCGGCGCTCAGCTACCCGCACCGTACTCACGCGCTGTGGGTGCTTCTGGAGCATCACCCGCACGGCATGCAGGCCATAGATGGTCTGTGAGCCCTGCGGCTTCGACACATCAGAGCCCTTCACGGCTCGACGGCCAGATCGAGATCGACCAATCCCTCGATGGGATTGACGGCCGTCACGATGACTCTGACGTGAGAGCCGGTGCGCAGCCGCCGCCCCGTCCGCCTGCCGCGCCAGCCGTGGCCGTGCTCTTCCATCTCGTAGTCGTCATCGCGCAGGTTGTCGAGGTGCAGCAAGCCGTCCACTGTGACATCGAGGATCTGCACGAAGCAGCCGAACTCCACGACGGTCGTGATGAGGCCCCGGAAAGTCTGGCCGATACGCTCGCGCAGGTAGCTGCATTTGAGGTAGGTCGCTACGTAGCGATCGGCCTCATCGGCGCGCTTCTCGAGCTTCGAGGTGCCGTCACCCAGGCCGGCGAGCTGCGGTAACTCATAGCGCTGTCCTGCCCCGCCCCGGGCACCTATGAGCGCCTTCAGCGTGCGATGCACCACCAGGTCGGGATAGCGCCGGATGGGTGAAGTGAAGTGCGCGTAGTGCTTCAATGCCAACCCGAAATGCCCGATGTTGGCCGGCTGGTACACGGCCTGCGGCATGGCACGGACGATGAGCGACTCGATGAACGGACGCTCCGCGGTGTGACCCAGCCGTCGGGCAATGGCCTGAAGGTCCCGCGTCGTGACCGTCTCCGGCAGCCGCGCCTCGATGTCGAGCGCCGCAAGAGTACTCGTCAATCTGTCGAGTTTCTCGGGCTCCGGCTGGCCATGCACCCGATACAGAGTCGGAGTACGCGTCTTCTCGAGCTCCTCCGCGACTGCGACATTCGCGAGGATCATGCATTCCTCGATCAGGCGGTGGGCATCATTACGGGTGCGCAGCTCTATTCCACGGACGCGTTCCGCGGAGTCGATCACGAACTCCGCCTCGGCCGCATCGAAGTCGAGTGCGCCGCGCTTGCTACGGGCTTTGTGCAGGGCCCGATAGACATCCACCAGCACGAGCAGCGGCTCCAACAGCTCTCCCAACTCCGCACGCGCAGCAGGGCGTCCTTCGAACAGCGCCGCGTTGGCTACGGTATACGTGAGTCGCGCCGCCGATCGCATGACCGCTGGATAGAACCGCGCGGACTTGAGTGCGCCCGTCCTGCTGATCACCATGTCGGCCGCGAAGCACAGCCGATCCACTTTCGGAGCCAACGAACAGAGGTGATCGGAGAGAGCCGTGGGCAGCATCGGCAGCACGCGAGTGGGGAAATATACTGACGTACCCCGCTCCAGCGCCTCCGTGTCGACTGCGGTACCCGGCCGCACGTAATGGCTGACATCCGCGATCGCGACGATCAGGCGAAAGCCGGCGGGGTGGGGCTCGGCATAGACGGCATCGTCGAAATCGCGCGCATCCTCACCATCGATTGTGACGAGTGGCAATTGCCGCAGGTCCTCCCTCCCCTCCGCTTCGCGCGGATCGACGCGATCGCCCCACGCCTGAGCCTCGCGCAATGCCTCGGGCGAGAACTCGTGCGGCAGGTCGAAACGCGCTATGGCCGCTTCGGTTGCGAGCTCGACCGGGCGGTCGGGATCGAGCCGCTTCTCGATTCGCGCCTGTGCAGCTCTCGCCGCGCCTCCGTGTCTCGTGATGCGCGCGATGACCCACTCGCCGTTTCGCGCCCCGTTGAGCGCATCGTGCGCGACGGCGCATCGAAGCTGCAGGCGGCGATCGGCGGCCGTCACCCACGCAGTGCGGCCGAGGACTTCCACCGTGCCGAGGAACGCGTTGACGCCGTGCTCGACGACCTGCTCTACGGATCCCGACCAACGGTTGCTCGCATCGCGCGAGAGTCGAACGCGCAACCGGTCCCCATGCACCACACCGCGCATTTCAGGTGGTGGCAGGAAGACACTGTCCTTCATTCCCTCGACGCGCAGAAAGCCATAGCCGGCTCTGTGAGCGCTGACGTGACCCTCGACGAGGCCACCGTGGTGTGCGGCACCCGCGACCCGGCCAGCGGAGTGCGACACCCTCGCCGGCCCCACCCCCTGCGACCCGCGCTTGCTCTTCTCCTTGCGAGGACGGCCTCCCGCCTCCATCCTGCTTCTGCCGTCGCCCTGCCCGTCTGCGTGTCCGTCACGCGCGCCTTTACGCGCCGCTGAGCTGCTTTTCGGATGAGGGCCAACCTTACGGTCACGGCGCCCAAACTTGCCTCTACGCGCTTTCAATTGACAGCTCCTTACCCCCTGCGTAGATTGCGCGCGCCCGCGAAGGGCATTCCGAGCGGCCTGCCCGGGTGGCGGAATTGGTAGACGCACTAGTTTCAGGTACTAGCGGGTAACTCCGTGGAGGTTCGAGTCCTCTTCCGGGCACCAATAATTCTTTATATTTCAATAACTTAAATCCTAATATTTGATTGACTTCCGAGGCGTCCTTGGACGCTTCGAAGGATGACTGCGGCCGGATCATTGCTTTTATTGTTCATCGGACCGCGGCGACATCCTAGCAGGGCTTCATCGGGGC
>DASUHA010000044.1:0-16300 GCA_036273735.1 Steroidobacteraceae bacterium | reverse complement strand
GTGAGGGCCGTGACCTGCGGTCCGGCCTTGGCGGTGGTGCTGTGGATCTCGCGTAGGGCGGCATCGAGCTGCACTATCGCATCCTTCAGCTTCGGTGAGGAGGTCAGCCCCGCAAGATTGTGGGTGGTCTTCAGGGCATTCTGCGCGATGCTTTCGATCGGCACCTTGTTGATCCGGTCGATGATGCTCGTGATGCTGCCGCCCGGCGCCGTCGGAATCTGGGGCATGCCATCCACCGTGGCCGGCCCGGCGGGCGCCGGGGCGCCCGGCACCATCTCGAGGCTCACCTGGTAGCTGCCGAGGAGAGGCGGATTGCGGGCGAGGCGGGCGCGCATCCCCTTGCGGATGAGAAGTCCGAGCTCAGTCGACACCGCGGTGGCGGTTGGGGCGGCATCGGCGCCTCTGGCGTGGAAGAGCGATGGATAGAGGGCGAGGGTGGCCGGGGTCGAGATCTCACCCGTTCCGGGATCATAGGCGAAGCCGACATCCCGTACCTCGCCCACGGTGAAGCCGCGCAGGGTTACCGGGTCCCCGCCCGAGAGCGAGCCTGCTTCGGCCTCGAGAGAAACCTCGTAAAGGAGCGGGCGGGCGGCGGTCGTGGGTACCAGGGGCGCACGCTCGAGACCGAGGAAATGCCGAGATTCCTTGCCGGGTCCGGGGTCCATGACGATCGTCGGGCCGGAAAGGAGTGAGCCCAGCGATGAGAGGTCGTTGAATGAGGGTTTGGCGCCGCGCAGCCAGAAGCGCGTCCCGGTGGTCAGGAACTTCTCCGCCTCCTGATCGATGGATGCTTTCACGATGACGGCTGTACCGTCGTCGTTGAGCTTGACGCTCGTGACATGACCCACCTGCGCGCCGCGAAGGACGACGTCCGTGTTCTCCTCTTTCATCTCATGGGCATCGGTGAAGCGGATGGTGACGCTCGTCCCACCGGCGAAGAGCGCGCGCGCACCGAGCCAGATGACGACGAGGAGCGCCGCGATCGGGATCGCCCAGATCCAGCCCGGCCACCAGCCATGTCGCACGCCCGCCTGGACCCGTCCGGGACTTCCAGGTCGGCCGTGACCGGTGTCTTCCGCAGGCTCGCTCATCGTGCTCCGCTTCCCGCGACGTCCCACATGAGGCGCGGGTCGAAGGTCACCGAGGCAACCATGGTGAGGAAGGTCATCATCATGAAGGCGGTTGCGCCCCAGCCGGCGTCCTCCGAGCCGAGCGAGCCGAAATGGACGAGCGGCACGAAAAAGACGATCGCGAAAGGATCGGTCTTCGACCACCGTCCCATCTCGGCGATGACCCGCAGCACCCGCGTCTTGGCGACGAGGTGCCGGCGCGAGCCGCGCCAGACCGACAGTACGCACCAGCCGAGGGCGAATATCTTCGCCGCCGGCGTCAGGATGCTGGTGCAGAAGATCAACACGCCGAGCGGCCAGAGGCCGCTCTGGAACAGGATCTGCACGCCCGTCATGATCGTGTAGCGCTCCTGCTGGCCGAGATGGTTCGAGATGTTCATCGGATAGAGGTTGGCCGGGAAGATGAGCACCAGCGCGGCGATGAGGAGCGCTGCGGTCCAGGCCGCGGCATCGAGCTTGCGCACCCGCAGCCGCGCGCCGCAGCGCGGGCAGCGATTGCCTTCCCGGGAGAGCGGCTGCACCAGGTCGCAGGTCGTGCATCCCAACACTCGCTCGTTCCCCGCGGCGCGCGTCTCCCCGCCGATGGCCCGCCAGACGGTGCGCGGATCCAGGGTCGCGCGCGAGAGCATGGTGAGGAAGGCCGCCGCAATGAAACAGGCGCCGCCGAGCTCGATCGTGAGGTGCGCCTGATCGATCTGGATCAGACGGTAGTAACCGATGCAGCCGGCGAGCAGATAGACATCCAACATCGCCCACGGATCGAGCCACAGCGACCAGCGGAATGCCGGCCCGAGCCAGGACGGCCGGCGGTTGAGTCTGAGCGCCGCGAGCACCGTCGACAGGAGGCCAAAGCGCAGGAAGGGCAGCACGATGACGAACAGCGCGCTGAGTCCGGCCAGCCAGACCCAACCCCGACCCCAGAGCTGCGCCACGCCCAGGGCGGTGATGTTCTCGGAGTGCATGCCGAACAGGTCCACCCGCAGCAGCGGCACCACATTGACCGGCACCAGCAACAGCAGTGTCGCGGACGAGCAGGCGAGCGCCGCGCCGAGGCTGCGGCCGTTGGTCTTCTCGAGGTCGCTTTGGCAGCGGACGCAGACGGCGGTGTCCCGCCGCAGCAGCCGCGGAATCTCCTCCAGAGCACCGCAATCGGGGCATGCGATCGTCACGACGTCGGCACGTAGCAACAGTGATACCCGGCGGCATGAGCGGCCAACGGCAGTCCGGCCCCGGCCGGCACTGCCGAGGCGCCGCTCAGGACCCTTCCGGCCCTGACTTGCCGCAGGCAAAGACTTTGTTGTGGGTGTTTCCCACGGCCGCGCCGCGATTGACTTTTGGGGCATGGCACTTCGACAATGCGCGCACTCGGCGCCTCGGCAAGGCCGGGGGGGAATGGGATGCAGCCGTATCTTCTCGCTCCGCACGTGTATCCGTGCATCAGCGGGCAACACGTGGTCCTCATGGACCTCGAGCGCGACAAGTACGTGGCGGTCGTGCCCGGACATCGTCTGGCTCCCTGGGTGCGCGGTTGGCCCGTTGGTGCGATGCAGGCGTCAGATCTGCCGCACGACGTGGCTGATGGCGCAGACCCTCTCGTATCACAGATGCTCGCACACGGGATGCTCGTTACCGATCCGCATGTCGGCAAGCACGCAGTTCCCGTCGCAACCATCCGCCCGCAGCGCTCCCTGATCGAGTTCGATCTCGATGCGCGCCCGCAGGCGGGCGCCGCTCAGCTCTGGCGATTCGGCTGCAGCTGCCTGCAGGCGCAGCTCTCCTTGAAGCTGCGCCCGATCCAGTCGATCGTGGAGGCGATGCGCGATCGCAAGGCGCGCCTGACGGCGCGCGGCCTGCGGCCGGCCGATCCGGTCCGCCTGCGCTCGCTGGTGACGGCGTTTACGCGGCTGCGGCCGGTCTTCTATAGCCTGCGGGCCGCCTGCCTGCTCGACTCGCTGACCCTGCTGCACTTCCTCAACGCAGACGGCATCTGTCCCGACTGGGTGTTTGGAGTCAAGATGGAGCCGTTCGACGCCCACTGTTGGATCCAGCAGGGCGAGCTCCTGCTCAATGACGTACCGGATCGGGTGCGGCAGTACTCGCCCATTCTGGTCGTGTAGGACCTCATGTTCCGCTACGTGGCTTGCGTGTGGAACGACGGCGACGCCGTGTGCAGGGAATCTGCGCAGGCCCTACTGGCGAGCCATTGCGCGACGGGGCAGGGCTGGCGCGTCGCACTGCACGGCAAGGGTGTGGAGGTGCGCCATCTGGGTGCCGCCAGCGATGCGTGCGCAGCTTACCTTCTGGACGACGGTGGCGGCGTCGTGCTGGGCACGCTCTTCGCGCGCTCGCAGGAGGGAGTCTCCGTGGCGGCGCCCAGGGCTCTCGGCGAAGCTGACAGCCGCGCGATCCTCGACAGCGACGGCCGCCATCTGATCGAAAGCTTCTGGGGGCGCTACGTCGCCTTCCTGCACGATGACGGCGCGGCCGCCACATGGGTGCTGCGCGATCCTTCAGGCGGGCTGCCGTGTTATCTCGTGCGCTGCCGCGGAGTCGACGTGTACTTCTCCTGGATCGAGGACATCGTGGATGTCCTCGAGACCCCCCTGGAGGTCAACTGGCCATACCTCATCGCGACGGTCTGCTTTCTGCGCGAGCACTCCCCGGGAACCGCTCTGCGCGCAGTGACCCAGGTGCTCGCCGGCGAGTGCGTGGAGACACGCGCAGGCGCCTCGAAGCGCTTGTTCTACTGGGATCCGCTCAAGATCGCCAACACCGAAGTGATCGAGGATCCCGAGGCGGCGGCAGCGGCAATGCGACAGTGCGTACGGGACGCCGTGCATGCATGGGCCTCTCGCTACGATCACGTGCTGCTTTCGCTTTCCGGTGGACTCGATTCCTCGATTCTGCTCGCGTGCCTCGCCGATGCCCCGTCGCGCCCGCAGGTCACCTGCTTTCATTACTACCCGCTGGGGGCAGACCTCGATGAGCGCGCCTTCGCGCGCGCTGCGGCCGCCAAGGCCGGGCTCGGACTCATCGAGCGCCCACGCGACTCATCCTTCAGCCTGCAACCGCTGCTCACCATCCACCGCGCCCCGGAGCCGACCAACTATCCCTATTTCCTCGAGCACAGCCGGCTCGATGCACACCTGGCCACCGAATGCGGCGCCGGTGCGGTGCTCATCGGTTATGGGGGAGATCAGCTCTTCTATCAGGAGCGCGCCGAGTGGGCGCCGGGCGATTTCCTGCACCGCCGCGGGCTGCGGCCCGGTGTCCTCAAGGTGGCGCTCGATGCGGCGCAGATGGATCAGATCTCGGTGTGGCGGGTGTTGGGCGGGGCGGCTTCGGGATATCTCGCCCAGCAGCGTTGGAGCGTCCTTCAGGAGGCCGGGCGGATGCGGCCGCTTCTCGTGCCGGCAGTGATCGAGGAGGCGAGGCGCAGCGCTGCATTCCTCCATCCGCTGCTGCGCCATCCACGGGGTGCTCCGAGCGGCAAGCTGTGGCACGCCCACCAGATCAGCCAGCCGTTCGACTTCTACGATCCGCTCGGACACGAAGGAGAGGCGGAGCGGATCTCACCGCTCTGCTCACAACCGCTCATGGAGCTGTGCCTGCGCATCCCGACCTATGTGTTGACCCAGGGCGGATGGGACCGCGCCATTGCCCGCCGGGCGTTCTACCACGACCTGCCGCCCGAGATTCGTAACCGCCGTCACAAAGGGGGCATTGAAGAGCATCTGCGCCTCACCCTCGAGCACAACCGCCCGTTCCTGCGGGAGTTGCTTTTGGACGGCGAGCTGGTGCGTCAAGGGATCATCGACCGCGCGCGCCTGGCCGAGGTGCTCTCCGGCAGGGCCACCCGCATCGCGACCGGCGCCGGCGAGCTCCTGGAATATGCCGGGATCGAAGCCTGGCTGCGGCGCTGGGGCGTGATGGGCCGCCGCGCGGCCGCCTAGGACTACGGGCCGCGTCTCACCCATGTGCCCCCCGGCGTGGCAGACTATGACTCGACGTCAGGGAACACACGGATTTTGAGCACACACCCGGATCTGAGGACAATCCTCGCGGTGACGGCGCTATGGATCCCGGCTGCATGGGCCGCCGGCCCGGTCGTGGATTTCAATCTCCCCGCTGAGCCTTTTACCCAGGCGGTGCTCGACTTCTCGCATCAGTCCGGCCTCTCCACGATCTACGGGCTCACCCCCCCGATGGAGAAACTGATCACTTCGGCAGTGAAGGGATCGATGTCGAGCTCCGATGCGCTCAGCCGCATGTTGCAGGGCAGCGGGCTCACATTTGAGTTCGACACTCCGCACTCGGTCCTCATCGAGCCCGTCTCCGCGGGCCACGCTGCGCGGCAGATGCCGCCGGGCCCGCAGCGCCGCGGCGGACCGGCGCCCGCGCCGGCGGCTCTCCCTCTCGGTCGGGAGCGGCTCGATCAGGTCGAGGTCACGGGAAGTCTCATCCCCGGCGTTCAGGGTGTCATCGCGCCACTCCTCTCCGTCGAGCGCGAGCAGCTCTCCGAGGCGGCCTATGCCACCGTCGAGGACGCTCTCTACAGCCTGCCGCTCGCCTCTCTCAACGGACCGCGGGAGGACCTCGGGCTCAACAACAACTATCAGTTCGGTGCGGGCATCGACCTGCGCGGGCTCGGTGTCGGCGCAACGCTCGTGCTCGTCAACGGCCATCGCCAACCCCTCTCCGGCCTCACGGGCGACTTCGTGGACATCTCCACCATTCCCTGGAGCGCAGTCAAGCGGATCGAAGTGCTGCCGGATGGCGCCTCGGCGCTCTACGGCTCGGATGCCATTGCGGGCGTCGTCAACATCATCATGCGTGATGATTTCCAGGGCGCCGAGACGCAGGCCCGATACGGCACGGCCGTGGACGGTCGCAGCGAGCGGATGATCTCGCAGCTCTTCGGCAGCCGCTGGCACGGCGGCCATGCCATGCTCGCCTACGAGTTCTCGGATGCGACGCCGCTCGAAGCCGCCGATCGCCCCTATGCGGCCAGCGCCGACAAGACCCCCTACGGCGGTGGCAACTATGACAGCTACTACAGCAATCCGGGCAACGTCCTCGATCCCATGACCGAGCAGCCGGCGTACGGCATTCCTCGCGGCCAGGACGGGAAGTCGCTGTCCGCGGCCGAGCTGTCGGCGGGCATCAACCTCGCGAATCCGTTCGCGCAGGCCCAGATCTTCCCCGATACGACCGCGCATGAGGTGTATGCGTCGGGCTCGCAGAGCATCGGCAGCCGCGTGCAGCTGTTCGCGCAAGGGCGCTTCACCCAGCGCAACTCACGGGCGAACTATCTGCCGGATGAGCAGATACTCGTGGTGCCGCCGACGAATCCGTTCTACGTCAATCCTTTCGCCGGTATGCCGTATACGCTCGAGGCCTACAGCTTCGCGCGCGATCTCGGTCCCACCACGTTCGCCTCCCGAACCAATGCCTACATGACAACCCTGGGCGCGAGCTTCCAGCTGCCGGGCGACTGGCAGACGACGCTCACCGAGTCCTACGGCCGCCAGACCCTGCTCGATGACGAATACAACGTGCCCGATCCGGGCGCACTCGCCGCTGCGCTCGCCGACTCCAACCCCGTGACGGCATTCGATCCATTCGGGGACGGCTCCTACACCAGCCCGGCGACGCTGGCCGCGATCCGGCGGGACTTTCGGCTGCATTCGGCATCGGGAGTCGAGTCGACCAGCCTGGTGGCGGACGGGTCGCTGCTCAAACTGCCGGCCGGCGAAGTCGAGCTCGCGGTAGGGGTGGAGCGACGCGAGGAGACGCTCGATCACGACGTGCCCGACCCCATGGATCCAACGGAGCGAACCATCCCGCAGCGCTACGTGCGTCACGTGACATCGGCGTTCTCGCAGCTCGTGCTCCCGCTCATCGGCAATCCTCACGAGCCACGCGCCGCGCCCTCTCTGGAGCTCAGCCTGTCGGCGCGGCACGAGCACTACAGCGACTTTGGCAACACCTTCAACCCGATGGCCGACCTGCGGTGGACGCCCCTGCAGGCCTTGAAGCTGCGCGGGAGCTGGGGCAGGTCCTTCCGCGCACCGAAGCTCGACGATCTCTACGACACGGCCGAGAACGCCGCAGCCTCTCTCGTCCTGCCGGATCCGAAGTCCCCCTCGGGGCGCTCGCTCGTCCTGGTGGAGCAGGGCTCCAATCCGGGCCTGCGGCAGGAGACCGCCAAAACCTGGACCGCGGGCTTCGATCTCGCGCCGCCGTACTTCGGTGGCTCGACGCTGTCGCTCACCTACTATTCCATCGATTACGACGACCGCATCGCGCAACCGGCGGCCGGCGATCCCTTCGACATCCTCGTGCGCGAGAGCGAGTGGGCTTCGGTCATCACGCGCGATCCCTCGCCGGCGCAGATCGCGGCCATCTGTAACAGCCCGACCTATCAGGGGTCCGTGCCGACCTGCCTGTTGAGTGCGCCGGCGGCGATCGTCGATGCCCGGCTGGGAAATCTGGCGGCGACCCGGACCTCGGGTATCGATTTCGAAGTGCACCAGCTCCTGCGCGGCCACGCCGGCAGCTTCCAGCTCGGCGTCATGGGCAACTACGTGCTCCAGTTCGACCAGGCGGTCGCTGCCGGTGCGCCGCCCACCAGCATTCTCGACACCACCGGCAATCCGTTGGCTCTGAGGATTCGAGGCACGGTCAGTTGGACTCGTCATGGTCCGCAGCAGGCCGGGCCGCGTCTCGCGCTCGCCGTCAACTACATGGGAGCGTACCGCAACCCCGGCAGCACGCTCATCCCACGGGTGGCCGCCTGGACCACGCTCGATTTGCAGGCGGCGTACGCGTTGGGTCGCGACGGCGGTTGGTTGAGGGGAACGCAAGTAACGCTGAACGCCGTGAATGTCCTCAACCACGATCCGCCGTTCGTGGACTCGCAGTTTGGTTATGACATCTACAACGTTCGGGCGCTCGGCCGTGTCGTGAGCCTCGACGTCAGCAAGGCCTGGTAGCCGCTTTCGGCCTTGTAGGCCCTGTAGGCTATAGTCCACAATCGGTGCCCGGCACTTTGCACGCCCAGGTTCCCAGGAGAATAGTATTGCGTCCGGCCCGGAGCTGAGCCTGCTCGCGCCGGCGGGAGGGGGGTATTTCATTCCCCCGGGCATTTCACTGGTAGAAGGGATAGGGATTGGACGAGATCGACATGGGTGAGGTCAGACGCTTTCCCCAGCCGGGAAGGCCCGACGGGTTCGTGGAGCGGTTGTGCCGTACGCACGAGGCGCAACTGCTGGCCTACCTTACCCAGATGCTCGGTCGACCGGATATTGCGCGCGAGGTGGCGCAGGACACCTTCGAGAAGATGCACAGGATGTATCGGCCCGATCAGGTGATGTTTCCGCGCGCCATGCTCTTCAAGGTGGCCACGAACTTCGCGCTCATGCATCTGCGGCGGCGGCGCCTCGAGAGCGCAATGATCCAGGGCTCGGCAGGAATGGAAGAAGTGCCTGATCACCGCATGGGTCCGGACCGGCAGGCGATGGCGGACCAGATCGGACAGCATCTGGCAAATGTAATCAAAGAGTTGCGCCCAAATCTTCGAAAAGTCTTCGTAATGGCACACGTCCAAGGCAAGCCGCGCAAGGAGATCGCCACCGCACTCGGCATCTCCGAGAAGAGGGTCGACAAGCGCATGACCAAAGCGCTGAAGGCCTGCCGTGAGCGCCTCTCCTCCCAGGGTATAGACCTGGCGGAGGTTGAATGAATTGCCGGGAGCAATTCATGACGACGCGCGCTGGGCGCGTGTCGGTCCCCGCGCGAGCGGGGACGAAGCCCAGGAGGGCTGAGCATTGAACATCTGGAGCCTCTTCGAGCGTCACCTCGTCCGGTCGCAGGCGGCCGGCTGGCATACACGCATTGGCAGCGGTCTCTCGGACGGCGAGCGACTCGGGTTCGAGGGCTGGATTGCCAATCCAGGCAACGAGCGGGAATTCCGCACGCAGCGTTTCATCCTCGATGTGGCGACGGAGTTCAAAGGACGCCGTCAGGCGGACATCCTCTCCAGTATTGCCGAGCCGGAGGTTGCCTCGCCGCTCGCGTTACTGCGCCGCTGGCTCATGTCTGCACCCACGTGGGCGGGCGGCGTAGCGGCCGCTCTCCTGTTGGTTGCTGTTGGATGGTCGACTCTCCGTAGCGAAGGGTACATCCCGCAGACCTATCAGACCGCTACGGGCCAGGTCCGTGACGTGGTGCTCCCCGATGGGAGCATCGTCGGCCTCAACACTCAGACGGAGCTCGAGTGGGTGGGCAACCCGCACGATCGCCGGGTGCGCCTCATTCACGGTGAGGCCTATTTCCAGGTCGTTCACGACCCCAGCCGCCCCTTCCGCATCCTGCTTGCGCACAGTCAGGTGCAGGTGCTTGGGACGAGCTTCGATGTCTACCAGATGGCAAACGGTGACGTCCGTGTCAGCGTCGTCAGCGGTACGGTAGCCGTCGAGGGATTGGATAACGGTGTCGGCGCGCCGCCCTCCTGGAGCAGGCGCCTGACCTCCGGCCAGCAGATCGAGTATTCGCCAGTGGGCCTCGTTGCCGACGTGCATTCCATCGTTGCACCGAAGGTCATCCGCTGGCGTCAGGGGATGCTCGAGACTCAGGGCGAGCCACTGTCGGATTTCGTCAGCGATCTCAGCCGCTACACGAGCGAGCGCATCGTCATCGCCGATCCACGCGCCGCCACTCAGAAGGTGGGCGGAGCCTTCAGCGTCCGCAGCATCGACAGTACGCTCGATCGTCTCAGCCGGATTGCCCCGGTCACCGTGAGGCATGAGAACGGCGAGGTGGTCCTCGGCTATCGGCCGCCGCCCGCTGCAGATGCCGGGCCGGGCACGAAGTCTCCTTGAGTCATCCGTGTAATTGCCAGTTCCACTGCATTTTATTGGATCATCACAAGTACAGAGGATTACCAGTATGTTGATTCTTACCAGGCGTGTGGGTGAGACCGTCATGATCGGGGACGACGTCACCATCACCGTTCTCGGGGTCAAAGGGAATCAGGTGCGCGTCGGCATCAATGCGCCGAAGAGCATTGCGGTGCATCGTGAGGAGATCTACGAGCGCATCAAGAGAGAGCACGCCGCCGAGGCCGCCGAAAAGCAAAAAACCAGCTTCGCACCGTCTCCAACCGCCTGACGGGGGTTTAGGGTCGACGTCGCGGACGCATTTCAACGCGTCCGCGGCGACCTCCCCGATCCACGGCGTTTTTGGGGCCGCCGTGGCATGTCTCTCGCCCAGCGCGGCCCGGGATGTTACTATTATGTAAAGCCTGCCGCGTGAGAGGCGTTACGAATAACAATGCGCTACCAGCACTCGAGGGAAGAAAGCGCCGAAATCCTGCGCCGCGCGCTGCAGCTCATGTCGCCTCACAAAGCCGGGTACCACCCGGTCAGCTATGCGGTATGGTATGAGCACGCCGCCGATCTGAACCCCGGCCTCACCCAGGAGCTCGACAAGCTGCTCGCCGCCGACCCCCTGCTGTCGGACGCTGAGATCTGCAGGCTGCACGCTTTGCATATCGCCGGGCGCGACGTCCAGGCGTTCGAGCTCGCACAGGGCCAGTTGCGCGCCGTGCTCTGCCAATCGGAGAAGCAGGCCTCGCACGCCGAGAGAACGGTCATCCGGTTTACGGTCTGCCTGGACGACGTGATCGAGGACGCGCGCCAGCATGCCGAGAGTGGGGACGCCTTCGCCGAGATGGTGACCAAAGTGGTGGCGGAGGCTGCCCAGCTGCAGGGCGTTCTCACCGTGCTGCATCAGCAGCTCGTGCGCCAGCGGCAGGAAGTCGACCAGGTCATGGAGCGCCTCGAGCGCGCCCAGACCGAGCCGCTGCGCGATCCGCTCACCGGCCTGAACAACCTCCACGGCATGCGCCGCGCCGTCGAGGCGCGCGGCACCTCCGATCTCACGGACATCGCGTTCCTGGCCGCCGACATCGACTATTTCAAGCGCATCAACGACTCGCACGGACACGTGATCGGCGACAAGGTGCTGGCCAAGGTGGCCGAGATCCTGCGCGAGCACCTGAGCGGCGAGGACATCGCGGCGCGCCTCGGGGGCGATGAATTCGGGATGTTCCTGCCCGGCAAATCGCTCGCTGAGGCGGCCTTGCTCGCCGAGCAAATCCGCGCGACCGCCAACCTGACCGTCATCACTCGCGCCGACGGGATGCAGTACAGCGGTGCAGTGACGCTGTCGATCGGGGTCGCCCTGGGCGAGACCACTGACACTCTGGAGTCCCTGCGCCACCGCGCTGACGAGGCGCTCTATGACGCCAAGGATGCCGGCCGCAATCGCGTCGCCCTCGCCATCGACCCAGCCGATAGCTCAGCCGTATCCTGACGCGGCGCCAACGACAAGCCTGACATAGGCCTGACAGAGCAAAGGCGCGAGCGCCTGTTCCGGGAAACGGTACATGGATTGCTCACTATGCCCCAGTCATCTTCTGACACACCCAGGGGCACATTCATGGCACGACGAAAATCCAAGTCCGGCTCCCGCACCGCGAGCCGCACACGCGGCGCCCGCTCGGGCGGCAAGAGCGCCGCCGGACGACGCTCCGCCCACACCCGCTCGGCCAGCGCCGGACGGCGCGGCGCCAGCAACAGTGCACGCGCCCAGCGTGGCCGGCGCGCCAACTCCTCCGCATCGCACGCGGTGAAGCTGTTGAAACAGGATCACCGTGCCGTCGCGCAGGCGCTCGAGGAGTTCGAGTCCGCCGAGCACGAGCAGAAGCAGGCCATTGCACAGCGCATCTGCAGGATGCTCACCGTCCACGCGCAGATCGAGGAAGAGCTGCTCTATCCAGCTGCGCGGGACGCGTTCGACTCCGACGACGCGCATCTCGTGGCCGAGGCCCGCGTCGAGCACGCCTCACTCAAGGACCTCATTGGACAGATCGAGAACCGCGAGGAAGTGGACGACGAGTACGAGGCCAAGGTATGCGTGCTCGGTGAGTACACGCAGCACCACGTGAAAGAAGAGGAGGGAGAGCTCTTCCCGCGGCTCGAGCGCTCCTCGCTCGATCTCGAAGCGCTCGGTGAGCGGCTCGAGGAGCGCAAGAGAGAGCTCATGGGAAGTGAAATGGATGAAGGAGAGGGGATGGAGGAGAGCACCTCCGAGGGCGGGATGACGGGCGGCCGCTCCCGCGGCGGTCGCGGCCACCGGCCGAGCCTGCTGCACGCGCGCAGACGCTAGCCCTCAACTTGACGTGAAGCTTGCGGGCCGGGGGCCTATCGAGGCCCCCGCGCCCGTCAGCACTCGGTCACGTTCACCGCGAGGCCTCCCTGAGAGGTCTCCTTGTAGATCGTCGACATGTCCGCCCCCGTCTGCCGCATGGTGGCGATGACATGATCGAGCGAGACCTTGTGAGAGCCGTCGCCGCGTATGGCGAGGCGCGCGGCGTTGATTGCCTTCACGGCACCCATGGCGTTGCGCTCGATGCAGGGAATCTGCACGAGTCCCCCCACCGGATCGCAGGTGAGCCCGAGGTTGTGCTCCATTCCGATCTCGGCGGCATTCTCGATCTGCTCGTTGCTTCCCTGGAGCGCCGCGACGAGTCCCGCCGCCGCCATGGAGCAGGCGACACCGACCTCGCCCTGACACCCCATTTCCGCGCCGGAGATCGAGGCGTTGCGCTTGTACAGCATGCCGATGGCGGCTGCGACGAGAAGGAAGCGAATGACCCCTTCATCGCTCGAGCCGGGCTCGAAGCGGCGATAGAAGTGCAGCACGGCCGGCACGATGCCCGCTGCGCCGTTGGTGGGCGCGGTGACGACCCGCCCTCCGGCGGCATTCTCTTCGTTGACGGCGAGGGCGAAAGCGTTGACCCAGTCCATGGCTTCCAAGGGTTTGGAGGCGCCGCTTTCCGTGAGGACGCGGTAGAGCTTCGGGGCGCGGCGGCGCACTTTCAGCGGACCGGGCAGCACGCCGCTTTGATGAAAGCCGCGCTCGACACACTGCTGCATCACCTGCCACAGATGCAGCACTCCCGCCCGTACCTGCTCCTCGCTCGCCCAGGTGCGCTCGTTCGCGAGCACGAGCTCGAAGAGCTCGAGCCCATTTTCCCGACAGAGCACGAGAAGTTCGGCGCCGGAGTTGAATGGGTAGGGCGGCTGAGGTCTCTCGGTTGCCTCACGGGCCTGGCTCTCGCCGCCGCGGACGATGAATCCGCCGCCGATCGAGTAATACTCCTCTTCGCGCAGCGTCTTGCCGTCCGCAGTTGCCGTGAACCGCATGCCGTTCGGGTGTCCCGGAAGGCGCTCGGTGCGCAGCAGCAGCAGCTGCGCCTTCTCGTTGAAGTCGATCTCGTGACGGCCGAGGAGGCGGATGCGGTTGCTCGTGCGCACGCGCTGCAGAGTTGGATCGATACTGTCAGGGTCGACCGTCTCCGGATCCGCGCCCTCGAGACCCACCAGAACCGCGCGGTCGGTTCCGTGGCCGAGGCCCGTCAGAGCGAGCGAGCCGTAGAGGCGCACCGACACCTCTCGGGTGGCTGCAAGCAGCCCGTCGCGCTCGAGGCCCAGAACGAACTCATGCGCCGCGCGCATGGGTCCCATGGTGTGGGAGCTCGAGGGTCCGATGCCCACCTTGAAGATGTCGAAGACGCTCAGAGACATTCGTGAGAACCTCGCGCCGGGCTGCCGCCGCTGGGACCCGCAGATCCGATGTATATGGGGCGATTATCCGTCAATCCGTCAAACCGAAGGGACTCAATAGCGACCCCGTAAGCGCCGGAGCTCCCGTCTGTCGTGCTTGTCCGGGCGCGCCTCGGGCCGGGGCGTCATCGCTGCAGCGATACGCATCCGTTGGGCGTGCTGCTCACGTCGTGTACGACTTGCTTCTGTCTCCAGATAGCAGGAGACCGCCTCCCTCGCCGGTCCCCGGCGCTCGGGAATCGCCGCCACTTCGCACTCGAAATCCACGGCACCCCGATTGAAGCTCACGAGGTCGCCGGGGCGGACGCTATGCGCGGGCCGTACACGGGCACCGTTCACGTGCACCTTGCCGCCGCTGACGGCCGTGGCCGCGAGCGATCGGGACTTGAAGAGGCGGACATCGAACAGCCAGCGGTCGATCCGGGCTGCTCCGGGGCCGCTTTCCGGATCCTCCATCAGGACACCTGCCGGCCGGCGCGCACCACGGTGCGGCAGGGATTGAAGCCGCTCCAGTAGCCGAGCTCCTCGAGCTCGCCGATGCCCCAGATGGCGAAGTCGGCCGCCTTGCCCGGCGCGAGCGTGCCGTGCTCCTCCTGCACCCCGAGTGCGCGGGCGGCATGGCGGGTTACGCCCGCCAGCGCCTCCTCGCACGTCAGGCCGAAGAGGCGAGTGGCCATGCTCATGGCGAGCAGCAGCGAGCTGCCGGGCGCCGAGCCCGGATTGCAGTCGGTCGCAATGGCCATCGCCGCGCCGGCTTTGCGCAGCGCTGCGACGGGCGGTTTGCGCTCCTCGCCCAGGCAGAAGAACGCCACGGGGAGCAGTACCGCGACGGTGCCCGCGGCGGCGAGCGCCTCCGCTTCCACGGCGGTCGCGTACTCGAGGTGGTCGCAGGAGAGCGCGCCGCGGCGGGCCGCGAAGAGGCTGCCGCCCAGGTTCGAGAGTTGTTCCGAGTGCATCTTCACGGGTACGCTGAGCCTTTCTGCAGCGTCAAAAAGCCTTTCAGCCTGCGCAACGCTGAATCCAACGCTTTCGCAGAAGATATCGACAGCGTCCACCAGGTGCTCTTCACACAGGCGTGGCAGCCATTCGCCGGCAATAGCATCGATGTATGCGTCGGCCCGATCCGCGTACTCCGGTGGCAGTGCGTGCGCGGCGAGCAACGTCGTGCGAATAGTGACCGGCAAGGTCTGCCCCAGTGATCGGGCCACCCGCAGCATCTTGGCCTCATCGCTCAGCGTAAGGCCATACCCCGACTTGATCTCGACGGTCGTGACGCCTTCGGCAAGCAGAGCCTCGAGCCTCGGCAGGCTCTCATCGAAGAGCTGCTGCTCCGAGGCGGCCCTCACGGCCCGCATGCTCGAGAGGATTCCACCCCCGGCCCGGGCGATCTCCTGGTAGGAACGGCCGCGCAGGCGCTGCGCGTATTCCCCGGCGCGGCTGCCTGCAAACACCAGATGGGTATGGCAGTCGATCAGCCCGGGTGTCACCCAGGCGCCGCCGAGGTCATGTGACTGCTCCGGTCGGTACTCCCCCGGGAGGTCACGCTCCGGTCCCACCCACGCGATCTGCGGCCCGCGAGTGAGGAGAGCGCCCCCCGTAAAGCGGGTCATCGAGGCATCGCAGGTGGCAATCCGGGCGTTGCGCCAGAGGATTTGCCGGCTCGCGGAGGGGTTCACCATGCCATGAATGGTAACGGGAGTTTCACTACCGACGCCATTTGGGTACAATGCGCGCCCCCTGCGGGCCTCGGCCGTGGGGAGCGGAAGAGGCTAGCGGACACTCAGGTGCCGGCCCTGCCGCCAGTGCGAGCAGCCAGAAAGCCCCCCGAGGGGCTTTTTGTGTTTATGTGCGACCGAAACGGCAGCGGCCGTTTGGCGGGTAATTGAACGGGCCTCACGGCCCTTTATTTTTTATGGCCCGTTTTCGGAATTTATGACGACCCTGTCAGCGACCTTGCGAGAACGCCTCATCGCCCTCATCGAGCCCCTCGTCGGGCGGCTGGGCTATGAGCTCGTGGAGCTCGAGCATGGTGCGGGACGCGGCAGTGCCGTGGTACGACTGTTCATCGATCGCCCCGAGGGAGTGGGGCTCGAGGACTGCGAGCGGGTGAGCCGGGAAGTCTCGGCGCTGCTCGATGTCGAGGACCCGATTCCCATCGCGTATACGCTCGAGGTTTCCTCGCCTGGATTCGACCGGGTGCTGCGCACTCAGGCGCATTTCGCGCGCTTCGTCGGCTCGCGGGTGTTCGTGGAGTTGGCCGCGGCGCGCGAGGGGCGCCGCCGCTACACCGGCACGCTCCTTTCGGCGGACGAGGCTGGCATCGCGCTCGAGGTCGATGGGCAGCGCGTACCGGTGTCTTTTGCAGAGATTGGCAAGGCCAGGCTGACAGGCTAGCTGGCGAGAGGTGACAGTAGTGAACAAGGAAATCCTGATGGTCGTCGATGCAGTCTCCAACGAGAAAGGCGTCGACAAGGAGGT
>DASUHA010000043.1:0-8089 GCA_036273735.1 Steroidobacteraceae bacterium | reverse complement strand
CGGGATTCGGATAGCTCGCCGCCAGCTCCTCTACCCGGGCCTGGAGGCGCTGGCGGTCCACCGTGATGCTCTCCGTCTTGACGATCTGGCCCATGAGCAACCCGAGGGCGACGCGCTTGCGGGCCGGCGCTTCGAAGGGCTGGCGCGGCGGCAGCTGGGACGCCTCACGCACACCCATGCGTCGCGCCGCGTCGATCTGCAACTGTTGGACCTGCTCTTCAACCAGCGCTCGCGGGATATCGATGGGGTTCTCGGCATAGATTGCATCGAGAACCTGGGTCCGTACTCTGTTGCGGATCACATCCGCGAGCTCCCGCTCCATGCTTTTTCGAACCTCCGCGCGCAGCGCCGCGACTCCTCCCTCTTCGACACCGAAGTTACGGCAGAATTCCTCGTCGATGGCCGGGAGCGACTGCTCCTCCACCCTCTTCACGCTGAGCGCGAGCTCGGCCGTCTTTCCAACAAGAGTTGGGTTGGAGATCCCGGCCGGGAAGGTTACGGCCACGGTACGGCTCTCGCCCGTCACCGCGCCCTTCAGGCCCTCCTCGAGCTCCGGCCGCGACTGGCGCGAGCCGATGATGATCGGCACATCCTTGCCTTCGCCGCCCTCGAAGGGCTCACCGCCCATGCGCCCGGTGTAGTCAATCGTGACACGGTCGGTCTCGCGGGCAGGGCGGTCCACTGCCGTGAACACGGGCCGCTGCCGGCGCATGCTCTCGAGCATCGCATCGATGTCGCTCTCCTCCACCGTCGCGCTCGGGCGCTCGACCGCGATGGCCGCCGGGGACTTGACCTGGATCTCCGGCATCACCTCGAAGGTCGCGGCGAACTTGAGGTCCTTCCCGGGATCGACCGCAATCGGCTCGATGCGCGGGCCGGCCGCGGGTGTCAGCTTCTGCTCACTGAGCGCCTCCGCGAGAGAGCTGCGCATGAGATCGCCCAAGACCTCGGCGCGGACCTGATCTCCGAACTGCTTGCGCACGACGGGCAGCGGCGCCTTGCCTGGCCGGAAACCCTTCAGCCGCACGGTACGGGAGATCTCCTTCAGGCGCTGCTCGACCGCCGTGGTGACTGAATCGGCTGGTACGGCGACCTCCATGCGTCGCTCGAGGCCGGAGGTCGCGGAGACTGAAACTTGCATCAACGAATATCCTCGGAATCTAAGCTGGAAATGCGAAAGGAGGGACTCGAACCCTCACGGGTCTCCCCACTGGATTCTAAGTCCAGCGCGTCTACCAGTTCCGCCACTTTCGCAGGGCAGCGGGCAGGAGAGTGAGAATTATAGCGGGATCAGACGCGACGCAGGCACGCGCCGAGGAGGCGGTGCGCGCTCTCCAGCTCGTGGAGCTGGTCCTCGATGCGATCGCAGACGCAGCGCTGCAGCAGGGTCGCGACGTCCTCGTCCAGCTCGCAGTTCTGCCGCCGCAGTGCGGCAATCGCTACGGCCACGGCCGACCGCACATGCCGCAGGCGCAGGATCGAGCCGCCGAGCCTGTTTCGGAGAGATCCCACCCCGGCGGCCCTCATCCTTGAGCGCGGGTACGGGCGGACCCCGCGATGGCGGTTTGCGGAAGCACGCCGCGAGGTCTCTGGCACCATCCGGGACACGCTACGGTATATTAATACGAGATGTCAATACTTTTGTAGGGGACACACTTGGCGCCGAGCAGACTTGGGACTACATTTGTGCTGCAACTCATGCTGCGTGGCTCAGCGGACGTGAACACCGGACGGCGCGAAAGACAGGAGGCTGGAGGGTTTGCCGCACGCCTGCGGCAGGTCCTCAAGACGCACGGCAGCGCGAGTGGTCTGGCGAAGGCCATCGCGCGCTCGGAAGGAGCGGTGCGCAAGTGGTTGCGCGGGGAATCCGAGCCGAATGTCACGGACCTGCGGATGCTATGTCTGGTGACGCAGACCCGCATCGACTGGCTCGTGTCGGGCGAGGGACCACGCGAGATAGGTGTGCAATCGAACGCTGACACGTCGGTCAGAGAAAGCGCGCCACCCTATCGGCACCCATCGCACGGAACACTCGATCTGCCGCTTCTCGAGGCAGTAATGGCAGCCGTCGATGAGCAGCTTCGCATCGCCGGCCTCGAGCTCTCTCCAGCGAAGCGCTCGGCCCTGGTCGCAGCCGCGTATGATCTCGCCCGCGAGCGCAACGCCGTCGGCGCGGAGGCTGTGGCGCGGCTGGTGCGACTCGCACACTAACGGATGGAATGTGCCACTACGGTGGCCACCGCCAACAGAACGAGTGCGACGATGATCGCGAGGATCACATGCCGTACGTGCGGTTTCACGAGGTGACTTTATCATGACTGAGCTCTCGCCCTCCGCACGCAGGCCGATCCGCGCACCGCGCGGCTCCCGGCTCACCGCCCGGTCCTGGCTCACCGAAGCGCCACTGCGGATGCTCATGAACAACCTCGACCCGGAGGTGGCCGAGCGCCCGGAGGACCTGGTGGTCTATGGGGGCATCGGCAAAGCCGCGCGCAACTGGGAGTGTTTCGATGCCATCGTCGCCGCTCTGACCCGCCTCGGCCCGGAAGAGACTCTGCTCGTGCAGTCGGGCAAGCCTGTCGGGATCTTCACCACGCACGCGGATGCACCGCGGGTGCTGCTCGCCAACTCCAACCTGGTGCCACACTGGGCGACTTGGGAGAAATTCAACGAGCTCGATCGCAAGGGGCTCATGATGTTCGGGCAGATGACCGCCGGCTCGTGGATCTACATCGCGAGCCAGGGGATCGTGCAGGGCACTTACGAGACCTTCGCCGAGTTGGGACGCCGTCACTACCAGGGAGACCTTCGCGGGCGTTGGATCCTCACCGCGGGACTCGGGGGCATGGGCGGTGCGCAGCCGCTCGCGGCCACCATGGCGGGCGCCTCGCTGCTCGCGATCGAGTGCCGGCAATCGCGCATCGAGAAGCGCCTCTCGACCCGCTATCTCGACCGCCAGGCGGGCTCACTCGATGAGGCGCTGGCGATGATCGAGGACGCCACCCGCGCGAAGAAGCCCATCTCGGTTGCCGTATGCGGCAATGCCGCAGAGCTCGTGCCGGAGATATTGCGCCGAGGCGTGCGCCCCGATGCCGTGACGGATCAGACTTCTGCACACGACCCCGTGCACGGCTATCTCCCGCTGGGATGGACCGTCGAGCAATGGGAGGCGCTGCAGAAGAGCGACCCGCAGCGCGTTGCGGCCGAGGCCGGCACCTCCATGGCGACCCACATGCGCGCGCTCGTCGAATTCCGCAGGCGTGGCATTCCCACGTTCGACTACGGCAACAACCTGCGCCAGGTGGCGAGCGAGAACGGCGTCAAGGCCGCTTTCGAAGTCCCTGGCTTCGTTCCGGAGTACATCAGGCCTCTTTTCTGCCGTGGCATCGGCCCCTTCCGCTGGGCGGCGCTCTCCGGTGATCCGCAGGACATCGCCCGCACCGATGCCAAGGTGAAGGAGCTCATTCCCGACGATCCACACCTGCACCAATGGCTCGACATGGCCGGCTCGCGCATCGCCTTCCAGGGACTGCCGGCGCGCATCTGCTGGGTGGGTCTCGGCCAACGCGATCGCCTCGGCGCCGCGTTCAACGACATGGTCGCTTCCGGAGAGCTCTCGGCGCCGATCGTGATCGGGCGGGATCATCTCGATGCCGGCTCGGTGGCGAGCCCCAACCGTGAAACGGAGAGCATGCGCGACGGATCGGACGCGGTGTCTGATTGGCCGATGCTCAATGCCCTCCTCAACACGGCGAGCGGCGCCACCTGGGTATCACTGCACCATGGAGGCGGTGTCGGCATGGGCTTTGCCCAACACGCCGGCGTCGTGATCGTCTGCGACGGTACCCAGGAGGCGGGGCGCCGCATCCGCCGAGTCCTCTGGAACGACCCGGCGACCGGCGTGATGCGCCACGCCGATGCAGGCTATCCCGAGGCGCTCGCCTGCGCCGCAGAGCATGGACTGCAGTTGCCTATGGCCGGGACGCGGCGCGGAGCGGCGCAGTGAGCGCAGCGCGCGCGGCGCCGCGCCGCCCGACGGTGCGTACGGAATCCTTCTCGCTGACATCTCTTCGCACCGCCTATTCGCAGCCGATCTCGGTCACCCTGAGCCGGGCGCAAATGGCGCGCGTGCGCCGCTCGGCTGCGACCGTGGATCGGATGATCGCCCGGGGCGGGGCGGTGTATGGAGTCAACACCGGCTTCGGCCTGCTCGCACAAACCCGCATTCCAACCGGACAGCTCGCCGAGCTGCAGCGCAATCTCGTGCTGTCCCACTCCGCGGGCGTCGGTCCGTGGCTACCCGAGGCGGTGGTGCGGCTCATCCTGGTGCTGAAGGTCGGGAGTCTCGCCCAGGGGTTCTCGGGCGTACGTCCGCAGACCCTCCTCGCGCTTGCCCGGCTGCTCGAGACCGGCACCTATCCGTGCATTCCGAGCAAGGGTTCGGTCGGCGCCTCGGGCGACCTGGCGCCCCTGGCGCATCTTGCTGCGGCGCTCCTCGGTGTCGGGCAGGTCCGCGCCGGGGGCCGCATAATGACGGCTGCCGAAGGCCTGCGGCGCATCGGTTTGCAGCCGCTCGAGCTGGCTCCCAAGGAGGGTCTCGCGCTGCTCAACGGCACACAGGTCTCCACCGCCCTCGCCCTGGCGGGGCTCTTTGCGATCCAGGATGTGTTCGGCGCGGCGCTCCTGACTGGCGCTCTCTCGGTGGATGCATTGAAAGGGAGTGACGTGCCCTTCGACGACCGGATTCACGTGCTTCGGCGGCAACCCGGCCAACGCCGTGTGGCCAAGGCCCTGGCGCGTCTGCTCGCGGGCAGCCGCATTCGCGCCTCACATCTCACCTGCGAGCGCGTGCAGGACCCCTACTCCCTGCGCTGCCAGCCGCAGGTGATGGGTGCCTGTCTGGATGTCATCGAGTCCGCCGGACAGACCCTGCTCCGCGAAGCCAACGCGGTCACGGACAATCCGCTGGTGTTCGCCGCCGATGGCGAGGTGCTCTCCGGCGGCAACTTCCACGCCGAGCCGGTAGCGCTCGCAGCCGATCAGCTCGCGCTGGCGGCCGCCGAGATCGGCTCGCTGAGCGAGCGGCGCACGGCGCTGCTCATCGATCCGAAGATGAGCGGTCTGCCGGCCTTCCTCGTCAAGGAGAGCGGCGTCAACTCGGGATTCATGGTGCCGCAGGTCACGGCGGCGGCGCTCGTGGCGGAGAACAAGACCCTCGCCACTCCCGCGAGCGTCGACAGCATTCCGACCTCGGCGGGCCAGGAAGACCACGTCTCGATGGCGACCCATGGCGCCCGCCGGCTGCTCGAGATGGCGGCGAACGCCGCCTGCATCATCGCCATCGAGCTGCTCGCTGCGGCGCAGGGCATCGAGTTTCACCGGCCGCTCACCAGCTCACGTCCACTCGAAGCGGCGTTGCGGAGCCTGCGTCGTGCCGTGCCGCGCTACGACCGCGACCGGTTCTTCGCCCCGGATATCGAGGCCGCGAGGGAGATGGTCAGCTCCGGTGCGCTGCGCGAGCTGGTCGAGGCGGCCGAGCCGGGCATCGCAACGGCATCCGGCTGACGGCAGCACTCACTTCAGCGCGAATACCGCCACGCTCTTGGGCGTGCCCACGAATACCATCCCGTCGGCAATGGTGGGCGTAATGAACTTGTTGCCGGCACCGAATTCATCGCGCGCACCGGCCGCCTGGCTGCTGTTGTAGAGCTCGCGGAGATTCGTCGCATCGTAGGCATGCAGCACCGCGGTGCCGGCATGCTCCACGGCCCAGACGATCCCGTTGGAGGTGCCGTTTGCGGACACGGCGGGCGAGGTGCCCGGATACCCGAAGATGGTGGTGGTCTCCGACGCCGGCGAGCTCGCGAGCTTCGCATCGATGACGGGGAATGCCTTGAGCGTGTTGGAGACGTCCCCGTAATAGACCGTTCCATTGAAGTAGGCGGGCGTCGAGAAAACCGTGCTCGGGAATATTCCGTTGAGCTGCTGCCAGGTCATGTCGCTCGACGGATTGAACTTGCCCATGTCGTCGCGGTTGATGACGTAGAGATTGCCGTCCTTGCCGGCGCCCAGCAGCAGATGGCGAGCGACGCCGGTCGAGTCCGTGACGTCCGGTAGCAACATGACGCCACCGGAGCCCAGATCCAGGTCGGCGTTGGATTCGGCGACCTCATTGGACGGACTGAAATAATCGGCAACCGCGAGGCCACCGCCTGCCGTCGAGAGTTTCAGGAACGAGTTGCCGTAGTCGCCGTTCTCGGGGAGGCCGGCCGAGGTCAGTGTCGTATCGAACTTGCCATTCGCAGTTGCCAGGTAGATGTTGCCCGAGCTGTCGGCCGTGAGCCCTCCGCCGCTCATCCAGATAGAGGGTCCGGCATCGCTGTCCGCCGCGACGTTGAGCACCGCCGTCTGCGCGAGAGTGCTCTCGTTGTAACCCACGATCCACCCGGAATATGGCTGAATGTCGCAATGCGAGGTCCAGCTGGTGTAGATCGTCTGGTTCTCTAGAAGAAGGGCGGCGCGCTCCGCGTATTGTCCCGGTGAAAAGGTCTTCGTTCCGCCCGTGGGATTCGAATAGCTCGGATTGATCGACATCGGCCCGTTGAAGAGCTCCGCGCCGGTCGTGACGTCGAGCGCGTGCAGGCGCTGGTGATAATTCGATGACGCATCCTTGGACATCGCGACTGCGAATATCGCCCCGTGAGGCCCGGCCCTGCGGTCGATGACCGGCGTCGAGGTGACGCCGATCTCGGGACTGACCTGGCCGCAGCCGCGATCATCGCTCGGGGTCTCCCCCGATGGGAGCAACGAGACGTGCCACAGAGTGGCACCCGATACGGGGTCCATGGCATACACGGAATCATGCTCGGTCGCCACGAAGACGACATTGTGCGTGCCGCCGGCGATCGTGAGCTGCGCAAGATAGAGCGGCTGCGCGTCGACCTTGCCGTCCACCACCAGAGTCCGATACAGCCCGAAGGATGTGGAGCTGACATTCTTGAGGGTGAGCAGCGACTCGGTGAGGTTCTGTGCCGTGCGACCGGCGTCGTTCCGATACGTCACCACATCAGTATGTGTCGTTGGCTGCGGCGGCGGGCCCGATGGTGGTGGCGGGGAGCCCGTTGGCGGCGGCGGCGTCGAAGTGCTCCCACCTCCACCACAGTCCGTGAGCGCGGCGGCGATGAAACCCGAAACCAGCAGGAGGGAGAGCGCGAGCTTTCTATGCACCGGGGTTCGATCGTGGGGGCCGGGAGACTTCCACGGGAGCTGTGCCATTCTACGCCCAAGCCCCTCGAAGTTCCCGCAGGCAGGGAGACGCGCGGCCGATGTCGGCTCGCAGCATCACATGCGGGCGCTAATGCGAATCGCTCTCATTTTCAGCGCTTGCACAGCCACGCCGACGATCCCGCTCGGTCCCCTGCCCGTTCCGCCCGAGCCCCGGTTTCGTCGGAGGTTGCCTCACGATGTTGACCGCGCCCGGGAGTAAGATAAGCAACTGGTAATCCGACATGGAGACGTGCTTCATCACAACCCGCTCGAGAATCACGAGGTGCCTTCATGGCTATCAATGTCACTGACCTTAACAACCGATGCGTCACCACCTCCACGGTGGGATACATGGCACTTGCGCTGACATCGTGGATGCTCTCGATGACAGCGGCAGGTTGGTACGATCATATTTACCCGACCGCGGAATCCCTGCTGCTGCCGTTCGCGGCGCTGCTGGCGATCATGGGCATCCTGGCCTACCTGCACGGGCGCACGCTGGATTCCATCGTGTTCTTCGCGTTCGGCGGCTTGTTCACCGCGGCACATTCCGGGATAGCGTCCATGGCAGCCGGCGCCGGCGCACCCATGAGTTATGTCGGCTGGTTCTGGATCGTGTGGACCGTATTCTTCGCCTATGTCTGGCTTGGCTCGTTCCACGCCGGTTTGACACGACAGCTGTTCCTGCTCGGCATCACGCTGACCTTCCTCGCCAAGGCCATCTACGGCTGGACGGATCTGCGGGTCCTGCAGCTCATCAGCGGATATCTGGGGCTCATCAGCGCAATCATCGCCACGATCGTCTCGGCGTCAGATGTCATCG
>DASUHA010000042.1:0-41428 GCA_036273735.1 Steroidobacteraceae bacterium | reverse complement strand
TGCTTCGCCTGCACGGCGCGCAACATGGCGCGCAGGACGTCCACCGACTTCAACAGCAGGTCGGAAAGCGCCACGGTGACTGCCATCGCGCCGCTTCGCAGCTCATCGAGCAGCGTCTCGAGGCTGTGAGTGAAGGAGGCGATCTCGGAGAATCCGAATGTCGCGCTCCCCCCTTTGATCGAGTGCGCCACCCGGAAGATGGTGTTGATCAGCTCGGGCTCCGGCGCGCCGACATCGAGCTTCAGAAGAGCCGCCTCCATGGCATCGAGAGCCTCGAAGCTCTCTTCGAAGAATGCATCGTGAAACTGTGTCAGATCGACTGTCATCAGCCGTCCTCACCTGGAAGCTGGAGCATGCCGCGTAAGCCGAGAAGGTCGGCCGCAGCATCCAAGGCAGGCGCCCGACCACGCCACTCGACCGCGCGTGCAGTCGCGCGCCGGTCGCGCACGAAGGCGGCAAGGAGTTGCAGGCCTGCGGTGTCGATGCGCTGCAGCGCGCGCACGTCCAGTGTGACCGCGGCCGCTTCATCGACGAGGCGCGCGAGACCGGCTTTGAGAGAGTCCGCCTCGGCGACCGTGCACTCCGCCGCCAGCGTGAGTGCTGCCGGCCGTGGCGCCTTGGCGCGCGCAGCGGCCGGACGTCGTTGTTTCGTGCCGCGCTTGAGAGATCGGCGGTCAGCGCGCTTGGTGACCAGCGTCTGCTGCTTGCGATTTTTCATAATCTGGTCGGGCGCGCGGGTTTGGAGCGTGACTGCCGGTACAGCGCCGGTATCGGCTCGTGTGAAGTGCCTCTTGAGGTGGGCGCTATGAAACTTGACGTAGTTCCGGGGTGTGCGGCGCATGCAGCCGCCGGACGAGCTCGGCTTCTGCGAGCGTCAGTCCGCAGCCGGACATGAGCTCCTCACGGCTCGCACCGCCGCGCGCCAGGCGGATCGCGATCTGGTAGCCGGGGGAGGGCGCCTGGGCGGGAGTGGCTGCGGCGGGGCGGTCGAGGCGTGCGCCGAGCTGCGCAATCGCGGCTCTCGCGCCATCCACACGCGCCTCGAGCTCCGCGAGGCGCTGCAGGACGAGCTGCGTCTGCGACAGCACCTCGGAGGTCTGCCGGCGAGTCGCGCGGCGCCAGGCGGTGAAGCTGACTGCGGCAACGATGAAGGAGAAGACGAGGAACACCGCACGTCCCGCAATGAGCAGGAATTCGGCGGAAGGCAGAGTCATGCGCGACAGCTCCTGTGATGTAGGTCACATGACGCGCCGATCGTGTCGGAAATCCGGCGCGGGCCGCGCGTCAGGTGTTATCGTGCAGGAACCGTGCCACTGGCCGCGACCGCCTCGTTGTTGGGTAGGCCTGCGGGATCGGACGAAGAGCCGGGCGCGGTCGAGAGTATGACGACTGACACGCGGCGGTTAGCATTGCGTCCCTGGGACGTTGCGTTGCTGGCGACGGGATGTTGGTCGGCGAAACCGACGACCGCCAGACGGTCGCTGGCCAATCCGTGATCGGACAGTACGTGCACGACGCTGCCGGCGCGTGCGGCCGAGAGCTCCCAGTTGGAGTAGAACTGCATCGTGCGGATCGGCCTGTCGTCGGTGAAGCCTTCGACCCGGACCGGGTTGGGGAAATGCGCGAGCACGGCGGCGAGGCGTTGGATGATGTCCACGGCCTTCGGGGAAATCTGGGCGCTGCCGCTCGGGAAGAGAATGTCAGTGCGGATCTCGACCTCGATCCAGGATTGTTTGCGCCGCACCACCACGAGATTCTTCTTCACCAGGCCGGACATCGCCTTGGCCACATCGTCGGCTACGCGCGTCAACATGACTGCCGCCGCCTGAGCCTTCGCCGCCTGCTCGGCATCGGCCGGTTTCGCAGGCCCGCTGGCCGCCTTGACGCCGTTGTCGTTACCTGGGGGCGGCGCGAGGTCGTGGTAGGGAGCGTTGGGAATCGGAGTGGAGACGGCGAGCGGCACCGGGGCGAGGAGCGCGCGCGGCTGGCCCTTGAGAATGGCCTGTTGCACGATGCTCACTTTGATGTCGGCGCCGGAGCCGGCGCGTTTCTGACCGACCTGGATCGGCTCGAGGGTCCGGGGCTCGCCACGAAATGCGGCGTAGAGAGAGTCGGAAAGGACACGGTACTTGCCGGCGTTGACCGAGGAGATAGAGTACATCACCACGAAGAAGGCGAGCAGCAATGTCAGCAGGTCGCCGTAGGGGATCGCCCAGCGCTCGTGGTTCTCGTGTTCCTCCTCGTGTCTTCGCTTGCGGCGCACGGCGGGCTCCTAGTGGAGGTATCCCTGGAGCTTCGCTTCGATGGCGCGCGGATTCTCACCCTGCGCGATCGACATCATGCCGTCGATGATCATCTCGCGGATCTGGGTCTGGCGATGAATGATGCCTTTGAGCTTGGCGGCCACCGGGAGGAAAAAGAGGTTGGCGAGGCTGATGCCGTAGATCGTGGCGGTGAACGCCGAGGCGATACCGGCTCCGAGCTTGGCCGGATCCGTGAGGTTCTGCAGCACCGCCATGAGGCCGAGCACCGCCCCGATGATGCCGAGCGTCGGCGAGTAGATGCCGGCGCCTTCGAACATCTTCGCCGCCGTGATGTCGGCGTGCTCGCGCATGCTCAGCTCCACGTACATCGCATTGCTGATGGCTTCGGGCTCGCTGCCATCGACCACCAGCTGCAGCGCCTTCTGCACGAACTGATCCGACTCGCGTGCGATCAGCGGCTCGAGGCCGAGCAGCCCCTGTTTGCGCGCGGTATTGCTCCACTCGACGATCTTCGTGATGATGTGACGACCATCGCGTGACGGCGGCCGCACGATCCAGGGAAAGATCCTGAGCGCATGCTTCATCACCGGGAACGGCGTCTGGATGCAGGTCGCGGCGATCGTGCCGACGCCCACCACCATGAACGCCTCGAGGGAGATGAGCGCCATGAGGCCGGCGCCGCGCAGCACTGCGCCGAGCAGTACGGCGTTGGCTGCGAGCACCAGTCCGATGATGCTCAGGATATCCATCGTATGCCTTACATGCCCAGGCCCGACAGAAGCTCATCGACATCTGTCTGGCCTGCGGCGACGTCTCCTCGCGTGACACCCGGCACCACCGGTCCCTGGCCCTGGTCCGGGCTCTCGCCCAGCGTGGTGTGCTCGACGACATCTCCGGAGAGCTCGGTGAGGCTGGCGAGCGCTTCCTCCAGCTCCCCGACCAGCTTGATGACACTGCGGATGATCTGGCCCGTGAGGTCCTGGTAGCCCTGCGCGAGCAGCACGTCGGCGAGATTCTTGCGGATCTGGTCCGAGTCGGTGCGCGCGGCGGGCAGGAAGGCTTCGACTGCCCGAACCACCGGCAGGAAGGCATCGATGGAGCGCACGGCGCTCTCGAAGCCGGAGCCGCCCGACGGACGCTCCCGGTAGGTCTTCAGTGAGTCGATGAGGGCGCCTGCCTCGCGCGCGGTGCGCTCCGCCAGCGGCCCTGACTGCTCGACGAGATCGAGCGTCTTGTGCGCCGCCTCGTCGGTCATCTTGATGACGTGCGTGAGGCGGGTTCGCGCGTCCGGAATCTCGTTCTCCGCGAGATCGGCGAGGCGTGATTCGATGCTGAAGCGCTCGAGCGCCTTCTGCAGGTCGCCTGTGAGCCGGCGGATCTCGGTGACCGTCTGCGGCTCGCGCATGCGCACGATGTGGTCGACGGCAGCGAAGAACCCGGCCTCGTCATTGGCACGCAGCGCCTCCGAAAGGGCGTCGACGCACGAGCCGTACTCCAACTTCATGACCTGGAAATTCGACATCATGGTCTCACTTTCCCCCGCCGAGGATCTTGTCGAGCTTCTCTTTCAGCGTCTCGGCGGTGAAGGGCTTGATCACATAGCCGTTCACGCCCGCCTGCGCCGCCTCGATGATCTGCTCGCGCTTGGCTTCCGCGGTCAGCATGAGGACCGGCATCTTGGCGAGCTTGGCATCGGCGCGCACCGCCTTGATGAGGTCGAGGCCGGGCATGCCGGGCATGTTCCAGTCGGTAATGAGGAAGTCGAAACCGCCCGCCTGCAACATCGGCAGCGCCGTCTTGCCGTCGTCCGCCTCGGCGACGTTCGGATAGCCGAGATCGTGCAGGAGGTTCTTGATGATGCGTCGCATGGTCGAGAAGTCATCGACCACCAGGAATTTCAGATCTTTGCTCACTGCCTGCCTCGTCTCGTTGCACTCGTGGCGGCCGCACCGTCACGCCAGTCCGCCAGCCGCGCCTTGAGCCGCACGAGCGCCTGCCCGTGGAGCTGACAGGCGCGCGACTCAGTCACCTTCAGCACCGCGCCGATCTCCTTGAGGTTCAGTCCCTCGCTGTAGTAAAGGGACATCACCAGCTTCTCCCGCTCCGGCAGCCCCTCGATCGCCTGTGCGAGCGCGCCCCGGAACCCTTCCTCCGCGGTCTCCCGGAAAGGATCCGCCGCGCCTTCGGCGGTTGCCGCCGTCGTGTCATCGAGCGCCGCCAGGCGGCAGCTCGCCGCGTCCTGCACGATGGAGTGATACTCCTCGAGCGGCACTCCCATGCGCTCGGCGATCTCCGTATCGCGTGCATCCCGTCCCGTGCTTCTCTCGATCTCCTGCACCACCGCCGCCACCGCGCGTGCCTTGCGGTGTACCGACCGCGGCGCCCAGTCGAGCTTGCGCAGCGCATCGATCATGGCGCCGCGAATGCGGATGCCGGCGTAGGTCTCGAAGCTGGCTCCGCGGTTGGGAGCATAGTTCGATGCCGCCTCCAGCAGCCCCAGCATCCCGGCCTGCATCAGATCATCGACCTCCACCGAGGGCGGCAGCCGGCCGACCAGGTGGTAGGCGATCCGCTTCACCAGCTCCGCGTGCCGGGTCACCAGCTCGCTGGCCTCGCCGACGGCGCGGCCCGCACCGTATGCGCTCGCCGCGTTCATGGCACTACTTCCAACCGCACCGTATTCCGTCGGACCAGCCGCTCCACGAAGAACTCAATGTTCCCGCGGGGACCGGGCGGCACTGGCCATGTATCGGCCGTGATAGCCAGTTTCTTGAACGCCCGGGCTGCGGGGCTCGCCGGATAGGCCTCGAGCACCGGGCGCTGCTCGCGCACCGAGCGGCGCAGGTACTCGTCCTCCGGTATCTCGCCTGCGAATTCGAGCACAACATCGAGGAAGCGCGCCGTGACGCGCTCGAAGCGGCGGAAAAGCTCCGCGCCGCCGCCCGGGGAGCGAATGCGGTTTGCCAGCACCCGAAAGCGCCCGACTCCGTGATTGCGACTCAGGACCTTGACGAGCGCGTACGCGTCGGTTAGCGAGGCCGGCTCGTCGCAGATCACGATGAGGACGTGTTGCGCGGCCTGAGAAAACTGCAGGACCCCCGGGGAGATCCCGGCCGCGGTATCCACGATGAGCACATCCAGCCGTGCCGCTAGCGAGCTGAAGGCGCGGACCACCCCCAGATGCTCTGCGGCACCCATGCTCGCCAGATCCGCGGCGCCGGACGCTGCGGGCACGACGTGAAATCCCTGGGGGGCCTCGACGATCACCTCATCCAGCGTGCGCTCCCCGGAGATCACGTGCGCGAGCGTGTAGCGCGGCGAGAGGCCGAGAAAGACATCGGCATTGGCGAGGCCCAGATCGCCATCGAGCAGCACCACGCGCCGGCTGGCAGCGGCAAGCGCCGTGGCCAGATTGACCGACACGCTCGTTTTGCCGACGCCGCCCTTGCCGCCGGTGACGGCGATCACCTGCACGGGCTGCCCGAGGGACTGCAGCTTGGAGTTGTTGATGAGGCTCAACTCAGGTACCGGCATGTGACAGCCTTCCGAATCGTCGGCGCAGCAGATCTTCGTCAGCGGCCGCGCCGCTCGCCTTGGCGAGCCGCACGGCATGGGATACGAGCTCGAGCGCCCGCGCGGGCCTCAAGTCCTCCGGCACGCGCTGCCCATCGCTCGTGTAGGAAAGCGGCAGCCGTGCGCGGATCAGCACCGAGAGTGCACCGCCGAGGCTCGCCGCCTCATCGAGCTTGGTGAGCACGCACGAGGCCGGGTTGAGAGGGCGGAAGCGCTGCACCGCTTCCTCGAGGGCGCCGGCCTGAGTGCTCGCCGCGAGCACCAGCGCGATCTCCATCTTCGAGGCGCAGTTGGCAAGCACCGTGAGCCGCGAGGCGAGCTGCGCATCGCGCACACTCGAGCCCGGCGTGTCGATGAGCACCAGGCGGTGGTGCCCGAGGCGCGAGATCAGATCCGGCAGAGCCTCGAAACGGTCGGGCACGTGTACCGGTACGCCGAGCAGCTGCCCGAGCGCCTGCATCTGGTCCTGCGCCCCGATACGGACGGTGTCGGAAGCGACCAGTGCGAGGTCGTTCGGCCCGTGTCGCAGCATCCAACGCACTGCCAGTTTCGCGAGCATCGTGGTCTTGCCGACACCCGTGGCTCCTACGAAGGCAACCCGCCCGCCGGTATCCAGCCAGCGATCGCCGGTCACGAGAAGATATTGCGACAGTCCCGCGATCGCGAACCGGCGGCCCTGTGTCAGGTCGATGCCCTCGTCGAGCTGGCCGACGAGGTGGTCGGCAAGGTCCTGGGCGATGCCGATCTCGGTCAGCTCGCGCAGCAGCTCGGTATGTACCGGCGCGCGGCGCGTGCGGTCGTTCCAGGCGAGCTGCGCGAGTTGGGTCTCGAGCATGCGCCGCAGCGTCTGCAGCTCCCTGCCCATGGCATCCGGGGCGGCCTCCGGCTCCGGTTCCAACAGCGGCGGCAGGGCCGCTACGGCAGCGGGTGTGCGCTGCTCCAGCGGCGGTGGCGCTGCTGCGATCGGCACTCGTTTGGCGGCGGCGGCGGGGTCGTGGCGCACGGGCTGCTGCGGGGCCGGCGGCGCTGGCGGCGCTCGGTCCTGGACCGTCGGGAACGATTGGACCGACTGGACCGCGGACCGGTCGGCGGCGGCGGCCAGCGGCGCCGCATTCTCCAGGCTCGCGGGATCGAAATCCACGGCCGCGGTGACTTCGACTCCCTGGCCCAGGCGGCGCGAGGAGAGGATCACGGCCTCCTCGCCCAACTGCTCGCGGATGGAGCGCAGGGCCTGACGCATGTCGGGAGCCGTATGTCGTACGATCTTCATGTTTACCTGCCGACCGCGGTGACGACGCGGACCTTGCGGTTATCGGGAATCTCGTTCCAGGCGAGGACGTGCAGACTCGGCATCGCCGCGCGCAGAAAGCGCGCCATCTGCGCGCGCAGCGGCGGCGGCACGAGGAGCACGGGCAGCTCGCCCGAGGCCTCCTGGCGGCGCGAGGCTTCGGCGACCCGTTGTTGCAGCCGCTCCGCGAGCCCCGGCTCGATGCCCGGGCTCGTGGAGTTGGCGGTGAGTGAGCCGGAGAGCAGCCGCTCGAGCTCCGGCTCGAACGTGATGACGGGCAGATCCGCAGCGATGCCGGCGATGTCCTGCACGATCTGCCGCCCGAGGGCGACACGAACGTGACCGAGCAGCACCGCGGGGTCCGTCGAGCGCGGCGCGTGCTCGGCCAGCGTCTCGATGATGGTGCGGATGTTGCGAATGGGAATGCGCTCCGCGAGCAGACTCTGCAGCACCCGCACCACGGCGGAAAGGGGCAGCACGCGCGGTACCAGATCCTCCACCAGTTTCGGCGCGGTCTTGGAGAGCCCATTGAGCAGCTGCTGGACTTCCTCGTGACCGAGGATCTCGTTGGCATGCGACTGGATGACGAAGGAAAGATGAGTGGCGATGACGGTGCTGGGGTCCACCACCGTGTAGCCGAGCGCCTGCGCGTGATCGCGAGTCGCGGCATCGATCCACACAGCCTCCATGCCGAAGGCCGGGTCGCGGGTCGCGATGCCCTGTAGCGGTCCGAAGACGCGCCCGGCGTTGATCGCGAGCTCTTTGTCGGGATAGATGACACTTTCGCCGACCGGCACGCCGCTCAGGTTGATGCGGTAGACGTTGGGAGCGAGGTCGAGGTTGTCGCGGATGTGCACGGGGGGAACCAGGAAGCCGAGGTCCTGCGAGAGCTTGCGCCGCACGCCGCGCACCCTGCCGAGCAGATCGCCGCCGTTCTGACGCTTGTCGACCAGAGGCACGAGACGGTAGCCCACCTCGAGGCCGACGAGATCGACCGGCCGCACGTCCTCCCAGGTGAGCTCGCGGGTCTCGGGTGCCGGCGGCGCGGGTTTCGGCGCGGCAGTGACCGCCGCCGCAGCCGCACGGCGCCTGTTGATGAGGTACGCGACCGAGCCGCAGACCGCAGCGATGAGGAGGAATGCGACGTTCGGCATCCCGGGGATGAGCCCCATCACGCCGAGCAGGCCCGCGGCCACGCCGAGCGCCTTGGGGTTGCCGAAGAGCTGCCGGCGCAGCTCTCCGCCCATGTCCTGTGGCCGCGACATGCGGGTCACGATGAGCGCCACGGCGGTTGAGAGCAGGAGCGCCGGAATCTGCGCCACCAGGCCATCGCCGATGGTGAGCAGCGTGTAGGTATGGATCGCGTCCATCACCGCCATCCCGTGGCCGACCGTGCCGATCGCGAGCCCACCGATGATGTTAATGAGGAGAATCAGGATGCCCGCAATGGCATCGCCGCGGACGAACTTGCTCGAACCGTCCATCGAGCCGTAGAAGTCGGCCTCGGCGCGGACTTCGGAGCGGCGGGTGCGCGCCTCGTCCTGGGTGATGAGACCGGCATTGAGATCGGCATCGATCGCCATCTGCTTGCCGGGCATCGCATCCAAGGTGAAGCGGGCGCTGACCTCTGAGATGCGCCCCGAGCCCTTGGTGACCACGACGAAGTTGATGATCGTGAGGATGATGAACACCACTACGCCGACGGCAAAGTTGCCGCCCACCACGAACTCGCCGAAAGACTGGATGACGTGACCGGCCGCCTGCGGGCCGCTGTACCCGTGCAGCAGCACGACACGCGTCGATGCAACATTGAGCGCCAGGCGCACCAGCGTGGCGAGGAGGAGAACGGTCGGGAAGACGCCGAACTCGATCGGCCGCGCCACGTAGAACACCGCCATCACGATCACGATTGAGAGCGCGATGTTGAAGGTGAAGAGCACATCGAGTGCCAGCGGCGGCAACGGCAGGATCACCATGGCCAGCACGCCGAGCACGCCCGCCGGCACGCCGATTCCGGCACGCACCAGGTCCCGCCAGGTCGGCATGTTGGGGCTGGATGTGGTGGTGGCGCTCATAAATCAATGACGGACGGCATCGATGCCCGGATCGATGGCAGGAGGCTCCGGCTGCCGGGCACCGGAGGTGCGCGCCGCCTTGACCTGGTAGATGTAGGTGAGGACCTGCGCGACGGCCACATACAGCGTCGCCGGCACCTCGCTGCCGATCTCGACGCTGTGATGGAGTGCCCGCGCGAGAGGCGGCGCCTCGAAGATCGGAACTGAGTGCTCGGTCGCGATCTCGCGGATGCGGGCGGCGACCAGGTCGGTGCCCTTGGCGACGACGAGCGGCGCACGCATGCGGCTCTCGTCATAGCGCAGGGCAACGGCAAAGTGCGTCGGGTTGACGACGACGACGTCCGCCTTGGGCACCTCGTGCATCATCCGGCGGCGCGCGTACTCGCGCTGGGTCCGGCGGATACGGGACCTGACTTCAGGCGCGCCTTCACTTTCCTTGAATTCCTGGCGGATCTCGTCCCGGGTCATTTTCAGCTTGTCGGTGTACTGCCAGAGCTGAAAGGGCACATCGATTGCCGCAATGATGACGAGGCCGCCCGAGACGGCGAGCAGAGCGTCCGAAGCGAGGTTCGCCGACTGCGCGATCGCCACCGGAAGAGGCGCGGCGCCGAGTGCGAGAAGGTGCGGCGATTGTTTGCGCAATACGACCACGGCGACGGTGGCGACGATCAGGAACTTGCCGAACGCCTTGCCGAGCTCGACTGCGCCGCGGGCGGAGAAGAAGCGGCCGAATCCGGCGATGGGATCGAGCCGCGTGAAATCCGGCGCGAGCGCACCAAAGCTGAGATTCCAGCCGCCGAGTGCGAGCGGCGCGACGAGCGCCGCCACCAGCGTGAGACCGAGCACCGGCGCGCACGCCACCAGGCCACGCAGCATCTCTGCAGAGGCGGCGGAGAGCGCAAGTCCTGGATCGACCGCCTCGCTGGGGCTGATGCTCAGCGCCGACTTCATGATGTCGAAGAGGGCCGCGCCGATGGAGCCGCCGAGGAAATGCAGGCCGCCGGCCGTGACCAGCAGCACCGCCGCGGCGTTGAGCTCCACGGACCGGGGAACCTGACCTTCCTCCCGCGCCTTCTCCAGGCGCTTGGCTGTCGGTCGTTCTGTGCGTTCCTGATCGTTCTCGGCCACGGTGTCAGGCTCCGCTCAGGTGGCGCAGGAAATCGAGCGCGCCGGCAAGGAGGCGGATGAAGCTCGCCTCGAGCGCGGGCAGAGTCGTGATGAGGACCAGCAGCCCGAAGACGAGCGAGACCGGCAGTCCCACGGAGAAAATGTTGAGCGTCGGGGCGGCACGGCTCACCACGCCGAAGGCGAGGTTGGCGATGAGGAGCGCCGTTACCCCGGGGAGCGCCACGGCGAGTGCGCCGGAGAAGAGCTCCGAGCCCCAGTTGACCACCGACCAGAGACCGTCGGCGCCCAGGCCGGTAGTGCCGATGGGCAGGGTGTGGAACCCGTCGACGAGGGTGCGGATGAGCGCGAGATGCCCGTCCAACACGAGGAAGATCAGCGTGACGAGGATGGAGTAGAGCGTGCCCACCGTGGGGGTGCTGGCGCCGTTCTGCGGATCGAGGTTGAACGCGAGCGAGAGGCCCATGCTGTTGGACAGGAGCTCACCGCCCAGGGATACGGCGTCGAAGAGGATCTGCAGCGAGAACCCGAGGGCGGCGCCGATGATCACCTGCTGCACGGTGATGACCACGCCGGCGGCGGAGAGCGGAGTCACGTCGGGCACCGTGACGAGCGGTGCGACGAGCAGCGCCACGGCGCCCGCCAGAACGATGCGCATGCGCACCGGCACTGCAGTGGCGCCGAATGCGGGCGCGATCATGAAGCAGGAGCCGATGCGCACGAACGGCCAGAAGAGTCCGGTGACCCAGCCGTTCAATTGATTTGCAGTGACTGTGATCATGGCGTCCGGCGGGATCTCAGTTGATGAGCCCCGGAATGCTCACGATGAGCTCGTGCGTATAGCCGACCAGCGTCTTCAGCATCCAGGGGCCGGCGACGCTCAAGGTGAGCGCGATCGCGAGCAGCTTCGGGATGAAGGAGAGCGTCATCTCGTTGATCGAGGTGGCGGCTTGGAACGCGCCGATGACGACGCCGGTGACGAGTGCCGCGAGCAGCAGCGGTGCAGCCAGGGCGAGCGCAATTTCGAGCGCGCGGCTGCCGATGGTCATGATGGTATCGGGTGTCACGATGCGCCTCGGGCTCAGTGATAGAAGCTCTGGGCGAGGGTGCCCATGACGAGCGCCCAGCCATCGACGAGCACGAAGAGCATGAGCTTGAAGGGCAGGGAGATGAGCACGGGCGAGACCATCATCATGCCCATGGACATCAGCACGCTCGCCACCACGAGATCGATGATCACGAACGGAATGAAGAGGAGGAATCCGATGAGGAATGCAGTCTTGAGCTCGCTCGTCACGAACGCTGGAACGAGTACGCTGAGCGGGACGTCGAGCGGCGTTGCGTAGCCCTTGCCGCCGGCGATGTGCACGAAAGTGGCGATGTCGCTCTCGCGGGTCTGATGGAGCATGAACTCCTTCAGCGGCGCCTCGGCCCGGGTGAGCGCCGTCGGGCCGTCGATGCTGCCGGCCGCATAGGGTTGATAGGCCACCTGCTCGATCTGGTTGATCACCGGCGACATGACGAAGAAGGTCAGGAAGAGCGCGAGCCCGAGCAACACCTGGTTGGGTGGGGTCTGGCCGGCGCCGAGCGCCTGGCGGAGGATTCCGAGCACGATCACGATGCGGGTGAAGGCCGTCATCATGAGGAGAATGGCGGGCAGCAGGGTCAGCGCCGTCATCAGCGCGAGGACCTGCAGCGTCAGGGTGTAGGTTTGGCCGCCGCCAGCGCCGGTCTGGACGCTGAAGGCGGGGATGCCGGGGGCCGCGGCCGAGGCTACCGCGGGAGCGAGCAGCAGCACCACGAGGGGCAGGGCGGTGCGCAAGGCCTTCACTTGCCGAGACTCCTCTTGAGGAGGGCACGGAAGGAGCTCGCGTCGGGGATGGAAGGTGTCGGGACTTTCGTGACTTCAACGGGCTCGCGCAACACGTGCAGAGCGCTCACACGGCCGGGTGCGACGCCGATCAGGATCTGCTCGGTGCCTACTTTGAGGAGCACGGCGCGCTCTTTGGGGCCGAGGGGAACGTCGGCCAGGACGTCGATGGCGTTGCCGACACGGTTGCCGATGCCGCGAACACGGCGTGCGAGCCACGCGACCGCGAAGATCGCCGCGAGTACGACGAGCAGCGCGAGCGTAACAGAAGCGAGACCGCCCGCGCCCACGGGTGCCGCGGTAGTGGCAGCATGCGGAGCGGCGAAGAGCGGGCTCATTTCAGCTTGCGCAGGCGCTCTGCAGGACTGATGACATCGGTCAGGCGGATGCCGAACCGCTCGTTGACGACGACCACCTCGCCGTGGGCCACCAATGTTCCGTTGACGAAGACGTCCAACGGCTCGCCCGCGGCGCGCTCGAGCTCGACTACCGAGCCCTGGTTGAGTTGCAGGAGGTTGCGGATCGGGATGCGTGTGCGGCCGACCTCCATGGAAAGTGTCACGGGGACGTCGAGGATGACTTCGAGGTTGACGTCACGGTTGGCTCCCGGCGCACCGTCTTCGGTGAGCTCGTGGAGCTCGGCGGGGCGTGCCTCGGCAGGATTGGCAGACATGGGGACCTCGGTTGCTCGCGTCGTTTGCTTGAGTTACTTGCCGGGAATGGCTGCGGATTCGGACCTGCCGCGGCGGATGCGTTCCTGGACCTTCACGGCCTGGCGGCCGCGCGAGATGCCGAGGCCGCCGCGGAACACCGGAACGTCCTCGGCGACGACCGTCACCTTGCCGCTGAAGTCGCAGGGGATCACGTCCCCGGCCTTGAGATTCAGGAGGTCTGCGAGCGTCACCGAGGAGCGGCCGAGAATCGTGGTCAGCTCGATTTCGGCATCCTCCATTTCCTCGCGCAGACAGTTCAACCAGCGCTCGTCCTTCTCGACGCGGTCGCTGGCCACGCCGGCATCGAGCACTTCGCGCATCGGCTCGATCATGGAGTAGGGCATGGTCACGTGGAGGTTGCCGCCCGCGCCGTCGAGCTCGATGTGAAAGGTCGTGACGACCACGATCTCGGATGGCGAGACGATGTTGGCAAAGTGAGGATTGATCTCGGAGTTGAGGTACTCGAGCTCGATCGGGGCGACGTGCGACCACGCCTCGCGCAGGTCCGCGAATACGCTGCGCAGCACGATATGAATGATGCGCTGCTCGGTTGCCGTGAACTCGCGTCCTTCGATCTTGGCGTGCCGGCCCGTGCCGCCGAAGAAGTTGTCGACTACCGCGAACACCATCTTGGGGTCGAGCACGATGAGCGCGGTGCCGCGGAATGGGTTGATCTTGACCAGGTTCAGGCTGGTCGGCACGTGCAGCGTGTGCACGTATTCGCTGAATTTCTTGATCTCGACCGCACCGACCGCGATCTCCGGCGAGCGACGCAGCAGGTTGTAGAGGCTCACGCGATAGAGGCGGGCGAAGCGCTCGTTGATCATCTCGAGCGTCGGCATCCTGCCGCGCACGATCCGCGACTGGCTGTTGAAATCGTACGACCTGGCCTCGCCGGGTACAGGCGGTGCCTCGGTGCTCACCGCGCCCGTATCGACGCCGTGGATCAGGGCATCGATCTCGGCCTGATCGAGGATCTTCTCTTGGCTCATGGATGTCGGCGGCGCTGTTGGCTTACTGCATCACGAAGCTGGTGAAATACACGGCTTCGACCAGCTTGGGATCGCCGCCCGCCTGCACGAGATCCTTGCGGATGGCGGTGAGCGCGTCGGCGCGCAGCTGCTCCTTGCCGGCGGGCGTGGCGATCACGGCGTACTTCTGGTTGGCGAGGAGGATCAGCAGGTCGTTGCGCAGCACCGGATCATTGGCCTTCAGGAGGTCCAGGGTCTTCGGGTCGCGCGACATCACCTCGACCGAGACCTGCAGGAAGCGCACGAGCTGATCGGCCTGGAAGTTCACGACGAACGGCGGATCGAGCGCCAGATAGAGCGGGGGGCTGAGCGGCTTGTGTGCCTCGGCAGCCTTGGAATGGCTCGCCCCAGAGTGGCCGCCCATCAGGAAGAGCGTGGCGCCGAGTCCGACGATGAGCACCGCCGCGCCGATGCCGATGATCAGCCAGGGAATGCGGCGCTTGCCCGCCGCCGCGGGTGCCTCGGCACCGGCCGGGGCTGTCGGCGGGTTGAGGACGTGTACGTCGGCCATCGCTCTGTCGTCTCCTGCACGCGGCAAGTTGGTTTGTGCACCGTGAGGTGCAACGCCCATGCCACGGGAGTCGAAACGTGTCTAAGCGGCTGAGCGATAAGGGTTTTGTGGCAGTTCCCGGAGTGTGAGACGCGTCGCAGTCGAAGGGGGGCGACGGTTTATTGACTCAATCGCCTGGAGCGATATGAAACGACATGCGGCAGACGTGTCGGCCCCCGTGGGAGTGGGGGCGAGGACGGGCCGAGTCCTCACGCGTAGGTGTCGAGGAGATTCAGTCCCGCGATCGAGATTTGGCCGGCGGAGCCATCGGAGTTGACCGCAGAGATGCCGGCGACCGGCGCGGCCATCCGCGAGGACTGCGGCCGGCCCTGGCCGCGGGGCGGCTCCCGCGAGACGCCCGTGTCCGTGAGACTCAGACCCTGGCTCGCGAAGAGCTGACGCAGTTGCGGCAGCGAATGCTGCAGCGCCGTGCGGGTATCCGCCTGTGCGGCGCCGAACCAGACGCTCGCCTGGCCGTCGTGCACGGAAATGGTGACCTGTAGCGGGCCGAGATGCTCCGGCGAGAGCTGCAGGGAGGCCGACTCGATACCCTGGTGCGCCATCCATGTGACTTTGGCGCCGAGCTCATCCGTCCAGGCGCTCGAGCCGACGGGTGAGCTCAGAGCCATCGTCGAGCTATCGGACGCTCGTGCCGATCCGACATGGGGCGGCGCGATCAACTGGGCCGCCATGAGTGCGGCGGTGGCGGCGACCGCCGTCGGTGCAGCTGTCGGGGCGGTCGACGGGCCATCATTCGAGGCGGCAGTGGACGGGCTGGCTTTCGGGTCCGCCGCGAGATTCTCCGTGAGCAGAGAGCCCAGCAAAGCGCCGCTGCCGGCGTCATTGCCGCCGTTGCCGAGGGCAGCAATGGTCGGACCGGGGAGGCCATTTGGTGACGAGCCGTCTCCTGCAGGTGCAGATGGAGGTGCAGACGCCGAAGCGGCAGTGGGCGCGGCGGCAGGTGGCCCGCCGACCAGTGCGCCGGCCAGCGCGGCAGCGAGCGCACTCTCGAGGAGTGTCAGCGCGCTCGACACGGGATCCGAAGCGCCATGCTTTGCGGCGGGCTCGCTCGGTTCGCCCGCGTCGGAGGCCGCACTCGCTTTTGCAGCCGCGGTGTTGGCCGGCACGGCAGCGGCTGACGGCGTTGCGGCTAGTGACTGAGCGAGGGCCGCGGAGAAATCGTCAGTCGCGGCGGCAGCTGCGGTCGTCTTCGTGGCGGACGCTGACGTGGCCGTGGAAGCTCGCGCCGTCCGCCCGCCGGTGCGTGAATTTTCGGTGGGCTTGGAGTGGGTGGAGCGGGGCTTGGCTGGCGACTTGGAGCTCGACGAATCCGAGCTGCCGTGGGCGGGCCGGTCAGTCTTGGAGGATGCCCGGGCGGATGGCAGCGAGGTCTTCGGCGTCGAGGACTTTTCCCCCGCGGGATCGCTCCTGTGGCCGGCAGGATTCGAAGCCGCCGGCGGCGCGCTCGCAGCGGGCGGGCTCGCGGTGGCCGCGGGCGCATTGGATGGCGCCGCGGCGGGAACCGGCAAGGGGCTCAACGTGAGCATCGAGTCAGCGGCCATGGGCGAGTGTCCTGCGAGACCAGAGTTGCTGTGAGCGCTCGTCGGTTTCCTTCTGCTCGGTCTTTTCCGATTCCAGCCGCTCCTCGGCCTGCCAGTGGGTCGCGAGATTGCCGACCGCCGTTGCGCGGCGGGCTGCATTGCGCCAGATCTCGAGCTCGGCGTCCCGCTGCAGCCGGCCCTGCGTGAGGATCTGGGCCTGATGCCGCAGCGCCTCATCGAGTCGGCCGAGGAACACCTGGTACTCTCGCACGCCCGCGCCGTTCAAGCCGGACTCGGCGCGGCGCGTGTAGTCGCGCAGGTACGCGGCGCGGTATGCCTCGAGCTCGTCGAGCTTCGTCTGCGCTGCGCGCACGTTGCGCTCGCATTCCGCGAGTGCTTCGGCCTTGCGGCGCTCGTGTGTCTCGACGACACGTCGGACCATGCCGATCCGTTCAGTCTTTTTCATTTGGCTTGTTGCTCGGAGAGAACTTCATTGAGCGCCGTGAGACTCGCGGAGAGGTTGACCCGCTCGCGCATGTCCTGCTGCAGGAAGCGCTGGATGCGCGGCCAGAGCGCGAGCGCCTGGTCGACGCGCGGGTCGCTGCCCCGCTGATAGGCGCCGATGGCGATGAGGTCGCGATGCTGCTGGTATGTCGACAGTATCTGGCGGAACTGCCTCGCCGCCGCGAGATGCCCGTTCGAGGTGATCTCGTGCATCGCACGGCTCACCGAGGCTTCCACGTCGATGGCCGGATAGTGACCGCCTTCGGCAATCCTGCGCGAGAGCACGATGTGTCCGTCGAGGATGGCGCGGGCGGCGTCGGCGATAGGATCGTTCTGGTCGTCGCCTTCGGTGAGTACGGTGTAGAACGCCGTGATGGAGCCGGATCCGCTGGCGCCGTTGCCCGCTCTCTCCACGAGCTGCGGCAGGCGCGCGAACACCGAGGGGGGATAGCCCTTGGTGGCCGGCGCCTCGCCGATGGCGAGCGCGATCTCGCGCTGTGCCTGAGCGAAGCGGGTCAGAGAATCCATCAACAGCAGTACGCTGGCGCCCTGATCGCGGAAGTATTCCGCAACCGCGGTGGCGAGCCAGGCTCCATGCAGCCGCATGAGCGGCGGGTGATCCGCGGGCGTAGCAACGACCACGGCGCGGGATCGATCCTGCGGACCCAGGATGCGCTCCACGAACTCTTTCACTTCGCGGCCGCGCTCACCGATCAGCCCGACGACGATCACGTCCGCAGCGGTGTAGCGGGCCATCATTCCGAGGAGCACGCTCTTGCCGACGCCGCTGCCAGCGAAGAGGCCCACGCGCTGGCCGCGGCCGATCGTCAGGAGCGAGTTGATCGATCGGATGCCGACATCGAGCGGCTCGCTGATGGGATGGCGTGACAGCGGATTGATGGGCCGCCCCGTGAGTCGCGCGGATGCGGCGCAGGTGAGGGGACCGAGACCATCGAGTGGTTGCGCTGCGCCATCGACGATGCGTCCGAGGAGCTCCGGCCCCACGCCGACGGTGCCCGCGCGCTGGCGGGGGATGACGCGTGCGTTCGGCCCGAGGCCATGCGCATCGCCGGAAGGCATGAGATAGAGGCGATCGCCCGCAAAGCCGACGACCTCCGTCGGGGTCCGCGAGCCATCGCCGGCGATGACATCACAGTGGTCGCCGACCGAGGCCTGGCAACCAGCGGCCTCGAGCGTGAGTCCCACCATTCTGGTCAGAGAGCCTTCGACGGGCAGCGGCTCTGTTTCCTCCACTGCATGGAGTCGGCGCCGCAGGTCTTCGCGCCAAAGCGCGCCACGCGCCAACTCGAGGGCCGCGCTCATGGCGTCTCTCTCGTTGCGGTCCGCTCATCGCCGAGAGTGCTCGCCGCGACGGCGGCGATGCGGCTCTCGAGCCTTGCATCGATGCGCGAGGACTGACTGTGTACGACACAGCCGCCGCGCGACAATGTGGGGTCTTCCACGAGGGTCCACGCTCGCTCGTTCGCCGGCGCTGTCAGATGCTCGCGCACCGTCGCGGCGTCCTCGGGATGCAGATGGACCCGCACTTCGCGGGCCGCCGCCGGAAGCAGGGCGAGCGCCTCGCGCAGAATGGCGATCACCTGTGCCGGTTCGATGCGCAGCTCCCGTCGCGCGAGCTGCTTGCCGACGGCCAGCGCAAGCTGCGCCAGCTCATTTTCCATCTCGCCATCGAGCTGCTCGAGCGGCCGGGCGAGCAGATGCAGCGCCGCATCGATGCGTTTCACACGCTCTTCGAGCGCCGCCAACTGCTTGCCCGTTTCCACGTGCGCCCGGGCAATGCCGGCCTCGTAGCCGCGCGTCTCCGCCTCCTTGAGTGCGCGCCGTACCGATTCCTCGCTGGCACCGGCGCGACGGTCTTCGAGAGAGCGTCCGATGATGGGTCCCTCGACCTCAGGCAGTCGCCAGCGCTCGATGCTCGTGGGTGCCGGTGTGCGGCGCGGATCAGACATATTCCTCGCCCTTGCCGGCGAGCGCGATGGTGCCGGACTCGGCGAGCTTGCGGGCGATCGTCAGGATCTCCTTCTGCGCGCCCTCGACCTCCGAGAGGCGCACCGGCCCCTTCGCCTCCAAGTCATCTTTCAGCATTTCCGCCGCGCGCTGCGACATGTTCTTGTAGATCTTCTCCTTGAGCGCGTCGTCGGACCCTTTCATGGCGAGCAACAGACGCTCCGCCGGTACCTGACGCAGCAGCTCCTGCATGCTCCGGTCGTCGAGGTCGATCAGGTTGTCGAACACGAATACGAGATCGAGGATGCGCGCGGCAAGGGCCTGATCGCTCTTCTCGATCTGCTCCATGAGCGCGCTCTCCTGGCTCGGCTCGAGGAAGTTGATGATCTCGGCGGCCGCCTTGGGTCCTCCCAGCCCGGAAGTCTTGCCTGTCGACTTGCCGGCAAACTGCTTTTCCATGATGTCATCGAGCTCAGTCAGCGCGCTGGGCTGCACACCATCGAGGGTGGCAATGCGTGCGATGACGTCCGCGCGTACGTTCGCGGCCAAGAGAGCCAGTATCTCCGCCGACTGATCGGCATCGAGATAGGCGAGCACGATGGCGATGATCTGCGGGTGCTCGAGCCGGATGAGCTCGGCCACCTGGCGCGCGTCCATCCACTTCAGCGCGTCGAGTCCCTTGGTGGAGCGCCCGATGTTGATCCGGTCGATGATGCTCGTGGCCTTGTCCTGGCCGAGGGCATCGACCAGCACCTTGCGCAGGAACTCGTCGGCGCCGACGCCCACGGAGGTCTGACTCTCGACCGTCAGCGCGAAATCCGAGATCACTCCGTGCACTTCCTCGCGCGAGACGTTCGCGAGCTTCGCCATCGCGGTGCCGATGCGCTGCACCTCCTTCGCACCCATGTGCTTGAGCACCTGGGCGGCTTCCGTCTCGCCGAGTGTCAGCAGGAGGATTGCGGCACGGTCGGTGCCGCTACGGCTGGCCTCACGCCGATCGGCACGCTCACTCATCCTGGCCCACCCAGCCGCGCACGACCTGCGCGACTCGCTTCGGATCCTGGGTAACGAGCGTGCGCGCCTGCGCCAGCTGTTGTTCGTGCGAGACGGTGCTCACGATTTCCCTGTGCCCGGCCGGCAAGGAGGGTGCCCCTCCCTCGGCGACCGACAGGGTCTGCGGCGCCGCCGGCGCAAAGCGAAGCGAAGTGGCCAGCGTCTTCACGAGTGGCCTGAGGACCGACAGAACCAGCACCAGCACCACCACGAGCCCGGCGACGATTCGCAGCAGGCTCCAGGCGAACGGGGATTGCCAGAGCGGCGGGGTCTGGAAGCTGTTGCCACCGTCTGTGGCAGGTGCCGTGGTGCTATCGAGGGAAGCGTTGACGACACTGACGCTATCGCCCCGCGCGGCATCGAACCCCACGGCATCCTTGACGAGCTGGGTAACGCGTGCGAGCTCCTGCGCATCGAGCGGTACCTTCGTGACCTTGCCATCGGCGCCGGTCACGTTGCGGTTGCCGATCAGCACGGCGACGGTCAGCCGCCGGATGGTGCCGGCAGGTTGGCTGGTATAAGCCAGGGTGCGGTCGATCTCGTAGTTGCGCGTGACATCGCGCGAGAGCGTCTTGTCACCCGGGATCGCCCCGACACCCCCGCCGACAGGCTGGGTCGCCGCCTGCCCTGGCGCGCCTGCGGGTGCGCCGGCGGTCGTGGCCGCAGAGCTCTGAGCGCCGGCGCCCTGCGCCGCGGTCTGTGGGGCGCCTGCTGCGGCTGCAGTCTGGCCTGCTGCCGCCTGCGCGGCGGCCGGCGGAGCGAGCACTCCCGGCGCGGGAGGCTCATTGGAAAGTGAACCTGGAACACCCCCCGTGCCCGGGCCGCCGGCGCTCTGCTCCGAGAGCTGCTCGCTGCGGACGATCTGGCTGTTGGGCGTGTAGAGCTCTTTAGCCTGCTCGCTCACGCCCATGTTGAGGTCGGCGACCACCTGTGCATGCACCAGTCCCGGCCCCACCATCGGGCTGAGCAGCGCCTCGATGCGCCGCGCGTAGTCGGTCTCCATGCGGTGAACCATGTCGTACTGGCGCTCATCCATGGCGTAAGCGTCATGGCCGCTGGGCGCGGACAGCAGGCGCCCCTGCTGATCGACGACGGTGACCTGCCCGGGGGACAGATTGGGCACACTCGAGGCGACGAGGTTGACGATCGCCTGCACCTGCTCGGCCTCGAGGTTCGAGCCCGGCTTGAGCTGTACGAACACCGAAGCGCTGGCGGTGCGGTTGTCGCTGACGAAAACCGACTGTCTCGGCTCGGCGAGATTCACGCGCGCGCCGGCGACCGGTTGCAGGCTCGCAATGGTGCGTGCCAGCTCCATCTCGAGCGCATGTTGGTAGCGCACGTCCTCCATGAATTGGCTGACGCCGAAGCCGGAGCTCTTCTCCAGGGCGGCGAAACTGTCGCTGTCAGTGACTCCCTGGCCGGCGAGCTTCAGACGGGCCTCGTCCAGGCGCTCGGCCGGGACCTCGATGCCGCTCGAGCCGGCATTGAGACGGTAGGGAATCTGCGCGGCATCGAGCGCCTGCGCGACCTGCGCCTCATCCTGCGGCGACAGGTTGGCATAGAGAAGACTGTAGGTCGGTGCGCGCGACCAGAGCACGATCCAGACGCCGGCCGCAACGGCCGCGGCGATGCCGATCAGGAGCAGCAGCGGCCGCAAGCTCGCGGGCAGCAGGGTGGTTCCTGGCGACGTCGCCGGAACGTTGACTAGGGTGGCGGACTCGGCAGCCATAAGGTCTCGTTATTCGCTCTTTTCGTTACATTTGCATGTTCATGATGTCCTGGTAGGCGCTGATGAGGCGATTGCGCACCTCCGCCAGGGCCTTGAAGGACACTGTCGCCTTCTCCATCTGCACCATCACTTGCGGCAGCTCGACGCCAGGGGTGCCGCGTGAGAAGGCATCGGCGAGCTCAGTGGCGCGCTGCTGACTCTGGTTGACCTGATCGATTCCCTGGCGCATCAGCGTCGCGAAATCACTCGGCTTGCTTCCCTCCGTCGCCGCCGGCTGCGACGCGTTGGGCCGCACCTGAGTCGAGAGGGTGCGGATCTGGGCGAGAACACGATCGATTTCCATCTGGCTCATGGGGGACTCCGTCAGGAAGCCGGCACGTCAATGCCTGCTTCGCGCAGACGTGCGAGCTTGTAGCGCAAGGTGCGTGGGCTGATGCCGAGGCGCTCGGCCGCTTCGCGCCGGCTTCCCTGGTGGGTGCGCAACGCATCGAGAATGAGATCGCGCTCCGCCTCTACGAGCGAGCCGGCGAGCGAGCGGATCGCATCCTGGCGGGATGAGAGTGCAGCCGGGGCATCACCCGTTGCCTGCAGCGCCTCGTTGGCGAGCTCGAACTGGATGTGCTCGGGTCGGATCACCGGCCCGTTGACGAGAATGAGCGCACGCTGCAGCAGGTTGTCGAGCTCACGCACGTTTCCCGGCCAGTCACAGGTCAGGAGCAGGTGTGCCGCTTCTGCGCTGAGCGCAGGAATTGGCTCGCCGGGCCGGCAGCGTGCCGTGAGGAGCTGCATCGCGAGCGGCAGGACATCGTCGCGGCGCAGGCGCAGCGGGGCGATGGCGAGCGGGAACACGTTCAGGCGGTAGTAGAGGTCCTCGCGGAAACGGCCGGCGGCCACCTCCTCGCGCAGGCGCCGGTTGGTCGTGGCGATGACGCGGACATCGAGGCTCACCGGCGTGCGGCCGCCGAGCCGCTCGACTTCCCGCTCCTGCAGGACGCGCAGGAGCTTCGCCTGCAGCCCGAGGGGCATCTCAGTCACCTCATCGAGGAGCAGGGTACCGCCCTGTGCCTGCTCGAACTTACCCGGGTGGGCGGCGTGTGCGCCGGTGAAGCTGCCGCGCTCGTAGCCGAAGAGAATCGCTTCCAACATGCTCTCGGGGATGGCGGCGCAGTTGACTGCGACGAACGGCCGGCCGGCGCGCGGTGAGCGGCGATGGATGTAACGCGCCAGGATCTCCTTGCCGGTACCCGACTCGCCGACCACGAGGACCGTGCAGTCGCTCAGGGCGACGCGGCGGGCGAGATCGACGAGACGCCGCGAGCTCGGCGCACAGGCGACCGGATCGGATTCGGCGCGCCGGGTGAGCGGCTCATCACCGGCGCTCGTCAACGGTCTTTCGTCAGTCTCAGACATCCAACCTCCCGGTACGGGGGCACGTAGTCGTGGGGGAGGGTGCAAAAGGCGTGCCGGGCGTAAACCGGCGGGAAAGCGTGACCGTTGTCACGTTGGCGGCAGGAATCTGCCGCCGGTGCGTCAATCTTCCGTCGCCGCCTCGATACCGAGCTTGCGCAACTTCTCGACGAGCGTCGTGCGGCGCAGATTGAGGAGGCGCGCGGCGTGCGCGACGGTGCCGTTGGCACGCTCGAGAGCCTGTTGCACGAGAGCGCGCTCGATCGAGAGGAGGTGCGCCCGCAGGTCGAGCCCGGCCTCCGGCAACGAAGTCAGCGACTTCGGTACGTTGGCGGGAGACTCACTCGCCTGAGGGGCAGGGACTCCCATCTCGAGGAGGGCGATCGTCTCCTCTTCTCGGAGAGCTTCCGTCTCCTCTTCGGCGACCGGCTGTGGCTCTTCCCACACCCAGTTCTCCGGCGGCCGATATTTCAGCGGCAGATCCTCGACATCCACGGTGCGGCCGGCGGTGATGATCGACAGGCGCTCGATCAGGTTGCCGAGCTCGCGCACGTTGCCGGTCCAGGGATGCAACGCCAGGGCGGCGAGCGTGCGCGGTGCCAGCTGCACTTTGCCGCGGCCGTCCGATACGTTCTGCGCTACCAGCTCGCGCACGAGCAGCGGCAGATCGTCGACACGCTTGCGCAGCGGCGGCATGTCGATGGGGAATACGTTGAGCCGATGGAAGAGATCTTCGCGGAACGTGCCGCGGCCGATCGATTCCTCGAGATTGCGGTGTGTCGCGGCGATTATGCGGACGTTGCAGCGGATCGGCACGTGATTGCCGACGCGCTCGAACACGCGCTCCTGCAGTACGCGCAGGAGCTTCACCTGCATCGAGGGGCTCATGTCGCCGATCTCATCGAGAAAGAGCGTGCCCCCCTCGGCGATCTCGAAGCGTCCTTTGCGGGCGGCGAGCGCGCCGGTGAAGGAGCCTTTCTCGTGACCGAAGAGCTCGGACTCGAGGAGCTCCGAGGGAATGGCGCCGCAGTTGACCGCGACGAACGGGCGGTTGCGGCGCGGGCTCAAGTCGTGGATGGCGCGGGCTGCGACTTCCTTGCCGGTGCCGGACTCTCCGAGGATGAGCACCGTGGAGTCGTGCGCCGCTACCTGACGGAGCAGGGCGTTGACTTCACGAATGGCAGGGGAGTTGCCGGTCAGAAACCGCGCGGCGGCCGGCGGGAACCCTGTTAGGTCAGATGGCGCGCTCTCGTCGCTGCCCGGTACGAAGCCCGAGAAACATTGCGCTGCCGACATTTAGACTCCCGCGTGGCCATCTTGATCTTCTTGCGCGGCGAATCTTGCGCACGCGCGCGGGCGCGGGCTGTGATGCGCTTCCGGTTGCGCACAAGATATGACAGCCTCGCTCGAGCCCCGTGACCGCTATCACAAGGGGGCAGTGATATTGTTCAATCGCTGCGCGGCTACTTAGTACTCGGTCCCATCCTGGACCTCGCCCCCGCCTCCGCGGGGGCCGACACGCTGGCCGCGTGTCGTTGCACAAAAGCGCATGGAGCGCTTTTGAACGCCGTCAGGCGGGCCCGCAGGGCCGAGGCGCAGGAAGCGCCGAGTAAATCGCTCCCGGCGATTTAGTCGTGCGCACCTCGCGGACGGGCGCGTGTGCCGGCAATCTGGCGGCGGTGGCGGCGGAACGCCATCTTCTCGATGAGATCGGCGACTGCCTCACCGAGGGGGACAAAACGTGCCTTGACGTTGCCGTCCGGCGTGACGTTGGTCACGCGACCCGCGAGGCGCAGCGGCTGTGCGATGCAGTCGTGCAGATACACCTCGAGGACGCCCTGGGCACCGGCTTCCGGCAGTGGCGGCGCGCCGCGCCAGGCAGCGCCGAGCGCATTGAAGCGCACGGCGGCGGGTATGGGGCGGGGCCGATTGGTGGCGAGGATCTGCCCGACGAGGTCGAGGAGAACATTCATCTTGCGCTCGAGGCGCATCAGGTCCGCGGCGTAGGGGGTGTTCTCGTCCGGCTTCTCGACCGGACCGTGCTCTTCCATGGCATCCCAGGCCTGCAGGACCTGCAGGTTGCGGTCTGCGAGGCCGGCGGCGGTATCGGCGTCCAGGGGGCCTGGGGACGGACGCCACAGTACCGGGAGCACGTCTTGAAAGGCGAGCTCCTCGTACAGGACTACCGTATCGGCTCCGTCGAACATGCCCGGTTATCGGCCGAAGACGGTGTCTACTTTAGGAGACCCGCTCCATTATGTCCAATCGATCGCCCGTCAGCCGGCGTTGCTCAGTGGCGTGATGTTGGTCTGGGTGGTCTCGTCGAGGAAAAAGCGGCGCACGAGCATGGCCTGCTGCAGCTTGCCCTTGCGCACGTAGGCCTCGTAGAGGAGGTCCTTCATGACTTCGAGCGCGACGCCCGCCTCGTAGCCATCGAGCAGGGGAATGTTGGGACGCGGGTCGCTGGCGGTGCCGAAGAGAACACTCTTGAGCTTGGCGAACGTGTCGGCCGAGAGCGCCGCGAGCTCGCGCACTTCATTGAGCTCATCGAAGAGCCTTAGCTTTCCGGCCTCGCCGAGGTCGGCGAACACCTCCTGCGCGGTGCGGCGGCACATCGAGGCGAACGCATTGAACGCGCCGCTCGAGAAGCAGGTCAGCGCCTCGCGGAAGAGCAACTCCACCTCTTCCGGAACGTAGGTGAAGGCGAATTTCTCGCGCGCGCGCTCGACCTCGAAGAACTGGGGTGACAGCTCGATGCGGCTCGCCGCATACATGCGTACGGTGAAGCGCAGGAAGATAGGCGCGTGGCAGGCATCGCAGCGGTAGACGATCCCCACCTGCGACGGGCGGTAGATCTGCAGCTCCTCGAAATGCGGCACCGCACTCACGGTGAGATGCGCGACGACCTGACAATGCGGGCACGTCAGCGCCAGGGTTTTCTCCTGGCTGTTGATCAGACGGCTCGACGGATCGATGTGAATGGACATTGTGCTCGCGTACCGGGATGGCGGCTCAGGGCCTCCTGATTGTTCTGCTCGCCCGGTACCTGGAATTGTAGCTCATTGGCGACAATGCAGTCTGTCTTTCACGGCGGGACGCGTTATGTCATATCAAGCCGTAAAGAGCTCTTTGACGCCGCCGGCAATCAGCACGGAGATGTCCATCAGCACGCGCGGCAGGGCGATGCCGCCGCGGGCGATGAGGTACTTGGGCTCCCAGTGCGGATCGAACTTGGCCTTGTAGCGGCGCAGCCCCTCGAAGTTGTAGAAATGCTCGCCGTGGCGAAAGACGAAGTTGCCGACGCGATGCCAGGCCGGCGCGAGTGGATGGCGGTCGAGACCCGAGAGCGGCGCCATGCCGAGGTTGAGCCAGCCGTACCCGTGTGCGCGGCCCCAGCTCATGAGCTCGAGGAAGAGGAAGTCCATCGCCCCGGCGGGCGCCTCCGGCGCGAACCGCATGAGATCGACGGCAAGCTCGGCGCGCGTGTCGGTCATCCAGAGGTTGGCGAAGGCAGCGGGCACACCCGCCGTGCGCACGATGGCGAGTGGAAACTTGCGCAGATACTCCGGTGAGAAGTAGCCCACCGAGAAACGCTTCTCACCGGTCGCCTTGCTCGCGAGCCACGCATCGGAGATGCGTTGCAGATCGGGCAGCAACGCATCGATCTCACCCGCAGCGACGATCTCGAAGGTGAGACCGTCGCGTTGCGCATGGCGGTACGTATGCCGCAGCGCCGAGCGGCCCGGGCCATCGAGTGAGAAATCCGCGAGCGGCACCCGCGCTTCCTCGCCCACCTTCAGAGGCGCGAGGCCGAGATCGACGTAGAGCGAGAGCCGCTCGGCGCTCGTTTGATAGAACACCGTCTGGCCGCCGTGACGATCGGAAAGCTCGCGGAACCGCCAGACCAGGTCTTCGGCGCCCGCGCGCGAGCCCACGGGATCGCCGAGCGCAATCCAACTGTTGCGGGCCACCTGGTACATGAGGAACGTGTCCGCCGACTCGTTGAACATCAGCCGCTTGTCGCCGGTCAGGGCTGCGTTGGCGAGGCTCTGGTCGCAGCGGTTGATGATGACGCGTGCCCGCTCGAGGTCCTCGCCGCTAGCCACGGCCGGCTCCGGCCGCGCCGGGCGCAACAGGTTCAGCATGAGATAGGATGTCGCAAGCATGATGACGGCAAGCGAGGCCCGCAGCATTCTCGGCGCGTTGGCGTGCAGTGCGAAGGTCCACCAGAGCTGGTCGGAATACGGTACGTTGCGATAGACGAGAAAGCCGATCCAGACCGAGAGGATGATGACGCCGGTGATGCTCGCGACCCAGCGCGGGCTGAAGCGCTCATCGAGAATCGCCGTCGGCCGGTAGAAGGCACGCCGCCCGAGCGCCAGCACGGCGAGCACGAGCGCGAGCACGATCGCCTCCTCATAACGAAGTCCCTTGAGGAGGGAGGCGATCACGCCGCAGACGAGCAATGAGAATGAAATGGAGTAGGCAGCCTTCACGCGGCGAAAGAGAGCGCGAGCGAGCACGAGGAGGCCGAGTCCGATCACACTCGCCACGAGGTTCGAGACTTCCAGCACCGCGAGCGGGACGATGCGATGCAGGAGCGCCAGGCGCGAGTTGATTCCGGGCGTGGCTCCCGAGACGAGGAGCACGGTGCCGGCGAGAAAGGTGAGGGCACTCGCGACCTGCGGTGCCACGGGTGCGACGTAGAGGGCGGCGCGCTCGCGTGCACGGGCCAGATGCGAGCGGGTGGCACTGAGCTCCTTGTAGCCGAAGAGCGCCGCCCCGAAAAGGAGCGGCACCAGGTAATAGATCGCCCGGTACGCGAGCAGGGAGCCGAGCAGCGCCTCGGGAGGAACGCCACCCAGGATCAGCAGCATCACCGTCTCGAAGACGCCGATCCCGCCCGGCACGTGGCTCACGATCCCGGCGATGACTGCGATGGCGTAGGCGCCGATGAAGGGGATGAAGGCGATGTGCGAGCCGGCCGGCAGCAGCCACCAGAGTACCGAGCCCGCGAGGCTGATATCGATGACACCGAGCGCGATCTGCGGCAGCCCGATCGTCGGGCCCGGCGCGCGCAATGCCCAGCCGCGGATCTCGAGTACGCCACGCGAGAGCGTCGACCAGAGTGCATAGGCGATGACCGCGGCGAGCAGCAGCGCACCGACAAGGAATGTCAGGTCATGATCGAGATGCAGGACCCCACCGGCCTGCGCGGGTGACAGGAAGAGGGAAATGCCGGCCAGGGTGGAGAGGCCGATGCCGATCGAGAGGCTGGCGAACGCAGCGATGGTGGCGACTTCGACCGCAGTGATGCCCGCGCTCGCATAGAGGCGAAAGCGGATCGCCCCGCCGGTAAACGCCGAGAAGCCGAGCGTATGACCGAACGCGCTGGCGATGAAGCACGTGAAGACGATCCGCCGGTAGGGCAGGCGGCGACGCAGGTACCGCAGCGCCAATAGGTCGTAGTTGCTCAGCATCCAGTAGCTGGTGGCGGTGAAGCCGAGCGCCGCGATGACGTGTCTACGCGGGATGGCCTGCAGGTGCGCAAAGACCCGGTCGAAATGCAGGCGCGCGATCTCACCATGCAGGATGTACCCGACCGCGGCGAACACGAGGAGCGCGGCGAGCGGCCCGATCCAGCGCAGCAGCTTGCTACGCTCGCTCTCAGGTCCATCTGTCGGCGCAGGCGAGTGAGTCTCCCGGGATTTCCGCGCTTGCAAGTGCGGGTCTCAGGCCGCTTCAGCGGGTGAGAGGCTTGTAGCGGATGCGGTGCGGTTGCGCGGCTTCCTCGCCCTTGCGGCGCTTGAAGTCCTCGACGTACTCCTGGTAGTTGCCCTCGAACCAGACGACCTGCGAATCGCCCTCGAAGGCGAGGATATGGGTCGCGATGCGATCGAGGAACCAGCGGTCGTGCGAGATCACGACTGCGCAGCCTGGAAAGCCGAGGAGCGCCTCCTCGAGCGCGCGCAGCGTCTCGATGTCGAGGTCGTTCGTCGGCTCATCGAGCAGCAGCACGTTGCCGCCGGATTTCAACACCTTGGCGAGATGCACGCGGTTGCGCTCCCCGCCCGAGAGCTCGCCGATCGTCTGCTGTTGCTGCGAGCCCTTGAAGTTGAATCGCCCTACGTAGCTGCGCGAGGGCGTCTCGTAGTTGCCGACCTTGAGAATGTCGAGGCCGCCGGAAATCTCCTCCCACACGGTCTTCTTGTCATCGAGCGCGTGGCGGGACTGGTCCACGTAGGCCAGCTTCACCGTTGGCCCGGTGCGGATCTCGCCACCGTCCGGGGTCTCACCGCCGGTCAGCATCCGAAACAAAGTCGTCTTGCCCGCACCGTTGGGTCCGATGATGCCCACGATGCCGCCGCGCGGCAGAGAGAAGGACAGGCCATCGATGAGGAGTCGCTCGCCATAGCCCTTGCGCAGTCCCTGCACCTCGATCACGAGCTCGCCCAGCCGCTCCCCGGGCGGGATGTAGATCTCGTTGGTCTCGTTGCGCTCCTGGAACTCGCGGGAGGCGAGCTCCTCATAGCGCTGCAGACGGGCCTTGCTCTTTGCCTGGCGGGCCTTCGGGTTCTGCCGGACCCACTCGAGCTCGTGCTCGAGCGCCTTGCGCAGGGCCTCGCGCTCGCGCTCCTCGAGCTTGAGGCGCTGCTCCTTCTGCTCGAGCCAGGAGGACTAGTTGCCGTGCCACGGGATGCCGTGACCTCGGTCGAGCTCGAGAATCCACTCCGCGACGTTGTCGAGGAAATAACGATCGTGCGTCACCGCGACCACGGTGCTCGGATATTCTTCGAGGTAGCGCTCGAGCCAGGCGATCGACTCCGCGTCGAGATGGTTGGTGGGCTCATCGAGCAGCAGCATGTCGGGCGCGGACAGCAGCAGCCGGCAGAGCGCCACGCGCCGCTTCTCACCGCCCGAGAGCGGCGCGATTTTCGCGTCCCAGGGCGGCAGGCGCAGCGCGTCCGCTGCAATTTCGAGCTTGCGCTCGAGCTCCCACCCACCGGCGGCATCGATGGCATCCTGGAGCTTCGCCTGCCGTTCGAGAAGAGTGTTCATTTCCTCTTCTTCGACAGGCTCGGCGAAACGATCACTGATGCCGTTGAACTCCTCGATCAGCCGCAGCGTCCCGGCGACGCCTTCCTGCACGATGCTGCGCACATCACTTGCCGGATCGAGCTGCGGCTCCTGCGGCAGATAGCCGACGCGGATGCCACTCTGCGGACGCGCCTCGCCGTCGATCTCCTGATCCAGGCCGGCCATGATCTTGAGCAGCGTCGACTTGCCCGAGCCGTTCAGGCCGAGCACGCCGATTTTGGCGCCGGGGAAGAAAGAGAGACTGATATCGCGCAGAATGATGCGCTTCGGGGGGACGACCTTGCCAACCCCCTGCATGGTAAAGATGTACTGAGCCATTTCCTGTCGAGCTTCAATGAGGCCGCGGCCGAGTATTATCATCGACTTGGCCTCTCTTGGGCAGGTGGGTTCGGCGAGGGTTGTTCCATGAGCGAGAACGTCGTGGTGATTGCCGGCGAGCGCATCGCGCGCTACGGCTTTGGCGACGGTCATCCTTTCGGGCCCGATCGCCAGGCGGCATTCCTGCGCGAGTTCACCGCGCGTGCGCTCGATCGCAGAGTGCGCGTGCTCGAGCCGCGCGATGCATCCGAGCCGGAGCTGCTCGCGTTTCACACCGGGAGCTATCTCGAGTTCGTGCGGGAGCGCTCGGCGAGCGGCCAGGGCTATCTCGACGCGGGCGATACGCCTGCCTTCCGTGGCGTCTATGAGGTTGCATCCTGCGTCGTGGGTGCGACTCTGACGGCGGTGGAGCACATCATGGCAGGGGAGTCCCGGCGCGCATTCGTGCCGATTGCGGGACTGCACCATGCTGCTCGCGACCACGCGGCCGGCTTTTGTGTGTTCAACGACTGCGGAGTCGCGATCGAGCTGCTGCGCAGCCGGTTCGGGCTGGGGCGGGTCGCCTACATCGACATCGATGCGCATCACGGCGATGGCGTCTTCTACGCTTTCGAAAGCGACGCCGCGGTGATCTTCGCAGACCTGCACGAGGATGGCCGCTACCTCTATCCGGGAACCGGCGCACCGGAGGAGACGGGCCGGGGGGCTGCACAGGGCACGAAGCTCAATCTGCCTTTGCCGCCGGGCGCCGACGATGCGGTGTTCTCGGACCTCTGGCCACAGGTCATGACGCACCTCGAGCGCTTCGAGCCCGAATTTCTGATCCTGCAATGCGGTGCGGACAGCATCGAGGGAGATCCGCTGACGCATCTGCGCCTGACGCCGCGCGCCCACGCCCGTGCGGCGAGCGAGCTCGTAGCCCTCGCGGAGCGGCTCGGCCACGGTCGCGTGGTGGCGCTCGGAGGCGGGGGCTACTCCCGCGCCAATCTCGCCAGCGCCTGGAATTCAGTGGTGGAAAGCCTGGCCGCCTAGCGGAGTTTCCCTATTCCGGGGGACGGTTCCGGTACAATCCCGGGCTCCCTTCCGTCGCCACCGACAGGACCCCCGAATGTTCTCCAAGAGCCTGGATATCCGCAGCTTCGACCCCGAGCTCACCCGTGCGCTCGACGGTGAGCGCCGCCGCCAGGAAGACCACATCGAGCTCATCGCGTCCGAGAACTACGCGAGCCCGAGGGTCCTCGAGGCGCAGGGATCCGTGCTCACGAACAAGTACGCAGAAGGCTACCCGGGCCGGCGCTATTACGGCGGTTGCGAGTACGTCGACATCGCCGAGCAGCTCGCCATCGAGCGCGCGCAGAAGCTCTTCGGCGCAGCGTATGCCAACGTACAGCCGCATTCGGGCTCGCAGGCGAATGCCGCGGCGTATTTCGCACTGGTGCAGCCGGGCGATCCCATTCTCGGCATGAGCCTCGATCACGGCGGACACCTCACCCACGGCGCAAAAGTCAACTTTTCGGGGAAGTTCTTCCGCGCCGCGCAGTACGGGATTCGCCCCGATACCGGCGAGATCGATTACGAGCAGGTGCAGCGCCTCGCCGAGGAGCATCGCCCGAAGATGATCATTGCCGGCTTCTCGGCGTACTCGCGGGTGATCGATTGGGCGCGCTTTGCGCAGATCGCCAAGAGCGTCGGAGCTTACTTCGTGGTCGACATGGCGCACGTTGCCGGCCTCGTGGCCGCGGGCATCTACCCCAACCCGGTGCCACACGCCGATGTGGTCACGACGACGACCCATAAGACCCTGCGCGGCCCTCGCGGTGGCCTGATTCTCGCGCGGGAGAGCGAGGAGATCGCGAAGAAGCTCAATTCGCTGGTTTTCCCTGGGACGCAGGGCGGCCCGCTCATGCACGTCATCGCGGCGAAAGCGGTTGCCCTGCTCGAGGCGCTGCAGCCGGAGTTCACCGCCTACCAGCGTCAGGTGTTGGCGAATGCCCGCGCCATGGCCGCGAGGCTCGTCCGCCGGGACTATCAGATCGTCTCGGGCGGCACTGACAACCATCTCTTCCTGCTGAGCCTCATCGGGCGCACGATCACCGGCAAGGAGGCCGACGCCGCCCTGGGCAAAGCCAACATCACGGTGAACAAGAACGCGGTGCCGAACGACCCGCGGCCGCCCATGATCGCGAGCGGCCTGAGAATCGGCAGTCCCGCGGCAACCACCCGCGGCTTCAAGGAGCGCGAGGTCGAGCAGGTGGCGGATCTGATCGCCGACGTGTTGGATGAGGGCGGTGCGGATGCCGTTTTGGAGCGTGTGCGCGGTGAGGTGCTCGAGCTCTGCCGGCGCTTCCCCGTGTACGGCGAGTAGCAGGGACCGTCCGGGCAGGGCCGCGGGGACCGAGCAAATCCGTGTACTGCCCCTTTTGCGGACACATCGAGACCAAGGTAACCGACTCCCGGCTCGCCGGTGAGGGGCGGCAGATCCGCCGCCGGCGCGAGTGCCTCGCCTGCAGCGAGCGGTTCACCACCTTCGAGACCGCGGAGCTCGTGATGCCGACGGTCGTCAAGGGCGACCGTACCCGCGAGCCTTTCGATGAAGCCAAGCTCCGCCACGGCATGGAGAAGGCGCTCGAGAAACGTCCGGTGCCGCGTCCTCAGGTCGATGAGGCGGTCAGCCGGATCGCGCACAAGGTGCGCGGCCTCGGCGACCGGGAAGTCCCATCGCGGGTCATCGGCGAGCTCGTCATGGAGGAGCTGCGGCAGCTCGATGAGGTCGCCTTCGTTCGCTTCGCATCCGTATACCGGCACTTCGAGGATGTCGAAGCGTTTCACGAGGAGATCCGCCGGTTGCGAGATCAGCGCGACGGCACTCAGCCTGTCCGGGAGCCCAAGCGCCCGACGAGGCGCCAGGCGGCGCCGGACCGCGATCAGCTGTCTTTGTTACCGACCGAGCCGCAGCAGTCGGAGGAGGGCGGCCCGGGAGAGGGGCGCAAGTGAGAACCTCGGCCCATGTTCACGGATTTTGACCACCGAGCGATGTTTCGCGCGATCGCTCTGGCCGTGCACGGGCTGGAGACGACCGACCCGAATCCGCGAGTAGGATGCGTCATCGCGCAGGGCGAGGAGATCGTAGGTGAGGGCTGGCACGAGCGAGCGGGCGAGCCGCACGCGGAAGTCAACGCCCTGCGAGCTGCCGGACCCAAATCGGCCGGGGCGACTGCGTATGTCTCGCTGGAGCCGTGCAGCCATCACGGCCGGACACCACCGTGCGTCGAGGCGCTGATTGCGGCGCGTCTGGCGCGCGTCATTTTCGCCGCGGAGGATCCTAACCCGCGCGTCAGTGGCCGGGGGGCCGAGGCGCTGCGGCAGGCCGGCATCGCCACCGAGTCGGGTCTCCTGGAAGCGGAAGCGGCGGAGCTGAATCCCGGATTCCTGAAGCGCATGCGCTGCGGCCGTCCCTGGGTGCGGCTGAAGCTCGCCATGAGTCTCGATGGTCGCACCGCGCTCGCCAACGGTGCGAGCCAGTGGATCACCGGGCCGGCCGCCCGTGAGGACGTGCAGCACTGGCGCGCCCGAAGCTCGGCAATCATGGCGGGCATCGGCACCGTGCTCGCGGATGACCCACGCCTCAACGTGCGGTTGCCCGATCCATCGCCGGGCCGGCCGAGACGGCAGCCCTTGCGCGTTGTGCTCGATTCGGGCCTGCGGATACCGCCGGATGCGAAGCTGCTGACAGGAGAGGGCAACGTCCTCATCATCACCGCAGCACACCCGGACCCGAGTGGCATCGATCACGGGAATCGGCGCACCCGACTTCTCGAGCGCGGAGCTGCACTCGAGGAGGTCTCCGCATCGGTTGAGGCCGGAGCCGCGGGCGCGGCCCGATTGAGCCTGCCCGAGGTGCTGGACAGTCTCGCCCGGCGTGACGTCAATGAGCTGTGGGTCGAGTCAGGACCCCGTCTGGCCGGGGAGCTGGTGCGCCAGAGGCTCATCGACGAGCTGATCGTGTATGTTGCCCCGAAGCTGCTCGGACCGCAGGCACGGCCGCTGGCCGAGCTCGAGGAGCTGCGCGATCTCAGCGCCGCGCCGGGTTTCGCCATTCTCGATACCTGCCGGATTGGTGATGACGTGCGCCTGCGCCTGCGTCCGCGGCATGAACAGCGTTAGCGGGTTGCGGTAACCAACGGAGTATTGCAGCGAATGTTCACGGGTATCGTTCAAGACGTCGGTAGGGTCGTGAGCCAGGAAACGCGCGGCGGTGATGTCCGCATGGTGATCGCCTTCGATCGCCTCGACCCGTCGGGAATTCACATTGGCGACAGCATCTGCGTACAAGGCTGTTGCCTCACGGCAGTCGAGCTCCGCGACCGCTCGTTTGCCGCCGATGTCTCGCGCGAGACGCTATCACTCACCACGTTGGGCGACCTGACAGCCGGCTCGCCGGTCAACCTGGAGCCCTCGCTCCGGGCGGGCGACGCGCTCGGCGGACATCTGGTCTCAGGCCATGTGGATGGCGTCGGCGAGGTGACTACGATCGGCGGTGATGCCCGCTCGACCCGGATCGAGATTGTCGTTCCGCCGCCCCTCGCCCGCTACATCGCTCGCAAGGGGTCGGTCGCAATCGATGGCGTCAGCCTGACGATCAACGAGGTGCAGGCCGCTACGTTCGGCATCAATCTCATTCCCCACACCCAGGCAGTGACGACTCTCGGCGCGTTACGTACCGGAACTCGCGTGAACGTCGAGGTGGATCAGATGGCCCGGTATGTCGAGCGGTTGCTTTCAGAATCCGGGCGATCGGGGTGAGAACGTGGCCGTCCGAGTCCCATACGAACCCCGCGGCAGTTCCCGCATGGGCGCAGGCCTGGCAGCGCGTGCTGGAGTGGCGCATCGGCGTCGTTCCGGTCCCGGTGTTCGTGCTTCTCGCCGCCATGACGTGGTATTTCGTCGCGTCGGGAAGGGTAGTCACGGACCTCCCCATGATGATCGCGGTAGTGGCGATCTTCGGTTTCGCGTGCGCGGAGATCGGACAGCGCATTCCCGGCGTGCGCAGCGTCGGCGGTGGCGCGATCTTCGCTACCTTCCTGCCGTCCGCTCTGGTGTTCTACCATGTCCTCTCGCCGGTGCTCGTGAGTGCGGTGACGCAGTTCACCAAAGCCTCCAACTTCCTCTACCTCTACATCGCGGCCATCATCGTCGGCAGTGTCTTCGGCATCGACCGCACGATGCTGATTCGCGGGTTCCTCAAGATCTTCGTGCCGCTCGCGGCGGGCACCGTCGCAGCGCTGATCGTCGGCACCGCGGTCGGGACGGCGTTCGGCCTCGGGGCGACGCATACGCTGCTCTACATAGTGATCCCGGTGATGGCCGGCGGAGTGGGCGAGGGCGCCCTGCCGCTCGCGATGGGCTACGCGGGCATCGTTCATCAGTCTTTCGGGACCCAGTTCGCCCAGGTGTTGCCGCCTGTGATGATCGGCAGCCTCATGGCCATCCTGATTGCGGGCGCGCTCAACACGCTCGGCAAGAAGCATCCGCATCTCTCTGGTGAAGGGCGCCTGCAGCCCGGTGAGCACGAGGAGCTCGACTTCAGGCAGGAAAAGCTCTCCGGTCAAGTCGATGTAGTGCACATCGCCGCGGCTGCCGTGACCGCGGTCAGCCTATATCTGCTCGGCGTCGTCGCAGAAAGGATCCTCGGGCTTCCGGCGCCGGTCGTGATGCTGTTTCTCGCCGTGCTGATGAAGCTGTCTTGGTCGGTGAGCCGGCCGTTGCAGCTCGGCGCGGAGGTGGTGTTCCAGATCTTCGCCAAGGCGGGCACCTACCCGTTGCTCTTCATGGTGGGCGTGGCGATGACTCCCTGGGACAAGCTGATCGCGGCGCTGGCGCCGGCCAATCTGATCACGATCGCGGCCACGATGATGACGGTCATCGGTGGCGGCTTCTTCATCGGCCGGATGGTCGACCTTTATCCCATCGAAGCGGCGATCGTCAATGCAACTCACGCGGGGCAGGGCGGCACGGGCGGTGTCGCGATTCTGATGGCGGCGGATCGCATGCAGCTCATGCCCTTCGCGCAGATCGCGATCCGCATCGGCGGTGCGATCGTGGTGACCCTGACGCTACTGGCGTTCGCGCGTCTGCATTAGCCACCGCGCGAGCCGAGGGCCGCGGTCTGTTTCGCGCTGGTTCGGGATGAACGGGTGAGCCGCGCCGCCTCGGTCACCTATGCATCAGCAGGGCAGTGTAGATATCGATGCCGTCCCAGAGATTTCCGAGACGAAGGTCCTCGTTGGCGGCGTGCTGGTTATCATCGTAGTTCGCGATCGATACCACCATCGAGGGCGTACCGAGCGCCTGTTTGATCACCGATAACGGCAGGCTCCCGCCCGAGCTCGGCATCTCGAGCGGCGGCTGGCTCGCGGCAGAGCGGACTGCCGCGGCGAGACTCAAGGCGAGCGGATCGCTCATCGGCATACGTGCAGCGGCATAGATACCCGGCCGCAGCTTCAGCGTTGCGATCAGCGGATGGGCCAGCCGCTCGGCGGGCGTCGGCTCACGATCGATCACATAGTACCCCCGCGATTGGACATACGCGCGCAGCTTCTTGAACTGCTCGTGCGGGTCATTGCCCACCACGAGACGCATGTCCAACACGGCCGTTGCCGTGGCGGGGATCACGTTGGCAGCCTCCGCGCCCACGTTCGCACTGCGCATGCCGTTGATGTTGAGCGACGGAAGCATGACTGCTTCGGGCAGGGACCAGGTGGATTCGGGGGCGGCCAGCCCCAGCTCGTGGCGGATCTCTCCATCGTATCGGGCCGCATCGGCCAGCGCGCGCCGCTCTCTCGCGCCGAGTGGCTCGATGCCGTCATACCAGCCGGCAATCGTGACATGACCTTTGTCATCCTTCATCGACGCCAGGAGGCGCGCGAGCCGCAAAGCCGGATTTGGCGCCCAGTTGCCGTAGTGGCCACTATGCAGAGGTCGGATGGCTCCGTACACGGTGAGGTCGGCATTCATATCGCCCCGCGCGCCGTAGGTGATCTCGATCCGTCCCGACGGGTGCACCGGCCCATCGCAGATCACCCACAACTGCGCATCGAAGAGCGCACGATGCGCGCTCAGAATCTGCCCGAGGTGAGGCGAGCCGGCCTCCTCCTCGCCTTCGAAGGCGATGATCAGGTTGTCGGTCGGTTGGTCATGCAGGGCTCGCAGCGTTTCGAGAGCGCTCAGAATGACCATGACCCCGGCTTTGTCATCGCCCGCGCCGCGCGCGTAGAGCCGGGTGTCGCTGTTGGTTGCGCCCGGGGAGTCCAGGGCGATGACCGCGCCGCCCTCGTCCGCGGGGCGGGTGCGCAGCGTCGGTGTAAAGGGCGGCGTGACCCACTCGGCAGGATTGACCGGCTGCCCGTCGTAGTGGGCGTAGAGGACCAGCGTTCGTTTCGCACCCGGCACTTTCCATTGCGCATACACCAGCGGAGGTACGTCGGTCTTCCCGGCCGGCTGCAACAATTGAGGCGTGAGGCCTCGCTGCCGCAACATGAGTGCCACCGCCTCCGCGTTGCGCCGAATATCGGGCCGGTCGCTGGCGACGTTGGGGATGGCAAGCAGGTGCGTGAATTCATTCAGAATCGCGCGCTCGTGCGCTGCGCGGACGGCTCTGATTTGCTGCATCGGCTCGGCGGCGGATGCTGCATGCGCAGCGCTCGCACTGAGAGCCAGGCAGCACGCGAGGGCGAGCCGGGGCAATGAGCCCGTCCGGGATGGTCGGCGAGCAATGCGATATGCCTCGAACATGAATCAGTCGACCTCCACCTGTGCGCCCGGCTGCGCTCGCCACGGTTGCGCCCTGCCACCCAGCCTCTGCGCCAGGAACTCTTCCACCCGGCCGTAGAAATCCAGGTTGTTATCGGGGCGGGCGAAGCCATGGCCCTCGTCGCGATAGACGATATAGGTCACCTTCGCGCCCCGTTTGCGCAGCATGGCTACGAAATCATCCGACAGTTTACGCTCGACGCGTACGTCGTTGTCGCCTTGCGCCACCAGAAACGACCCCTGCACCGGCTCGTGCTCGAATCGCGGCGATATGCGCCGGTTGAGCTCATCATCGTGCTCGGCGTCACCGATCCGCCGAACCCAGCGCGCCTTGACCGCTTCCCAGGTGGGCGGAATCGTGGCGAGCGAGGCGGCGACGTCCGTCGGGCCAAACACGTCCACCGTTGCGCGAAAGAGGTCGGGACGCGCTTCGGTCACCCGCAGCGCGAGATATCCGCCGGCGGAGAACCCGAGAACCCCGATGCGCTTCGGATCCGCAATGCCATGATGAATCGTCCACTCGACCGCATCTATCGCATCGTCGCGCGTCTTCAGCCCGTACTGATGATTGCCTGCGTTGAGGAACCCCTTGCCGTAACCGGTCGAGCCGCGATACTCGACCTGCAGTACGGCATACCCGCGGTTGACCAGCAGCTGCACCACCGGATCGAAGTCATCGTGATCCCGGTACCAAGGTCCCCCGTGCGGATAGAGCACGAGGGGATGGCGCCCGGCGCCCGCCGGCTTCGTCAGATACACCGGAATCCGTAGCCCGTCCCGTGCCGTGATGTCGAAATGCTCCGGCCGGGGCAGCCGGCGGGCAGCCAGCTGTGGGCTCTCCGAAAAGAGCGGCTCGAGAGCTCTTGCGGCGCGGTCGTACAGGCTGTACTCGACCGGACGGTCGCCGACCCACGCGGCGATGATCCAATGTTGGTCCGTGCGGTCGCGCGAGACGATCAGGGGAAATCCGTGAACGCGTTGGCGCAGGAACCCCAGGTCTGAGCGCATTGCCGGGTTCAATCCGTGCCACTCCCGCTCGGCGCATTCGAGCGCAACCGCATCCGGCTCGCCGTTCGCGGGATTGCGCGATACCAATGGCTCCATGTCGTAGGGGGTGCCGAAATAGCCTTCGTCCTCGGTGACGTCGCAGCCGCCGCCGACGACCGCCTGCTCGTGACCCGAGGCCAGGTCGATTCGAGTGAGGCGCGAATGATCCGACCCGGTTGTTGACATCACATAGACGGATCTGCCGTCTGCGGCAAAGCCTGCGACGATGCTGCCGCCGTTGATCTGACCGGGGAATACGCTCTGCTCGAAGGACCAGGACGCCAGATCGCGCCAGGCTCCATTGGGCTCGTCACGCACGCGCAGCACCGTCCTGCCGGTTGCGGGCGAGAAGGCGGTTGCGGCGCGAATCGCAAATTCATGATCGGCCCGCCAGCTCAGCACGTCCCCGGGATTGCTGGCCTCGAGGCGCAGCGAGCCATCGTCGAGATTGACGCGATACATGTCGAACAGGGCGCGCGAGCGTTTGTTGAGTCCGACGAGCACTTCATGCGGATGCCCCGGGTCGGTCAACAGGTTCTGCATGCGCACGCCCGGAAACGGAGTGAGGTCCCTGATGTTCCCGGTTCGCGTATCGATCGCATCAAGGTGCCAGTTCTCGTCGCCGTCATTGTCCTGCCAGTAGAGGAGGTGCAGGTCATCCTCGGCCCAACGGAACGGGGGCAGATCCCGGCGGCTGGAATGCGTCAGCTGCCGGGCATGCGCGACATCGAGCGGTCTATCGGTCAACCAGATGTTCATCACACCATCCCCGTCCGGTGCGAGAAACGCAAGGCGCCTGCCGTCCGGTGACAGCTGGGCGCAGGTTCGCTGTGCCGGACCGAACAGCAGCTCGCGAGGCAGCAGCTGCGATTGTTCGGCCCGTCCGGCCGCACGCGCCGCGCCCCAGCCCCCCTGCAAGCTCACGAGCAGCAGCAACGACAGGCACACGATGCCCGACAACTCACCTTGCGCTTTCATACCAGCCCCGCGAATCCGCCGATTGGTCTTCGCAAGACTAATCGGACGGCATGCATATGAAAAATTTATTTGCAGAATGGGTTATAATCACTCCCGTGAATACTGCCGACATCGATCTCAACCTGCTCGTCGCGTTCGAGGCGCTCCTGTCGGAACGCAACGTGACGCGAGCAGCGCGTCGCGTCGGTGTCACGCAGCCAGCCATGAGCAATGCGCTGCGCCGCCTGCGTGCGCTACTCGAAGATCCGGTATTTGTCCGCACTGCCGAGGGCATGGCTCCGACCCCGCGGGCCCTGGCGCTCGGACCGCCGATTGCCGCAGCCCTGAACGGCATACGCACCGCCCTCAGCGCGAGCAGTTTCGATCCGCGGCGTTCGACCGCGCGCTTTTCCGTGGCGACGCTCGACTATCTGGAGGCTCTGTATTTTCCGCGACTGCTGCACCTGCTCGAGGCCGAGGGGCCCGCGACTCACCTGAGCGTGCGCCGCCTGGCCGCGATCTACGAAGTGCCTCAGCTGCAACTCGAGTCGGGGACGATCGATTGCGCAGTCGGTCCCTTCCCACAGCCGATGACACCGCAGTCGGGTCTCCTGAGCCGGGTGTTGGCCGAAGAGGAATGGGTGTGCGTCGGGCGGCGCGGGCATCCGGCATTCCGCAGCCGCATATCCCTGAAAGCCTATGCCGGGCTGAGGCACCTTGCGATCAGATATCCGGATCCGGGCGCGGGCACCGGCATGATCGACCGGCTGCTCGCAGCGCATGGGCTCACCCGCACCTGTCCGGCAACCGTCCCGCATTTCATGACCTTGCCGTTTCATGTCGCGCAGACGGATTGCATCGCGACGCTGCCACGGCCGCTTGCAACGCTGTTCGCCCGAGCTCTCCCGTTGCAGATTGCCGAGGCTCCGCTGCCAAAGCCGAGCGCCATCTGCCTGGTGTGGCACTCCCGCGCGGACGGTGATCCGGCGCAAGGTTGGTTGCGCAGAATGATCATCGAGGCCTTCGCCGCTGGAACTCGGCAAGCAGTTAGGCCGGCACGCTGAACGACCCGGCTCGGCCCGCCGGCCTGTGGCAACATTGCGCCATTATCCCCTGCCGGAGACACACTCATGCGCCATGCACCCTACCGCGCATCCGCGCCGGCGATCGCTTTGCTGCTGCTCGCGGCCCCGGTCTGCTTTGTCGCCTCGGCAGCGGCAGCGCCAGAGATCGGCCAGCCCGCCCCGGCGCTCATCGTGCCGGAGCTGGGCGGGCACGAGTTCGATCTCGCGAAGCTGCGCGGCAAGGTGGTGCTGGTCAATGTGTGGGCCACCTGGTGCTCGCCGTGCCGCAGCGAGATGCCGACGCTCAACGCGTTCTATCGCGAATATCACTCGCACGGGCTCGATCTGCTCGGCCTCAGCATCGATGAGGCGCCGGATGTCCCCAAGGTGAGCGAGGTGATGCGGCAATTCACCTATCCGGCGGCTCTGGCGAGCGCCGCCAGG
>DASUHA010000041.1:0-37297 GCA_036273735.1 Steroidobacteraceae bacterium | reverse complement strand
GGCTACCTCATCGAGCCTCATGACGCGTCGCGAATGAGTCGTGCCTGCGAGGTAGCCTGTGAACTGCTCCCAGGCCATGCCTGCCGGCTTGCCCTTGAGCTCGAAGACTTCTCTCATCGTGTTCGACTCCGGGATGCCGTGCGGCCGCAGCGTGACCACACGAATCCCCTCGCGCGCGAGCTCGCATGAAAGATCGCGAGTGAGCGCCTCTTTCGCGGCCTGCGCAGGACCGTAGCTTCCGTTCAGCGCCGTGCCGGACCGGGCCGGGAGTGCGCTCAGGGTCATGATGACTCCGGACTTCTTCGCAATCATGCGCCGGGCCGCCAGGCGGGCGGTCAGGAAGTAGGAAGTGAGATAGCCCGTGAGCGGTAAGGAGAACTGCTCCAGGTCCATCTTGATCAGAGGCGTACCGAGAGTCTTCTTGGGAGCGAAGCCAATGGCGTTGAACGAAATGTCGATGCGGCCCGCGTTCGTAACGACCGACTCCAGATGTCTGTCGATCGCCTGCTCATCGAGAGCATCGACCGCCGCGGCTTCGGCGGACTTGCCGATGTCCCTGGCAAGAGCCTCCACGGCTTCCAGGTTGCGGCCGGTGACGAATACCCTGGCCCCTTCGCTGGCGAAGGCGCGTGCGACCGCACCGCCGATGGCTCCCGTGGCTCCGTAGATCACTGCAACCTTGTTCTCGAGCAACATGTCCGTCTCCTCGTCTGTAGTGGAAGTAGGGTCTGCCGGTACAGACGCCGCGCGGCCGGAAAACTGGGCGGTCATGGGACTACGGACTTCCGGCGGGCTGCCGGCCGCCGGCTATAATCGAGGGGGCGGCGCGGTGCCGCGGAAGGCAATTCGGGTGATGACCGGCGACCTGATGGCCAGGGCACGGGCGGGGGACGGCGGCGCGTTCAGCGAGCTGACCGAGCCACACCGCCGGGAATTGCAGGTGCACTGCTACCGAATGCTGGGCTCTTATCAGGATGCCGAAGAGGCGCTGCAGGAGACGATGCTCAGCGCGTGGCAGGGGCTCGCCGAGTTCGAGGGCCGAGCCTCGCTTCGTACCTGGCTCTATCGGATTGCCACGAACCGTTGCCTGGATGCGCGCCGCGCTGCCGGCCGGCGCCCGCCGAAGGCCTGGGATATACCCGGGGTCGTGCCACCCGAGCCGACGCGGCTCGGGGAAGTTGCCTGGCTGGAGCCGTTTCCCGACGCCCTGTTCGAGGGCGCGCTCGACGCGCTCCCAGGCCCTGAAGCCAGGTATGAGCAGGCGCAATCGATCTCCCTGGCGTTCGTGACCGCGCTACAGCTCCTGCCCCCGCGGCAGGTTGCCGTCCTCGTGCTGCGCGACGTGCTCGGATTTCAGGCGGACGAAGTGGCCCGCATGCTGGATAGCAGCCTCGAATCGGTGAACAGCGCCCTCAAACGGGCCCGTGCAGGCCTGCAGCGCCCGCTGACAGCGGCCGGCCGCAAATCGCGCCCGGCCGACTCGCCGTCCGAAGGTGGGATTCTGGAAAAGTTCGTGAGCGCCTACGAGGCCGCGGACCTCGATGAGATCGTCGCGCTTCTGACAGACGACGTCTTCATCTCGATGCCGCCCATACCTTACGAGTACGAAGGTCGGGACCCGGCGCTGCGCTTCATCGCCGCCCTCTTCGGCGCGGGTCGTACCTTCGACCTGGTGCCGACGCGAGCCAACGGCCAGCCGGCGTTCGGTACTTATCTGCGCATGGCTGGCCAGAGTCCCGGCACCGGCATTCTGGTGCTGAGCCTCGCGGGCGAGCGGATCAGCGCCATCACACGTTTCGAGAAATACGTGCTCCCTTGGTTCGGGCTGCCCGCATCGCTTCCGAGCCGATAGCGCCGATCCGACGCCGCAGCCGACTTTAGGGAGTCCTCAGCGGCGAGGTCATTCCGGGCCCGCTGCAATGAGCCGAGTCCGGCTCATCGCCAGCACCTCACCGGGACCGCAGACCGCAGCGTAGAGGAGGCCGGCCAGGAACACGAAGTGATCCACGAAGAACCCGAACTGGTTCTGATCGGCGTGCCAGTGCGATGGGCCGTGGAAGACGATGCCGAGGAACACCACATAGGCGGCGGCCGCCAGGCAAGCTTCCCTGAAGAATGCGCCGGTCAGGAAGCACAGGACGAGCGCCAGCTCGAAAAACGCGGCGACCCAGGCGAGCGGCAAGGCCGCGGGAATGCCGGCCGCGGCGATGTAGCCTGCCGTCGCATGCATGCCTGAGAACTTGAATATCATCGCCATGGCGAATACGGCCGCGTAGATGACACGGGCAATGATGATGGCGACCCTTGCCCAAGCGGGGAATGACGATCTCATGATGTGAGCCTCCAGAGCTCTATGCCGTCTTGCGTGTGAAGGTCAGACTGTGACTGCCGCGCAGATACACGAACCCGGTCACCTTACCGTGGGTATCGCGTTGGAATACCTTGGGGGTGGCGCCGTGTCCCGATGTGAACACGATGTCGCGTGCCTGCGCCTCCTGCTCCACTCCGGAGCCGCCGTTGACCGCAGCGAAGAGCCGACTGCCCTGGCGGGTAAACGTAATGCCCATACCCGATGATGTCTGGTAGGCACCCACATACTCATCCAGGGTCTTCTGATCCAGAGCGACCGTCGCCGGATCCTCCTGCAGGGCCAGCGTCTCGCTGCCGATCATCTTCCAATGACCCTTTTCGTTCAGCCAGGTCTCGACCGAGCGGTACTTGTACTGCTCGCGTTTACCCGCCGGCCCCTGCTCGACGACATCGATGAAGCTCGTCACCGCCACATTCCCGCGTACCTTGCAGTTCCAATCCGTCGTCGTGATCGTGCGGTTGATCCCGGGTGCCGGCGGGCCATCCGTCGACATGTCGGCTTTCGTCGCTCTGTCACCCCCTTCGTTGAAGAAGATGACGTCGTCATCCAGGTATCGGGCCATCACGCTTCCCTTGCCCTGCTGACCCGCGTCTGAAAACGTCTGTGTCAGCCGATGCAACAGACTGGAGACATCTTCAGCCCGGGATGACGGGCAGAGGGCCAGCGAGCCGGTGACGAGCGCAACGGAGAGCAGCAGGCGCATAGGAGACTCCTGAGTCCATCGATGCGAGCGGCCGGGACCCTCATCGGTCGGCCCGAGCCCCGCTGGCGATGCAGTTGGCGAAGGATATTGAAACAGATCCCGGCGCCGCGCTACAACTTAATCGGCGAAGCGCTCCAGGGACAAGACGGGTCAGCACACCACGACATTCACCGAGCCGGTGGTGTTGCGCTCGGTTCCCGGATTTTGGACCAGTCCATTTACCTGTCTGGTGAGATGGCGGATCATTTCCCGATGCCTGAAATTGGAGGAAGCGTGCGCCGCATTCTCTTGGCCGCAATGCTCAGCATGGCCCCGCTGCAATTCGTCTTTGCCGCCGGCACCCCGCCGCAGCTCCTCCTCGGCGACCTGCACTACGGCTATACGCCGCCATCCATCCGCGGCCCGCATCGCCTGGTCATGCTCTCGGGCATGGGGAACGATCACATGCGAGTCGACACTTCGAAACCCGAGGCTCAGCGGTGGTTCGACTACGCACTGACTCTCGCACGCGCCTTCGAGCACGGCGATGCGAAGCTGGCTTTTGAGAAGGCGGCATCTCTGGATCCCTCCTGCTCCCTCTGCGTCTGGGGCGAAGCCTATTCCCTCGGTCCTACGATCAACTTCCTCGTGGATCGGAATCAATCGAAAGCAGCACTCGCACTCGCGCGGCGCGCGCAGCGGCTCGCCGGTCCCAACCTCTCCCCGGAAGAGCGGCGGTTGGAATCCGCGATGATCGATCGCTACGCGCATGCCGGGGACCGCGGAGACGGCGATCGGTCGTACGCAAGGGATCTGGACCAAATCCTCAGCGACGATCCGGGGAATCTCGAGCTCACGATCTTCGATGCCGAGGCCTGGCTCATCATGGAGTTTCACGACGACCACGCCTCGCTCCGGCGGGTGGTCGCCCGGATGGGACCCCTCGTTCGTGCGCACCCGGACTATACCGGCCTGCTGCACTTCTACATTCATGCCACGGAGGATGCCGAGGAGCCTCGACTTGCTGAAGCTTACGCACCGCGCCTCGCGGCGCTCTGCCCGAACGCCAGTCACCTGGTCCACATGCCCGCGCATACCTACTACCGGGTCGGCCGATATGAAGATGCCGCTTTGACCAACATCGCGGCCCTGAAGGCAGACGCGGCCTACGCCGAAAAGACCGCTACGCCGACTCCGCTCGGTCGGCTGATGTATCACTTCCATGATGCGCAGTTCGGTCTTGCGGCAGCCATGATGGCCGGCGATGGCCGGATCGCGCTGCACATGATCGATCAATTCAACCGCGACTTCCCGGACCCGGCCGCGTACGACAACCGGTCGCTGATGGCAGCAGGCCTGATGTACGCCGGCTTCGGCCGCTTCGCGCCGCCCCATGACGTTCTCGCCGCCCCAGAAGCCCCAGCCTCCAAGCCATTCCTCGTTGCCATGCGTCACTACGCCCGCGGCGAGGCGTTTGCCCGCCTGGGCAATGCGGCGGCTGTCCGTAGGGAAGCACGGGCAACCCGGCTCCGCTCCGGCAGCAGCGCCGGATCAGGAGATAGTTTGTTCTCCACGACCGCGCGGATCGCGCATCTCGTCCTCACCGGCCGCGCGGACTCGCTTGCAGGAGACTTCAAGAGCGCAGCCATCGCGTTTCGCGCGGCGGCCGACCTCGAGGACGCCCGGTTCGGCCAGGGCGGCGATCCACCCCGATGGTGGTATCCGGTCCGTCGCAGCCTGGCGGCCGCGTTGCTCGCACGAGGAGACGCAAAAGGTGTCGAGCGTGAAGCGGACGCAGTCCTGAAGACGTGGAAGCTCGATCCGATAACGCTGGCGATCAGATCGAAGGCGGAGGAATCCCTGAAGGATCCCCGCGCGCAGTTGGATTGGAACGCCGCGCTTCACAACTGGCACGGCGACCCGAGGCAGCTCACCCCGGCGCCTCTTTCGTGAGGTGTCCTGCCTGATTGGGGTCGCGGAGCATCCCGGTTGATTCTTATGATGCGAGACTGCGCCTCGGCGGGAATCGGGAGCTTCAGACTGCTGTCAGATTTGACAACAACGAGGTTGCTCGTGTCGGCAACCTGACGTTGTCATCCATGACTAATATGAATTGCGCAGCGGCAGTCAGGTGGTCAGGTGAAAAGGCGCTTGATCAGCGCCCAGAGGCCCGACCCGCGTCCCCCCACGAGGTGCCACATCCAGGGCTGCTCCACCGTCTCGCCGGTAGTCAGATCGCGAACGGTCAGCTTGCCCTGCGTGCCGATCGGAGCGACTGGCGTGACGTCGGTCTGAAGCGATGAGGTACCCTGATAGGACTTGCGGTAGCTCTTCTGCTCCATGGAGACTTCCAGCCCGTTGCCCGCGGCTGTCGTGACGACAAACCGACAGGGAATGGCATTGGGGAGCGGGACCGGGATTTTCTCCACGCGTATGTTCAGCGCGCCGTCCTTTCCAGCCGTGGCCTGAGCCTCCTCGAGCCCCATATCGCTCTGACGCTGCTTCGCGCTCGCCGCCTCCTGAAAGGAGATCTGACCCGCGGTCCGCGGTTGCGATACCGACTCGCGTCGCGACTCCGCTTTTGATCGCTCCTGAGGCCGGGCGCGTCGTTGTTCTTGCTGAGGCATGTTGATAACCGTTACGGATGGGACGGGTTGCCTTCACCGCGCGACCAGACGAGCTCCGGGCGCCGGGTGACGGCGGGCAAAGCAGCGATCAAATCCTCCCGGGACAGTTGCGCCTTCCTGGGATTGCCTGCCGCGCGATGGATCGCCTTCTGAGACGCTTTCTGTACGAGGTTGCGGATCTCCCGCCCGCCCAAGCCTTCCGCGCGTTGCGCGAGCTCATCCGCGAGCGCATCACGATCGAAGTCGACGGGCAGCTTCCCGAGGAACATCCTGAAGAGTCGTGCCCGCTGCTCCGTGTCGGGATTGGGGATCTCGACGCGCTCGGAAAACCGTGACAGCACCGCCTCGTCGATCGCATCGGGCAGGTTCGTCGCGGCGAGCACGAACACATGGCGCTCGCTCTTCCTCACCCCATCCATCTCCTGCAGGAGCTGGTTGACGATCTCCCCGGTGAACGCATCCGCGCGGGGACCACCGCGGACCGGGGCGACGGCCTCGATCTCATCGATGAAGAGGATGCACGGCGCCTGTCCGCGGGCGCGCTCGAAGAGCTCCCGCACCTTCTGTCCGGACTGCCCCACGAATCCGGCCTTGAGATCCGCGGTGCTCGCGGCGATGAACGGAATGCCGCCCTCATTGGCCAGGGTGCGCGCGATCTGCGTCTTGCCCGTGCCCGGAGGGCCATACAGCAGCGCGCCCTTCGGCACTTCGAAGCCCTGGGCCGTGAACTCCTCGACGTGCCGCAGCGACTCGCAGAGCGTCTGCAGCTTCTCGAGTGTGTCCTGCGACAGCACGAGCGACCCCCACCCTGCGCCCCTGTCGACCGAGTCGCTCTTCGCCTGGGTATGCCGTTTCAACACCTCGGTCCAGAGGTCATCGGTGATCGAGCCGCCCTGCTTCATCGCGAGCGTGCAGACATCGCTTGCGACCCGGGAGAGGTTGCGGCCGGACAGTCCGGCCGTCAGCTCGGCGACGAAGGCGGGCACCTGCGCCGGGCGCTCGAGCTTTTCCATCTCGAGGCTCAGGATCTGCAGCCGCTCGGCCGCCCCGGGCAGCGCGATCTCGATCGCAGCGCCGAAGCGCGACACCATGGCCTCATCGATCAGCTCGCGGCGGTTGGTGGCGCCGACGACCCAGACCTGCTGTCCCTCGGAGCCGAGGCCGTCCCACTCAGCAAGGAAGGCCTGCACGACCTCCTCGCTCGCAGCATCACCAGCGCTACCCCCGCGTCGCGCAAAGACGCCCTCGCATTCGTCGACGAAAATCACGCACCGCCCTCTGGCGCGCGCCTGCTCCCAGGTCTTCTTGACCCGCTCGCCGCTCTGCCCGATGTAGCCCGCCTTCAGATCCGGAGCCTTGAGCGACATGAAGAAGCAGCTCGCCGAGTCGGCGATGCGCCGCGCGATCTCCGTCTTCCCGGTGCCGGGAGGTCCATACAGCAGAAGGCCCTTGGGCGCCGCCTTGTCCGCGCTGTTGAATAGACGGATCTTGTCGAGGAGATCAGCCTTCACCGCCGGTTGCAGCACGATCTTCTGCCAGATATTGGTGAGATCGGCCTCGGAGACCTCCTTGCCGCGGGGCGTCACTTCGCGCAGCAGGTCCTCGCGCATCAGCATCACCTGATCGGGCGTGCCCTGCGCGATGGCCCGATTGACCGCCTCCTGCGCCGCGCGCTCGACGATAGCCGAAATGGCGCGGCCGCCGATGTTGCCGGTGCGTCGTGCGAGCTCCGATGCCATCTCGTCGACGTCGAAGTTGGTCTTGAGCTTGCCGAGGAACAGCCGGAAGAGCTGCTGGCGCTGCTCGCGGTCCGGGTTCGGAATCTCGATCGCATCCTTCAGGCGCGATCTCACTGCCTCATCGACGGTCTCGGGGCGATTGGTCGCCGCCAGCACGTAGACATGCCGGTCGGTCTGCTTGATGCCGTCCATCTCCTGCAGCAGCTGATTGACGATCTCGACCGTGGCCGAATCCGAGCCACTGCCGCCGCGTGCCGGGGCAATGGCGTCGATCTCGTCGATGAAGAGAATGCAGGGCGCGCGGCCGCGCGCACGCTCGAAGAGCTCGCGCACTTTCTGTACCGACTGCCCGGTGAAGCCCGCTTTGAGGTCTGCCGTGGACGCGGCGATGAAGGCGAGTCCGCTCTCGTTGGCGAGTGTCCGCGCGATCTGCGTCTTGCCGGTGCCCGGCGGTCCGTAGAGGAGCGCGCCTTTCGGTGCCGGCACGCCCTGTTTGCGAAGTGTCTCGATGTGTCGCAGCGCCTCGCAGACCCCCTTGAGCTTCGCGAGTGTCTCGGGCGCCAGGATGAGAGAGCTCCACCTTGCGCTCGCGTCGACGGGCTCAGCCGGCCGCAGTCGCTTGATGGCCTCGCGCCACAGCGCTTCGGTAATGACCCCGGTCTGGCCCGCACGCACACAGACATCGCTCGCGAGACGGGAGAGATTGCGGCCGGAGAAGCCCACCGTCTCCTGGCCGAGGAATGGCGGGATCTCGGCCGGCCGCTCGAGCTTCAGCATCTCGAGCCTCAGGATCTGCAGCCGCTCGGCGGCCTCGGGCAGCCCGATCTCGACCTCCGCACCGAATCTCGAGGTGATCGCATCATCGAGGAGCTCCTTGCGGTTGGTCGCACCCACGACCCATACGCGCTGATCCTCGGAGCCGACCCCATCCCACTCGGCGAGGAAGGCCTGCACCAGCTCGTCGGAGGCCGCATCCGACTGGGTGCCGCCGCGCCGCGCGAATACGCCTTCGCACTCATCGATGAACATGACACAACGGCCGCGGGCGCGCGCCTGCTCCCAGATCTTCTGCACGCGCTCGCCGCTCTGGCCGATGTACCCGGCCTTGAGGTCGGGCCCCTTGAGCGACATGAAATAGCAGCTCGCCGAGTCGGCGATGCGCCGCGCAATTTCCGTCTTGCCCGTTCCGGGCGGACCGTAGAGCAGCAAGCCTTTTGGAGCCGCCTTGTCAGCCCGATTGAACATGCGGATCTTGTCGAGGAGGTCCTGCTTCACCGACGCCTTCAGGATGATCTTCTCCCAGATCTGCGTGAGGGAGGCCTCCGAGACCTCCTTGCCCTGCGGCAGCGCTTCCTTGAGGAGGAGATCACGGGTGAGGAGCACCGTCTCCGGCGAATCGCTCTCGGTGACGGCGCGCTCCATGGCGCGATTGACGATCATGACGAGATCCCGGCCGCTCTTGCGGTTGAGCCGCTTTGCGAGGAACGCCGAGGCCTCCTCGACATCGAGCGCCGGATCGCAGGGCCGCTCGCCGATCAGACGCTTCAGGATCTCGGCGCGTGCCGACTCATCCGGCAGCGGAATCTCGATCCTGCTCGTGAAGCGATCGATGATGGCCTTGTCGATGCGCTCGGGGATGTTGGTGGCGGCGAGAATGATCACCGACCGGTCGGACTTCGTCGCACCCTCCATCTGCGCGAGCATCTCGGTCACGATCTCCTGCGTGTAGGTGTCGGCACTCGAGGAGCCGCGCTGGGGCGCGACCGACTCGATCTCATCGATGAAGAGCACGCAGGGGGCGCTGGCGCGGGCGCGGCCAAAGAGGTCGCGCACCAGGCGCGGAGACTGGCCCTGATACTGACCCTTGAGATCCGCGGTTGTCGCGCCGATGAACTTGACGCCACCCTCGTTGGCGAAGGTACGCGCGATGTCGGTCTTGCCGGTGCCCGGAGGGCCGAAGAGGAGGATATTGGGAACGTTGACTCGCGCGCCCTTGTAGCGGTCCGCCTCACGAAGGATGCGCGCGGCGCGCTTGAGCTGATCTTTGATCTCCGGGGGGAGCACCAGGCGATCCCAGGTCTTGCTGCGGTCGACACCCTCGTTGCCGCGAACGGTTGTCACCGCCGTGCGCCAGTGCTCATCACGCGGCGCGTTGGGCACGCACTGCACCTTGGTCTCACGGACGATCTCGCGCAGCTCACGGACGGAAGCCCCGCCCAGACTCTCGATCAGCCACTGCGGCGCACGCCCGGGCAGCTCATTCTCTACGCACGCGAGCGCCAGGAGCTTCGCGCGGTCGGCCACCGTCTCGGGCGCCGTCACCTCGATCTTCGAGCTGCCGAGGAGCGCCAGCAGCCGTGGATGGAGGTTCTTTTCCTGCTGCGCCGTCATCACGACCCACACGCCACTCTGCCAGGGCTCGCGGCGCGTCCACTCCTCGATCCAGGCGAGCGTCGCCTCGCGCGCGCCGGGACTGTCCTGCTCGGAGCCCGGCTTCGGAAAGAGGTGATCGGCATACTCGACGAAGAGCACGACCGGTGTCTTGGTGGTGGCGCTCGCCCAGAAGGCCTTGACCTCCTTGGCCGAGGAGAGTTGGTCCGCTGTCGGCTTCACGAGCTGGGCGAACGTCGAATTCGCAATCGTGTGCGCCAGGAACTCCTTGCCGTTGCCGGGATAGCCGTGCAGCAGGAGTCCCGCGGGCGTGGCGCGATCGCGCAGGTTGAAAAGATCGATGCGACGGATCAGGAACTCGAACACCTTGTCCGAGACGTAGACCGGCGCCCAGATATCCGCGAGCCGCTTGACGTTGCCGAGCAGCGCCTCGAGACGCGGGACCTCGGCTCTCTGGCGGCGCTCGCGCCATTTGAGCTGCCCGTAGAAATGGGCATGCTTGAGAATCGGAACGAGATCGTTGCGGGTCTCGAGGACCGCCCGCTGCAGCAGAGCCCCGTGGGCGTTCATGAGCCCACCGGGCTTGCTCGCGATGAGCACCGGGTCCGCATCCGCAGCGATGCGATAGGTCGCCATCTCACCGAAGGAAAGGAAACTCGCGCCCGCCCCCGCCGTCGGGTCCGCGTTCTGCAGATTGATCTGCGTCTCATCGCACGTTGCCTTACCCGCGGCGCTCCAGAAGCGCACCGCCCACATGAGACCTGGCGCCTGATCGGGATAGACATGCACCAGCGTCGGGTGCTGCAGGCTCGCGGCGTTGGCCTCGAGCTCCTTCACCGTGCCGCTCGTCTGCGCGCGGCGCGCGAAGAAGAAACACACCGGTACCGCGATCAAGAGATAGATGAGCACTGGGGCGAGATAAAGACCCGCCACCATCATTCGGGCGATGCCCCCGAGAAGCCACCAGGCACCGATCACCATCAGGACCTTGAATCCGATGCCGCCGCGCCAGAACCGGCGCCAGAGCGGCATGAGGAGCAACGCGGAGCCGATCGCCTTGCCCACGCCCGGGGTTTCCTCGCGCAGCAGCTTCTTCAGCCGCTCGTGCACCAGCGTGCCGATACGCCCGAGATCCTTGCGCAGCAGCTCAGGCAGGGTCTTGCGCTCCTCGAGTGCAACCTGGGTTGCCGTGAGCTCATCCATCGCGGCGGTGAGCGTCGCCTGATATTTCGCGGTCTGCTCGCCGAGCAGCCGCTCCTTGGCATCGCCCGACACGGGCGTCGCAGACGCCTTGGCAATGGGCCGCGGCGCGACCGATGCCGCGGCAGGCATGGCAGGGAGTGACCCCGGATCCTCGGGCAGCGCGGGCGCGATCGAGCGCGATGGGATCTCCTCAGCCTCCGGCGGCAATGCTGGACTGCCGGAGCGGCGCCGTTTTGCGATGACGATTGCGCCGGCCCCTGCACCCGCGCCGGCCAGGAGCAGCAGGAGAAGGCGCTTGAAACGGCTCGTCTGCCCGGAAGGGGTGTACGGTGACGGCGGCACGTAGGGGGGCGGCGCGGCATACGTCTGTGCCGCCTGCCTGCCGGCACGCTGGGGGCCTCGCGGCCGGCGCTGCTGCTGCCACTCTGTGATTCGGCGGCGAAGATCCGCCGACCCCTGATTGAAAGTGGCCGCGGCCTGTTGTCGCGCCACCGCCTGCTGCTCGCTGGAGAGGCGCGCGAGCGCCTGCTTGAGAACGGGCAGCTCGGCCTGATCGCGTTGCAGCCGCGCCCGATACGCCTGCTGGGAGATCTGCCCGCTCTGCAGCAGGAAATTGCTCTCGCTGGTATCGAGCGCCAGTTTGGCGAAGGACTCGCCGAGACTGCGCGCCTGCGCCTCACCGCCGAAATCCAGAGCGGAAGTCGGCATCGCAGCGAGGAGCGCGAGAGCCAGGAGGAGGAGGGCCAGCCCGAAAGCGGCCGGAGATGTGGCCGGCACGGCGCGCGTGCGCGATCGATGGTCTGCCATGGTCACCCTTCATCGGCTGCGATCGTGCGCAGCGTGAAGAGTGAGACGGAGCAGGCGGCCGAGCGTCAGGGTCGAAGCACCCGAGTCCATCCCACCAGGACCCTGACGATTGCCTGCGGGCTCCGTCCTACCTGTCGGGAAGGTCGTAAAAGGCTCGGCGGTCATGCAGAACAACTCAGATCTCACTGCGCTCATCCAGATCCCCCGCAACATCTACATCGCGATCGCGGGGCTCACCTTCATCGTCGCGTTCGTGAGCAGCCTCAGGATGCCTGCCTATATGGGCATCATGGCACTCGTGGCGTGGCTCCTATGGCTGAGCATCAGCGGCAAGACCGCAAAGCCGTTCCGGGTCGAGTCCGTCTCGGGCGTGCTGAGCGACGTCACACCGTTTCCCAAGGCGCAGGCCGTCACGATCGCCGGGTATCCAAACTCGGGCACAGTCGATGGCGCAACGCGATTCACGGTGGCGGGCCGCCCGGTCTACATGAAGACGCTCGCGCCGCTCAAGGCCGGTGATGTCGTGGTGGCGGCGGTCATTCCCAATGAAGACAAGAACGGTCCGCTCTCGAGCGTGCCTTTCGAGGCGCTCGCGCTGCGCAATGAGAGCCGCACCGATGCGGAAGGGCGTTGGCTCTTCATCCCCGACGCACGCATGAAGATTCCGAGCGGCGCGGGGCTGTGGGCCGTCGTTGCCCTCTCCGTGCTCATGATCGGGTTCCTGTTCCCGATCTATGCCGTGGTCGTGATCAAGAGGAGCTACGACATCAAATTCGGCTGGGAGCGGGCGATCGAGGAGTCCCGTCGCCTGGTCGCGCCAGGCGGCACGGCCGAGGCAGCGATCAATCCAACGGCCCGCGAGCTGCTCGCCTGAGCCGATGCGCGCGCCGCGAAAAAGCCGGGGCGGCGCCCTGATCCGCCTGCTGATTCTGATCGTGGTGGGCTACGCGCTCATCTCGCAGCTGCCGCGATGCACGCAGCAGCTCGGGCAGATGGCCGGAAATGCCGCGGCACGCGCCGCGAGCCAAGCGACGGGCAGCGCGGCCAGCGGCGCGAGCAGCGCTCTCGGCAGCTGGGTACACAACCTCATCGATCGTATCGAGGGCTGGTGGACCGGGCTCAGCCCCGAAGAGAGGTTCGACAAGATCTGCGAGCACGTGCCGGTCGAAGGGGTCGACAAGGTCTGTCCCTACTTCACCGCCGCGCTGACGGGAGCCTCGGAACGGGACGCCGCGCAGACGGCCTGCTACATGGCCGCCGCAGGCGCCGGAGGACAAGGCTCACAAACGCTGGGCCTGATCAACAAGTTCTGTCCACAACCGCCAGGCGACCCTTCCGCCTTTGCGGCCTGCGTCCAGAAATATGTCGAGCCCGGCGATGCGAGCAACTGCCTCGCGAGCTCACCGGAGCAGTTCTGGCGCGCGGCGCGCACGATGATCGAGCCCATCGCCTGTCCACCGGGGGTGCCGAAGTCGCTGTGTACGACCCAGCCCTCTTCCCAACCCTCGGCATCGACCGCGGCACCCAACCCATCGGCGCCCAACACGTCGGCACCCGCATCATCGAGCACGCGCACGGACCAGAGCTATCTCAACTGTCTGACGTACTACTACCAGTACCTGCGCCCCTGGGGACAAACGAGTTGCGGGTCGATGATCACCGCGGGGACCGCCGGCTGCGCCAGGACCGCTCTCCTTGACTTCACCTACCAGGGGCAGTCGGTCGGGGCCAGTCAGGTCGCCCAGTGTGACAGTGTGCAGCCATGAGGCCGTGGCTCGCCCTGACACTGCTCCTCGTGGCAGGCCCGGTGGACGCACAAACCCTGCAGAGAGTCGTCACGGGCGTATGGGTGCACGATGTGCCCGGGCCGCCCCAGGGACAGTTCTGGGATTCGGTCGGTGAGCATCTCCTGAGCACATTCACCAACCCGGCGAGCGTCTATCCGGACGTGATGATTTGCGCGCGTCCGGCCAAGTATGCCGCACCGCACTGCTCGAAGATCTGTTGGGATCTGAAAGGCGATACCCACGGCGACGGCAAGCACCGCAGCACGGAGTGCCAGCAGCCGCTCCACGTACCACTCGTGCCGGGCGATCCGCGCATGGTCCTCGAGGTGCTCGAGATGGACCACGACGAGGCTGGCGCTCGCGTGCACGCCATCATTGCCAGAAATATCGTGGTTGACGATCCGTCGCGATGCACTGACGATCAGCCGTGCAGGTGGAGCTCTCCACAGGGAGCGCTCGTGTTGAGCTTCAGCAGTCAGGTGCATGGCGTCCTCGGCACACCACCACCGCCCTCATCACCGACAGCGGCGCCTCCTGGTGGCGGCAGCGCCGCACCTGCCGGCCCGTCTCTCTGGCAACGGGCGCAGGAAGGGGCCAAGAAGGTCGCGGATCGTTATGCGCAAAGCAAGGATCCGACCGCGTCCACCCGGGAAGCCACCGGCCGCGCGGTTGCGGCGACGCAGGCCGCTATCAACAGCTGCCTGAGCGCCATAGCACACAGTGATGACACCCTGCGCTCCCGCATGCCCGTCTGCGCCAACCTTAGCGGTAAGCCGTTCGAGCAGTGCATGTACTCGAAGGTGCTGTACGACGACAACACGGCGCTGACCCAGGCCTACGCCTGCTCGCGCCAGTACCAGGGAGAGGTCGACACCCTCGGGCGCGCTGCGGCGTACGTCTGGCTCAAGGGTCAGGTGTGCGGAATCGGCCAGTGGATCGGCCTCAAGGTGTGCCAGCAATGAGCCGGCCACGGGAGGACCCGCCTGCGGCTTTGCACGGCCCCCGAGGGAGGCGTAGGCTATGAATCATAACAGAACACACCCGGCGAACTGGGGTCTCTTTGGACAGATATGCCTTCATGCGCGCATGCCGCGAAGGAGGCGCGGCGATCGAGGGTGCCCTGCGCCAGCTCGATCGCACCTATTTCGGCGCTCTCTTCCGCGAGTCGCTCCGCGGTCTCAGCGACCGCGAGACCGCACGCGACCTGGTGCAGGACACCTTCATCAAGGTGTGGCTGCGTTGTGCCACCTTCCAGGGTGATTCCGAGTTGCTCCCCTGGATCAGATCCATTCTCCGGAACGGGCTCCTCGACCGCCTGCGCAAGACCGCGGACGAGGTTGCGCTCGACACCGTGCAGGATCAGCCGGGCGAGACGCAGCTCAGGATCGCGGAGCTCTCGGAGGAGAGCATTCCGCAACCTGACTCCGAGGCCGCGCGAGTGCAGCTCGATGCCTGCTTCCAACGCTGTTGGCAGCGCTTCGAGGCCGCATCGCCATCCCACGCGCTGGTGATGACCTGGATCGTCGAGGACGGCCTGACCCACGATGAGATCGGCGAGCTGCTCGGGCGCACGCCCGGCGCGACGCGCGAGTTCATCTCACAATGTCGCAAGCGCGCGCGACTGCACCTTGCCGAGTGGTACCAGTTGGCCTTCGGCGTGAAGGAGATGGCATGACGGATGAGAATCAGGATTGGGTCGATGCGCTCGCCGGCCGGGCCCCGGAGGGCGCGAACCGTCGGGCAATCCGTGAGGGCCTGCGGCTCCGCGAGCTCATCCAACGCAACGTACACGCCCCCAATGTGTCGGTGCCCGAGCGCGATGCCACGCGCGAGACTCAGCTCCTGGAGCGCGCGCGTCGCGAGGGCCTCATCGACCCATCGCAGCTCACCCAGCGCAGGCGCCGGCCGATGCGCCCGACCGCAATCGGCGGGCTGGCCCTGGCGGCGAGCCTTGCCTGCATCGCCGTGGCGCTCACGTTCTTCCTGCACGGCACACCGCAAACGCAACATCTGCGCGGCGCGCACGAAGACGTGGTTCGCATCGAAGCGGCGGACCCGACGGCGTTGAAGATGCAGATTCTGCAGGAGCTGCGCGCGGCAGGCGTCACCGCTACGGGCTATGAGCAATTAGGCGTCGAAGGCATCGACGCGGACCTGCCCGAGCCCGTACCGCCGCGCGTGCGTGAGGTGCTCACGCGTCATCACGTGAGCGTCCCGAGCGATGGAGTGCTGAAAATCGAGATCGCCGCGCCGAGCGCGCCCTGATGCGTAGACCCACACTCACGGGGTGGCGCGCGGTCGTCGTTGCGACTGCCCTGCTCCTCCTCGTCGGTTCCGCCCACGCCGTCCAACTCCCCGCACTCTGCGCGACCGCCGCCGCACCCCTCGATCTCAAGACACCCCTTCCGGAGCTGCGCCGCCAGGTCGAGCAGAAGGCGGAGACCGATCCGAAGACGACGGTCGCCATCATGTGCATGGCGATCCCGCGGGTCGAGCGCGAATACGGCGCGCAGTCGCCGGAGCTCGCCTGGTGGGCCGCCTCGCTCACCATGCCGATGATCGCCTACCTCAACCAGTTCGCCGAGGCCGAGCCGCTGTTGAAATTCGCGCAGCCGATCCTCGAGCGGCGTTACGGGCGCGACGCCGCCGAAGTCGCCGACATCCATGTTGCGTATGCCTGGATCTATCAGCGGGAAGGCCGCAATGCGGAGTCGGAGCGGGCCTGGGAGCGGGCGCTGCGCATCCGCGAGCGCTTTCCGGGTGACCACAAGATCGAGCTGCAGAAGATACTGGTCGGTCTCGCGCTGGTGAGAGTCGGGCAGGGCGAGTTCCCGCAGGCCCGCGCCGCTCTGCAGCGCGAGCATGGCATCCTGGCCGAGCAGAACCAGCTGGTGAGCGAAGCGGGAGCGGCCGTCGAGAACGTGTATACGAACCTCTCGCTTCGGGAAGAGAAATTCCTCGAGGCGAAGGCGCACGCCGAGCGGCAGATCGAGATCGAGAAGCAGCTGAGCGCCGGCATCGGGCAGTTCGTGCCGGCCTACGTGCTCCTCGGGCAGATCCTCGAGCGGCTGGGGGACTACGCCGGGAGCGAGGCGGCCTCGCGTGAAGCGATCCGGCTCGCCGAGACCGACCGCGGCGGCCCCCTGCAGCGACACCAGCTCACGGCGCTCACGCAACTCGGCGTGTTGCTCGATGCACGCGGCCGCCCGCGGGAGGCATTGTCCGTTGCCGAGCAGGCGGTCCAACTCGGCGAATCCACGCTGGGCGCCGATGCGCCGGGGCTGGTGAAGCCGCTCCAGAGCCTCGCCGATGTCCATCGCGATCTCGGTCAGCTGCCGGAGGCCTGGCACCTGTATGAGCACATCGGACGGATCGTTGCCAAGAGCCCGAGCGATGTGGAGTTGCCGACGCGGGTGACCTATTACAGAGGCCTTGCCGGCTTGCAGCTCGATCTCGGCAATGTCGATGAGGCGGTGACGGCACTCGATGCAGGCCTGGCTGCCACGCGCGCGGAGCCGGCCCTGGTGCTGCAGCGCGGTTATCTCCTGGAGACGCTTGCGCAGGCCTCGGCGCGGCGCGCCGATCCACAGAGCCGCGCGCGCTACACGGAAGCACTGACACTCTTCGGCTCGCGCCTCCCGGACTCGCATCCGACAGTGCTGCGGGTGGTCAACGAGCTCTGCGGCCTCGATGTTCGCGAGCACGCTGCGAGCGCCGACCGCGAGTGCAGCGAAGTGCGCTCACGCCTGGCGAGCGCACGCGATGTCGACCCGGCGCTGCGCGCGGCGGTCTATGACAACTTGAGCGAGCTCAGCCGTGCACGCGGCGACTCCGATCACGCGGTGGCACTCGCAGTCTCGGCGGTCTCTGCGGCTGAAGGCCTCGGCACCCCGGACCCGTTGGCCCGGTCGTACTTCATCGCCGCACGCGCCCTGAACGCGCAGGGGCGGACGGCGCTCGCGATCTTCTTCGGCAAACGTGCGATCGCGCAGATCCAGCGGCAGCGCCAGTACTTCAGCGGTGAGGACGAGCGGCTCGATCGCGGCTTCCTGCTCGACAAGATCGCCATGTATCGCACGGTCGCGGACTGGCTCATGGAGAGCGGCCGGATCGATGAGGGACTCGAGGTGCTGCAGCTCCTCAAGGCTCAGGAGCTCTACGACTTCACCTCCCGTGCCGCGGTCTGGGACGTTCCCGGGAGCGGACCCGCACTCAACGACCGGGAGCGCACCCTGGACAGCCGCTACTCGGCGGTGTTGCCTGCGGATGCGGCGGCGGGCGCCGAGATCGATCGCCTGCGCCGGCTGCAGCAGCAGTCCCGCATCACCGCTCGAGAGCGCAAGCGCCTCGATGAATTGCTGCAGCACGCGCAGCAGGCCGAGGGTGCGCGGGCGCGGAGGATCCAGGCATTCATTGCCTCGAACGCGCAGCCCGGCAGTGCCCCGAGCACGAGCTCGCGTATCGATGCCAAGCGTCTCGAGCGCGCGCTCACCCATGCACCCGCGGACTCGGTGATCGCCATCTACGTTCTCACCGACCAACGGCTGCGCCTACTCATAGCGACGCGTCAGACACAGCGGGAGATCCGCGTGTCCTTAAACGCCCATGATCTGCAACGCCGAATCGGACGATTCCTCGACCTCATCGGACAACGTGCACCAATCGACGCCTCCGCCCGGTCGCTCTACGACACGCTCGCGCGCCCACTCGATGAGGCGGCGCGGCAGGAGAGAGTCACCCATCTTCTCCTCTGGTTGGATGGGCCGCTGCGATACGTGCCCTTCGGTGCGCTCGAGGCTCCCGACGGAAGCTACCTCGCCGACCGGTATGCAATCGAGATGCTCACCGGGACCGGCATGCCCCTTTCGCAGACCGCCGCTGCTGCATCCTCGATCTCTGAGTCGCGCACCCTGCGGACGAGCTACGCACCGGAGAAGTCGGGGGGCGAGTCGTCGTTGCGCGTCCTCGGATTTGGCGTGACGCAGGCGGTCGCCGGCTTTCAGCCCCTGCCGGGCATGGCCGACGAGCTCTGCTATGTCGTTCACGGCCCGATCGCAGGGCTGATGACGCACTCAGCCGCCTGTCGCGGCAACGATGCGGGTGATGGCGCGCTGCCCGGTGAGGGCTTTGCCGACCGCGCCTTCACGGCCCAACGGTTCGCGATCTCACTGCAGGCGCCGCACTCCTACAAGGTGCTGCACGTGGGAACTCATTTCAGCCTGCGGCCGGGCAACGCCATGCGCTCCTTCCTGGTGCTCGGCGACGGCTCACGCCTGATGCTCGACAGACTCGCCGGGCTCGACTTCACCGGCCTCGACCTCGTCACTTTGTCCGCATGCCAGACCGCAATGGGCGGAGGCCGCACCGACGACGGGCGCGAGATCGAGGGCCTGAGTGCGATCGTGCAGCAGCGCGGTGCGAAGCAGGTCATCGCGAGCCTGTGGCGCGTCGAGGATGAGAGCACTGCGCAACTCATGCACGGGATGTATCTTGCGCTGGCCGCTCACAGGACGGATGTCGCCGGCGCCCTGCAGCAGGCGCAACAGCGGCTGCGCGCGCAGGTCAGCGCCGGGCGCCATCCCTATGCGCATCCCTACTACTGGGCGGGGTTCGTGGTTTCGAGCCGCGAGCTGCCGCTCGAAGGGCCGATCGTCCATTGATCGCAGATTGCAAGTGATCCCTGTCCCTCAACACCGGAGTAATAACAATGAGTCTCCTGCGAGCGCTCTTCGTGAGCCTGTTCAAGCACCATGCAGCTTCTAAGAGAATCCAGGGTGGCAGCGGCCACTACAACGAGCAGTGCCACCCGCAAACCTACGGATGAGTCATGGGCTGAGATCGGCGCCTCCGACGGGCGGATATTCCTGTACGGACCTCGGCTCGGGCGTCTATACCTGCTCCATCCGACGCAGGCGTCCGATCGCAAGCTCTTGAGCATCATCGGGTTGCCGACGGTGAGTCGGCAACCCCAGGTTGCGGATCCCATTGAACGCGTCACGCACGACCGCGCGAGTCTGGCCCGGTCGACGGACGGACGGCAGGCGCTTTCCCTACGGCTGGCCTATGGCGTGTTCCAGCTCACGCGCAGGGCGATCCCCTTCGGCTCGATGGCGCGGCTCATATGTTGGGTCGCACCACTTTTCCGCGGCCGCATCATCAGGGTGGGCGCAACAGCCTCGGATATCGGCAAGCGGGTTCATGCGGTGGAGGCGGGAGCGAGACATCCCAACTGCTATCCGCGCGCACTGCTGACGGCCCTGCTCGCAATCGCCGCCGGCAGCAGCTGCACCCTTCTCATCGGCCTGCTCGCGCCGACGCGCAAGATGCATGCGTGGTGCAGTGTGGAGCACGAGCTGCCCTACGAGCCCGCTCCCGAGCACTACCTCTATCAGCCGCTCTGGGCGCTGACGCTGCGGCCATGAGCCAGGCAAGACAAAGCACCCCGTCTTGCGATGCCTCGTCCGTCGTGGATCTCTCGGGAATCGAGGTAGGCGTCAGGCCAGCCGTGCATTTCCGGGAGCAGGCCTCGGGGCGCGGTGTCTCACTTTATCTCTCGCTCTATGACGACGAGCTGGAAGAGCGTGCCGAAGCATTCTGGTCTCACGCGACGCAGGGGGGCGGCCGGCCGCCGTGGTCCGAGCTCGAGCTGACAGACGCTCTGTTGCATGTGGATCCTAGCGGCGCGGTTACCGTCGCACGCGGCGCTGCCTGTACGTTTCCGCTCTACTACACGGAGGAGAGCGGAAGACTGAGGCTCTCCACGTCACTACCTGTTCTGCAGGGCGCGCCGCTATCGCGCTCGGGTCTGCTGGCGGCCGCCGCCGGAGCCTGCCTGCATTCATCGTATGAGGTGAACGCGCTCGCGGAGACGCCGGTGGCCGGGTGGCGACGACTGCGCCGAGGTGCGGTGACGAGCTTCGATGGCCCGGCGCTGTCGGGCGAAGAGTACATGCGACCGAATTGTACGGCCGACGTGCCGACCCGCGAGGCGGTGTGTCGGGAAGTTCGCTCAGCGTTCGATGCATACGGCGCCTCGCAAAAGCGTACGAGATCTTCGGTGGTCGAGGCCTCGGGCGGCTTCGACAGCACGCTGGCCGCCGCGATCCCTTCCAGGCGCGGGATGCGCGGCGTCTCGGTCATGTTCCCCTACTACGAGTTCCGCTTCGAGCGCGCGGTCCAACAGGCGGCCGCGGAGCACCTCGGCATCTCACGCGATGAGCTCGATGGCACCCAGCTCTTCCCGTACTCGCCCGCCAGCGTGCCCGTTCGGTTCGATGAGCCCTCGGTGTTCGTCACGGGCATTCGTCATGCCGAGGAGGTGGCGCGCTTCGCCGCGCGCTCCCGTGCCGAGCGGATCTATACGGGGCATGGCGGCGATCAGTGCTTTGCCACGGACCTGCTCGATCGCGAGCCGCTGGTCAGCAATAGCCTCGAAAGCGGTCCTTTCTCGAGCGAGGCATGGCCGGTGGTGCGACGAGCAATGGACATCATGCGCGGCTCGGACTCGCTGGACCGCTCTCTCGGAACTCTGGTCTACGATGCCCGACCGGACGTCTGGATCAGGGAGACCTTCGGGCCGGTCCATCGCACGCCGTTCTCCGATCTGCGGGTCTTCCGGAGCGCATTGGCCTGGTCCCGATGGTGCAAAGCGCATCAAACGCGTCCGGACAAGAGCATCCTGGCGGAAGCGGCGGGCGATCTTCTTCCACAGGCGGTGGTTGCCCGAAAAGGCAAGGTCGCGTACGACGGCGTCTGGATGCGCGCGTATTACTGGAACGCGAACCGCATCGCCTCGCTCTTCGAGGAAGTGTCCGGGGTCCTTGCGCACATTGGCGTCTCCCCTCAGTGGCTTCAGCAACGCGCCCTGGAATTGGGCGAGTGGCGTGACAGATCCGACCGCGAGGTGCTCGCCTTCTATGGCATTGCGTTCTGGCTGTCCGCGTGGGGGATCACGCGCGCCAGCGACGTCGCTTGGAAAGATTGAGCGGCGTCAGACGACGTTGAAGAAGAAATTCTGGAACAGCCGGGCGTTCTCGAGATGATCCCCGAAATAGGCGCTCGCTCCATGCGCGAGATGAGCATCGAACAGCACGAGCCGGTTGTAGAGGTTGGCCACGCGGTCGACCTCCTCCCAGCGTGTGCGATCGAACTCGGCGCCGCCACCAAACGTCAGGCGCATGAGGTCCGGGTCGGGAGAGCGGGATCGCAGGCCGGTCAGCCGTCCGCGAAAGAACGAAAGGCCGGCCTCGATCGGCGCGCCAGGCGTCAGAAACAGCACTCCGGCGTAGGACTGGCTGTCAGAATGATAAGGAATGGCATCGGAGGCGAAGCAGCACTGAAAGCGGCCGTTCGCATCGTTGTCGTCCCAGTTGGTGAGCTCGCATCCGAGATGCCGGCTGAACTCTTCGGCGTACGGTGCGAGGTGGAGGAACGGGTCCAGCGTACGGACGCCGGCCGAGTGCATCTTCACGAATGGCTGTGCCAGCGCGATCGCGCGCACGGCGTCGGGGTCGCTCAGGAAGTTATCGACGACCAGAATTTGCGGGGTTTTCACTCGACCCACCGAGCCATCGGCGTTGTATGCTGCGGTCCGCTTCGCCGGTGCGGCGAAACGACCGCAAGACCCTATGGTAGCACCACGCTGCTGACCATGGCCCGTTTCGCCGCGTTTTGCGAGACGCACGCGTGAGCGTCCGCTCCGATCAGCGTGCAACAGTTGGGCTGCTGCACTACTCCCGTCCAACCGCGCCGCAGCCGGCCATCCGCAGCGCCGGACCCGGCTGCCCGGAAACCGTCCACGGAATCGCAGACGATCCGACGTGGACAATCATACGGGACGGTCGCCGGATTGCGGACCAACTGACGCTCGATGAGTATGGGTTTCGCCTCCTCAATTCTCCGACGAAGGTCGCCGACTTCCAGAACGAGCAGGAGGTCAGGGAGATCTACGAGAGCGAGGTCGCATCCCTGCTGCGACTGCATACCGGGGCCCGTGGCGTCGTTGCCTTCGACCCAACCCTGCGCACGACGAAAACGGATGCCTCCGCATCCGTCGCGTATCGACCACCCGTATTGCGCGTCCATTCAGACTTCACGGACCGCTCTGCCGCGCAGACGTTGCGCGATCTGAAGTACGAGCATCGCGGAGGAGACCGGTCCCGCAGGTTCGCCATTTTCCAGGTGTGGCGGCCCCTCAGCGAATCCGTGGACAGCCTGCCGCTTGCGCTGGCGGACGCCCGTTCCGTGGCGCAGAGCGACCTCTTCCGGGTGGAGAGGATCTATCCGAATTGGGTCGGCGAGCTCGCCTACGTCACCCATCGGCCGGAGCACAGGTGGTACTGGTTCCCCCGCATGAAACGCGGCGAGGCGGTGGTGTTCAAGGTGTACGACTCACTCACCGAGGGGACGGCCCGCTGGGTCGCGCACACCGCCTTCACGCCGAGAACGTCGGACGCGTCCGCTCTCCGGGAAAGCATCGAGATACGGGCACTCGCCTTTTATTGAGATACACGGAGAGGGCTATCGCCCTCTAACGAATGCCAGAAGGGGCGCGTAGCACAATGCGAACAGCCCGAAGGCGCCGATCCAGAGGACGCCCGCGGCGAGCAGCCAGTAGATCCGCTCCTCCACCACAAACGCTGCGGCGATGCGGGCAGCCGTCGCCAACACGATCAGCAGATAAATCAGGGTAGTGGGTCGATCGGCCGAGAGCTCCCGCCCGGTGTGGCCGCGTGTCGCCCGTGTCATCACGGCGAGGATCATGGTACCCATGGCGCCGACCGTCAGCGCGTGTATCGCCGCACTCAACGGCAAGCCGGCATCCCATGTCGCAAACCCAAGCGCCGCGACGCCCACGACGAGCCACGCATAGCCCACGTGCAGCACGAGGAGCAGCGGCTCTGCCCGCGTGGCGGCAGCGCGCCAGCGCGCGAGGCGCCAGAGATTGATTGCGGCAGCGCCGAGCAACGCCACGCCCACGAGACGCGCCTGCGGAAAGAAGGCCCAGGCGAGGAGCGCGGTATGCAGCGCGCTCAGCGCCGCTCGATCGATGAGACCGGCCGCGGGCGGCACGCGTGCCTGCCCACGCCGCGCCAGCCAGTTGCGCGTGAACGTCGGGATGATTCGCCCGCCGATCACGGATATCTGGATCAGGATGGCGGCGAGCCCCAACCGCCACCCGTAGTCGGCGAGATCGCCGATACCGGCCTCGCCACCCAGATCCATCAGGAGCTGCGCCAGTGTGAGCGCGATGATGGGGACGATCATCGGGCGCCTGGCCCGTTGGCCGCTGGCGATGATCTCTCGCGCGACGACTGCAGCGAGCGAGGCCGGAAAGGCGATGTCGGCACCTATGGCCAGCCACAAGGGAACGAGGGCGCCGAAGAGCGCATCGATCCGACCCAGGAGCCAAAGCCCACACAGGAGCGAAAGCCACCTGCCGCTCACCGGCGAGCGTCCGGTCCACTCCGGGATGGCGGTGAGCAGGAACCCCGCCACGGCGGCCAACACGAAGCCGAAGAGCATCTCGTGAATGTGCCACTCGAGAGGCTCGAAGCGGCTCGGCAAGGCAAAGCCCGTCGTCAGCATCGCGAGCCAGAGCATCAGGGCAATCACTGCCCAGAGGGCGGCGGCCAAAAAGAAAGGACGGAACCCGCGCGAGAGCAGGACCGGCAGGCCGCCCCGCCTGCGATTGTCGTCTGCCGTCAACCCGCCTCCTCAGGGAGCTCCCGGGGTAGCGCACCGGCACCGGCTCGGGGAGGAGCCGCGGAGCGGCGCAGGAGTGGAGGAAGCTTGACGAGGAAATCCCAGGCCATGAAGAGCGCTCCGAGCGCAAAGACGATGTCCCCAGGCATGCGCATCCATTGCCAGAGCATCGTCGTCTGATAGAACGCCTGGCTGCGTGCGTAGGCGAATCCGTGCTCGTAGACCGCCGCCAGCTGCGGCCAGCCGATGGGAAAGAAGTTGAGCACGATCCAGAGCACGAGACCGCTGTTGTAGAGCCAGAACGCCCAGCGGCCCGCCCTTTCGCTGAATGCGTGCCGCTCACCCGCCGCGTAGCGCAGGCAGAAGTAGACGAGTCCGATCCCGAGCAGGCCGAAGGCGCCGAAGAGCGCGGTATGGGCGTGGTTGAGCGTAAGGAAGGTGCCGTGCTCGTAGTAATTGACGAGCGGCGCGTTCAGGGTCCCGCCGCCAAACACACCCGCACCGACGAAATTCCAGAACGCCGCGCCGAGGATGTAGAGGTAGGCGAGCCCGTACTTGAACTCACCGGCGGCGGCGACGATGAGGCGGTGTTGCTGTACGGCCTCGATGACGAGGAGGAGGAGCGGCAGCACTTCGATGAAGGAGAACATCGAGCCGACCGGAAGCCAGAGGCCGGGACCGCCGACCCAGTACAGGTGATGCCCGGTGCCGAGCACGCCGCCCAGGAAGATCAGGATGAGCTCGAGGTATACGGCCCGCTCGGCGAGCTGCCGGGAGACGAGCCCGGTCGCGGTCAGGAGGTACGCGCTCACCACGGCCGCGAAGAACTCGAAGGACTGCTCGACCCAAAGGTGCACCACCCACCACCGCCAGAAATCGGCGATGGTGAAGGACTTCTCGATCCCGGTGAGCGGGATCATGCCGAACGCGTAAAGGAGGGCGATGTTGGCCGTCGAGGCCCAGAGCAGATGCTCCATGCGAATCCGTCCCGACCAGAAAGCCCGCGTGGCCGAGCCAACCGCCGCACGGTCAGGCCAGAGCGCCCGGAAAACGAGGACACTCCAGATGGCGAGGCCCGCGAAGAATCCGATCTGCCAGGCGCGCCCGAGCTGGATGTAGGAAAGACCCTGCTGGCCGAGCCAGAACCAGTCATCGTGCACGTGTCCCATGATGTCGAGGTAGTTGCCGGCGAACGCACCGACCACGATGGCGAGCGTCACCCAGAAGAGCGCATCGACCAGCCACGCCTGGCCTTTGGGCTCTGCCCGGCTGATGGTGGGCGCGAGGAAGAGTCCCGCCCCGATCCAGGAAAGCCCGATCCAGACGATCGGCGACTGGATGTGCACATCACGCAGGAAGTTGAAAGGCAGGAATCGGTCGACCGGGATTCCGTAGAAGCTCGCACGGTCGGAGTAATAGTGCGCCAGGATCGAGCCTGCGAGGATCTGCAGCAGCAGCACCGCAGCCGCGACCACGAAGTACTTGCCGACGCGGCGCTGGCTCTCGGTGAGCGGCCGGAAGGGGAGCGGAGGCTCCAGCGTCCCGTGATCGGGAGTGTGGATGAAGCGCTCGTAGAGGAAGATTACGGCGCCGAAGGCGAAAAAAGTGAAGCAGAAGCTGATCCACGTCCACACGAAGTTGTCGACGGTCGGTGTGTTGCCCACCAGCGGCTCGTAGGGCCAGTTCTGAGTCCAGGAGGCCCCGCCGCCCGGCCGGCGGGCGACTGTGGTCAGCGATGAGTAGATCAGGAAACCGGCGGTCTGCGCCGCTGTTCCCGGATTGAGGCTATGCGCCTCAGTCCAGCCCTTGGCATAGTCCGACTGCAGGAGTGAGGCGGCGATCTCACCGCGGAGCGTCGTCATGGCGCTCGCAACCTCGGTAGGCAACTTCACGACGGATCCAGTCAGATCGATGCCCTGTAGCTCGTGCTGCATGGCCACCTGTACTGCCGCCTGTCTCTCCGGCTCGAGCGCCGAGAACGGCTTGCCGAAGCGATTGAGCGCGATGTTGCCCTCAGTCAGCTTGGCGAGCCTGACGAGCTCGGAGGCGGTGTAGTCCTCGCCGAAATACGAGCCCATACCGTAGAGGCTCCCGTAGTCCATGAGGTCGGCGCGCTGGAAGCCCGCCTTGCCTTGGACAATGTCGCCCTCGGTGAGGACGACTGAGCCGTCGGGAGCGAGGAAGCGTGCGGGTATGGGGGGCGCGAGCGCATAGGTCCGCGTGGTCGCCCAGCCGAGGACTACAAAGGTGACGCCGGCGACGGCGAGCAGCAGCCACTTGAGGACCTTGCTCACCGGATCATCAGGGATGCCGGCAGATGTTGCAGCCTGGGATGTCATTTCAAACCTCCTCGCGATGCCTCATGTGCCGGCCCGGAGCGGGCCTCTGGACCCTACCGCATGGGAAATTAGCTTCGAGGGGGGCCGGACGCCTTGACGGCCATCAAGCTTGCCCGGCAGCCGCCGTTCGTCTTACTCTCGGTTGGCTCCAGGGGGAAGGGACATGCACGCCGCCGGCAGCCTGGCGCCCGAGCTGCGCCACCACTATCTCTTCTCGGCATTGAGCGATGCCGAGCGCGAGCGGCTGCTTGCAAGCGCCGGGATCCGCCGGTTCGCCGAGGGCGAGCACCTCTTCAGCCACGGAGATGCCGCACCGCATTTCTTTCTCTTGCGCAGCGGATGCGTGAAGCTCTACCGGCTCTCCCCGGAAGGCGATGAGAAGATCATGCGATTGATCAGGCCGTCGGAGACGTTTGCGGAGAGCATCCTTTTCATGGACCCACCGCGCTTCCCCGTTCACGGAGACGGGGTGGAGGCCGGCGAGCTCCTCGCCCTCGATCGCGGCACCTTTCTCACCATCCTGCAGGAGTCCTTCCCCACGTGCCGAGCCGTCATGGCACAGATGACCTCGCGCATCCAGTCCCATTGGGACGAGATCGAGACACTGGCGCTGCAGAACAGCCGTTATCGCGTAGTGCACTATCTGCTTGGACTTACGGCCTCCGAAGCGTCGGGGCGAGTCACCGTGACGCTTCCCGCGCGCAAGGTCCTGATCGCAGCGCACGTAGCGGTCACCCCGGAAACGCTGTCCCGCACCCTCCGGGCGCTCAGCGATGAAGGGCTGATCGAGGTTGCCGGAGACGTCGTGACGATTCGCGACGTGGGGAGGCTCCGGGGTCACATGCATTAGGCCCGTTGCAGCCGAGTGCCGGTGGCGCCATCAAATAATGCAGGGTGCAGGCCGGCGAATCGCCGCGACTCGATTTTTTTTCAGGCCGCCATGTCCAATCCGAGGATGCCCGATCATCTTCGCCATCGAGAGCTCGCCGATCCACGGCGGGACTTAGACTCGGAGGAACAAAATGTCCACGACCAAGAGCAATAAGTTTCTATGCCTTTTTCGCTTCGCCGCGGCCGGCTGGCCGGCCAAGCCGTCGTCTCCCCAGGAAATGCAGGCGCAATATGCCGCCTGGAAGGCCTGGATGACCAAGTTCGAGAAAGAGCTGATTCCCGGAGATGGCCTGACGCCCGCAGGGGCCGTCGTCAAAGGCGGTAATGTGACGGATGGTCCCTACATCGAGTCCAAGGAAGTGGTGGCCAGCTACAGCCTCATCGAGACGACCTCGCTCGAGCGGGCGGTCGAGATCATCAAGGCATGCCCCGTCGGCATGGACCCGAACGCCAGTATCGAGATCCGACAGCTCGGCGGGTACGGTGGCTGACATAGAACCCACGCCCGGGCTTCCGGAACATTATTTCCGGCACGAGTTCGGGCGCCTGGTTTCGGTGCTGTCGCGCCGCTTCGGCGTGCACCGTGTGGAGCTTTGCGAAGACGCTGTGCAAACAGCGTTGCTCCGCGCGGTGCAGTCGTGGCCGCAACGCGGATTGCCGGACGACAGGAGCGCATGGCTCTATCGGGTGGCACTCAACGAGGTGCTCGGAGGTCTGCGGCGTGGCAAGCGTACGGACACGTCGGCAGATGACATCGACGAATTAGCGGCTGAGACGGGCACGGAGGAAGGCGTTTTCATGGAGAACGAGGTCAAGGACGACCAGCTCCGGATGCTCTTCGTCAGCGCCAACCCGGAAATACCGCGCGAATCGCAGATCGTCTTCGCACTGAAGATCCTCTGCGGCTTCAGCGTAGAGGAGATCGCGCTGCGGCTGTTGCAGGGTCGTGAGGCGGTCTACAAGCGCCTGCAGCGGGCTCGCTCGGCACTACGCGATTGCATCGCGGAGCCCGAGCTCGCCGATGTCGGGCAGCTCGCGAGCCGGCTGCCGGCCGTGCTCGAGATCCTCTATCTGCTCTTCACTGAGGGCTACAGCTCCGCTCAACCGGACAGGCTGATCCGACACGAGCTGTGCGAGGAAGCGATCCGCTTAGGAAAGCTGCTCGAGGAGCACCCGGTCGGCGCCGCTCCCGAGGTCGCGGCGCTCCTTGCGCTCATGTATCTCGATACGGCGCGCTTCGAATCACGAGTGGACGGAACGGGCGGCCTGCTTCTTCTGGAGCAACAGGATCGCTCGCTCTGGGACCGCGAGCTGATTCAGATCGGGATCTCGTACCTGCATGGCGCGGCACGAGGGGAGCGCTTCACGCGGTATCACGCCGAAGCCGCCATTGCTGCCGAGCATTGCCTCGCGCCAACCTATAAAGAGACGCGCTGGGCCGAGATCGCGCGTCTCTACCAGATGTTGGACAGTGTCTCGCCGTCGCCGATCAATACCTTGAACCGAGCGATCGCGATCGCCGAGTGGCAAGGGCCTGCAGCCGGGTTGGCCCTGCTCGAAGCGCTGAAGGCGCCATCCTGGCTCCTCGGCTACTACCTGTGGGATGCGACGCTCGGTGAGCTTTATCGCCGCAGCGGGGATTCCGAGCGTGCGACAGTGCACTTGACGCGTGCGCTGGACGCAGCGCCAACGGATGCGGAGAAGGCCCTTCTGCGCAGACAATTGGAAGCATGCTCTGCATGTCCCGATCGCACCGCCAACGTCCAGCGCCTGCACGGCTAGTCCCATTACATCATCGGGCGCGGGCCTGAGATCACGAGGGGTGCAATGACGAGTACCGCCCCCACGAGAGTGATGGCGAGAGCAACTGCTGCCGTGGCGAATTTCTCGATAGTATTCATGATGAGTCTTCCTCTGTGTGTGCTTGCCTGAATGAGTAATTCCAAATCGCGTGCCAGCAGGCAGGAAGATACAAGTGCTTGTTTTTACTGATAATTGCCTAGCGTGATGCTGCGACAAATGTGTCCGCGGACAGATCGCCGGACGGGGCCGGACGTCCAGAAAGGACCGCGACAAGTGAAAATCGTCTGGGCAGCCGCACTCCTGTGGCTCCTGCCCGCCTTCGCACCCGTGCGGGCCGCTGACCTCCAGAGCTCCCTGGATCTCGTCGTACCGGAGCCCCCGACTCCGGTGAACGTGGGCGGAGAGACCCGGCTCGTCTACGAGCTGCATCTCACCAACTTCTCGCCGGATCGCGTGATGCTGAAGGGCATCGAAGTACGCGATGCCGAGCGTGGAACGGGAGTCGCGGAATTTGAAGGCGCGGACCTCTCCGCCCTCCTCGGACATCCAGGACCCAAAGCGGGACCCGCGCAACCGCGCATCATCGAGCCCGGGATGCGGGCGGTCAGCTACTTCTGGATTGCAGTTGGGACAGGAGTCACGATCCCGCGGATGCTGACCCACCGGGTGAGCTTCGATCTACTGCAGCCGAACACCAATGTCCCTGTCGTTACTGACGGTGGCGTGACCGCTGTGAATATTCGTCCGCCTAAGGTGCTGGGCCCACCGTTGCGAGGTGGCCCATGGGTCGCCGTCTATGATCCTGCGATGAACCGCGGCCACCGCCGCATGCTGTTTGCATTAAACGGGCGCGCTGACATACCGGCGCGGTTTGCCGTCGATTGGTTCAAGGTTGATTCGAAAGGCAAGCTGGCCCACGGCAACGAGGCAGTAACGGCGAACTGGTATGGGTATGGCGCCGACGTACTTGCAGTAGCTGACGCCACCGTCGTCGCGGTGCGCGGCAACATGCCAGAAGCCACTGCGGTGTCCGTGCATCACAACGCGTTACAGAATGCCAGCGGTAACTTCATCGTGCTCGATCTCGGCTCGGGCCGTTATGCCTTCTACGAGCACCTGAAGCCCGGCAGCCTCAAGGTTCGGGCAGGAGACCACGTTACCACTGGCCGGGTCATCGCCTCGCTCGGGTACACCGGAGATTCCACCGGTCCGCATCTCCACTTTCACGTCGCTGACGGCCCATCCCCGCTTGCAGCCGAAGGGCTGCCGTACGTCATCCGGGACTTCGAAGTACTCGGTGGCTATGGAACGATCGCGGCATTCGCTGCAGGACGTCCATGGAAGCCGTCGCCGAAAGACCCGGACCGTCGATCCATGCAGTTTCCGCTCGCGAACGGCGTGATCCGGTTTGCTCCCTGAATTCGCGGGAGCCGTTTCGTTGACCCGGGCGTCATTGCACTGGCTCGAGGTCTGAGTATGCTGTGCTCCGGACTGCCGCTCGCTTCCGGATTCCGGGCTACGCCCGGAGCGGCCGGCTGAGGGCTCCGCTGCCGCCCAAGCCAGCCTGACTCCCCGCTCATACCGGGAATGAACCTCGGCGAGCGTTTCCGGGTCTGAACCACCTCAGATCAGGAGCAGGGTATCGATGATCGGCATTCGCGGAGGAGTTGGCTTACGCACCCGCGTGGCAAGACTCGCGCGCGCGAGCCGGACAGCTCTGTCAAACGCGTCATGGGCGCCGGTCATCGCCGCATTCATTGCCTTCGGCGTCGATATCGTGACGCCACGGGCAATCATCGATTTTTACTTCGTGCCCATTCTCTTGTGCCTGCGCGCCCGCTCTGCGCGCACACCACTTTATATCGCCGCGCTGTGCACGCCGTTGATGGCGGTCGGATACGAATTATCACCTCCGATGGGGTCGCCGCCCTGGATATCGTTCAGTAACCAATTGTTCATGCTCATCGTCGTCTGGAGCGGCGCGCTGATGATCGCAAGCATGCTCAAAGCGACTGCTGCCGCCAAAGAGGCCAAGCAGGAACTGGAGCAAGCGGATCAGCGCAAGGACGAGTTCCTCGCCATCCTCTCCCACGAGCTCCGGAATCCACTCGCGCCGATTCGTACTGCGGCGGACATTTTAGCCACCCCCGGCGTCACACCCGAGCAGGTGCGCAGGGCAAGCGGCATGATCAGGCGCCAGAGTGCGCACATGGCGGGGCTCCTGGATGATCTTCTGGACGTGGCGCGCATCGCGGAGGGCAAGTTGACGCTCAGCCTTCAGGTCGTGTCATTGGGGAGCATCGTCGATGCAGCAATCGAAATGGCCCGGCCGGCGCTCGATCGCAAGGAACATCGGCTCAGTGTGAACCTGCCGACAGAGCCCGCAATGTTGCGCGCGGACCCGTTGCGACTCCCACAAGTGTTCTCCAATCTCTTGACCAACGCGGCCAAGTACACCGATCCCGGCGGACGCATCGAGCTCACAGGCGTCATTGATGGCACCGGGCTCCGGGTGTCCATCAGAGATAATGGGATCGGAATCCCTCCGGAAGCGCTGACCCGGGTATTCGGGCTGTTCTCACAGATGGAGGGAGCGAACGCCCGCGCCGAAGGCGGCATGGGAATTGGACTGGCGCTGGCCAAGGGTATCGTGGAACTGCATGGTGGAAGGATCGAGGCACGGAGCCAGGGGCGCGGTCATGGGAGCGAGTTCATCACTACCCTGCGGCGTTGTGCACAGCAGTCCTCCGCCTCGCCATCGTCAAGCGTCGAAGTGACCGCGATAGGTGCCGGCTAGCGTCGTCCCGGACTTGCTGTGTAGCGACGAAGCCGGCTCCGAATGTTAGTAGCCGCGATGCTCAACCTAACCCGTCTTCTCGCTTCCCGAGCCGCCTCTGCTTACCTGGCTTGTTCAGCACGCCCCTCTTCTTCCGTGAGACTCTCGGCGAAAATGAAGATGTTTCGAAAGGGATCACAGATGTGAAATTCTTTGAAGCCCCAGGGCTGCGGCTTGACCTTGGATGCAGTAATCACGTTGACTGCCCTGTATTCCTGGTATAAGGCCTCGATATTGCTCACCCTGATCCAGAACGCCCCGTGCCGAGCCGGAGGCTCGTCGGAGGGGTGCAGATGGAGCTGCACTCCATCTCGTTCAACGATCATGAATCCCTCTTCCTGATACGTGCAGGCAAAGCCAATTCGCGCATAAAAGGCCCGGGTTTGCTCTGCATTCCCCACGGGGATGCGAGGAACGATTGCATGAATGATTGGCTTATTCGTCGGTGTGGTTGTCATGTGCCGGCTCCGCCTTCGAGCGCCCCGCGCGAACGGAGCCAATCCACCAAGGTCTGACGGCCAATAGGCCTTGCAGGCATGGCTGCGGCTGTGAGCTTAGTGCCGTACCGAGCTACGGAGTCAATGTCTCCTGAGGAGCCTGTCACGATCGTAAGGATTGCTGCGTATTACAGATGACGCACCACCGCGCACTTTGCGGAGACGCGCGAGCCCGGCTGCTCCGGGCCATCATCGAAACGCGGCGCGCTCCGAGCCAGTCGGCGACTGACGGCCGCGCCGTGAATCCTTACTGCTCGATCTGCTTGCAGCCCGGGATGAGGTCGCGCAGGGTCACGACCGCCTGAACCATTCCGGCTGCGCGATCGAGTTTGAGATCAACCTTCGTTCCGGCCGGGGAACTCTCCAACGTACGCCTGAAAGCGGCGAGCTGCAGGGTCCCGGTATCTTTGCCGTCGACCGACACGATGAGGTCATCCTTGCGCAGCCCCGCTCGCTGGGCGGGACCTCCGGCCATGACTGATGCAACGATAAACGAGTGATTCAGTCGATTCACCCACATGCCTGCGCGATCGTAGTCGAAGGATCTGACGCCGCCTCGGCCGCGCCGGAGGTACATGAGCTGCCTCGGATAGTCGAACGTCACCGTGAAGCGGCGGAGTAATCCGTTGCCGATGACACCCGCTACGGAGCGTTCGGCGTCCGTGCCCCCCGCCTGCGTAGAGAGCGCGACTAACGGACACGGCACCGACACCTCGCCCAGCCGGAACTCCCGGGCGCGCGCCACTTTTCCGTAGGACGCGCCGCCCGCGCCCCAGCCGACCACTGTAAGCGGAGTGGGGTCGTAGCGCCGCAGGAGACTGTGAGATTTCACGAATGGCGAATTCATGCTCAACACGTCACGACTGCCGGTATCGACATCAAACCGACCGGTGAGGCCGTCGAGCGACCCGGCCACTTGCGGCATTCGTCCGTCGAACGTGAAGGGCACCGCCGTGCCCGCCGAGCGCGCTTCGAGGTCCGCAGGCGGAAGTATCTGCAGGCGCTGACTCGCGTAATCGATGCGGATCACGAATCGCTTGAGGAGCTCATAGCCCACTACGCCATCCAATGGGGTGCCTTCGACCGCGTTGATCCCGGGCAGTGGCACGACCACGAAAAGTTGATTGTGTAGAGTCAGCTTTGAGCCGAGCGATACGGCAGGAATCCTCGCGAAACTGACCGTGAACCGTTTGTCGCCCACCCCGCTCGCCTGCGCGGAACCTCCGGTTCGTACGCCGATGGCCTGCGCGACAGTCGGGGTAATGATGTTCATCCCTCCGGTGTCGAGACCGAACTGGAAATGGTGCCCGTTTATTTCGGCGGCAAGGTAAATATGGTTGCCGACGAAGCGAAACGGAATCTCCGCGCTCCGTGCGTTCGGGGTGAAGGCATAATCGGCCAGATGCTGCTTCGGCATCTCATAGCGGTCCACCGCGAGCGGCTGGTTGACCGTCACCTGTGAGACGGTGATCGTCTGCCCACTATCCGACGGACCCGTGGTAACCGAGATTCGAAACGGGACCGCCAGACCGTGTACGTCGCGATAGTCGGCATAAGAGGTCACTTCTTTGTTGAATTTACCCTCGAGGATGACGCGATTGATCCTCCGTGAAGCGGCGTCGATCCACATCCGGAACGGCTCGCCGCCCCGTGGCTCGATTCGCAACACCTCATATCTGGAGCGGCCGTCTACGATATCGCCTCTCGCTGTGACCGTCGCCGGCCAGCGATTCGGAAACCAATAATCGCGCGCGGCGAGATACGCCTCCGTCCGGTCGGCTGCCTGCTCGGATGCCGAATCATGAGGCGCGACATCTCCATTGGAGTCGAGCGTCCAGCCCCTCTTGCCGTCGAAACCGGTCGACTGTCTGAGAGGGCCCAGGGCGACATCGTTGCGGAACTTCGCGTTGGCGAGGTCCTGGTAGGAGGTGAGCTGCCCGGACGTGCCACCGAATGTGAGCGTTCCTTTGGTCTGCAGGGAGCCGACCGAGTCCCACGCGCCGCCGCCGCTTGCAACCTTCGAGTCCTCCAGAATGTGCCACGCGGAAGGGACATCCGCGCCCACGAGCCCTGGGAGCGCGGTGAGCATGAGGAGAGCCATTTGGCATTTCACAGCAGCGGCTCCTGACGTGCGATCCAGTGTTATGAGCGATTGGATTCATCATATACTGAGACGAGCGGAGAATGCCGCTGTTCTAATGGCTGGAGAATGATAATGGCCGAGGAAAACGCAAGAATAGATCGATTCGACCGCGTAATCCTCCGTGAGCTCCGAAATGATGCTCGCATGAGCTTCCGCGACCTCGGGCTCAAGGCAGGCCTCAGCGCGAACGCTGTCGCTGAGCGCGTGCGCCGTCTCGTTTCCACGCGCGTCATCCGCGGATTTCACGCGGATCTCAACTTGGCCGCCCTGGGCTACCGCCTGTTTGCGTTCGTCGACATAAAGACTGGCGCCAAGGCAGGCCCCGGCTCCCTGGAGAAAGCGCTGACCGAAATTCCTCAGATTCAGCGTGCAACCTGGACGACGGGGAATTACGACTTTACGCTGGAGGTGGCGTGCAAGGATCAGGAAGATCTCGTGCACCTGATCGAGACGATCCGCACGCGCGTGCCGATCTCGGAAACCTATACACGATTGATCGGACGCGAGCTTGGCGGCACCAGGCACTCGGTCCCCGAGCTTGGCCGCTGACATCGCAAGTGCGAGCTGCTGCGGGCGTCCGTTGCAGCCGCCGAGACAACGCACGACCGACTCGTACGCTGCCCCAGCGACTCGTCAGCCAACCTGCTACATGAAGAACTGCTCGGACGTGATCTTGCCGTCCTTAACCTCATAGGTGCAGATCTCTGCAAGTCGCGTGCGCCCACGCCCTTTCATGGTCACATCCATCGAGAGCGTCATAGCGATGGCATTCCCGGCCACCAAGGGCGCGGAGGTGGAGCAGGAATGCACCTTCTCGACCATTGACTCCCACTTGTGGCCCTTTTCGAGGATTGCCCGCAAGCCTCTGGTCTCCTTCGAAAACTGTTCCGATTGTTGCGGCTCGATGCTGACTGCATCCTCGGCGAACAGCTCCTTCTGCGCGGCCTCGAATTCTCCTTTTCCCACCAGGTCGGCAAGGCGCACGGCGATCTGTTGCGTTGACATCATGGCGAGACTCCTCCAGTCGCGGTTTCACGGTTCGGCGCGATGACCGCGGCGAGTGTAGTTCCACGGAGCGTCCGTCACAACGTTCGCCGTACTCGTGTGCACGGCATGGTTCTTGCGCGCCGCGCAGCCGCCCCGGTATCGGCCGCCTCCCGGCGTAGCCAGGAGCTAAAGGCTGCGGCCAAAGGACACAGGGTCACGCCAATATTGGCGTGACTCATGTGGCCCCCCTGCATAATCTGCGGCCTTCGGACTTCGCGCGACTCGAGGCCGGAATGCGTGGCGCGGATGTTGTGAAATGCCCCTTATGGCACGAATTGATCGGGTCTGAATCCGGGCACGAGGCGCCCGTCAACATTCCCCGGCATACCGGTTTTCGGGTGGGTATGTGCGACGTCTGCCGCCGACCTGCGTATGCTTGCGTTCACCGGGGTCAACAAAATGGCGTGGATGTCGCCCGCATTTGGCCCGTTGATTACCCTCGCCATGCCCGAGATCTGTCCCCGCTCGTTGATCTTGTTGGCCATGGTGGCGTAGAGGTTGGAATCTGCCGACATCAGCGTATTGAGGTCGGTCATCACGCCGTTCTGATAGATGAAGGCATGGGACCAGTCGAAATGGGAATCCCACGTGCTTCCCACTATCAGGCCCTTTCTATTGATGCCGCTGGCTATCGCGCCGGAGTCCCCCGGCAGCGTCTTGAGGTTTTTGAGTAGTCCGTTCTGCCAAAGCGCGGCATATTGGTTTCCGTCAGAACGGGCAATTGCTCCAACGATTTGACCCCGGTCATTGATGTCGTAGGCGGTAGCGCCATCCGAGATCAGGAAGGGGGCGGGGACTGCGGTCTTCCCACAGTACGGCGTGATTGGCACCGGTGCAGGTTCCCGAGTAACCTACGGCCTCCCCTTTCTCGTTGATGGCGTATGCGACCGAATCCGGATCGCGACCCACCGGAGAAAGAGCTTGAGGTATCTCGTATCTCTTCCCGTTTTCCCACAACGCTCCCCGGTCAATCCGATTGTTCGTCGTGCCGGCCGGACATGTGGTGTCCACCTCGCCGTTTTCCGAAAATCGAACGATTTGTCCGCGGTTATTGATCCCGCTCGCTTGCCCGTTAGCTCCGCCGAGAGTCCGGAGAGCGCTCATGTGGCCGTCTTTCCAAAGAAACGGCAGACACGTAACGTGTGTACCGAATCGGAAGACGTCTTCGCCGTTCGGGTCCGGCGCCCTCGTTTCGGAATAACCCACTATTTGCGCCCGATCGTTGATCTGTCCCCACATCATCCAGGTATTGTGCCCTCCGAGCGTACCGAGGTCGACGTTATGTCCGTGGATGCCCATCAGTGCGCGTCCCCGTAGAGGGTATGCAGGCACGAAATCATTCTGCCCTGGAGCAAATTTTCCAGCCATGATCTCGGTCCAGCCTTCATTATTGAGGGACATGGCACAGCCCAAATTGTCCTTTCGCAGAG
>DASUHA010000040.1:0-11362 GCA_036273735.1 Steroidobacteraceae bacterium | reverse complement strand
ATGGCGGATGCCGGCGCGCGCGAGCGGCTCTACGATGCCTACCGCGGGATGCGCGAGCAGCTGCGGGAGGCGCGCCCCGATGCCCTGGTCGTGATCGCCGCGGAGCATTTCGCCAACTTCTTCATGAACAACATGCCGGCCATTTGCGTCGGCATGGCCGAGCATTACGAGGGACCTATAGAGGATGAGGCCTGGCTCGCCATCCGGCGGCGACGCGTGCCGGGGGCGCCGGACCTCTCTCGCGCGCTCATCGAGGACGTGATGGGGGACAGCGACCTCGCTTACGCACAGGAATGGAAGTTCGATCATGGCATCATGGTGCCGCTCCACTTCCTGACCCCGCGGTACGATCTGCCGGTCATCCCGGTCAACATCAACTGCCAGGGTCCACCACTCATCCCGCTGAAGCGATGTTACGAATTCGGGCGGGCGCTCAGGCGCGCCTGCGATACCCGTCCGGAGCGGATTGCCATCATCGGCACCGGAGGGATCTCCCATTGGCCGGCAACGCCGGACTCCGGGCGTATCAACGAGCCCTGGGATCGGGCTTTTCTCGAGAAGTGGGTGGCCAACCGCCGCGAGGCCCTTCTCTCGTACCGTGATGAGGAGGTCTGGCGCGAAGCAGGACAGGGGGGCTTCGAGATTCGTACCTTCATCGCCGTGGCGGGGGCGACGGAGGGGAGTACTGGCGAGCTCTGGTTCTATGCGCCGATTCCAATCTTTGCGGTCGGCTGCACCGTTGCGGTGATGCAGCTCTCCGAGAGGTAGCTGCCAGGGGCATGAGCTCATGAAGAACCTAGGGTCACTCGAGCGGGCGAGCGTCGATGAGATCCGGGCTCTGCAGCTGGAGCGATTGCAGTGGGCCGTGCGGCACGCCTACGAGAATGTCGGGCATTACCGCCGCAGCTTCGATGCCTGCGGAGCTCACCCCGATGACTTGCGAGCGCTCGCGGACATGGCCCGCTTCCCGTTCCTCCTGAAGCAGCACTTCCGCGACAACTATCCCTTTGGCCTCTTCGCCGTGCCGCGGGAGAAGGTGGTGCGCCTTCATGCCTCGAGCGGCACTACCGGTCGACCCACCGTGGTCGGCTACACGCAGAACGACATCGACACCTGGGCAGACCTGGTTGCCCGCTCGATCCGTGCCGCCGGAGGCCGTCCGGGGCAGATCGTGCACATCGCCTACGGTTATGGCCTCTTCACCGGCGGCCTGGGCGCGCATTACGGGGCTGAGAGACTCGGCTGCACGGTGATACCGATGTCCGGCGGACAGACCGAGCGCCAGGCGCAGCTCATCCGGGAGTTCCGTCCCGACATCATCATGGTGACCCCGTCTTACGCCCTCAACATCGCCGAAGAGTTGGCGAGACAGGGCATCGATCCGCGCGACTGCTCGCTGAAGGTCGGGATTCTCGGCGCGGAGCCCTGGACCGAAGCCATGCGCGGGCAGCTGGAGTCGACTCTGGGGATCGATGCCGTTGACATCTACGGGCTGTCCGAGGTCATGGGGCCGGGTGTTGCCAGCGAATGTGTGGAAACCAAGGACGGCCCGGTGATCTGGGAGGATCACTTCTATCCGGAGATCATCGACCCTGAGACGGGCGCGGTGCGAGCCGACGGGGAGGAGGGCGAGCTCGTGCTGACCTCACTCACCAAGGAGGCGCTGCCGGTGATTCGCTATCGCACGCGCGATCTCACCCGGCTGTTGCCGCCCACCGCCCGCTCGATGCGGCGGATGGCGAAGATAACGGGGCGCACGGATGACATGCTCATCGTGCGCGGTGTCAACGTTTTCCCCTCGCAGATCGAGGAGCTCATCCTGCGAACCGCCGGGCTCTCTCCGCACTACCGGCTCGAGACGGCGCGCGCCGGTCACCTCATTGCCTTGACCGTGCATGTCGAGTGTGGTCCGGATTCCTCGGACGAGGATTCACGCAGCCGTGCGCAGGGGGAGCTCGCGCACCTCGTAAAGTCCCTGATCGGTATCAGTGTGGCGGTCGAGGTGCACCCGCCGGGAGCCATCGAGCGATCCGTAGGCAAGGCGAAGCGTCTCTACGAGCGGTGAACCCATGAAATCTCTCCGACCTCAAACTGAGACTCAGAGAATCGCGGAGCTCGCCGCGCAGGCGCTCTTCGCCAACGACCCGGCGTCGGCGAATCTCGGCATCAGGATCGAGTCGGTGAGGCCGGGGGGCGCGCGTCTTCGAATGACCGTGCGGTCTGACATGGTCAACGGGCATGGCATGTGCCACGGCGGCATGGTCTTTGCGCTCGCTGACAGCGCCTTCGCGGTGGCTTGCAACACGTACAATGCGGTCACCGTGGCGGCGGCGGCGTCGATCGATTTTCTGGCCCCGGCGCAGGCGCATGATGAGCTGACTGCGGAGGCACGCGAGCTCTGGCGCTCCAGGCGCAGCGGAATCTACGAGATCTCGGTTTCCAACCAGCGCGGCGAGACGATTGCGCTCTTCCGCGGGCGCTCCCACTGCATCGGCGGTCCGCTGGTGCCCGGCGCAGAGGCATAGCCGCCCATGGCCTCCGTCCGACTCGGGAGCATGCGGGGACTTTCAGCGGCCTGTGAGTCCCCGGTCGAAGTAGACCCGGCAGTTGAGCTCGGCCGACAGCGCGCCGGCGACCCGGTGAAGGGTGCGAATGAGCGGCTGTGGCGGCGGACTCGGAATTTCGGCCGAAGTGCCCACAATGCCGATGATGCCGACGCACGCGGCTTGGTCGCGAAAGACCGGCGCGGACAGGGCGTTGATTCCGAGCCGCACCTCATCGATGGCTTCTTCGAAGAAGCGCTCGCGGATGAGCTGCAGGCGTGTCTCGATCTCCGTTCGGCTGGTCAGCGAGTGAGGAGTGAAGGCCACGAGCTTCTGCGTGAGTACGCGCTGACGTGCCGCATCATCGGCAAACGCGAGCGCGATACGCCCCTGGGAGGAGCAGTGTGGCGGCGGCCGATTCCCTGCATGAGAAGTGATCGCGAGCCGGTCACGGTACTCCACGCAGGAGAGCACGATCGGCTCGCCGTTGCCCGGAACCGCCAGCAGCGCCGTCTGCCGCGTGAGATCGCGCAACTGGATGAGGAAGGGTGCCGCAACGAGGCGCAAGTCGAATTGCTCGAGTGCCGCCTCGCCGAGGGTGAAGAGCTTGCCGCCCAGGCTGTAGCCACCGCTGCTCGCGTCCTGAAACACGACACCGAGGCGCTTCATGGTCGCCAGATGGCGGTAGACGCGCGGCTTGAGCTCTCCGATCTTGGCCGCGAGGGTCGTGAGCCCCACCGGCCCGTGCGCGTTGGACAGCTCATCGAGAATCCGAAACGCCGTCTGCAGGGACTGGAGCCCATCGCTTCTTGTGGGGGTGCGGCTCTCACCGCGTCGTCGCGCGCGCATCGAAATGCTATAATACACGAAATCGTGTTTCGCACAGCGAAACAAACGCAGAGGCCTGCCCCATGTTTCTGAGGAACTGTTGGTATGTAGGCGCCATCGACCACGAGCTCATCGATGGCAAACTTCTCAGCCGCACGCTGCTCGGCGAGCACGTGCTGCTCTTCAGGGGTGACAGCGGCAAGGTGATCGCGCTGAACGACCGCTGTCCGCATCGCGGGGCGCTGCTCTCCTACGGGCGCCGCGAGGGCGATGCCGTGCGCTGCATGTACCATGGGATCAAGTACGACGGCTCCGGCAAATGCGTGCAGATCCCCGGTCAGGACATGATTCCGCCACGGCTGCGGGTACGCAGCTACCCCGTGGTCGAGCACCGGCCGTTCATCTGGGTGTGGATGGGGGACCCGGCGTTGGCGGACCCCGAGCTGATCGTCGATCTGCCTTATCTGCGCGATCCGCAGTGGAAGGGCATACCCGCCTACCTGCACTACGATGCCAACTATCTGCTCATCGTCGACAACCTGAGCGATTTCGCGCACCTCGCGTTCGTGCACACCGCCACGCTCGGGGGCTCGGAGGAATACGCGTACGTCAGCAAGCCGAACCCCATCGAGCGGTTCGAGCGCGGCTTTCGCGTAGAGCGCTGGCACTTCAACAGCGACCCGCCGCCGTTCCACAAGAAAGTCATTGCCGACAAGACCGGCAAGCTCGACCGACGCAACATCGCCACGATGCTCGTACCGGGCATCTTCACCATGGAGACGATGTTCGCGCCGGCGGGTCAGGGCGCACAGTCGGGCAACCTCGCGGGGTCGCGCGAATATCGCAACTGTCAGTTCATGACGCCCGAGACCGAGCGGACGACGCACTTCTTCTGGTCCTATCTCAATAACTACGAGGGCGATGACGCCACGATCTCGCGCTCGCTGCTCAACAGCCTCATCGAGGGCTTCATGGAGGACAAGGCGATCATAGAGCGCCAGCAGAAAACGCTCGAGGACGATCCGAAATTCGAGATGCTCGCCATCCTGGCGGACGGCCCGCTGGTGCACTTCCGCCGGGTGCTGAGCAAGCTCATCGATGCAGAAAGGGCCGCCGCAGCGGCCCCGCCCGCCGAGTCGCGGAGAACCGACGCCGCAACGACCTGAAGTCGGACCATTAACCGGGGAGGGGACGATGACACCGAGCAACAAGCGATGTCTCGCCGGAATCGGCATGCTGATGGCCACGTGCTCCGCGGCGCAAGCGGCGGACACGGCTACTACGGCGACGAGCTCCATGCAGCTGCAGGAGGTCATCGTCACGGCCGAGAAGCGCTCCGAGAATGAGCAGACCGTGCCGATGTCGATCACGACGTTCGGCTCGGCTGCCTTGCAGCAGAAGGCGATCACCACGTTCGTGGATTACGCGACCAAGGTCCCCAACCTGGCGTTCGCACCTACGGGAGACGGGATAGGAACCGCTCGGACCGTCTCCATCCGGGGCATCTCGGGTGACAATGTCACCGGCTTCTACATCGACGACGTGCCGCTTCCAGACTCGATCGACCCGCGGGTGCTCGACATCGATCACATCGAGGTGTTGCGCGGTCCGCAGGGCACGCTCTATGGCGCGCGCTCGATGGGCGGCACCGTTCGTCTCATCACCAAGCAGCCTGACCTGGACAGATTCTCCGCAACCATCCATGGCGGGGCATTCGACACCGAGCGCACGAACCGGCCCGACTACACCGGCGATGGCATCGTCAACATTCCGCTGGTGCAGGATCGGGTGGCGCTGCGTCTCACCGCGTTCTACGACAATGAGGCGGGATACTTCAGCCGCAGCTACTGTACCGATCCCGCCACGGCCGGGGTCACCTGCTTCCCGCTGTCGACTACAGGCCGCACGACAGTCCACAACGTCGCCGCAACGGACAGCTACGGCGGCTCGGCAAGCCTCACGGTGAAGCTCAATGATGCGCTGACTATCACCCCACGGGTCATGGTGCAGCGTGAGGGCTACAACGGCTTTCCGCTCGGGGATTTCAACAGCACGCCCGATAATGGAATCGGCTTCCCGGCCCCCTCGGGACCCTACACGCTGCCGAGCCCGTTGAATACGACGGATTTCAACCAGGCGCGCTTCTTCAACATCCCGGAGGGTGGAACCGACTGGTGGGACCTTTACTCGGTGACGGTGCACTGGAAGACCGGGCTCGGAGAGCTCACCTCCTCGACGGCCTACTTCGATCGCACCGTCGATGAGACCGAGGACCAGTCGGAATTCGTATGGGCCGCGATCACCTCGGGTGCATGTGCCGCTCCATCTCCCTTCTGCAATCCCCCGGCGCCGGGCCCGATCCAGGAGATCAAGTCCTATCAGCGGTTCGTCGAGGAAGTGCGCTTCGCCTCGAGCCTGCCCGGCCCGGTGCAGTTCGTGACCGGAGCGTTCTATTCCGACTTCCACGGCCGCGTGCCGTTCGCCTCGCTCTATCCGGGCTCACAGGTTCCGAACCTCGACAACGAGCTGACGGGCGGATTTCCCAACAATCCCGACAATATTCCCAATCTCATCTTCAAGCAGGACTTCCACACCGACATCAAGGAGCCGGCTGTGTTCGGCGAGGTCTCCTACAACGTCACACAGCCGCTCAAGCTGACCGCAGGCCTCAGGTGGTATCAGGTGAAGACCACCTCGGAAGGATTCGAGGAGGGGCTTGCGGTGGGAGGCGGCGAGATCGTGAGCCCGCTTGCGACCGACAAGGAGGATGGGGTCACGCCCAAATTCGAGGCGGACTACAGCCTGACGCGCGACAAGATGGTCTACGCAGTGGTCTCGAAGGGTTTCCGGCCGGGAGGCGTGGTACCCATCGTGCCGCCGGGAACACCCGGTACGGCCAACGACTGCGTCGCGGCGCTCGCTGCCGTCAACCCGAACATCACGCTCGACCAGACCCGCAGCTTCAAGTCCGACTCGCTGTGGAACTACGAAGTCGGGGCGAAGACGGCCTGGCTCGACCGCCGGGCGATATTGAACGTATCCGCGTTCGATATTCGCTGGAAGAACATCCAGCAGGAGGTATTGCTGCAGTGCGGCTTCCAGTACGTCGCAAATGCGGGAGCGGCGGAGAGCAAGGGAGCGGAGATGGAATTCCGGGCCCAGGCCACCGAGCATCTCGACCTGTCGCTCGGTCTCGGCTACCAGGACGCGAAGATCACTCAGGGCGGGGAGTCGCCGCAGCCGGTGGGCTCGCCCGTATTCCAGGTGCCCGACTGGACCGGTAACGCCTCGGCGGTTTATACCGTGCCCGTGACGGCCGACTGGTCGCTCATGAACGAGCTCGACTATTCCTATATGGGTAGCAGTTTCAGCTCCAGCAACAGCTCCGTCAGTCCGCGCAAGCGGCCGGCCTACCGGCTCGTCGATTTGCGGATTGCCTTGAGCAATGGAACGACGGAGCTGGCGCTCGTGGGCAAGAATCTGACGGATGAGGTCACGAATCTCGGCGACAATCGCTCGATTGCGGCGGAGGTGCCCGGGCGGCCCCGGCTCTTCATCAACCAGCCGCGGACCATCGGACTCGAAGCACGCTATTCTTTCTAGCGGGCCACGCTGTGAAGGCACCGCGGAGGGTGAGCAGATGAAGCGACCACGATGAGCCGTACCGTTCGGGCAGCAGCACTGGCTGCCGTGCTTGTGCTCACCTGCCGCGGCCATGCAGCGGCATCGGCGCTCACGCCGGATCCGCTCGGCGTGGTTGCGACCGTTCCCGCGGCGGCATCGCCACACTGGGTCTGGGTCAACGATGTCGTCTTTGCTCATATGTCGGATGGACAGGCGCTCCTCGTCGATGGTGACTCCGGCCGCTTCCTCGGTATGCTGAGCACCGGCTTTGCGTTCGCGCGAGTGGTGCTGGCCAAGGACGGCAAGGTGATCTTCTCGCCCGAGACCTACTTCTCCCGGGGGACGCGCGGCACCCGCACCGATGTGGTCACGCTCTATGATCCGGTCCACCTGTCCCCGGTGGGCGAGATCGCCATACCGCCCAAGCGGGCGGCGAACATGCCGATGATGGCCGATTCGGAGCTGACCGATGATGGCGCCTTCCTGCTCATTTATAACTTCACTCCGGCGCAGTCGATCACCGTGGTGGACACCCGAAGCCGGCGTTTCGCCGGCGAGATCGAGACCCCGGGATGCGCGCTCGCCTATCCGACAGGCCCGCGATCGTTCTTCAGCATTTGCGCCGACGGTGCCTTGCTCGATGTGCATCTGGATGATGCCGGTCATGTGACTCGCCGCATTCACACCCGCGACATGTTCGACGTGTCCTCTGATCCGGTCACGGAAAAGGGTGTGCGCCTCGGCAGCCGGTGGCTATTCGTGTCGTACGGCGGCAAGGTCTACAGCGTCGACATTACGCCCCGGGGTCTCGAGCCGGGTGCGCGCTGGTCTTTGGTCTCGGACGCAGAGCGTCGACAGAATTGGCGCCCGGGCGGCCTGCAGCAGCTCGCGGTCCATGCCAATCCGGATCGCCTGTATGCGATCATGCATCAGGGTGGCCCCGAGACGCACAAGGATCCGGGTAAGGAGGTCTGGGTCTATGATCTGCGCCGCCGCCAGCGAGTGCAGCGCATTGCGCTCAGAAGCCCGGCGGGATCGATTCAGGTGACGCGCGACGACAAACCGTTGCTCTTCGCTGCCTTCATGGGCAGCACCAGGCTCGAGGTTTACGATGCGAAGAGCGGAGCATATCTACGATCGGTGGAGAACTTGGGAACGACACCAACGCTGCTGGTGACGCCGTGAGCCGCTTCGACCGCTGGATGGAGGCGTCTTCGCGATCGGTGGCCCGTCGTACCTCGCGACGCGGGTTGCTCGGCGCGCTCGGCGCACTTCTCGTCGGCGTTGGGGTGCTCCCTTTGCTGCCCGTCGCGCGCGGCGCCGAGAAGCCGGTAAAAGGAGATGAGCCGGAAGCGGGCCACCCGGAGGCACAGGATCCGACCAGCTGCAATTACTGGCGGCACTGCGCGATCGACGGTTTTCTATGCGGCTGTTGCGGCGGCTCCGCCTCGGCCTGTCCTCCGGGAACCGTGCAGTCGCCGATCACCTGGGTGGGCACCTGTCACAATCCGGCGGACGGCCTCGATTACGTCATTTCCTATAACGATTGCTGCGGCAAGAGCAGCTGTGGACGCTGTCTGTGCAACCGGAACGAGGGGGACATGCCGCTTTACGTACCCTTCCGCTCCAACGATTACGACTGGTGCACGGGCAGCAGTGTCGCGAACATTCCCTATCACTGCTCCACGGCGCGCGTTCTTGCCCGGGCGACCTGATCGGGTGCAGCGCACGCTCTCGGCACGCCTGCGCCGCTCGCTCTGGGTTCTTGGGCTTGCGATCCTCGTGGGCTCGCCGGCGCTGGCGTATGAGCCCCGGATCAACTACATGCTCGAGTGCCAGGGTTGCCACGGGCCCGATGGTCGCGGCGAGCCCGGCCACGTGCCGTCCATTCGATCGACGCTCGCGCCGCTGTCCCGGTTCGATGCCGGCCGACGCTATCTGTTGCAGGTGCCGGGTGTTGCGTTGTCGATGCTGTCGGACCAGGATCTCGCGGCGCTTCTCAACTGGATGATTCCGGTGTTCGGGGATATCAAGCCGCAGGCATTCCGGGCCTTCACGGCTGCCGAGGTTGCCCGTTACCGGCACACGCCGCTCGTCGAGATCAGTGCCACGCGGGCACGCCTGATGCGGCGGCTGCAGGTGCGGCAGTGACCGCCGTGCCGATGACGACGTGGTCAGTCGATCCGATACCCGCCGCGATCGTGACGCTGTCTCTCGTCGCCCTCTGGCTCGCCGCTGGCCTGCATAAGCTCGCAGATCCGCGCGCGTTCGCGGGCTCCCTCGAGGCGTATGACATTGTGCCCCGGGCGCTGCTTGCGCCAATTAGCCGACTGCTCCCGATCCTGGAGCTCGCGCTCGCGGCGGGTCTTCTCGTCGTAGCCACACGGCCTGCCGCGGCCGTGGGGGGCGCGCTCCTCCTGCTCGGATATGGCGCGGCGATTGCGCTCAATCTGCATCGTGGGCGACGCGATCTGGATTGCGGGTGCTTGGGATTCGGTGCGCGGTCGCAGATCTCAGCCGCATTGATATGGCGCAACGCCCTTGCCGCCCTTGCATCACTCTGCGCGGGGCTGCTGCCGCGTGCGCAGCGGACATCGACCTGGATGGACACCTGGACGATCATCGCCGGAGTCGTCGTGATCGCATTGCTCTACCTTGCTCTGGAAGGGCTGCGCGCCGCGGCTCAGCGGTCCTCCCGATACGGCTGAGTCACATGTTGCGGGCGCTCGTCATTTCCAATGTGCTCCTGTGGGTGCTCGCGGTCGCTCTTGCGGCCGTCGTTCTGGCACTCGTGCGTCAGATCGGCGTCCTGCATGAGCGCATCGGACCCGCTGGTGCGTTGCTGCTCAAACGGGGGTTGCAGGTCGGTCAGCCGGTTCCGTCGATGTCGCTCACGGACCTGAGCGGACGCAGCGTCACGATCGGTGCTCCCTCGGACAGCGGCAGATCCACGCTGCTCGTATTCCTCTCGCCCACCTGTCCTGTCTGCAAGCTGTTGCTGCCGGTCGTCAAGTCGAGCCGCACCAGCGAGGCAGCGTGGCTCGAGCTCATTCTCGCCAGCGATGGTGTCGAGGATGAGCACCGCCGCTTCATCGCCGCGAACAAGCTCGAGGAAATCCCCTACGTGCTTTCAGCCGAGCTCGGCATGAGCTTTCAGGTGGAACGGCTGCCATTTGCGGCCGTCATCGACGAGGGCGGCATTCTGCGCGCGCGCGGGCTCATCAACTCACGCGAGCACTTGGAGAGCCTGTTCGAGGCCAAGCGCCTCGGGGTCGCCTCCCTGCAGGAGTTCCTGCAATCGAATGCCGATCCCCGGGCGGCGCAACGCTAGCGTGCTGAGCCGCCATGGCGGGCCGGCAGCCGGACCGCAGCGGGATCCCGGCGCCTGCGGCGAGAAGCCGCCGCTAATCTCAACTGTGAGAATGCAGCCGCTCGCGCTGGGGCGACCGGGCTTCGGCGGCATCAGGCTGGGTAACACCGAGCACGTGAACGAGCTCTCCGCCCAGCCATCCCGAAACGATCAGTGCTGCGACGGAGAGCGCCGAGAGGGCTAACGTGAGGCTCGTGTCGAGCCCCGAGGTGGCGCGCAGCGCGAGATTGATTGCCTGCACGGCGACGATCGCCAGGTTCACCGACATGTGAAAGATGCCGATGCGGCGTTCGCGGGACGCCGGCAGGCCTAGAAGGTCGAACAGTCCGGGCACCGCCGCGAGCAGCGCGCCCGCGATTCCGCCTGCCAAGGTGAAAAATGCGGTTGCCTCCCAACGGGAGTCGGCGGTCACGGTGAAGACCACGTCCGAGGTGAGCGTAAAGATCCAGAGCCCGATGGGTATGGTTACCAACATCGCGTGAATCGGGTGACCGGCAATGGTTACACGTGCACTCATGTCGCGCACTCCTTGGAAGCCGAAGTCGCGCCGTATGGTAGCAAACGGTGTGCCAGCGGCACGGACTTGAGCGGGACACGATCCAACAAAACTACATTGTTGTGTTACCTGCGAGTTCGGAGGAAGTTGACAGTCAGGAGAGGAGCTCGCGACCTGAGCCCCCCGGGCTTCCGACCTTGAGCACCAGCTCGCCGATTTCGTGATCGCCGCGGCAGAGTGGCCAAATCGCGGTGGCTGACCAACGCGGGGGCGTGAGGGCACGAAGCCCTCCCGATGCGCCTCACTGTCCCGTGCCCGGCCGCCAGTCGACCGCGCCGAGATCCCCGTCACCGATGAAGGTATAACCGATGTTCACGGTGCCTACCCGCTGGTGCGAGTCGGGCAAGTGGCTGTAGTGGCCATCGCGATTCGATACCCGGTAGCGGATGATGATGCCATGCATTTTGTACACGCGCAGTGTCAGCGCGACATCGAGCCGCT
>DASUHA010000039.1:0-48297 GCA_036273735.1 Steroidobacteraceae bacterium | reverse complement strand
ACGCGAAAAGGCTGCGCGTTTGTGCAGATATCGCGGCTTGTCCGCGCCGGCGATCCGCGCACGGCGTGAGCTGATGCTCGACCCGGTCGCACCCTTGTCGTTTTCTCCGGCAGCCCCCACATTGCAGGTTCTCCAAGGCCCGCCACACGGTGCGGCCAGGAGGTCCCCCAGGAGGTCTCGATGAATACGCAACTCACACGCGGTGTTTCGCGGGTCGTGCGCGGCATGCCGACGTCCGACGGCGGCGGCGTCAAGCTGACGCGCGTGATCGGCCAGCCGCGGCTGCCGGATCTCGACCCCTTCCTGATGCTGGACGAGTTCGGCACTGACAACCCCGGCGACTACATCGCGGGCTTTCCCGATCACCCCCATCGGGGCTTCGAGACGGTCACCTATATGCTCGATGGCAAGATGCGCCATCGGGACAACCACGGTCACGAGGGCGTTCTCGTTCCGGGCAGCGTCCAGTGGATGACAGCGGGACGCGGCATCGTGCACTCGGAGATGCCCGAACAGCAGGAAGGGCGCATGCGCGGCTTTCAGCTCTGGATCAACCTGCCTGCGCGGGACAAGATGACCCCGCCCAGGTACCAGGAATTCGGACCGGAGACGATTCCGTGGACGACCCTCGAGGGCGGAGCGCGGGTCAAGGTGATCGCCGGCAGCGTGGCGGGCGTCACCGGTCCCATCGCCCAGCCCGCGACCGATCCGACCTACCTCGATATGGAGTTGGGGCCGGGTGCGAAGATCTCTCAGCCGTTGGCTCGCGGCCACGCGGCATTCCTCTATGTCTTTGAGGGCGCGGTGCGGGTCGGAGCCGGGGAATCGGCGGCCACCGTGGGCACTCACGAGCTGGCGGTATTGACCGAGGGAGACTCCGTTGAGCTCGAAGGGCGGGATCCTCCGCGCGACGGCGCGCTCAACCGTGCCATCCTGGTTGCGGGCCGCCCATTGCGGGAGCCGGTCGCCAAGCACGGACCGTTCGTGATGAGCACCCGCGAGGAGCTGATCCAGGCGTTCCAGGACTACCAGAGCGGGAACTTCTAGTTTGCTGGCGCTGGATCCGGGCATCCTGCCCGGTCCGGCGCGCGACTACGCAGCCGTCAGGCGGTCAGTCGGTCGCTGCAGTGGACAGCGCCGGGTCACTGAGATTGTCGCGCGCTTTCTCGTGATCCGCCGCCAGCAGGAGGTAGATGGCCGGCACGATGAAGAGCGTAAAGACCGTGCCAATGGAGAGGCCGGCGAAAATCACCCAGCCCATCGCCTTGCGGCCCGCTGCCCCGGCTCCGGTTGCGATGACGAGTGGCAGCACCCCGAGCACCATCGCCGCGGTAGTCATGAGGATCGGCCGCAACCGCACCGCCGCGGCCTCCAGGATCGCCACGCGCTTCGGCTTCCCGGCCCGCTGCTCATCGTTGGCGAACTGCACCATCAGAATACCGTGCTTGCTGATGAGGCCGAGGAGAGTCACGAGCCCCACCTGCGAATAGATGTTGATCGTGGTCGCACCAATGTTGATGACGAGCAGAGCGCCGAAGAGTGCCGTGGGCACCGATACCAGGATCACGACCGGATCGCGGAAGCTCTCGAAGAGAGCCGCGAGCGACAGATAGACGATGATGAGCGCGAACCCAAAGGTATAGAGGAAGGTGTTGGAACCCTCCATGTACTGGCGCGAGGGACCCGAGTAGTCGACCGTGTAGCCGGTCGGCGCCACTTCCTGCAGCGTCTTCCTGAGGAAGGCTAGCGCCGCTCCCTGCGAAGAAGCCACCCCCGCGATGGTCGCGGAGTTGAGCTGCTGGAAGTGGTTGATCGACTCCGGAACGGTCTGACGCTCGAGGTGCGCGATGGTACCGAGCTTCACCAGGGTGCCGTTGGTGGTGCGCAGATGCAGATCGAGCGTCTGGTGGGGATTCAGCCGGTACTTCTGCAGCACCTGCGGGATGACCTTGTACGAACGTCCGGCGATCGTGAAGTAGTTGACGTAACCGCCGCCCATGGCTGCGCCCAGCACCGAGGCGACCTCCTGTTGGGTGAGGCCGAGGTCGGCCACCATGTCATGATCGACCACGATGCTTTGTTGCGGCCGGTCGATCTTCAGATCCGAATCCGCGAAATAGAAGAGGCCGGTGTTGGCCCTGGCGCGATTCAACACCTCCTGCGATACCCGATAGAGGTTCTCGATGGGCTCGCTCGTCGAGATCACGAACTGCAGGGGCAGTCCTTGGGCGCCGGGCAGAGGAGGGAATTGAAACGGTATGATCTCCGCGCCGGCAACACCGGCCCACTTCTTTCCCAGGGCTTGCTGCAGCTCACTGGCAGACCGACTGCGCTCGCTCCAGGGCTTGAACAGGATCCCTCCCAGGCCCTGCGATACGGACGGCACGCCGACGATCTGGAACGCCCCCTGGTATTCCGGCAGCGCCTTGCCAACTTGCAAAGCCTGTTCGGAATACGTCTGCATCTGCGTGTAGGTCGCATCCGGCGGCCCGATGAGCTGATAGGCGACGAATCCCTGGTCTTCCGACGGCGCAAGCTCGGATCCGGAGGTCATGAAAAGGAGCGGCAGCAGGATCAGGATTAGGGCCAGGAGCACGATGAGCACGGGCCAGGTCTCGAGCCAGCTCGAGAGCGTGCGCTGATAGGCCGACCGCAAGCGCGAGAACCATCGGTCCACCAGGACGGCGAATCGATTTTCCTCCTGTTCAGGACGAAAGATCCGCGAGCACATCATCGGTGAGAGAGTGAGCGCGATTACCGCGGAGACCGTAATGGCCCCGACGAGGGTGAAAGCGAACTGGGTGAAGAGAGCGCCCGTCAGGCCGCTCTGGAACGCGATAGGCGCATACGCCGCCACCAGCACGACGGTCATGGCGACGATCGGGCCGCCGAGCTCGCGGGCGCCTGCGATGGCCGCTGCGAACGGAGCGACGCCCTCTTTCATGTGTCTGTCTATGTTCTCGACGACGATGATCGCATCGTCGACCACGAGCCCGATTGCAAGCACCAGCGCGAGCAGGGTCAGCAGGTTGATCGAGTAGCCGAGCGCAAGCATCACCATGAAGGCGCCGACTAGGGATAGCGGCATCGCGATCGCGGGCACGGCTGCTGCCCTGGGACTACCCAGGAAAAGGAAGATGACCGCGGTGACTATGAGCAGCGCCTCGACGAGCGTCTTGATGACGTCACTGATGGACGCGCTGATGAAGGTGGTCGCATCGAAGGCGACTGACTGTTTGATGCCGCGTGGAAGCTGCCCAGCGATCTCCGGCAGGACCGCTTTGACGTCACGGGCCACATCGAGGACGTTGGCGGTCGGGGAGGTCTTGATGCCGACGAAAACTCCCGACAGGCCGCTGTACGAGACACCGAAGTCATAGTTCTCGGCCCCGAGAACGACGGTGGCCACATCCTCGAGCCGAACGATGGCGCCGTTGGCCTGACGGATGACCAGCCGCTTGAATTCATCCAGCGAGTGCGGGTCCGTCGAGGCGGTCAGGTTGACACTGACCATATCGCCCTTGGTCTGCCCCGCGGCCGAGAGGTAGTTATTGGCTGCAAGTGCCGTGAAGACGTCGCCCGCGGTGACACCGTGCGCCGCCATTCGTTCCGGATCGAGCCAGGCGCGCAGCGCGAACGTCCGCCCGCCCAGGATCTCGGCAATCTGCACGCCGGGGATGGAATTCAGCTTCGGCTGCACGACTCGCAGCAGGTAGTCGGTCACGTCGTTGGACGCCAGTACCTTGCTCGAATAGTTGAGGTACATGGCGTCTATGGTCTGGTTGGCCTGCAGCGAGATGACCGGCAGCTGCGATTGGGGCGGCAGCTGGTTGCGCACGGCGTTGACCTGTGCGCTGATCTCCGTGAGCGCCTTGCTCGATGGATAGTTCATCTGCAGCGTCGCCGTGATGACGGAGCTGCCGGGGCTCGAGACGGAGGAGAGATAGTCGATTCCCTGCGCCTGGGCAATCGCAGCCTCGAGCGGCTGCGTAATGAAGCCTGCCACGGTCTGCGAGTCGGCACCGTAGTAGGTCGTGGAAATCGTGATGACTCCATTCTCCGTCTGCGGGAATTGCGTCACCGGCAGCTGGAAGATGGCGCGCAGACCGAGCACCAGGATGAGGAGGCTGACGACCGCCGAAAGGACTGGCCGCCGGACGAAGAGGTCGGTGAACTTCACGCCGGGCCTCAGTGTTCCTGGGGAGTCGGATTGGGACTGTTGCGCGGCAGGACGCTGTTGTTGATCGCCAGCTCCGTCCCGTTCTTGATCTTCATCTGACCGCCGGTCACGACGACATCACCGGCCTGGAGACCCTTGATCACCGCGACCTGGTCGCCTCGCGCCGGCCCGAGAACCACGAATGTGAGCTCCGCCGTCGGATTCCCGCCTGGCTTCTTGGGCTTGCGTACCAGATAGACCGTCTGGCCATATGGGTTGTAGGTGATTGCGGTTTGCGGCAGGGTGAGGTAGTGCTGCTGCCCCCCGGCGTCGACCGTCGTGCGCACGAACATTCCCGGCAGCAGCTTGTGCTCGGGATTGCGAACGACGGCCTCGGCCTGGAAATTACGCGTCGCCGGATCGACCAGCGGATCGATCGAGGTGATCTTCCCCACGAAGTCGCTCCCGGGGAAGGCGTCGGTCGACACGTGCACCGTCTGGCCCACGGCCAGACGCGACAGATTGTCCTGCGGCAGGCGGAAATCCACGTAGACCGGATCGACTGTCTGCAGCGTGACTATGGGGTCACCGGGGTTGAGGTACTGTCCGGGGTTAACGGTGGTGATGCCCAGCCGCCCACCGAATGGCGCGCGAACGGTCTTTTTCGCAACCAGAGCCGCCTGCGCCGCCTCCTGCTCCCGAGTGTTCTTCAGGTTGGCAGCATCGGTATCGAGCTGCGCTTTGCCAATGGCCTGAGACTGGTACTGGATGTAGTCGCGGTGATAGGTCAGAGCGGCGAGATTCGCCTCGGCCCGCAGCGCCTGCAGCTGTGCCATATCGGGATCCGCGTTGAGCTGCACCAGCGTCTGTCCGGGCCGTGCATCCGTGCCCGACCTGAAGGCCACGTTGCGCACCAGCCCAGCCACTTCCGTCGTGACCTCGACACCGTGGATCGCCCGCAAGCTCCCTACTGCCTGGATCTGAGGCTGCCACTCCGAATATTCGGCCGTCGTGGTGCTCACCGTCTGCGGCATCGGGACGCTGGCCGCTATGGCCTTGCGGATCACGTGCACCTTCCAGCCAACCACAGCGGCAACCAGGATAATCATCAGGGCCAGCACGATGGCCAGGCGACGTCTCATCACGCTCTTCACAGCGACTCCTGCTTCTCCGGCGCTCGTTCTCCGCTGCGGCCTGATGAAGGCTCGGGCAGCGCCGCCAGTCGGAGCGGGCGCCCGCGCGGGGCCAACCGGGATGCTGCCAGAAGGGGCGCTACTCTAGCAGAAAGCACAGCCGTTTCCCCTCCCTTTAGAGGTACGTCAGGGTGCGCGCTCGCGCCCTGGAAGTAACGCGATACGGTATGGTGCACGGATGTACGAACACTCGCCTGATGACAGCTCCCGGTCTTCGCAGGACCACAGTGGAGATGTCGCCTCAGGACTGGATGATGGCGTGGTTCTGAGCGTCGCCAGCCTGCACAAGAGCTACTCGAAGATTGTCGCAGTGGACGGGGTGTCCTTCGAAGTGCGCCGGCGGGAGGTGGTGGGACTTCTGGGTCCGAACGGCGCCGGCAAGACCACTACGATCAACATGATTCTCGGGGTGCTGAGCCCGAGCGCGGGCGGAGTGCGCATTGGGGGAATCGACCTCGCGCGGCAGCGGGCGCGTGCTCTGGCGCATGCCAACTTCTCGGCCGTCTACGCATCGCTTCCGGGCAATCTCACCGTGTGGCAGAACCTGCGTTTCTTCGGGCTCATCTACGGGATACCCGACCTGGGGCGGCGCGTCGCGGAGCTGATCCGGCAGTTCGATCTCGAGCGCCTCAAGGACACCCGCTGCGGCCTGCTCTCCTCGGGCGAGCAGACGCGGGTTGCCCTGGCCAAGGCGGTCCTCAACCGGCCACGCCTCCTGCTGCTCGATGAGCCAACGGCCTCGCTCGACCCGGCCGCAGCACAGACGGTGCGTGCCGGCATCCGCCGCCTGGCAGCCGAGACCGATTGCGGGATTCTATGGACCTCGCACAACATGTACGAGGTCGAGGAAGTGTGTGATCGCGTCCTCTTCCTCTCTCACGGCCGCATCCTCCTCGAGGGCGACCCGCGGCGCCTGCCGCGGGAGCACGGTGCCACGACTCTCGAGGAGCTCTTCATACGGCTCGCGCGCGAGCCGCTCGCCGAGCCGCTGGAGCGTGCCGGATGAGACTCGGGCGAGGCTGAAATGAGAGTGCGTCCGGTGGCGGCCATCCTGCTGCGCCAGGTCTACCTCATCCGCGGCAGCCCCGTGCGCTCGCTGCCGATGTTCGCGTGGGTCGCCATCGACATCGTGGTATGGGGTTTCATCACGCGTTATCTCAATTCGATGTCCGCCGGCCGATTCAACTACGTGCCGAGCCTGCTCGGGGCGGTGCTGTTGTGGGATTTCTTCACCCGGATCATGCAGGGAGTGAGCACGGCATTTCTCGAGGATGTCTGGTCGCGCAACTTCCTCAACCTCTTCGCCACGCCGCTCACGATCGCGGAATACATCCTCGGACTCGTGATGACCAGCATGGCGACGAGCGCGGTGGGACTCGTGGTGATGCTCGTGCTGGCAACCGCGGTCTTCGGGCTCTCGTTCCTGTCGCTGGGCGGCCTCCTCGTCCCCTTCCTGCTCGTTCTTTTCGCCTTCGGCATCGCGCTCGGCATCCTCGCGAGCGCACTCGTCCTGCGCCTGGGGCCGGCCTCGGAATGGCTGGTCTGGCCCATGCCGGCGCTGCTCTCGCCGTTCGTGGGCGTGTTCTACCCGCTCGCGACGCTGCCGCCCTGGATGCAGGGAGTCGGACATCTGCTGCCGCCGTCGTACGTGTTCGAAGGAATGCGCGCGGTGCTCGCGGGGCAGCCGCTCTCGGCCGCCAATCTCGCCCTCGGCGCGGCGATCGCGGTACTCGACATCATGCTCGCGGGATATTTTTTCGCACGGGTGTTCGGTTACGCTCTGCGCACCGGGCTTCTCGCCCGCTACAGCGCCGAGAGTGTCGCATGAGCGAGAAGGTTTACGTTTCCGCCGAATCGCTGCTGCGGGACTCGATGGAGCTTGCGATCCGCATCGTGCGCAGCGGCTATCGGCCCACTTTCCTGGTGGCGCTCTGGCGTGGCGGAGCCCCCATCGGGATCACGGTACAGGAGGTACTGGAGTATCACGGCATCCACACCGACCACGTGGCCATCCGCACCTCCAGCCGCGCGGGGATCGATCAGCCCGGCGAGAGCGTGCGGGTACATGCGATCGACTACCTGGTGTCGCGTCTCACGTTCGAGGATCGGCTGCTCCTCATCGATGACGTGTTTGATTCCGGGCGCAGCCTCGAGGCGGTGCTCGGGGAGCTCGAGCGGCGCTGCCGGCGCAATCTCCCGGGTCTCATCCGCATCGCGACGGCTTACTACAAACCCTCCCGCAACCGCACGGCGCTGGCTCCGGACTACTTCGTGCGGCAGACCGAGAGTTGGCTCGTGTTTCCGCACGAGATTCAGGGGCTGAGCCGTGAGGAGATCCTGACCCACAAGCCCGTGGACCCGAGCTTCTTCGAGATCTGAGGAGCCGCTGTCGTCGGCCGCCCGTATTCCGCGGGACTTCCGTCGCCGCGATGAAAGCGGCGACTTCAGCGGTCGTGCCCGGCGCAGCCGCGGTGTTATCGATGCGACCGCCTGCGGGTCCGGCCGGGCCTCAGCCTGGCCTTCGCGGCCGCCTGCCGTCGTTCGCCGGAATTCCCTGACCGTCGGCCCGATCGCGAGATCCCCTGTGGGCCTCGGGAGTCGACAGCGGTCACGGCGGCCTGCTCGGAGCGCTCGGTCGCGGGCAGCAGCATCGGTCATCACCACTGCCGGTCGTGGCGATGGCGCCGGCGCCGCTCATCGCGCAGCATGCTCAGGCAGCCGCGGCGAGCCGAGCGCGTGAGATCGCCGGGCAATGCCGTCGTCGCGGACCTGGGCTTGCTGCTCATCGGCTCGAGCGCCGACCCCCGCCGCTTCTGGTCCTGATATCTACGAGTGCGTCCATGACGGTGCGCTGACTGGGAAAGCTTGCAAAAATTTCACGATTTGCGGTAAGTTACGAGTTTCATGTTTGGCTGTTCTGCCCGGAGGTTGCGGTGAAGAAGTCATTTCTCGTTCTCTGTGTGATCTCGGCCGGCGCACTCGTCGCCTGCAGCTCACCCAACGCCGATTGGCAGAAGGCGAACCAGCAGAATTCGGTGGCCGCTTACCAGCAGTTCATTCAGCAGCACCCGAACGATGCCCGGGTGGAGCAGGCGCGCAACCGGATCAACGCCCTGAAGGACGAGCAGGCCTGGGCCACGGCGCAGAGCGCCAACACGCTCGACGGCTACCAGCAGTATCTGCAGCAGGAGCCGAATGGAATGCATGCGGCCGATGCGCAGGACAAGGTCACCGGTCTTCAGCAGGATGCCGCGTGGCAGACCGCCCAGTCGACCAATACCGCTGCCGGCTACCAGGACTTTCTGACGAAGTACCCCAACGCTCCGACGGCCGACCAGGCGCGTGAGGCGCTGAAGAAGCTGACGGGGTATCAGGTGCGGCTCGCCTCGGTGCGATCCAAGACCGCCGCCGACAAGCTCGCCCAGCATCTGAAGGACAAGTTCGGCAGCGACCTTCAGGATGTCGTGGTCGTACCGCCGAGCGGAAAGTCGAAGTCTTCCGAGATTCGCTCGGCGCCGATGACGGAGTCCGATGCCAAGGCCGCCTGCGCGAAGCTGAAGAAAGCCCACCAGCACTGTGAGGTTGTGAAGAGCGTTTCCTGACGCTCACCCAAGTCTCTTTTTCCCGCGCCTCGCTCATTGCCCGCCGCAGGCCGCAGCCTGCGGCGGGCTCTTGCGTCTGCCGCTCGGTTGCGGTAAGTAAACCGGGATGAGCGGCGCCGAATTTCATTCAATCGTATCGCGCTCCGGGCTTTCGTGAGCGGCACGGACGATCTGCCGGAAGATGTGCGCGCGCTGCTTCACGAGCACATCGAGTCCTACGAACAGCTCGAGGTCCTTCTGCTGCTGCGGCGCGAGCGCTATGAAGAGTGGACGGTCGCGGGGCTGGCGGCGCGCCTGCACGTGCGCGAGGAGCTCGTCGCCTCTGCTCTCGTGGGGCTCAAGGCAGGCGGACTGGTGGCCACCACCGCCGCCGATCCCGTGTCCCGCTTCGCCTATCGGACGTCGAGCTCCGGGCTCGATGCGGCCGCCGGCCGTCTCGAGCGGGAATACGCGGAGCACCCGATCCGCATCATCCAACTCATGAGCGCGAATGCCATCGAGCGCGTGCGCACCGCGGCGTTACACACCTTCGCCGATGCCTTCGTGCTGAAGAAGGACAAGAAAGATGGCTGAGGCGGTCTACATTCTATGCGCGGTCACCAGCATTCTGTGCGCGGTCCTGCTCCTGCGCGGCTATCGCGCAACACGGACGCGGCTGCTCTTCTGGGCAAGCCTCTGCTTCGTGTTCCTCGCCATCAACAATGTGATCCTCTACGTCGACCTGGTCATCCTGCCGCCGCAGTACGATCTCTTCTGGTACCGCAACACCGCGGCAATCATCGGGATGCTACTGCTCGTTTTCGGGCTCACGTGGGAATCGCGCTAGGCAAACGGCCATGAAGACTTTCATGTGGGGTGTGCTCGCGATGTCGTCCCTGGTGGCGGCGCTCTTCTTCCTGCGCTTCTGGCGGGCGACCCGCGAGCGGCTGTTCGCGTTCTTCTCCCTCGCGTTCGTCGGCCTGGCGGCGGCCTGGATGGGACTCGCGATCATCAATCATCCGGCCGATGAGGCGCAGCAGGAATACGCCTACATCGTGCGGCTGGTCGCCTTCGTGATTCTCATCATCGGCATCATCGACAAGAACCGGCGCAGCGGCCGGCTGTGACCGTTCCGCCTGCTCTCAGCCGAGCGGGCCGCCGACGGCGAGCAGCAGCTGGATGGTATCGAGATACTGGCGGGCCTGCGCCTCGAGGAAACCGAGCTCCGCGCGCTGGCGCAGACGCTGGTCATCGAGGACCTGCAGCAGGCCCGAATTGCCTGCCTGATAGCTCTGTCGCGCGAGCTCCAGGCTCGCCTGCGAGGTATCCCGCGCATTCGCCTGCGCGGCGACGAGCTGCGCATCGTGGTCGAGAGCATCGAGCAGATCGGCGACCTGACCAAAGGAATCGAGCACCACTTCCCGGTAGCGCGCAGCGCTCGCGTGCAGCGCATCGAGAGAAGCCCGCCTCTGCGCGCGCAGGGTCCCGCCGTCGAAGAGCGGCTGCGTCAGGCCCGCAATGAGTGACCACGCTGCAGACGAGGCATCGAACAGCTTCGCCGGGGTCAGCGACTGCTGGCCCAGAGTCGCGGTCAGCGCGATCTGCGGATATAGATTGGCCGTGGCCACACCCACCGCCGCCGTCGCAGCGTGAAGCTGCGCCTCTGCCGCCAGGATGTCGGGACGGCGACGGAGCAGCCGCGACGGCACGCTCACCGGCAGCTCGCGCGGCAACCGTATGTCCGTCAACTCGAGATCCGGCTGTGACCAGTCAGCCGGCGGCTGGCCGAGCAGCACTGCGAGCGCATGGCGCGCCATCGCGAGCTGTTGATTGAGGGGCGGCAGCAGGGCCTGATCGCTTGCGAGCTGGCTCTGCGCGGTCAGCACGTCGAGCCTCGACACCGAGCCATTGGCGAACGCGGTGCGCACCAGACTCAGGTTGTCGCGATCCTCGGAGAGCAGCTCCGCGGCCGCCCGGATCTGCCCGCGGATCGAGGCGATGATGATGGCCTCCGAGGCCACATCGCCGGTGAGTGTCAGCTCGGCCGCCATCAGCTCGCTGCGCTGATACTGTGCCAGCGCCTTCTTCTCCTCCAAGGAGCGGGCATTGGCGCCCGCATAATCGAGCAGGTAGTGCACGCTCGCGCCGACCGCCTCGTAGGTGAACGGCGCGACGGCGAAGGTGCCGAGGAATTGCGCGCCGTACTTCTGGCGCCCCGTCGAGGCCAGCAGGCTCACCTGCGGATAGAGCTGTCCCGACTGCGCCGCCACCATCTCCTGCGCCTGTGCCAGTGTGGCCTTCGCCGCGGCCAGATCGGGGTTGTCCGCCATGGCGCGCCGCATCAGCTCATCGAGCTGTGGCGACTGGAAAAGCGTCCACCACTCGGGCGCGGCGAGTGCGCCGAGCACGAATTGCTGCGCGTAGGTGCCGGCGGCCGGCGCGTGCCGCTCGGCTGCCGCGGCGTTGGTGTCGACGGGACTCGATTCGCCGGCGGGCCGGTATACGGGCGTCGCCTGCACCACCGGCCGGTGGAAGTTGGGTCCGACGGTGCACGCGCCGAGGACAGCGGCAGCCGTGAGCGCGGCCACGGCCGGAGCCGCTCGCCGGCGCCCCGGATCGAGGCTCAGCGGCATCATTCCATCACCGCCGGCGCGGCAGCTCGCGCACGCGCCGGCCGCAGCAGCAGGACCAGGGGAATCAACGCCAGCGTCAGCACGAACATCAGCCTGAAGTCATCGTTGTAGGCGATCATCTGCGCCTGGCGGGTCACGGCCTCATTGAGCGCGGCAAGTCCCGCAGGCGCGCTGAGGCTGAAGGGCGCGTGCAGCTGGATCTGTCCGCCCCAGGGAAGGATGTGCGCCGCGAGACGCTCGTGCATGACTTGTGTATTGCGCGTCAGGAGCGCTCCGGTTGCCGCAATGCCGATGCTGCTGCCCACGTTGCGCACCAGGTTGAACATCGACGTACCTTCGGAGCGGTATTGTACCCCGAGGGTCGCGAACGCCACGGTGGTGATCGTGACGTAGGTGAGACCGGTACCGAGGCCCTGTAGAAAAGTGGTCGACCAGACGAGAGACTGCGGCATCAGCGGGGAATAGCCGCACATCATCTCGAGCGAAATCGCAGTCACCGCAATGCCGATGCCGATGAGGAGCCGCGCATCGACGCGGCCGATGACTCTCCCGGCGAGATACATCGAAACGAAGCTGCCGAAGCCGCGCGGCGCCATGGCGATGCCCGTGGTCATGACCGGATAGCCGAGCAGGTCCTGCAGCAGCGGTGGCAGCAGCGCCATGGTTGCGTAGAGCACCACGCCGACGATGAATACCAGCAGATTCCCCATCGAGAAATTCGTGTCCTTGAACAGAGAGAGGCTGATGAACGGCTCACGTGCCGTCAACGTGTGCACCATGAAGACGTACAGGGCACCGATGGCAATGCCGGTCTCGATCCAGATTTCCGGGGAGCCGAACCAGTCTTTGAGCTCGCCGCGATCGAGCAGGATCTGCAGCGCCCCGACGGCGAGGCTGAGCGCGCCGAAGCCGAGGAAATCGAAGCGGTTCGTGCGGGTATCGGTCTCGCGTACGTAGGCCATGAGGCCGATCGCCGAAAGGATGCCGAAGGGCACGTTGATGTAGAAAACCCAGCGCCAGCTGTAGTTGTCGGTGAGCCAGCCGCCAAGCACCGGCGCGAGCATGGGACCGAGGACCACGCCCTGGCCCCAGAGCGCCATGGCGCGCCCGTGCCGCTCGGGCGGATTGATGTCGAGCAACACGGCCTGCGAGAGCGGCACGAGACCCGCGCCGGCAAGCCCCTGCAGAACTCGAAAGAAGACGATCTGGTCGATCGACTGCGCCATTCCGCAGAGCATCGAGCTCACGGTGAAGCCCACCACCGATGCGACCAACACGCGCTTGCGCCCGAAGCGGCCCGCGAGCCAGCCCGAGAGCGGCGTCATGATGGCCGCTGCCACGATGTAGGAGGTCAGCACCCAGTCCATCTGCTCGAGCGATGCCGAGAGATTGCCGCCGATGTGCGGCAGCGCGACGTTGGCGATGGTCGTATCCACCGCCTGCAGCACGGTGGCTAGAATGACCGAGGCGGTGATGAGCCCGCGATGCTGCGATTGGCTCAATTGGGCATGCCGTCATCACCGGCACCGTGCGCGGCACGCGAACCGGTATCGACGGTGACGGAAGCGCTCAGTCCCGAGCGCACCGCCGGCAGAGTCCCGTCGAGGCGCAGCCGGACATCGAGGCGCTGCACGACCTTCACCCAATTGCCGGTGGCGTTCTCCGGCGGCAACACCGAGAACTGCGAGCCGGTCCCGGGGGTAATGCTGGTCACGACTGCCGGGAAAGTGCGGTGGGGATAGGCGTCGATCTTCACGGTGGCGGACTCACCGGGGCTCATGTTGGTGAGCTGGTCTTCCTTGAAGTCCGCTTCCACCCAGATGTCCTGACTCGAGACCAGCACGAACGCAGGGGTCGCCGAGGCGAGATAGCTGCCGGCTTGCAGGTGCTCGACGCCGGTCACTACGCCGTCGGCAGGCGCGCTGACGGTCGTATAGGAAAGATCGAGCAACGCCCTGTCCAGGGCTGCCTGGGCCTGCTGCACCAGCGGATGGAGGTCGACGGCGATGTCAGGTTGACCGCCGAGCTTGGCGAGCGCCGCGGTGATCTGCTGCGTCGCCGCCGCAACGCGCTGGCGTGCCTCGCTGCGGGCGAGCAGCGCCTTGTCCACCTGCGATTGAGAAGCGATCCCGCTCGCGAGCAGCCGCGACTGCCGCTGGTACTCGCGCTCGCCGTAATCGAGCGCGCTTTGTGCAGACCGCAGGTCCGCGAGCCGTTGCTGATAGTCCGCCTTCAGTGACTCGACCTGCAGCCGCTCGCCCTGCAGGCGGGCCCGCGCGGCCTCGACAGCGATACGGAACGGCCGATCATCCAGCCGGAACAGTGTCTGACCGCGATGCACCCGTTGGTTGTCGTGCACGTCGACCGAGCTGACTCGGCCCGATACGTTGGCACTGATCGCCACCTCAGCCGCCCGCAGATAGGCGTCCTCCGTCGATTGGTAGCGGCCGCCCGTCAGGTAAAAATACAGCCCGCCTGCCGCCATGAGGAGCGGCACGCCCCACATGAGCGGCAACCGCAGCCGTTCGCGGCGGGACCTGGCTGGCGCCGCGGAGTCACGGCCTTCCGGTCGCAGCGGCGCCGATGCATCCCCGCGGGGCGGGCTCCCGGCGGGCTCGGCGCTCCGCGCGGTCGTGGCACTCATCGCGAGGACCTCTGCGATTTCTCGGCGGTAAACGCTGGCAGCGCGGCGAGGTTGGCGTGAACCCGCTCCAACAGCTCGATCAGCTTCGCGCGCTCCTCGTTCGAAAGCCCGTGCAGGGTCTCGGACCGGGTCTCCGCGATGAGGTGCGCGATGTGCTCGAGGATCGGTTTGCTCTTCGGCGTGAGCCAGAGGCTGCGCGCCCGGCGGTCTACCGGATCGGAGCGCCGCTGCACCCACCCATCCGCCTCCATACGATCGAGGATCCTCACCAACGTCATGGGGTCGAGCTCGGTCAGGTCCGACAGGCGCTTCTGGCTGACGCCTTCGTTGTTCTGCAGGTGCAGCAACGCCCGGCACTGCGGCAGCGTGAGGGAGAGCGCCTGTGCGCGCTCCTCGAATCGCCGCGTATAGCGGCGGCTCGTATCCTTCAGGAGGAATCCGAGCTGACGGCTGAGATCCATAGTCATAGCGACGGATATAATATCATAGTATATTATATCGTATCGTATCGACTGATGCCGCTCGGCCCTCCACGGCCGCTCGCCTGTAGAATCCGCTCACCGCGCGGACGGCTCCCGCAACCAGTTACGACAACCACTCTTCACATGCTCGCCTGCAGGATGTTCCCTTCAGCCGGTCGCCGTCGGCGCGGACCGCTCGTCGCGGCGTGCGTCGGCCTGCTCGTCTCATGGCCAACCGCAGCACCCGTAACGGCCATCGGGGGCGCTGCGCACGTCGCGGCGGCACCGCAGCCTGTCGTTCCAACGCCGGCGCAGGTTTTCGGGCCGCTTTTCAGCCAGGTGCAGATGGACGCGCTGTTCCCGGACGGCAAGGCGTTTCCCGATGCGGTGCCGAAGGCTCCCCCATCGGTCATCCTGAAGCGCTATCACTCAGTCAGGCCTCGCTCGCGCGCAGCGCTGCTCAAGCTGGTACGGAGCACGTTCACCTTTCCCACCGACGCGCAGACGCCGCCTGCCCGCCCCGACAAGACTCTACAGGCGCACATCGCGCGGCTCTGGCCGTTGCTGACACGCCAACCGGTGGTGCCGCCCGCCTATTCGTCGCTCCTTTATGTCCCGGAGCCCTATGTCGTGCCCGGCGGGCGGTTCCGGGAGTTCTATTACTGGGATTCCTACTTCACCATGCTCGGCCTGATCCGCGACGGCCACCTCGATACCGCGCGCGATCTGGTCGATGATTTCTCATACATGCTGCGCGAGTACGGACACATTCCCAACGGCGCACGCACGTACTACCTGTCGCGCTCGCAGCCCCCGATGTACTACCTCATGGTGGGGCTCCTCTCCCCAGATCCGGCGATCGCATGGTCGCAACACCTCGAGGATCTCGAGCGCGAGTACGACTATTGGATGGCAGGCGCTGCCGGTCTGCACCCCGGCAAGGCGCAGCGCAACGTCGTGGCGATGCCCGACGGCTCTCTGCTCAATCGATACTGGGATGCCTCCGACACACCGCGCGATGAGTCCTACCGCAACGATGTGCTGATCGCGCGCGCCTCGCGCAGGCCTGCGTCGCAGGTCTACCGCGACATCCGCGCGGCGGCCGAGAGCGGTTGGGACTTCAGCTCCCGCTGGTTGCGGGACGGACGGCATCTCACCACCATCGACACGACCGACATCGTGCCGGTCGATCTCAACAGCCTCCTCTATGGCCTGGAGCAGGCCATCGCCCGCGGCTGCGGGGTGCGCCACGACGCCGCGTGCGAGCGCAAATTCGCCGAGCGCGCCCGCCTGCGCCGACAGGCCATGAACCGCTATCTCTGGGACCCGGACGCCCGTTACTTCATGGACTATGACTGGCGGCAGAAAAAGCGGACCGGAGAGCTCACCGCGGCGACGCTCTATCCGCTCTTCACCGGAGTCGCCGACATCTGGCAGGCGGATGCCGTCGGAGGCGTCACGCAAGTGCGGCTGCTCGAGGAAGGCGGCGTTGTCACCACCAACATCGCTTCCGGGCAACAGTGGGATGCGCCCAACGGATGGCCGCCGCTGCAGTGGATCGCCGTCAGTGGATTCCGACGCTACGATCAACCCGTACTGGCACGCGAGATCGCGCGTCGCTGGCTCGCCACGGTTCAACGGGTCTTCGCCAACACGGGCAAGCTGGTCGAGAAATATGATGTCGAGCACGCTCTGCCCGGGGGCGGGGGGGAATACCCCCTGCAGGACGGGTTCGGCTGGACCAATGGGGTGACGAGCGCGCTCCTTGGGCTCTACCCTGACCTTCAGCCGGCGCGGCCCTGAAGGCGGGTAGGCGTGTGGCTTCCAGGGGCGTAAAATGCGTGCATGGCTACGGGTTGGGCAGGCGACGGCGCCGTACAAGATCAGATCGATGCGACCGTGACGGACGGCATTCGTCGCGCGCGGAGCCGTCTGCCGCAGGGTCCCGGCCTCACCCACTGCGCCGAATGTGGCGCGGAAATCCTGGAGGCGCGGCGCAGGGCCATCCCCGGTGTGCGCCTCTGCCTCGCCTGTCAGGATAATGCCGACCAGGACGCGGCCCAGTTCAGCGGCTACAACCGCCGCGGTAGCAAGGACAGCCAGCTCCGCTGATCCGGGCGGCGCCCTCGGACGCTCGCTCCCGTGCCGCTGATCGCGCTCTTCGATACTCATCTCGCGCTCGGCGATCGGCCGTTGCTCGACGGCGCCCGGCTCGCGCTGCAACCCGGCGAGCGCCTGGGGTTGATCGGCCGCAACGGTACCGGCAAGTCGACACTGCTTCGCGTCATTGCCGGTGAGACCTCCCTCGACGAAGGCGAGCGACAGGTCCGCGACGGACTCCATATCGCACTGGTCGAGCAGGAGCCTACGCTGCCGGCGGCACGCACGCTGCGCGAGAGCCTGCTCGAGCGCGCGCGGACAGGAGTGGATGGCCCCACGCGCACCACCCTGCTCGGCATCGAGCGCGAGCGCTGGAGCTTCGAGACGCGGCTGACGGAATATCTGCACCGCTTCGAGCTCGAGCCTGACCTGGCTCCGGCGACGGGCTCGGGCGGAGAGCGCAAGCGCGCGGCCCTGGCCCTTGCCCTCGCAACCCAACCGGATCTGTTGCTGCTCGACGAGCCGACCAATCATCTGGACATCGGTGCGATCGAGCGGCTCGAGGAGCTGCTGCTCAAGGGACCGGCTGCCGTCGTCGTTACGCACGATCGGGCCTTTCTCGATCGTGTCACGACACGCATCGTGGAGCTGGACCGTGGGGTGCTTCGCTCCTATCCCGGAAACTTCGCCGCATACGAGGCGGCACGCGAGCAGGAACTCGCCGCCGAGGATATCGCCAACCGCAGGTTCGACAGGTTCTGGGCACAGGAGGAGGTCTGGATCCGCAAGGGGATCGAGGCCCGGCGCACCCGCAACGAGGGGCGGGTGCACCGGCTTGAGCGGCTGCGCGATGAGCGGGCTGCACGGCGCGAGCGGCTCGGTGCGATGAAGATGAGCCTCGATGCGGGTCCGCGGTCGGGTCAGCTCGTGGCGGAGCTCACGGAGGTCGGTAAGAACATGGGCGAACGCGCGCTGATCGCGCACCTGTCCATGCGCATCATGCGCGGCGATCGCATCGGGCTCATCGGCCCGAACGGCGCCGGCAAGACCACGCTGATTCGCCTGATCCTCGGTGAGCTGCCGCCGGATGAGGGCAGCGTGCGGCTCGGCACGAATCTCAAGATCGCCTACTTCGATCAGTTGCGCGAGCAGCTCAATCCGGAGGCCACCGTCGCCGACATGATCAGCCCGGGGTCCGACTGGGTCGAGGTCGCCGGCGAGCGCAAGCATGTCATGAGCTATCTCGGCGATTTTCTCTTTGCCGCGCATCGCGCACGCTCGCCCGTCAAGATGCTCTCCGGCGGTGAGCGCAACCGGCTGTTGCTCGCGCGGCTCTTTGCCCAGCCCGCCAATCTGATCGTCCTCGATGAGCCGACCAACGATCTCGACATCGAGTCGCTGGAGCTGCTCGAGCAGAGGCTGCAGGACTACGCGGGTACGCTGCTGCTGGTGAGCCATGACCGCCGTTTTCTCGACAACGTGGTCACGCAGACACTCGCGGCCGAGGGCGGCGGCACCTGGCGCGAGAACGTCGGCGGCTACAGCGACTGGCTGCAAAGACGAAGCGCGGCGCCGGCTGGGGACGGCTCCCGCAGATCGCCGCGCGAGGGCGCGCGACAGGCGTTACCGCCATCGCCCCCCGACCCCAAAGCGCGCACGCGGCTGAGTTACAAGGAGCAAAGGGAGCTGACTTCACTTCCCGCCGAGATCGAAGCGCTCGAGCAGGAGCAGACGACCATCACGGGGCGCATGAGTAGCCCCGACTACCACGCACAGGGCGCACCGCAGATCCGTGCAGATCGCAAGCGGCTCGAGGAGATCGAGGGGTTGCTCCTCGCGAAATTCGAGCGCTGGGAGGCGCTGGAGGCCGAGAGCAGCCGCTTGGCCCGATGAGCGCATTGCGCATAAGATTGCGCGCATGGCAGACAACCCGACGGGTGATGTAGCCGCCCCCTCGTCCACCCGGGGATGGCTCGATGCTGCACGCAGGGCTTCGTGGGTGAGGCTGCCGGTGTTCTTCGCCGTACTGCTGGCCGCTGACATCGGCGCGCAATACGGCCGGGCGTGGGCCATCCATCATGCGCCGTCGGGCCGCGCAGACTGGGCATCGCTCGGGGCCGCTCTGCTGCTGGCGGCGGCCCTCATGGGACTCTACGTCGGGCTGGTGCGCTCTCTCGAGCGCCGCGCGACTCACGAGCTCGCGCCTCGGCCCCTGCAGGCGATTGCCGGCATCGCTCTCGGGCTGGCGCTCTTCTCGAGCGTGTTCGGCCTGCTTCACGTCATTGGCGTCGCACAGTGGCAGGGTCTTTCCGCCGGGTTCGATGCCATTCCCATGCTCTCGGCCGCGATTCTCGCAGCAGTAGGCGAGGAGCTGGCGTTCCGCGGCGGCCTCTTCCGCATCCTGGAGGAGAGCTTCGGTACCGCAACGGCGCTCGCGATCTCCGCCGCTCTCTTCGGACTCCTCCATGCCCTGAACCCGGGGGCTACGGTGCTCTCCACGGCGGCCATCGCCCTCGAGGCGGGCGTACTCCTCGGTGCCGCCTACGCCCTCACGCGCAATCTGTGGTTTCCCATGGGGCTTCATCTCGGTTGGAATTTCACCGAGGGAGGAATATTCGGGGTCTCCGTTTCCGGTGGCTCGGCCATGAAGGGCTTCTTCTCGGTCTCGCTGGCCGGCCGTCCGGTTCTCACCGGCGGTAAGTTTGGTCCGGAGGCATCCGTCATCGCGATAGTCGTGTGCCTCGCGCTCGCCATCGTGCTGCTCGTGCTCACCGTCCGCAGCGACCGCTGGCTGCCCATGCGACGCTCCGCTGCTCGCTCAACGGCCTGACATGACAGGTCGGTGGTTGCGCTGATGAAGCCTTACGCCGAAGCCTGCGATCGCAATCGAGAGCCGATACTCGAGGTGCTGCGAGAGCACTTCGCCGATCGGCACCAGGTACTCGAGGTCGGCAGCGGTACGGGACAACATGCCGTGCATTTCGCCGCGGCACTGCCGCACCTCATCTGGCAGACTTCGGATCTGGAGGCGAACCTTTCCGGCATCCGGACGTGGATCGAAGAAGCGGGCCTGCCTAACGTCCTCCCACCGCTCGAGCTCGGATCGGGCGGCCCGTGGCCCGACAGACGTTTTGACGCTTGCTTTACGGCGAATACGCTGCACATCATGAGCTGGCCGGAAGTCTGCGCCCTCTTCCAGGGGCTTGCCGCGGTTCTCACGGATGATGCGCTGCTCGCTGTCTACGGGCCGTTCAATTACGACGGCCGCTTCACCAGCGAGAGCAACGCGACCTTTGACGTCTGGCTGAAGCAACGTGCTTCCCACAGCGGCATCCGCGACTTCGCTGACGTCGATGCGCTCGCGCGATCGATCGGATGCTCGCTCGTGGAGGATCGGGCCATGCCCGCCAACAATCGGACGCTGGTGTGGCGCCGCGCCGCGGCGTAGCGAATCAAACTGCGCGCAGGGCAGCGGCCACCGACACTCGGGCCGCCCGTACCGCCGGCAGGATGCCGCCGATGCAGCCCATGATCAACGCCCAGATCACGCCGATCAGCGCCAGAGCCGGCGTGACGTCGAGCTTGAAACTGTAGCCGAAAGGGCTCGCCGAGAGTCCGTTGAAGAACACCCAGGCCAGGGCAGCGCCGATCAGCGCCCCCAGCAAAGCCAACAGCATCGATTCGCAGAGGGTCGAGGCGACGATGGTACCCCCACGGAACCCGATCGCGCGCAGCGTGGCGAACTCGCGGCGTCGCGAATCGACTATCGCGTAGAGCGAATTGACGGCGCCCAGCGTACCGCCTACGGCCATGATCGCGCCCACGAAGTAACTGGCGAAGTCGAGGAGCGCGTTCAACCCCTTGAAATTGTCCGCCATCACGGTCCGCTGCCGCTCCGCGAACAGATGCACGGCGGGATTGGCCTTGAGGGCCGCACTGAAGGCAGCAAAATCCGCAGGTGAGCGCAATTTGACCTCGAGGCCGCTGTAGGTATCGCGGGAAAATGCCGACATGATGGTGTTGACATCGGCAAACATGGCGCACTGGCCTTCATTGGCCGCGCCGAAATGACCGACCACGGTCCACGCCATGCCGCGGATCGACCGCCGGTCCCCGATGCCGAACCCGGAGAAGAGGCGCACGCAATTGTTGCTCACCACGAGCTCATGCATGCCGGGATGGAACATGCGTCCGGCGGTAAACCGCATTTCCGGCCGGTATGCGGTGATGTTGGGGGTCACTCCGATGAGCGGAGTGAAGATGCTCGCACCCGTGCCGCGCCGGCGGCCCTGGATCGGGATCATCGACTCCATTACGACGATCGGCCGCCCATCCTTGTCACGGCGGATATAGGGTGAGTCCTGGATTGAGGCCGCGTCTTCCCGCGATATGCTGCCGAAGAGCGGGCGCTGGCCCACCTCCGCGACGACTGCCGAATCAGCCTGCGCATTGCTACCCTCCTGTCGCCGCGCTCCGCTGCCCATGGCCAGCATGGAAACGAGCACACCGACGGCACATGTCACTCCGACGACAATCGTCAGCGCCGGCCACGGACGCAGTGCAAGGCCCGATAGGCTCAAGCCGAGCAGGGCAAAGAACTGTCTGAGGGCCTTCATGATGCGCTATCGGTCCGCCAGCGCGGTGGCGACTTCGAGCCTTGCAGCCAGCGCGGCAGGGACCGCGGCGCTGACGAGCGCCACTGCCAGGGCCGAAGCGAGACCCAGGAGGATGATGCTCCACGGAAGCGAAATACCGTGTACGAATCTCGATGCATAGGGGAATGCCAGTGTCGCCACCGCGAGCCCTACGCCCCCGGCCGCCACACAAATGACGGCAGACTCGGCAAGCGTCAGCGCGAAAACCGCAGCATTCGTGAAGCCGACCGTCTTCAGCACAGCAATCTCGGATGTCCTCTCCCGCACCGACTGCACCATCATGGTAGCTGTCGCAAAGAGGAGCGCAGCCAGCACCGCGGCGACGACCGCGCGGATGAGGAACTCCAGATCGCCGATGGACTGCAGATTCTGCTGTGCCATCTCCCGTATGGACTCGCTGCGTGTCTCATTGGACGAGTTCGCGAATCGTGCGTCGATGGCATCGGACATCGTCGCGGCCGCTCGCGGGTCGGCAATTCTCACGGCGAAATGGGTGACGGTGTCCTTGCCGGTGACGCGGGCCTCGTTCAGGTAGTCATAATGCATGAGGATGTTGCGGTCCCCTCCGGCGATATCGCTGTCCGTGAAGGTCCCTACCACATCGAATGTCCAGTCGCTCGAGCCGTTGCGCTGGACGACATTGGTCTTCAGCGGGATGTGATCGCCGACTTTCCAGCCGTACTTCTTCACCAGGCCCATGTTGACCAGAACGCCCGTGCGCGTAGCGCCAAACGCCCTGACATCGGCCGCGGAGATCGTGTACATGAATGCCGACACCCAGCCCATGTCCGGCTTGATGGCCACGAGGACCATCTGCTCGTTGGGATTCTGATAAGTGGCCGGGGCGAGATCCACGGGAATCGCCTCCGCGACTCCCGGAACGGACTTGATCTGCCCCAGGATCCCGACGGGCAGCGGGTTGCCGAAGCCCAGGCGGCTGTGAACGATGAGCAGATCGGCGCGCGCCGCGGCGACCGCATGCTCGGCGCCCGTCTTCAGTCCCTGGAGGACTCCGAAGAGGGTGAACGCCACGACGACCTGAAGGAATATCAGGATCGTGCGCCCGCGCTTACGCCACAGGCCCATCCAGATGAGCGGCAGGTACTTCATGCGGTGATCGGATCCTGCGCCGTACCGCGGCCGGCTCACGATATGACCGCGCTACCTCCCTGTCAATGAGATCTCCCGCGCCCGAATACGGGCACAATGGGTGTACGCTTCGCTCATCGCAAGTCTCGAAGACCGATGACATGACGTGGCAACTTCGCCCGGCAGCCGCAACAGACTGTGCGGCAATTCAGGCTCTGATCGCTCGCTCCATCCGCGCGCTCGGTGTCGGGGATTATTCTGCAGAAACGATCGAAGCGGCCCTGGAGGGTGCCTTCGGTCTGGATACGCAGCTCATCGAGGATGGAACCTACTTCGTCGTCGAGGAGGCCGATCGGCTCCTCGGCTGTGGCGGCTGGAGCTTCCGGCGCACGCTCTTCGGCAGCGATGCGCGCGCCGGCCGTGACGCCGGCGTGCTCGATCCGCGGACCGACGCCGCCAAGATCCGGGCCTTCTTCGTCGACCCTGCCGCCGCTCGCCGCGGCATCGGCACAGCGCTCCTCGAGCACTGCGAGTCTGCCGCACGCCGCGCCGGCTTTCGGCGCGCCGAGATGATGGCCACCCTGCCGGGGGTGAGGCTTTATCAGGCGCGCGGATACCTCGCGCAATCGAAAGTGTTCCATCCCCTGACGGACGATCTCACGATCGAGTTCGTCCCGATGTGGAAGAAGCTCGAGCCCGAGGCGCCGCGGACCTAACGCACGGGCTGAGGAATGGCTTCGCCGTCCTTGCGCGGATCGGAGGCCCCGTAGTTGACTCCGGTCTTGAAATCCCGGCGCACGACCTGGCCTCCGCCCATGGCGGCGGAGTAATCGCCCAGCAGGTCTATCACATGCCCGCGGGCAGCGAGCGCCGCACGAACGCCCTGCGGAATGCGATCCTCCATCGAGACGCCGCAGCCGTTGAAAGTCCTCTGGGTGAAGCGCGGCGCCTCCATCGCAGCCTGAATGTCCATCCCGTAGTCCGCTATGTTGGATACGAACTGCGCGTGGGCCTGCGCCTGGTTGAAGCCGCCCATGATGCCGAAAGCGATCCGGTCCGCGCCGCGCTGCATGAATCCTGGAATGATCGTGTGCAGCGGACGCTTGTGACCGGCGAGCACGTTGGGAGAGGAAGGATCCAGCGTGAAGAGTGAGCCGCGATCCTGCAGCACGAAGCCGGTCCCGTCCGCCACCAGGCGCGAGCCGAACTCCTGGTAGTTGCTCTGGATCAGCGACACCATGTTGCCCTGGCCGTCGACTGCCGTCAGGTAGGTCGTATCACCGGTGGTGGCGATCGGCGGCTTGCCGGGTGCCACGTTGCAGTTGGCCCGGCTCTGATTTATCAGAGCAGCGCGGGTCGCGGCGTAGCTCTGCGACAGCATCCCTGATACGGGGATGTGGCTGAATTTGGGGTCGGCGACATAGCGCAGCAGATCCGCATAAGCGAGCTTCTTCGCCTCGATCATCACGTGCAGCGAATCGGCCGAGTTGTGTCCGTATCGGGCGAGCGGGAATCGCTCCATGATGTTGAGCATCATGAGCGCCGCAATCCCCTGGCCGTTGGGGGGTAGCTCGTATACCGTCCAGCCGTGATAGTGGGTGGAGATCGGCTGCACCCATTCGCTCGAGTAGTCCGCCAGGTCCTCGGCCGTCATCGCGCCGCCGAGCCCGTGCTCGAAGGCAAGGATCCTACGGGCGATCGGCCCTTTGTAGAACGCATCGCGGCCGCCATGGGCCACCTGCTCGAGCGAGCGCGCCAGATCGGGATTGCGGAACACCTCGCCCAGCTGCGGCGTGTGCCCGTCGATCAGGTATGTCCGCGACAGATTCCCGTTGGCTTTGAGGTCGGACTCGGATGCGCTCCAATACTCGGCGTCCCATTCCGGCACCGGGAAGCCCTCGCGCGCGTACGTGATGGCAGGAGCGAGCACCTCGGAAAGCTTGCGGGTTCCGAAGCGCGCCAGCAGTTTCGACCAGCCATCCACCGCGCCCGGGACGGTGACGCTGTCGATGCCGAAACCCGGCATCTTGGTGATGCCCTTCGCCTGGAGGAATGCGGGGGTGAGCTTTGCCGGCGCCCAGCCGCTGGCGTTGAGTCCATACAGCTTGCCGGTTTTCGCATCGTACACGATCGCGAACAGATCGCCGCCCATGCCGTTCATCATCGGCTCGACGACGCCCATTACGGCGTTGGCGGCGACGATGGCATCGATTGCGTTGCCACCGTGGGCGAGGATCGTGGCGCCGGCCTGCGCGGCGAGCGGACTCTCGGCGGCAACGATGCCGCCACGGCTGAGGACCATCGAGCGTCCCTGCGATCGATCCTGTGAGTTGGCCGGTGGCGGGAGGAGACAGGCGAAGGCCAGGAGCGCGAACGCAGTGCCCCAGACTCTCCGAACGCAGACGCTGCGCCTGGGAAGCTGTATTTTTCCTGGAAGCATCGGCACCCTCCGCCATCGCTCGGATGCCGACGGAGACTATAGGCCGCTATAGGGCGAGTCCAGCCCGGGCCCGCCGGCGCACTCTACTTTGCGGCCGCCCGACCGACGTTTGCGGCAGTCTGCCCGAAGAGAATTGCGCGCGATTCGTCGGTCACCGAGGGCTGGGTGTTGATCTCGGCCGCCCGCGCATAGGCGCGCACCGTCGCCGGGCGGCTCCCGATCTGCTCGAACCAGCGCTTCAGGTGCGGAAAGTCCTCGAGGCTCTGCTGTTGCCTCTCGTACGGTACGATCCAGGGATAGGAGGCAATGTCGGCAATGGTATAGGCCTCACCGGCCACATACGCCCGATCGGCGAGGCGGTGATTCAGCACGCCATAGAGGCGATTCGTCTCCTTGACGTAGCGCTCGACGGCATACGGAATCTTCTCCGGGGCGTACTGGGTGAAATGGTGATTCTGACCGGCCATGGGACCGAGCCCGGCCACCTGCCAGAACAGCCACTGCAGAGTCTCGACCTCGCCGCGCAGATCCGACGGGATCAGCTTGCCCGTCTTGCGCGCGAGGTAGAGCAGGATGGCGCCGGACTCGAATACCGACACCGGCGGGCCGCCGCCCGCAGGCTCATGATCGACGATGCCGGGTATTCTGTTGTTGGGGGAGATGCGGAGAAATTCCGGTCGGAACTGATCCCCCTTGCCGATGTTGACGGGCACGATGCGGTAAGGAAGACCCGTTTCCTCGAGGAGCATCGTGATCTTGTGTCCGTTCGGAGTCGTCCAGTAGTGCACGTCGATCATTCGCCAGCTCCTTGCCGCGGGCATGCGGCAGTCGATTGCCTTCAGCCTAACGCCGCACTGCGGCCCGCGGAAATCGGCCTTTCGAGAGAGGCCCGCCAGGCTGGCTCGTCTCCGTGGGCGCCCGCCCGAACATGGACGTAACCTGAGCGTGGGGCTAGGCGGCCGCAGGCGGTCCAAACCAGGTGGTCAGTGCAGCGCTGAGGCCGGGCGATTTGGGGTCTCCGACCCAGGCGACGTATCCATCGGGCCGAACCAACACGGCGGTTGGAGCAGTCACCGGCCCGAGCACCGGCAGCTCCCATGTGCCGGCGTATCTGGCGGCGACTCGCCGAACGCGGCCTGCCCAGGGAGCGATGTCGAAGTCGCCGGACTCGCCCAAATTGAGCAGTACCGGCCGGGCGGCATGCAGCAGGGTGAAGAGCCGCATCGGTCCGTCGGCGGTGACGAGATCGAGGTCGGGTATGCGGCGCCCGAGCAGCGGATGCCCCTCGCCGAGATCGTAGCGGACGTCCAGACCTGACATCATGGCAGCGAACCGCTTGCGCGGCTCTTCCGTGCTGAGCAGGTCAGCGATGATGTCCCGCAAGGCCTCGATGCGGTCGTCGAGGCGAAGGAGCACCGACTGCGCCATCGTATTGCGCAACACACGCGCGGCCACGGGATGGCGCTCGGCGTGATAGGTATCGAGGAGGGTCTGCGGCGATGTCCCCGCAGCCACCTGGGCCAGCTTCCAGCCGAGATTCATCGCATCCTGCACGCCGATCTGCAGGCCCTGCCCGCCCACCGGAGAGTGCACGTGAGCGGCGTCGCCGGCGATGAGCACCCGGTCATTGCGGTAAGCCGCCGCCTGACGCGCTGCATCGGTGAACCGGGAGATCCAGATGGGACTGTGGACCCCATAGTCGGTCCCGCATGCGGCAATGAGAGCCTGGCGGAGATCGTCCAGGCTGGGCTCGGTCGCGGGGCCGACGTGTTGCTCGGTCACCATGACGGCCACGGGGCCCCGATCGGCGTACACGATCCTGCCGTCGATGATCCGATACTCCTTCCTGCCAAAGGAATGGACACCCGAGGCCGTGCGATGGATGCCGAACTCGGGCTTCTCTGCCATTTCGACCTCGCCGATCAGGCTGCTGACCGTCGGATCGCATCCGGGGAATGGGATACCGGCTGCCTTGCGGATCACGCTGCGTCCGCCATCGCATCCCACGAGATATTCCGCCCGCAGCGACTGGCTATCTGACAGCGCTACGTCGACGCCCGCCTCGTCCTGCGCGAAACCCGTCACCTCACGTCCGCGATAGATCGGTACCTCGAGCTCGCCGACCCAACCGGCGAGGATGCGCTCGATCTGGTTCTGCCACAGCCCGAGGCCGTAATTGTGCCGGGTCGGAAAGTCGCTGATGTCGAACCGAACGCCTGCGAAGCCTGCGACCTGAGCCTTCTGTCCCTGCGAGAGGAACCGATCGGCGATTCCGCGCTGATCGAAGACCTCGATCGTGCGCGAGTGCAGGCCCCCGGCGCGCGAGCCGATGAGATCCTGCGTCGCTCGCAGCTCGACGACTGCTACGTCGACACCGGCCAGTGCCAACTCGCCGGCCAGTGTCAGCCCGGTCGGACCTCCTCCGGCGATCACTACAGAGTGCTGGGTCATTTCGTGAATCCCATTTGCGCCGCCTCCGGCAACGGCGGGCGATGCTGCATGACGACCCGGGCCTTACGGCAAGGCCCCCCATCCGCTATACTCTGGAAGTGGCAGGGAGCGGCTGATTTCCGCGTGATCGCTTGAGCACACTCCTCGAGATCGCTGGTTGGCTCGGGGCAGCGCTCCTCCTTCTCGCCTATGCGCTCGTCTCTTACGGCCGGGTTGGCGGCCGGAGCGTGCTGTACCAGACCCTGAACATTGCGGCCAGCGTCCTGCTCGCCGCCAATACCGCCTGGCACCATGCCTGGCCGTCGGCGTTCGTGAACGTCGTCTGGATAGCGATCGCGATCGGGGCACTCTCCGCCGTAGCCGCCTCGCGCCGCGCTACCCTTCAGGAACCGTAGCCACACCTGCCGGCATGATGTCGAAAGGGTGACCGCCGGTTCGGCTACTCCTCGAGACATCCACACAACCACTATCCGAGGAGAACTGATCATGCCCAGTACCGTGCGACTCCATCGAGTCCTCGCCACCAGGCCCGAGAAGGTCTATCGCGCATTCCTCGAGGCAGACGCACTGGCCCAGTGGCTGCCGCCGAACGGCTTTACCTGCACGGTGCACCACTTGGACCCGAAGGTCGGCGGCTCCCACAGGGCGTCCTTTCGGAACTTCACCAACGGTGCTGGGCACTCCTTCGGGGGTCAGTATGTCGAGCTCGTCCCGAACGAGCGCCTCTGCTACACGGACAGATTCGAGGACCCGAACCTGCCGGGTGAGATGCGGGTGACCGTGACGCTGAAGAAAGTTTCGGTGGGCACGGAAGTCAGCATCGTTCAGGAAGGCGTTCCCGACGTCATTCCGGTGGAAGCCTGCTATCTCGGCTGGCAGCAGTCGCTGCGCAACCTGGCGCGTCTCGTCGAGCCCGAGATCACGCAGTGAGCCGCCGCTGATCTCAATCGCTCTGCCCTCCGCTGCCGCCTCGAGGACGCAGCGGAGGGCAGGGATCCGATGAGCCCATCACCCGGGCGCAGTCGTCCACGCTCAGGCATCGGCAGCTGGAGCCGTATTCCAACAGCTGCCTCATCCGCCGCAGCCGTTCCATCTGTGTCTCGATTTCGGCGAGCTTCCGCTCGGCCAGCGTGCGCCACCGGGCGGCCGGCGGCGTGGTGGCCGAGAAGCCCCCAATGAATGCGCGCGTCTCGGCGATGGTAAAACCCGCCTCGCGGGCGATTTGCACCAGTCGCACCCTGCCTATCACCTCGGCGGTGTAACGCCGCTGCCGGCTCACCCGAATCGGCCTCGGCAACAGGCCGATCCTCTCGTAGTAACGGATCGCCGACGGCGCCAGCCCACAGCGTCGTGCGACCTGCCCGATGGACATGCCCGACATGGCCTTCCCCCTCCTCGATCCGGGCCTTGACTTAAAGCGCACTTTAACCCGTATGCTCGGTTTCGGAAAGCATCAGACCCGACCGGGACTGATGCTCATCGAAGCAAGTGCTGCAAGCGAGGCCGGAATGAATCCCCTACCGTTCAAACATCTGCCACTCATCGTCAAAATAGCGGCCGGCATAGCGTTCTTCAACAGCTGGGTACTGTTCGAAGAGATCGTGGTCGATCGCCAGGGGTTATGGCGCTACATGCCGTTCTATCGCGTCGGCGATTTCTGCGTCTGGGACCTTACGGTCGCACTGCTCATTCTCTTCGGGCTGTGGCGCCTCTCTTATCGGGGAACCCACGGGTAAAGCGCGCTCAACACGGAGGTCAGTGAGTCGAGCGTTGCCGGCTTCGTCAGGTGGGCGTCGAATCCCGCATCGGCTGCGCGCGCCCGATCGCTCTTCTGTCCCCACCCCGTGAGGGCGACGAGCGAGACGTCGCCACCATCGGCCAACTGCCGCATCCGGCGGGCTGCCTCGTAGCCGTTCATTCCCGGCAGGCCGATGTCGAGCAGCACGACCTCGGGTGCGAATTGCGCGAAGAGGCGCAGACCCTCGGCTCCGTCACGCGCGACGCGCACGATGTGCCCGAGAGATTCCAGTGCCGTGCGCAGGGTATCGGCCGTATCGACATTGTCTTCGACAATGAGGAGCTTGCGTGCCACGACCGGCATGCCGGCAGCGGCATGCACCTTGCCATCCAGGTTGTCGGTCGCGGAAGCAATCGGCAGTCGAATGATGAACTCGCTTCCGTGCCCGAGGCCGTTGCTCGTGGCTTCGATCGAGCCGCCATGCAGCTCGATCAGCCTGCGTGACAGCGCCAGTCCGATGCCGAGCCCGCCCCCGCCGCTGCGCACGCGATGCTCGCGCACTTGCGTGAACATCTCGAACACTTCCTCGAGTTGGGCGGTTGGAATTCCCAGGCCGGAGTCCCGCACCCGGATGACCGCCAGCCCGCCCTCGGGGCCGGCCCGCAGACGAATCGTGCCTTCCGCATCGGTGTATTTGGCGGCATTGCCGAGGACGTTGGCGACCACTTGCGTGAGGCGCGCGAGATCACCGTTGACGGTCAGCGCTCCGCCGTCGTGCTCTACGATCAGGTGGTGCCGGCGCTGGTCGATGAGGGGTCTGGCCAGCTCGACGGCAGCCTCGATGACGACACGCACGCCGAGCGGTGCACGCTGCAGCTCGATGGTTCCGCGGCTGATGCGGGACAGGTCGAGCAGATCGTTCACCAGCCGTGTCAGATGTGAGACCTGCCGATCCATCATGGAATGAATGCTCTCGATCAGACCGGGCTCGTTCTCCGGGCGACGCAGCAACTCCAACCCGGTGGTGAGGGGTGCCAGCGGATTTCGCAGCTCGTGGCTCAGCACGGCGAGAAACTCGTTCTTGCGGCGAGCGTCCTCGCGCAACGCCTGCTCCACCTTCGATCTGTCCATTAGATCGGCCGTCAACCGCGCCAGGACATCGAAAAGACGCAGCTCGCCGGTCGTTGGCTCGTAGGGCGCGCGCCAATGTGTCGAAATGACCCCAATCAGCTCGCCCGAGCGGGATCGCAAAGGTGTCGACTGGACTGCGCGAATTCCCGACCTGCGGTACTCGGCGAGGTCCGCAGTGCCGGCGAGCGCCTCGGACTCCTCGGTATCGACGATGACGTACCGCTCTCCCGTATGCAGCACCTTGCCGCACGATGCCGCTGAGTCGTGACAAACCTGCTGCCAAAAGCGTCCGGAGTCGGGGTGAAAACCTCTCCAGGCGAGCAGGCGCAGATTCTCCTCCTCCAGCATTTGGACACTCGCGAAGTCCGAGTGCATGATCGAAGTTGCGGCATCGAGAATCTGCTGATAGAGCGCGTTGACGTCATTCTCGCGAATCAGTCCGGCGCTGATGGCCTGCAGAAGCTCCGAGCCACCCCGCTCCTGCGACAATGCGTGCTGCAGTCGCTTGGTGCGCAGCAGCACCTGAAACGCCATGGCGGCGAAATCACTGAGGCTCGTCAGGACACGAAGATCCTCCTGATCGAAGTGGCGGCTGCCATCGTGTGCGACGACCCAGACGGTCCCTACCGTCGCGCCATCAACCGCAAACGGGATCAGAAGGGTCTCGGCCAGAGGCGGCATATCCGTATTCGGGTAATCGAAATACCGCTCCGGGTGCGCCATGAGCAGAGGCGCCTTGCGGTCGAGCGCCAGGCTGCAGAGGCTCGCCGTCCGAGGTGCGGCGTCCCGAAGCAGCCCCGCCCACCGGCCCGCGGCGCCGTGCCAGCGGAAGACCCTGCGCCCCTTGTCTTCGTCCTCGATGCTGACTCCCGCGGAGTGCGCCCGGCAAAGCTCGAGCGCCGCTTCCGCCAGTCTCTGCAAAATATTCGTTTTGCTCGCGCTCGCTTCCTGTAACGCCTTCATCAGTCCGACGAGAGCTTCGCTCTCGGCGGCGAAATCCGGGGCTCGCGAAGGACGCCGGCCCAACTGGGCCGTGATGAGGACCTCGTCCAGAGGTGAGATGGCAGGAGCATCCAAGATGGCCATTCTCTCGCGTTGATGTCCGCACGTCGTTCGTGCAAAGAGTGTGCAAGCATCCGTGATGCGACGGAGAGTTGCCCCCATGGGCGCCGCGACACTTTGTCCGGGTAAACCGGCATCGTCCGGCGCGCGAACCGTATTCGCTGAAGGCTAGCAAGTTCTACACCCCTTGTGCCGTACGCCCTCGGCCGAGTCAACGCTCGAGTAGACCTCTAGAGCGCCGCGAGAAATGCGGCCAGATCCGCCTTCTGCTCCGGTGTCAGCGCCATCTGGAAGCGCTTGTCGTAGAAGTCGACCACCTGCGACAGATCCGCAGCGGAGCCGTTGTGGAAGTAGGGAGCACGGGCGGAGAGCCCACGCAGGATCGGTCCCTTGATGCGATTGAGGTCACTGCATTTACCGGTGATCAGCGCCCTGCCGGGATCGCTCGTGTAGAACGGGGCGGCGCGTGTCGGATCGGCCGGATCCGGACAGCCGCTGATCAGATACACGGGCAGGTTGGGCATGTTGAGCTCGGCGAGCGCGGCCGCAACCTGCGGGTTGCTCTCCGTGCTCGGCAGCACACTGTGAGAGGTGCCGATGTCGAGAGGTACCGCCAGCGAGTGATCACCGACGTTGGGCGCATCGTGACACGTCGAGCAGTGTGCGACGATCATGCCCGGGCTGCCGAGCGCCGGATCGTCGTTGAGGCCGCGCACACTCGTGATGATGAGCGGCGCGGTGTCGAAGATCTTTTCACCGGCAGCAATGGCGTGCCGCGCCGCATCGCGCCACGCGCGTGCGGGGGTCGCGGCAACGGTCTCAGCGGTCCAGGCGGAAAAGAGCGTCATCGACGAGGGATCGAACGGCGCGCCCGTCGGATTGCTGCCCAGGGAATCATTGATGCCAGGGAAATACTCCTCTCTCGAGAGCGCCCTCGCTCCGCCTCGTGCTCTGCCCCCCATCAGCCGCCCGGCGCGCCAGTCGAAGGATTGGGCGGTATAGAGTCCGAGCTCGAAGGTCACGATCTCGGCGAGCTGCGCATCACTCGGCGGTGTCAGCGCCTGCGCATGTCCGGTCGTCGCATCGGATGCCTGATGCGTAAGGTCGGTCTGCAGGTTGGAGAGAAATGTATGGCCGTCATCGAGGGGAGCGACGGTCTCGCGGCCATCGATCATCACGGAGCTCAGGAACGCGAGGTTGGTCGACGGCAGGGGCCGGCGGTAGACCGAGATATCCGACTGCCCGGTTTTGGGATCGAGTGTGATCGCGCATCCGTAAGGGTCGTGAACTACACTGATCATGAATTCGGGTTTGGCGGGCAGTGGAATGCTGATGCGAAAGAGCCCATTCCCCAGGAGAAGACTGTGCGCCGCGGGGTCACTGCGACGCACGTCCGGACAGTTGGCGCCATCGACGGGTGCGAAGAGTGGGTCCTGTCCTCGTGTGCGGTGGAAGGTGCCGCGGGCAGCCGCTGCGGTCAGGCCGAAGGCCTGATCGGGCACATGGCACGTGCCGCAGGAGCGGCCGTTCGTCCCGAGAGATTGGAAAAAGGCACCCCGACGATCGACCCTGCCCGCGGTACTCAGCGTCTCGAAGGCCCCGGCGAGGTCGGGGAAAGATTCGAGCTTCGCCGTCGCCCGGCCGCCGCCGGACCGGGGGCCTGCGAATGTCGCGCCGGCGAGCACTGCCGAGAGGCCGAGTACGGCCACCGTGGTCTTTTTCATAATACACCCCCCCTGGGGCACACTCTTGGGGACTCCCTCTATAGATCGGATTCGCCGCCCGAATCCCGACACTGCGGTTGCGGCGGTTGTCGTGCCGGCAGCATTTCGGGCATGCTTTTGCTCGAGCAAGGTCTCAGGGGGGAGCATGCCCGAAGAGCGGCAAGACGCGGCTGAGGAAGCCCACACCGATGGGCAGTCGGGGCTCAACGAGCGGCTCTTTACAAGCCTTTACACTGAGCTGCGCCGGCTGGCGGACAGCAAGCTGCGGCAATACCCGGGAATGACCGTCAGTCCGACCACGCTCGTGCATGAAGCCTACGTCAACCTGTCGGGCCGCGGCGGCACGAGCTTCAGCGACCGCGGCAAGTTTCTGAGCTATGCGGCTCGCGCCATGCGCGGCCTGCTCATCGATTTCGCACGGCGGCGCCAGGCGCTGAAGCGCGGCGCCGGACTCGAGATCACACACCTCGACACGCACGTCGAGGCGCAGCCGGCGGACGGCGTGGAGTTGGAACGGCTGGCGACCGCCCTCGATGAGCTCGCCGGGCTCGATCCGCGGCTCGCCGAAGTAGTGGATCTCAAATACTTCTGCGGCTTCTCATTCGCGGAGATCGCGGCACTGCGCGGCATTTCCGAGCGCACGGTGCAAAGGGACTGGGAAAAGGCGCGGTTGATCCTGTACCGTCAGGTCGGAGAGGCGTGAGATGCAGACCTCACCGGCTTCGGGCGACCCGCTCGCCGGTCTCAACGCGGCCGAGTACGCGCGCCTATCTGCCCTCCTCGATGACCTGCTCGAGACGGCATCCGCGGACCGCGAGACCCGGCTGAGCGAGCTCGATCACCTCGAGCCCAGCGCGGCGCGCTGGCTGCGGGAGGTGCTCGCGGCTCAGGGATCGCAACGTCTGCAGCAGTTCCTGGAGTCGCGCGACATTTTGGCGCGTGAGGAACCTGCATGGTCGGGGAGCGACGCCGCGCTGGTGGGCAGAGCGTTCGGACCCTACCGGGTACTGTCGCTCCTCGGCCATGGAGGCATGGGAAGCGTATGGCTCGCCGAGCGCACGGACGGTCTCTTCGCGCGCACGCTGGCACTGAAGCTGGTCCATCCGGCGCTCATGGGACAGGTCATGATGGAGCGGCTGGGACGGGAGCGGGAAATTCTCGCGAGCCTGAGCCATCCCAACATTGCGCGGCTGCTCGATGCGGGGGTCGCCGAGGACGGCCAACCCTATCTCGCACTGGAATACGTCGCCGGCACACCGCTCACTGCTCATTGCGACGAGCGATGCCTCCCGGTCCGCGACCGACTGGACCTGCTGCGTCAGGTTTTGAGCGCCGTCGAGTACGCCCATGCTCATCTGGTCATCCACCGCGATCTGAAGCCTTCCAACATCCTGGTGAGCGGGGATGGCCAGGTTCGCCTGCTCGACTTCGGCATCGCCAAGCTCCTGACCGAGGCCGGCGCGGCACACGCGACGGAGCTCACGCTCCTCGGTGGCCGCGTTCTGACACCGGACTATGCGGCGCCGGAGCAGATCGCCGGCGCGCCGATCACGACAGCCGCGGACGTCTACGCTCTCGGCGTGATGCTCTACGAGCTCCTGACAGGCGAGCGGCCATATCGACCCAAGCGCGATTCGCGTGGAGCGCTGGAACAAGCCATCCTCGAGGAGGAGATCGTTGCCCCTAGCCGCCTCAGGCTCAGCGACGCGGCAGCGCACGCGCGGCGCACGACGCCGCGGAAGCTGAATCGCGTACTCGCGGGCGACCTCGATACCATCGTGCTGAAGGCGCTGCGCAAGAACGCCGCAGAGCGTTATGCGACCGTGAATGCGCTCGCCGAAGACATCGAGCGCTACCTGCGGGGCGAAGCCATCCTCGCCCGGCGTGACAGCCTCATCTATCGTGCCCGCAAGTTTGCCTGGCGCCACCGGGTTGCCATCGGTGTTGCAGGTATCGTGCTCCTCACACTGGCCGCCGGCCTGGCGGCAACGAGTTACGAGGCGAAGGTCGCCTCGGCCCAAAGGGATGCGGCGCTCGAAGCAGACCGCAGACTGCTCATCCAAGCGGCCGCCAGCCGCCTCGGGACCGGCGATGTATCGGAGAGCCAGCGCATCATTCTGCAGGTGCTGCCCCATCATCGCAGTGGACCGCCGTACACGACGGCGGCCCTGACCGTGTTCGAGAATGCACTCGCCCAGGACGCCCAGGATTTCGCGCTGCTCGGCCACACCGACAGGGTACGCTCCATCGCCTACTCTCCTGACGGGCGGCGTCTCATAACGGCCTCGTATGACGGCACGGCCCGCGTTTGGGATGCTTCGACTGGCCGGCAGTTGCTCATATTGCAAGGGCACGGCGGCCCGGTATTGTCGGCGACGTTCTCTCCTGACGGCCGTAGAGTCGCCACGGGCTCATACGACAAGACTGCGCGCATATGGGATGCCGCTACGGGACGGCAGCTTCTGGTTGTGCCACATCAGGATCGGGTTCGCTCCGTTGCTTTTTCTCCCGATGGGCGTCAACTCATCACTGGCGCGTACGACAAAACTGCCCGCATCTGGGATGCTGCGACAGGCCGGCCGATACGCGTCCTGACCGGTCACTCGGCGCTCGTAACTTCCGCGGTATTCTCAGCGGACGGTCGACGCATCGTGACGGCCTCCTACGACAAGACAGCACGGATCTGGGACGCGGCAACCGGGCGACTGATCAGGGTCCTCGCCGGCCATTCCGAAATACTCACTTCCGCTGCATTTTCCCCGGACGGGCAACGCGTCGTCACTGCAGCGGGCGATAGAACCGCCCGCGTGTGGGACAGCAACACCGGCAGACAGATCGCGCTGCTGAGTGGCCACACGCAGCTGCTCTCGTCGGCCGTCTTTTCCGCCGATGGCCGCCGGGTGCTCACGGCATCGTATGATCAGACGGCTCGCATCTGGGACGCGGACACCGGCCGGCAGATCAGCGTGTTGAGTGGACACACCGACTTCGTCGAAGGCGCCGTGTTCTCGCCGGACGGCCTTCACATAGCCACGGCATCGAGTGATCAGACCGCTCGGGTGTGGGAAGCCGTGCCGAAGGATCAGATACGCCTCCTCGCGGGCCATCACGGCACCGTATCCTCGGCAGCATATTCACGGGACGGCCACCGGATCGTGACCTCCTCCTTCGACAAGACTGCGCGCATCTGGGATGCCGACAGCGGCACCCTGATCGCGATCCTGACGGGTCATACGTCACAGGTTGCAACGGCCGCCTTCTCGTCGGATGGCACTCGTGTCGTCACGGCCTCGCTCGATGGCACCGCCCGGATCTGGGACGTCGGGACAGGTCGGGAGCTCAGAGTACTGTCGGGACATACCGATCGCGTCGTATCAGCCGCGTTCTCGCCCGACGATCGCCGCGTGATCACGACCTCTCTGGACAAAACGGGTCGGGTCTGGGACGCCGCTACCGGCCGTCAGATCGCCGTCCTCGTGGGGCATACGCTCGTGGTGGAGACGGGAGCCTTCTCGCCCGATGGACGGCACGTGGTCACGGCGTCAGACGATGGGACAGCGCGTATCTGGGATGCTGCGACCGGGCGGCAGATCATGCTCCTCGTTGGCCACACGGACCAACTTGGATCGGCCTCGTACTCGAGCGATGGTCAGCGCATCATCACGGCATCGGACGATGGAACGGCGCGGATCTGGGATGCCGAGACGGGTAGGCAGATCGGCCTGCTCGATCGTGGCAACCGCGTCACCAATGCTTCCTTCTCACGCGACGGCCGGCTCATCGCCACCGCTTCCGACGATGGCACCGTGAGCATCTGGGATGCGGCGAATGATCGGCCCGTCAAGGTACTGAGCGGCCACACGGAAACGGTAGACACCGCAGCATTCTCCCCGGATGGGCGATTCATCGTCTCCGCTTCCGACGATGGGACAGCACGCATTTGGGACGCCCGCGCCGCTCCCCTGGATGCGCAGATCAGTTGGGCTGAAGCCGCCCAGTTCGATGCACTCACGAGCACAGAGCGCGACGCGCTAGGCCTGCCCGTGCAGCCTGACGTGCGCAACTGGCCGGCGGACCGGACGCGTTGTGACGATGCGGCCGCTGCACCCTACGATCCCGATCGACGCGCTGCGGGGGTCATGATCGATGGCATCGTTGTCGATGTCGCGAGCCGTGCCTGCGCGGCGGCCGTCACAATGACCGATCAGGCCGATGCACGGACGATATATCAGCGCGGCAGGACACTTTGGGCGAGCGGCGATAGCCGCGGTGCGCGTCAGAGCTTCGAGACGGCACTCCGCCAGGGATATCGTGCCGCCGCCATCGATCTCGCGCGGCTGCTCCTGCAGTCGCCGGCCGCATCGACGGACACGCAACGGGCGATCTCGTTGCTGGAGCGAGCATGGCACGATGGAGTCAGTGTTGCCGCATTCGATCTCGGAGAGCTCTACGAGCGGGGAGTGCATCGCGCAGACGGCACTGCCGGATACTCGATCACGCCGGATCCCACCCGCGCTTCCGTCTGGTACCACAGGGGCGCCGGCGCCGGCGATCCCAATGCGCTGAGCCACCTCGCCGAGCGCGAGGAGGCGATCGCCGACGATGCGGCCGCGGGGGCGGACAGCCGCGCGCATCTGTTGGATGCGTTCCGCTATTACGCCGCAGCGGCGGACCGCGCCCGGCGGGAGGATTGGCCGGATGCGGCATGGAAGAGCTGGCGGTATCGGCGGGCATCGCTGGCGCGCCGCCTGGCTCACGACGGCCTGACTAAACAGGTCGCGGCGATCTACGATGCCACCCGGTAAGGAGGCCGACACCTGCGGGCATGGCTCGGGACGCCAGTCTGGGTTATAAAGTCTGACCTCATGCCCCACGACCTCTCGCAGCCCGCTTCTCGCGCCGAGGCGTCACCGGAACTGGTGCGTGGACTCGGGCCGTGGCAGGCCACGGCCGTGGTGGTCAGCACCATCATCGGCACGGGCGTCTTCCTCGTGGCGAGCCCCATGGCCCGCGCAGCCGGGTCGACCGAGCTGGTCCTCGTCACCTGGCTCATCGGCAGTGTCGTAGTCCTCTGCGGCACGCTCTGCCTGGCCGAGCTCGGTGCCGCGCTTCCCGCCGCGGGCGGACAGTACGTCTACCTCAGCCGCGGCCTGGGTCCGCTCTGGGGATATCTCTTCGGGTGGATGAACTCGATCCTCGGAACGCCTGCCGCCATGGCCACTGTCGCCGCGGGCTTCGTGCGGTTTGCGAGTTATCTCTTCCCTCAGCTCGACAGCCCGTGGCTGACCCTGCACCTCGGGCCTTTCACTTTTACCGTTGGCACGGCACAACCGCTGGCGGCCCTGATCGTATTGAGCCTGACTGCGCTCAACTACCTGAGCGTGCGCGTCGGTGGAGCGCTTCAGGTTATTCTCGGCTCGCTGAAGGCTGCCGCGATCCTCGTGATCATTCTGGCGGGTGCCTTCTGGGCCGCACCGAGCGCTCGAATGGCTGCTCCGGCCACCATACCGCATGCCTTGGCGATGGGCGGCATTCTGACCGCCCTGGTGCCTGTGATGTGGGCGTACAACGGCTTTCAGAACCTGAACTATCTCGGCGGCGAAGTCAGGGATCCGGGCAAGAACATGCCGTTGGCGCTTCTCTGCGGCATCCTCATCGTCGCGGTGCTCTATGTCCTCGTGAATGCCGCCTATTTTCACGCGCTGCCCTTCTCGCAGGTCGCGAGCTCGCAGCACGTCGCCTCCGACGTCGTCCAGTCGCTCTTCGGCCGCAGCGGCGCCGCCTGGCTCACCCTGGCCATGGGAATTTCGGCCCTCGCGACACTCCATGCGGTGATCATGAGTGAGTCGCGGGTGACCTATGCCATGTCGCGCGCGGGACTGTTCTTCCGCTTCGCAGGCCGCGTCCAGCCGCGCTACCGCAGCCCGGAAGGCGCGTTACTCATTCTGGGTGCGCTGAGCGCGCTGATCTCACTCACGGGGACCTTCGAGCAGCTCTACTCGCTCTACATATTCGCCATCTGGATCTTTCTCGCGCTCACCGTGGTCGCGCTCTTCCGCCTGCGGGCAACGGAGCCCGACCTGCCGCGCGCTTATCGCGTCTGGGGCTACCCCTGGACACCGCTGCTCTTCCTGATGGCCGCTCTCGCCCTCACGGTGAATCTGTGGATGGAGCAGCCCGTTCGCTCCTCACTCGGCCTGCTCGTCATCCTGGCCGGGCTGCCCGGCTACTACGCATGGGCCGGCAGGAGCCGGTTGGCCGCAGCGAGAGGCCGCGTGGCTCAGCCCTACCCCTAGGAAGCTCGTTGTCGAAGAGCGTCAGAGCGGCGGCGGCATTGCCGTCCTGCGGCACGCTCAACGATGCTGCAGACGGAGGTTCTGCCAGGAGCCATCAGCCGTCCACCCGCCGTCCACGGCGATGGCCTGACCATTTATGAAGCCGCTCGCGGCCGGGTCGGCCAGAAAGCTCAACGTCAGTCAGCGCAACTGCATATCCGCGCGTTCCGAGGGTCTGCGCAATGCAACGCCCGATGCCCTGCGCCGCGCCTGTGATCAAAGCTACTCTCATGGCGCCGCGATTGTAGCCATCGAGTCTTCCCGACCGGCAAACGGCCGCTTGGCCACCCGGCTCACCCGACGCTCGTCTCGGCGCATCGCCCGACCCGGTAAAGGACATGGCGGCGCAGCGGATGACCCGGGGGCAGGCGGGGATGATCGAAGTCATCGGCAGCCGACCGCCTCATTCCGATGCGCTCCATCACGCGACGCGAGCGCCAGTTCCCGGGTACCGTGAAGGCGACGATCTCCTCCAGACCCAGACGCTCAAAGCCGCAGTCGAGCGCCGCGCGCGCCGCTTCTGTGGCATACCCGCGGCCCCAATGCTCGAAGGCGAGCCGCCAGCCGATCTCCACACAGGGCGTGAAGTGCGCCTCGAATCCGGGAATGGCGAGGCCGACGAACCCGGCGAAATCCGCCGTCCCGACGACCTCGACCGCCCAGAGTCCGAACCCGTGCCGATCAAAATGGGCGGCGATCCTGGCCGCCTCGCGATCGCTCTCCGCGGCGGTCAGAACCTTGGGGAAATATTCCCTCACCCGGGGGTCGGCATTCATCGCGGCGTAGGTCGGCAGATCCTCCGGCCGCCACGGCCGCAGCCGCAGACGCGCGGTACTCAGAGTGATCGGACCTGCGTGGTGCATGTCCGGCCTCAAACCTCGAGGCCGATGGCCCGCATCAGCTCGAGGCCATTGCTCTTGGTCACTACGCCTTCACGCAGTTTGTAGTCGAATTGCATCCGCCCGTTCTCCAGATGATCCTCGAAGTGCATGTTGCGGATGATGGCCTGCCGCAGCCCCGCGAGCGCGGTCAGCGCCAGATCGTGGGTGGTCGCGAGCCCGATGGCGCCCTGGCCGGTGAGGGCGCTCAGAACGCCCTCGGCACCGATGCGCCGATCGTTGGAATTCGTGCCCTGGAGCATCTCATCGATGAGAAACAGGAGCGGCGGCTCCCGTCCGGAGAGATCCTTGAGCTGGCGCAACCGGGTGATCTCGGCGTAGAAGCGTGAGCTGCCCTCGCGCAGCGAGTCGTTGATACGGATACTCGCACCGGCCTGCAGGGGCGTGAGCTCGCAGCGCCGAGCTCTTACAGGCCCGCCGGCCATGGCCAGGACCACATTGAGGCCGACGGCCCGCAGCAGGGTGCTCTTACCGGACATGTTCGAGCCGCTGATCAGCCAGAGTTGCGTCCCATCGGAAAGGCTCACGTCGTTGCGAACACAGCGCGACAGCGGAATCAGAGGATGACCGATCGCCTGCGCATGCAGGCAGGCTCGACCCTCCAGAAATGAAGGGAAGGGATCGTCCGGATGCTCGAAGGTGTACTGGGCGAGCGATGAAAGCGCCTCGAATCGCCCTGCCGCCTCCACCCAACCGCGTACGGAATCTCCATACGTGCGACGCCAACGCTCGGCGGCCAGCGCCACTTGCAGCGTATAGAGGAGCGGCACTTGAGCCCAGCCAACCATTAGGTTCTTTCGCTGCTCCGAGAACATTACGATCGTCGCGAGCCGGCCGATGCAGGCCGACGCCCGGATTTCACCGCAGGCCGTCCCGTCAGCCAGGGAGCGCATGGCAGGTGAGTCGAATCGCTCCCGCTCGATCTCGCGGAGTAATCCGGCGAAGGTTTTCAGACCATCGAAATCGAAGGCGCGCTCCGCGGGAAGAAGGATCTGCTGCACGCGCTTCCTGAGCCAGTAGACCGTAGTTGCCTCGATGGTCAGCACGAGCGCAGTCGGCGACCAGAAGCCGGTCAGCTGGCCCGCAATCAGCGCGGCGATGAGCAAAGCGGGCAGCAGATAGGCGAGCGCGCGGATCCACCCCGCGGCCAATACTGCGGACGTCTCTGCCCAATCGCGGAACCTCTCCGGATACAGCGCGGGCTCATTTTCACCGCCCAGGGTGCCGATGCGCTCCCTCAAATCGAGGTGATCGCGCAGGTCGCGAACACAGGTCTGCCGCTCGAGGATTTCCTGGCGGGCAGCCGGCGCAAGCAGCCATCCGGCGAGCGTCTCCTCACCCATTCGCGTCCGCGCCGCACAGAGGAGCTCGAAGAGACTTCCTTCTCCGAAGAGATCGAGGTCGGCGGCATAGACATGATGGTCATCGCCGAACCGCTCTCCCCTATTGCCGGTTCCGCTCCAACGGTCCTCCAGCCGGGCCAACCCCCGTCGATAGAGCTCTGCCGCGCGCGCGGCGTGTGCGTGACGGCGGCGCAGAACGCTGTGATACGCAACTGCACACGCGAAGGCTGCTAACGGTGCGAACACCCAGAGCGCCGATAACCAGCGCTCGCCCCAGGATGACCATGCCAGCACGACCGCAATTGCTGCGAGCAGCAGCCGCGTGGCGCCCACCCGCTCCTGAATTGCTGCCAAGCGGCGCGCTCTCGCCTCTCTGGCGGTCAGGCGGCTCGTGTATTCTCCCGCGGGCGTCACCACTCCATTCTACAGCCGCCACTGCGATACGGCGCGGCCGCCGCGAAACTCTAGAGCGAGCGCGCGAACTCCTGCAGGGATGCGTTGTAGCCGGCGGGGTCATCCCAGAAGCAGGCATGCCCGGTAGCCATTCGCTCGATCTTCGCGCCGGCGATCGCCGACATTTGTCGCTCTATGACTGACGGTCTGACAATGGCGTCACGGCTGCCGTACGTAATCAGAACCGGCGTCCGCAGTCTCGGCAGCAGGTCATCATTGTCGAATGCGCGCGCGAACAACGCCTGACGCACATAGGAGGGCACGCTGACGCTGTAACCTAGCATCCTATACAAATCTTCGGGTGGGGGCTCGGCAGCAAAACACAGACGCAACAATGACGTCAGGCTCTTTACGCTCTCCTCGGCCTCGGTGGAGAAGAAACCTGGTACCAGGTCGAGAAATTCCGGAGTCAACACCGACAGCGCCTCGTCACTGCCGAGTTTGGTGATACCGCCGACGAAGTTGACACCACCGATACTGTCTTCGCCGTAGTGCCGAAGGTAATCGAGAATTACCAATGGTCCGTAAGACCACCCACAGAGGATGGGATGATCGAGGTCGAGCGCCTTGATCAGCGCGTGTACATCATCCGCCCACAATCGCGAATCCGCGTAGCCTTCCCGGGGCTTGCCGGAGAGGCCGTGGCCGCGCAGGTCCACGGCGATCAGCCGGAATGTCTCGGCCAATGGCGAGCTCAACTGCCGGATCCAACTGAGTGCGCTTTGCGAGAAGCCGTGGAGAAAGAGCAAGGGCTTTCCGGTGGGAATGCCTGCTTCGATGACGTGCAGCCGAATGCCACCGCCACCGGTGATCATGTGACTCTTCATTATGCGTCCCCCGTCTGTGCCGGCGGCGTCGCGGGGCGCCGCACGAGTGCCGTGTCGACCGAGGTCCTCCAACGAATGTACGCCAGAAGCGACGGATAATCACGCCGGCGCGTGATCAGCTGAATCCACTGTCCTGTAGCGGTTCCGCTCAAGTCGGAGTCGATAGGAAACGTCCGAGCCCGGACGCGGATCAGGCGCGATCGTCGAGCCGGAACTGCGGATCGAAACCCAGCTCGCGCCGGGCTTTGGCTATGGACAAATATCCATTCTGGTCGGCGATGTTGTATGCGCCGGCGCGTTCCTTCTCGATGGCCAGCAAGGCGGCCGAGGCGGCGGCATCGACGTGCAGCGATGGACTTTCGGGGATCGCGCGGGCCCCTGTGCCTGGGCCGTAGAGATGTCCGTAACGCAGGACGGTTCCGACGAGAGGTGTCGAGGAGAGCGCCAGCCGCTCGAGTGTTGCGACGCCGTCCACCGTGATCGCACGGCTGCCTTCGGCGTGAACATCGAGCGGATCGTCCTCGCCATGAGGCTCGCCGCCCGGCGCGTACATCCATGCAATGCTTTGCGACACGAAGCGGCGGACGCCCGCCTGTAGCGCGGCGGATACCAGGTTGCGGGTTCCCTCCTTGCGCACATGAGCGTTTCGCCGTGTGGCCTCGGCCATCTGGCTCGGATCCAGGCCCGGGGGTAGATCGGTGACCTGATGGACCACGATATCCGGCTTCGCGGTCGCGACCGCCCGAGACAGCGACGATGCATCGAAGACATCGACGACGAGCGGCAGGACACCTGCCGTACGAAGCGCGACCGCCTTGTCCTCCGAGCGCGTGGTACCGGTGACCTCGTGCCCTGCCGCGAGCAGGAGTGGCACGAGGCGCTTGCCGATCGCGCCGGTCGCGCCGGCAAGGAATATCTTCATTGCGATCCTCGGCTCGTGATTGAGAGGGCACTCGCCCAGCGCGACCCATGAGATACGTAGCGTATGACATCAGCGCGCACGTTTCCTCCTCATGACCGGCCGTCAGTGGCGGAGGAGGCGCCTGCAACGCAGATACCTGGCGCTGATGTAGCCTACGCTTTGAGACCTATCGGCAGAACCGTCCGGCCGTAGTCGCCATTGATGACCTCGGCGGCGGCGAGATACCCGGCGAGCGCGGCGCAGACGAGCCCGAGATAGCCGCCCGTCACGTGCAGCGCGGCCGATCCGCGCATCTCCCCGGCCGCCAGCACGAAGAGCGTGATCCAGAGCACCAGGAATATGAGCTGCAGCACGGTGGTGTGGCGGAAAGAGGCGATCCACATGTAAAAGGTAAACACGCCCCAGACGAGCAGATACCAGCCGACGAAGGCCGGCGGAGCGCTGCCGCCGAATTCGTGTACATAAGCGACGAACGACAGCCAGAAGCAGCCATAGCTCGTGAAGGCAACCGTCGCAAACGTATTGCCCCGCATGAACGACAGGAGCCCGGCGAGCACCTGCGCGCCGCCGCCGAACGCGAGGCCCATCGACAGAACGATCGGCAGGCTGCTGTCGCCGAAGAGTCTTGCATTCACCATACTGAGGAGCCAGGTGGTGGCGGCGAAGGCGGTGAGCCCGAGAGGCGCGGGATTGGCGAGTTTACTTTCCACTCTTTCATCCTGACGATTGTGATTCACTCATTGCGATCGTGCACGGCCCTGCTGTCGGGCGGCACCTCGAAAATGACGGCAATCATGAGTTGGGTCTCCTAGGCTTTCGGCTTCTCGGTCGTCTGAATGAAGCCGAGTACGCTTTCGTAGAGAGACCGCCTGTTGCGCTCGAGATGCATCACGTGCGTTCCATCGTGGATACACAACTGCCACCTGAGAGGACTAGAGGTGAATCTCGCGAGGAATGCCGGCGCCTCCTTCTCATTCACCTCCGTGTCATAGCTGCCAAATACGATGAAGAGTGGCGCTGTCACCCGGCTCGCCTCGTAGGGATAGACACCGGCGTGCGCCGCCTCGATGTCAGCTATCGCGCCATCGGGAATGCGGACCTCCCCTGGCCCGTCGCCGGCAACGTGGGGGGCCGATGCCTCGAACTCCTCGGCCCATCTCTCCCCGAGAGCCGGCTCCAACAGCACGAGGCCCGGCGGCAAGACGTCCTTGAAATAGAGCTGCTGCAGGCGCTCCTTGGCAGTCATGCTCCACCAGGCGACGTGCTCGATCTGCGGCTTCGAGCCGGCCTCGGGAACAACGGGACCGAACAGGGTGAGCGAGGTCAGCGCGCCGGGATGGTGGGCGGCAAAATCGGCGGCAGGAATCGTGCCCCATGAGTGGGCGATCAGATGCATCTTCGCGATGCCGCGGCCCGTGCGCATGTAAGTGATCGCGATTTCGATTTCCCGTGCTGCCTCGGGCGCACGCACGAGGGGCGGCTTGCCGGCGGGAGAGTGCAACATCTCCTGCGGTCGGCTCGATGCTCCATAGCCGATGAAGTCCAGGCCGCAGGCTAGAAATCCGTGCCCGGCCATGAAATCGATCCAGGAATCGCCGCCGTTGAATTCGAAGCCGGCCGCGAGCATCGTCGGGAAACTCGCGCCATGAACGAACAGCACGCCCCTGCGGGTATGCCCTTTTGGCGCGAGGCAATGCAGCACGATGTGCTGCGCCGAGCGGGGTGCCAAAGGAAGATTGATCGTCTCGACGGGGGATTTATAATTGAATGAAGCCGCCAAAAGCGCGACGCCGAGTGCCACTGCCATTTCCACTCCCGAACGGAAGATTCGATGATCGCCTGCGAGACCATTATCGAAGACTACCCGGCGCGCGTGCTTCCATGACCATGGTAGTGTCGAGGCAGCGCACGCTCGCAGACACTACATCCCTGTTGAGCGATGCCTCGCGCGCCACGATGCTGCTGGCACTGCTCGATGGCCGCGCCTACACGGCGAGCGAGCTCGCCCGTTCGGCTAATATCAGCGCGCAGGCGGCGAGCTTTCACCTGAAGCGGTTGGTGTCAGCCAATCTGCTCGATTGCGTGAGCAGGGGCCGGTACCGCTATTTCAGGTTGGCCGGCCCGGATGTGGCCCAACTCCTGGAATGTCTGTTGGCGGTCGACCAGATTGCGCATCCCCGGAGAATCGAGACGAGCTGCCCTGATGCGCTCAGAAACGCACGGGCCTGCTACAGCCACATCGCTGGACGTGCCGGCGTGCATCTGTATCGGGCGCTGCTGCGTAAGGAGTGGCTCGCATTCGAGGGCCCGCAGCTCACTCTCACGGCTGCGGCCCGCGAGTTGGCCGAGGAGCTCGAGTTTTCCAACTACCGTTCGTCCGCGGTCGGCAAGCCCTGCCTGGACTGGTCGGAGCGGGAGTTTCACATTGCAGGTGAGCTCGGAGTCCTGCTCTTCGACTCGATGCTGGACTCCCGCTGGTTTCTACGCGGCAAGGACCGCTCGCTGATCCTGACCGAGAAAGGACGACACCGCCTCGCGAAGTACGGCCTTCATCCATGGACGGCCTGACGGCTACGCTCGAGCACGGGGCGCAGTCCGCACGTCCCGCCTCAGGCATGAGGTTTGCAGTCAGCACAGAAGATGCGCCGACCTCGAAATCTCTGTCGCACGTCAACGCGACTCGCAGCGGCCGCGGCAGTCGCAGCCTGCGGGGTTGCCGCTGCGATCGTTTCAGCCGGGGAGCCGTCGCTCGACACCGACACTCTGGACTCCCCTGCCGGATCGCAGCAGGACGCACACGCGTGGGGAACGGGTGAGGACCACAGTTTCCTAGTCCCGGCATTCGAGATTCCGACTTTTCAGCTGCTCCTGAACCGCTACGATCACTATGCGATCGATCAGGCGACCTATCCCTCTCCCCTCGACAACTTCAGGAAAAACCAGCATCGCAGCTGGGTCGTCGACAACGACAAATTCTCGACCAATCAGTTCCTGCACCCGTATCAGGGATCGACCTATCAGGGGTTCGCCCGCTCGGCCGGATTGACGTTCTGGCAGGCCTCGGCCTACACGTTCGCGGGCAGCCTGGTATGGGAGGAGGCGGGTGAGAATACGGCACCTTCCATCAACGACCAGATTGCCACGGGCATCGGCGGCAATTTCCTTGGCGAGCCGCTGTTTCGCATCGCCAGCCTGCTCCTCGAGCAGGACGCCGAGCAGCCGCACTGGTGGCGCGAGCTCGCGGCGGGCATCGTCTCCCCGCCGACTGCCATCAACCGCTTCGTCTTCGGCGATCGCTTCACGCCGATCTTTCCCAGCAACGATCCGGCGGTCTTCACGCGCTTCGACGTGAGTGCCAACGCGTATACGCACTTTACGTCCAACGTCAACGCCAATGCCGATCCGACCGCACCGCCCGCGAATCAGACATTACAGCGCGCCAGAGCGGAGACGAGCGTCACGGTCGATTACGGCTTGCCCGGAAAGCCGGGCTACACCTACGACCGCCCGTTCGACTACTTCAATTTCAAAGTTGCGCTCGATACTGCGACCGGCGTCGAGTCCGTGTTCAGCCGGGGGTTGCTCTACGGCACGGACTACTCGGGCGGCCGGAATTTTCGCGGCCTATGGGGGCTCTACGGGCTCTACGACTATGCGGCACCCAACATATTCCGCGTCTCCAACACGGCGGGCGCGATCGGCACGACCGGTCAGTGGTGGTTGTCGCAACGGGTGGCGCTGCAGGAGACGGCTCTGCTCGGCGTGGGATACGCCGCCGGCGGGGTCATACATGGCGCCGGTGTCGCGCCGCCGGGCCCGGCCGGCGACGGCCTGCGAAACTACCATTACGGAGTCGCACCGGAATCAGTGCTCGCGCTGCGTCTGATCCTCGCAAACCGGGCGGCGCTCGAGGCCTCGGCGCGCGGCTACTACATCAGCCGGCTGGGCGCCACGGAAACCACGGGCACCGAGACCATCGAGCGGCTCGATGTCGCGCTGACACTGCGCGTGTACAAAATGCATGGCATCATCATCCGCTACCGGGTATCGAATCGCGATGGCCACTACAGCCACTTGCCCGACTCGCACCAGCGGGTAGGCACGGTGAACATCGGTTATACCTTCATCGGTGACGGGGATCTCGGTGCGGTCGACTGGCGGCCGGGCACGGGACAGTGAGGCGCATCGGGAGGGCTTCTTGCCCTCACGCCCCGGCGTTGGTCAGCCACCGCGATTTGGCCACTCTGCCGCGGCGATCACGAAATCGGCGAGCTGGTGCTCAAGGTCGGAAATCCCGGAGGACCCGGGTCGCGGGCTCCTCTCCTGACTCTCAACTTCCTCCGAACTCGCAGGTAACACAACAATGTAGTTTTGTTGGATCGTGTCCCGCTCAAGTCCGTGCCGCTGGCACACCGTTTGCTACCATACGGCGCGACTTCGGCTTCCAAGGAGTGCGC
>DASUHA010000038.1:0-11868 GCA_036273735.1 Steroidobacteraceae bacterium | reverse complement strand
GGCTTGCCGAGCGCCATGTACTCCATGATCTTGTTCATGGTGGACTTGTCGTTCATCGGGTTGACTTCGTCGCAGTTGACGCAGACATCGGCGGTGTTGAGCACCTCGAGCAGCGTCTGATCGGGTACGCGGCCGAGGAACTCGACATGCGAGTCGAGTCCGCGCTCGGCAGTCAGCCGGCGCATGTCCTCGAGCGCGGGGCCGCCGCCGACCAGCATGAAGTGCACGTCATCGCGACCCATCTCGTAGACGATGCGCCGCGCTGCCTCGATGAGGTAGGGGATGCCTTCCTGCGCGCCCATCACGCCCACGTAGCCGACGAGATATTTGCGCCCGCGCTTCAATTCCGGGACCGGCGACAGGATCTTCAGGCGCTCGAGACTGGGACCCGAGCGCACGACGAACACTTTCTCGGGGGGCATGTGTCCGCGCTCGAGCGCGATCTGCCGGTAGCTCTCGTTGGTGGCGATCGAGACATCCGCCACGAGGAAGGTGAGCCGCTCCGAGAAGCGCACCAGCCGGTAGAGGAAATCGCGGCGTCCGAATTTCGCCTCGTAGAGCTCCGGGTTGATGTCGTGATGGTCGAAGAGGAAGCGCTTGCCGGCAATCATCTTGTAGAGCGCGCCGATGAGGAAGATGTTATCGGGCGGATTGCACGCGTGGATGGCATCGAAGCCGTGGCGCCGCAGGATCTTGAGCGAGAGCACGAGCTCCCAGAAGAGCGAGGTGGCGTACTCCAACACGTACCCCCAGGCGCCCCGCGCCTCGAGCGGCAGGGGATGGCGGTAGATGTGAATGCCGTTCAGGCACTCATATCGCGCCGTGTGCTCGCGTCCTGCCGGGCAGATCACCGCCACTTCATAGCCACCGGCCTTGAGCGCAGTAGCTTCCTGCCACACGCGCCGGTCGAACGGCACGGGGAGGTTCTGGACGATGATGAGTACGCTTCTACCAGCAGATGCCGGCGTAATTCGCATGTTGCTCCTCGATCTGCCGGATGCGCACGAAGTCGATCACGAGCTGATCGGGGCGCAGTTTTTCGGCGACCCCGGTGAACTCCTCTCCCCGGTTGCCGATGACGATCACATCCGCGTGATTCAGGACTTCCTCTACTGATGTGACCATGAGCCGCTCGATGTGCGGAATACTCTTCATGATGTACTCACGGTTCGCGCCCGTGAGCTTGGCGAGATTGACATTGCGGTCATAGAGCTTGAGGTCGAAGCCCTTGCCGAGCAGCCGCTCGATGACCTCGACCAGCGGGCTCTCGCGCAGGTCGTCCGTTCCGGCCTTGAAGCTGAAGCCGAGGACGCCGATCTTCTTGCGCCGCGAGGCGAGCACCATCGCGAGGCCCTGCTCGATCTGCTCGCGGTTCGAGAACATGAGGGAATTCAGCAACGGCGTGGAGACGTCGTGGCTGCGCGCATGGTAGGTGATGGCGCGCAGGTCCTTCGGCAGGCAGGAGCCGCCGAAGGCGAATCCGGGCTTGAGGTAGTAGGGAGAGAGATTGAGCTTCGCATCCTTGCAGAAGATCTCCATTACCGCATGGCTGTCGAGCCCCAGGCTCTTGCAGATCTTGCCAATCTCGTTGGCGAAGGTAATTTTGGTGGCATGCCAGGTATTGTCGGCATACTTCACCATCTCGCCGACTTCGACGTCGCAGCGGATCACGGGGCCGGGGAAGCCCTCGTAGAGACTCTGCACGATGTCGGCGGAGCGCGAATCGGTCGCGCCGATCACCGTTTTCGGCGGATTGCGGAAGTCTGCGACCGCGGTGCTCTCGCGCAGGAACTCCGGGTTGTGGCAGACGCCGAAGTCCTCGCCGACGCGCCGCCCGCTCGCTCGCTCGAGCGTCGGGATGGCGAGGCCTTTCAATGTTCCCGGCAGGATGGTCGAGCGCACCACCACCACGTGGAAAGTGCTCTTCTCGCGAAGCGCAGCGCCGATCTCCAGGCAGACGCGCTCGAGATAGCGGAAGTCCAGATTGCCGTTGGTTTGGCTCGGCGTTGGTACGCAGACGAAGGTGACATCGGAGTCGAGGACGGCGCTGAGCGGATCGCGGGTGGCTCGCAGGCGCTTTGCCGATACTGCCTGGCGAGTCAACTCCGCCAGCTCCGTCTCGACGACGGGCGCTCGTCCCGAGTTGATGAGCTCAACCTTCTCGGGATTCGGGTCGACGCCCGTCACGACATGGCCGCGGTCGGCCAGACAGGCTGCTGATACCGCTCCCACATATCCCAGCCCGAAGATGCTGACTCTCATCGTGCTCGACTGAAGCTCCGGAAGATGCGTACCGGGTGAGTTCGCAAGAAGCATTCCGCCAGCGTCTCCTAGGGCATACCGCTGCGAGCGGGTGGAGAACAGAAGCAAGGGAGGCGGTCCGCATCGAGCGAGTCGGTGTGCAGCGCCGCCAGGAAGCGCTGTCGCTCATCATCGACAGTTGCAACCGCTCCTGCGCCCTGCAACGCTACAGGTTGGACGGCGGCGTCAGAGCGCGAGCCGAGGCGCGTGAGGCAACTCGGCCTTGTGTTCCACTGTCGCCAGGGAGCATCATCGGCCTGTCACAATCGACACGTATCCTGCAGTCTGCACCGAGGGAATTCACACATGACATCATCACCGCAGACGCGTCAGCGTAATTTGCCGGCTCAGGACGCCCGCCGTCGCGCCTGGCCAGCTGCCTCCGCCGCGCCGGAATCCTCCGGCACCGCTCGAGGTCGCGCTCGGCAGGCTCTGCCGGCCGTCGATCCATCGATGGCCTACGGGTGTGTAGACTGGTTCTTATACCCTGACCAAAGTACAAGCCGCGTGCGGGCCGAGGCCTAGGCAGCGATCGCTTTAGCCCATACCACGGTCGCGATCCCTGCGAAGGTCATGATCAGCGAGGCGGCGACGTGCGTCGCGACCTCGGCGAGTGCCCAAAGGGGATCGCCGCGCTGAATGAGTCCGGCCACCTCGGCCGAGAACGTCGAGAAGGTCGTGAGCCCGCCGCAGAATCCCGTGATGACGAAGAGCCGCCACTCGGCAGGTATTGCAGGGAAGGTCGCGAAAAACGCCACGGCCACGCCGATCACGTAGCCACCGATCATGTTGGCTGCCAGCGTCCCGGGGGGCAGCAGCGGGAAGACCGCATTCAGCCGGTCGCCGAGCCACCAGCGCAGCAGCGCGCCCGCGCTCGCGCCCACGCTGATCGCCACTATCGATTTCCACATGCGAGGTGACTGCCTGTTCCGCGACTGCCGCTGTCAGCCGCCAATATTGTTGTAGGTCACTTGCGGCTGCGGGCATGCCCGCACCTGAGGCGGGTTCATGCTCCGCGGACGGCCGAACTGCTGGGTCGCGAGCCAGCACTCGTCGAAGACCGAACAGTAGCAGTAGCGAAGGCTCAGGTTGCCCCTGAGCCTGGAGTGCAGCGCATCCCAGATGTCGGTGCTGCCGGCGCGCCGGGTCAGCATCAGGAATGGAATCGATTCGCCGGCTCTGACCACGACGTCTTCGTCCGTGGAGGTCTGCAGGTCGATATCCCTCTGCAGCGCCGTGTAGTCCCCCGGCTGCCCCGAGACTTTCTGCGCCTGTGCGCAGCAGTCCGTGAGCAGCTCCCACGGATTGCGCTGTGGCTTGCCCTTCCAGAAGAGCTCGAAAGTTTCCAGCTTTGCAGGTCCGATGCCATCGTTGGTGACGATCAGCCTCATGACTCGCGGGTCGACCGGGGTATCGCTTTCGTAAACCTCGACATACGGCCAGGATTGCGAGGCGACGAGCTCGCGGTTGGTTCGCTGTGCATCGAATGCGACCCAGAGCGAGACGCCCGCGATGACGACGGCGCCGATCGCGAGCGCGCTCTCGGCCCAGTGCCGATCGAGGAGGGAGGGCAGGCCGTTCTGCGACATGAGCTCTCCGGCTAGTGGCTGTAGGGGACTGCGGGGACCGGGCATGCCTGCACCCGCGCCGGGTGAAAATCAGCCGTCTTGCCGAACTGACGCTCGCCGGCCCAGCACTCATCGAACACCGAGCAATAACAGAAGCGGAAGGAGAGGTTGCGCCGGCCCGAGCGCAGCGCATCGATGCTCGCCGCGCTCTCTGCAGTGCGCGTCATGAAAATGAAATTGAGGGCCTGACCGGGGCGCAGCACGAGCCCGTACGTCGAGCTCATCCCGAGACTGGTGTTCATCCAGGCCGTGGATGCTCCTGGCACCTGGCAGCAGGCGCGCAGGAGCTCTTCAGGGCCCCGCTGGGGCTTGCCTTTCCAGAAGAGCTCGAAGCTCTCGAGCTTCGCCGGTCCGATCCCCTGATTCATGTAGAGGAGGGTTATCCCCTCCTTGCCCTGAAGGTCCGTATCGTTCTCGCCGATCTGCATGAACGGCCACGAGTTGGCCGACACGAGCTGGCGCTCCGAGGCCACGAGCTGCCGATTGGTCTGCTCGGTATCGAACGCAACCCAGAGTGAGACCGCCGCGATGACTATCGCGCCGATCGCGAGCGCACTCTCCGCCCAATGCCGATCGAGCAACGATGGCAAACCGTTCTGCGACATGAAGACTCCCCGAGCCGGCAGCGCCGGCGAAAACGCCGTCCCGCGGATGAGCAGCGCGAGAGAGCTCATCCGCGGGACGGCAAGGGACTCTACAACACCCGCTGGCCCTGCGCGATGGCGTCCTTCAGTTGCTGCTCGCCGGTCTGAGCCTCCCGGTTGAGGTCGTTGAAGACCTGGTGCTCCGCCGCCGTCGGCCGCTCGTAGGCGAGGTCGATGTCGGCAGCGAGGTAGGCGAGGTGGCTGCGCAGCTTCGTCTCGTGCAGCAGTGGGCCCTCGCTTGCGTGAAGATCGAGTTGCACGTAGGTACCGATCGCCTTGTCGAGCGCGGCGAGCGCATCGTGCGCCTTGTCCTCGGCGACCCGGTGATGCGCGACTGCGGCCGTGAGCTTCTGGCGCGCCGCGATCGCCTGGTCGAGCGTTTTATCCAGCGTATCGAGCGCGCCATGGATCTGCATCTCGAGCGCCAGGCGCTCATCGAGGGCGCCCGGCTCGAGGTGCAGCCGCGGATCGAGCGCCACCTGGAAGGAGCGCTGCGATTTACGGCCGTTGTAGTCGAGTACCACGGTATAGCGCCCGGGTGCCACTACTGGGCCGTCGACCGTATCCTCGAGCCCGCCTGCCGCCGCGGGCGCCTCGAAGTCCGTCACCTCCGTCGCCTCCGGGTAGCGCAAATCCCACTGGAAGCGATTGGAGCCGGCGGTGATGGCCGTGCGCTTCTCATCGGCCTCCTGCTTCAGCTCGATCGGCGTGCGGTTGTCCCGCTGCGCCGGGGTCAGCTTCGGCTGCTTGGTTTTGAGGTGCAGCGCGAAGGTGCGAACCACGTGACCTTTGTCATCGAGGAACGTCAGGCTCACCGGCACCTTCCCGTGATAGGTGTCCGGAACGTGGAAGAACACAGTGGCGCCGAACGGCGGGTTTGCCCCGGCGTCATGCTGGTAGGCCGCCATGGGGCTCATGCCGTAGGCATGGCTCAGCCAGGCGGTCTCCGGGGCATAGATCTGCACCTGGTCGGCACTCACGGACGGCTGCAGAGACAACTGCTCGAGCAGGGCGAGATTGTCCAGCACCCAGAACGCCCGTCCGTGCGTCGCGATGGTGATGTCCCCCTGCCGTACATTGATGGCAATGTCGCGCACCTGAACGTGCGGCAGGTTCAGCGACAGCGGCTGCCAGTGCGAGCCGCCATCGAAAGTCATATAGACCGTGCTCTTGGTGCCCAGGAAAAGCAGCCGCGGATCCGACGGGTCCTGCCGCACGGCGAGCACGTACTCATCGTCCGGAAGCCCAGCTGTCATCGCCGTCCAGTGCTGACCATAGTCGGTCGTCTCGTATACGTACGGATGGAAGTCATCCCACATGTAGCGTGAGGCAGTCAGGTAAGCCGTCCCCGCCGTCGTGTGAGAGGGCTCGATGGCACTGATCTCGGCCCATTGCGGCAGATCCGGCGGTGTGATCGCCTGCCAGGATTTGCCGGCGTCGCGGCTGATGTGCACCAGGCCGTCGGCCGAGCCGGCCCACAACTCCCGCTTGTCGAGAGGCGACACGGCAAGCGCGGAAACATCCGGGAATACCTCCGCGCTCGACTGGTCGAGGTCGATCGGACCGCCGCTCGGCGCCTCGGTCGACGGGTCGTTGCGGGTCAGATCGGGGCTGATGGCGTTCCAGGTGCGCCCGTAGTCGGTGCTCTCGAGGATGACCTGAGAGGCAATGAGCAGCGCCTTCGGATCGGCCGGCGAGAAGAGCACGGGATGGGTCCAGCCAAAGCGGTATTTCTGCTCTCCGGAGGAGGCGCCTTCCAGGTAGTCCGGCCAGGGGCTGACGTCGCGGTACTGCCCGGTCGCGAGGTCGTAACTCAGGAAGATGCTGAAGTAGCCGCTGCCATAGGTGACGTTGGAGTTCCCCGGCTGTGGCGCGATGAAAGTGCTCTCGCCGTAGGCGACCCGGCGCCAGTCACTGAGCGGAACCATGCCCTCTGAGGTCGCGCTCGGGCCCTCGAAGGAGCCCTCGTCCTGCTGCGCCCCGTAGATGTGGAAGGGAAACTGCTCATCGAGCGCGACGTGATAGAACTGGCCGGTCGGCTGATTGTGCTCCGAGCTCCAGGTCTTGCCGCCGTCGGTGGATACGGTCGCGCCGCCGTCATTGCCCTCGAGAAGGACGCTCGGATCGTTCGGGTTGACCCAGACGATGTGATTGTCGCCGTGCGGTGTGCGGAGCTTGGAGAAATCCTTACCGCCATCGCGCGAGACCCATAGCGCATCGACCTCGGGAACGTAGACGACATCCGCGTTGGTGGGATCGGCATAGATGCTCATGTAGTAGAAGGCGCGCTGGCGCAGGCTCCACTTGGAGTTGACGCGATGCCAGTTGCCGCCGCCGTCATCGGAGCGGAAGACGCCGCCATTCTTCGACTGCACGATGGCATAGACGACCTGCGGGTTGCTCGCCACCACCGATACGCCGACACGGCCGAGGATCTCCTGCGGAAAGCCGGAGTTGTGGGAGATCTCGCTCCAATGCGCGCCTCCATCGGTGCTCTTGTAAAGACCGCTTCCCGGTCCGCCGTCATCGAGCTTCCAGGGAGTGCGGGACGCCTGCCACATGGCGGCATAGAGGACCTGCGGGTCACGCGGGTCCATCACGAGGTCGATGGCGCCGGTCTTGTCATCGACGAAGAGGATCTTGCTCCAGCTCTTGCCGCCGTCGGTCGATTTGAAGACGCCCCGGTCCGGATCGGCTTTGAAGACATGCCCCATGGATGAGGCGTAGACCACCTCGGGATTGTGGGGATCGACGACGATGGCGCTGATGGTGTGCGTGTCGGTGAGACCCGCCGCGTGCCAGTGCTTGCCCGCATCGTCGGAGCGGAAGACGCCGTCACCGGTGATGAAGGTTCCGCGGATGTCGCTCTCACCCGTGCCGACATAGATCACCTTGGAGTCGGACGGCGCCACGGCGATGGCGCCGATGCTGTCGCTCGAGCCCGGGAGTGTGTGATCGGTGATGTTGCTCCAGGTCACTCCGTAGTCGGTGCTCTTCCACATGCCGCCGTCCACCGCGCCCATGTAAAAGAGATTGCGCTCGCCGGGCACGCCGGTGACCGCCACCACCCGGCCGCCGATGTAGGGGCCGACGCTGCGCCACTTGAGCTTCGCTTCGGGGCCCTGGGAGGTGGCGGCCGAGGCGACGGTGAGCGCCGCGAGAATGAGTCCCGCCGTGGTGGCGGTGAGCTTCCGCAGGCCGCGCGAGAAGCCCAAGCAGGAAGTGCCTGTCATGACCTTGCCTCCCACGAACGGCCGGATACGGTCCGTCCGTGTAATTGTTTTTCAGACGTGCCGAATGCGATGCGAAATCATAGGGGAAGGTGGGCTCGAGTTCTTCATGCCGGCGACGAGCCGTTCCCCTCATGCGGTGGACGAAATCGAGCGCAGGGTCACGTGATAATAGATTTAGATTATCGACATAAGTTATTGATATCAAAGCATCGTTCGATTAATCCGGGCATGAGTTTTGCTGCCGGGTCACATGATGAGCAGCGCAGTGATCGAATCGGACCTCTGGCCGGGCGCTGAGCGCCAGCCCGAGGGCCCTGACCGGCTGGTGGCGACGGACTTGCCGCCCGTCATGATCCTCGCCGATCACTTCGGCTACGCGGACGGTGTGCGTCATGGAGTGACGACGTATCTGCTCCATGTTTTGCCGCCTCTCATCGCCGCAGGCATCGATCTGACCGTGTGTTTCCTGCGCGCACCGCACGCGGCCGCAGAGGACCTGAGGGCGATGGGAATTCGTCCCGTCTTTTTCGATGCAGGCAAGTGGGACCCAACAGTCGCGCTGCGGATTGCGGCGCTCGCCAAGCGCAACGGCGTACGCCTGTTGCATGCCACAGGCGTGAAGGGGACTCTCGCAGCGCGTACCGCTGCGCGGCTCATCGGCGCCCGCACGCTGTTACACATGCACGACCTCAATGATCCGGGCGCACTCAGCACGCTGCAGCGGCTCGTGGCGCAGCCCACGGACGCGGCCGTATGTGTCTCGCAGGCCGTGTGCGAGTTGGCGGTGAAGCGCTATCATGTCCCTTTCGAGCGGGTCCGTGTGGCTCGCAACGGCATTCCGCTCGAGGCCCTGCGAAGCGCCGGGGCAGGCGAGCACAGCCGCGTGCGTGCCGAGCTCGGGATCGAGGCGGGCCGCCCGGTGCTCGCGATCATCGGACGCCTGCATCCGGTCAAAGGCCATCGCGCTTTGCTCGGGATGTTGCCGGCCATCGTACGCAGCTGCCCCGAGGCGCTGCTGCTCGTGATCGGCGATGGCCCCGAGCGCGGCAATTGTGAGGCGCTCACTCGCACGCTTGGCCTGTCGCGACACGTCCGGTTTCTCGGCCGGCGCAGTGATGTACCCCGTCTGCTGTCAGCAATCGACCTCGTGTTGATGCCCTCGCAGTCCGAAGGGCTCGGGCTCGCCGCCATCGAAGCGTTGGCGGCGGCGCGCCCGGTGATAGCGTTTGCAGCCGGTGGTCTGCCGGAGGTGGTGACCGACGGCCTCAATGGACGGCTGGTGCCCCCGGGAGACGGCCAGGCGTTTGCCAATGCCGTGATCGAGACGCTGCGCGATCCCGACCGGCGCTTCTCCTACGCACGAGGTGCCGCTTCGAGTGCGCAGCGCTTCAGCGTCGAAGCGCACGTCCGACGGCTCATAGACTGTTATCGTATGACGCTTGCGTCCTGAGCAATTTGACCTGCCCCTGGATGGCGAGTCGCTGACCAGTCAACGCGTCGATCAGGGCGCAGGCGCCCTCGTCACTCATGTCAGACGACAGAGTTGAGCGCGCTCAGCCGCATACTGCTCCTTCAAATCCTGGAACGCGATCTGTTCGCCGGCGGCGTCGGCATCGGAAAGCGCCTGCGCGCGCCCGGCGGGATCGTTCAGTGCCGTCAGGATGGTGGCCCGCAGCAGATGGAATCGAGCCGTGTCGAAGGGCCGCCGGTCGTTCGCTGCGATCAACTGAAGACCGGTGTCGGCGAGGTCGAGCGCCGACGCTGCATCGCCTCGAGCATGGGCGACCCGCGCACTGAGATAGAGCGCGAGCGCTTCGTTGATCCATGAGCCGCACCGTCGCCAAGCGGCGAGGCTGGCGTTGGCCGCATGGCTCATCAGAGTGTCTTCGTCGTGGGAGCGGGTGGGCAGCTCATACATTGCCCAAGCCATATTGTTGCTGGCGACCGCAACCGCCCGGTCGAGGGCGGGAGTTGGGCCACCGCATTTCGTGACATCCAGGGCCAGCCGATAGATCCGAGCGGCTTCAGCGGTGCGGCCGGTACTGACCAGGGCTTCGGCGAGGTGCAGGCGCATGGCGAGCAGGCTTGCAACCGGAGCGTCAGCCACGCTCAAGGCGGTAAGCTCGAGATCCGCGGCACCGACACCATCGGCGGCCAGGGTGGCCGCAACGTAGAGCCGGCTCCAGGCTGGCGCGGTTTGTCCGTTCGCCTCGTGGCCGTGCAGGATACGCCGTCCCAGGGCATACGCCCTGGGCCAGTCCCCCAGGTGCTCACCGACGGTATGGACCGCCAGGTGAACAAATGAGACGAGCAGCTCAGGGGGCGTCCCGGTCACCGCCTCCAACTCACCCGCAAGGCGCTCGCTCTCCCGGGCGTGATAGCCCCAGCCCTGATTCAGAAGGTTTTCCAGCGTCTGCATGAGGTCCTGATAGCCTCGCGGTGTCCAGGTCTCAGCTACCGCCGAGCCGTCACTGTTGGTCATCATCATAACGGGTTATTGCTTCGTGCAAGCTCGACGATTGCGGAGGGGTCATTCGAGCGGATTCAAGCGGGATCCAGCGGGCGATCGCCGAGCAATTCTCAACCTGGCCGCCTTGGCAGGGGGGTAGTCCAGCGTCCGGGGCCCCCTCTCCGGCAGGCGTGGTAAATTACGGCGCATGAGAAGAAGGGGAGAGCAACGGTGAATGCCTGGGACGAGAGCGTGAAGGGCTCGGTACAGAACGAGCGGCGGACGGGACCGCCGCCTGAGGTGGCCCACGAGCTGAGCGAGAGGCCCGCCAGGGCTGCCGGTACCCGGTCGGTGGAGGGGCGGCTGCTGATGCGCCTGCTCGAGTATCTCGGCAATCCGCCCCTCGAGTTCGTCCTCTGGACAGGTGAGCGCGTCGCCCCTGTGGGCGCAGCGGTCGTGGCGCGCGTACGCGTCTCCAGCCGCGCGACCCTGCTCGGCATTCTCGCAGATCCCCAGGTTCGTTTTCCGGACGCCTACAGTGAGGGACGCCTCGAGATCGAGGGCGACCTGGTGCAGCTGCTCGAGACCGTCTATCACGCCGGCCGCAGCAGCCCGCAGCCTTCGGCAATGCGCCGCCTGGTGGAGCGGCTGCACCGGCCGCATGTCAACACATTGACCGGCTCGCGCGAGAACATCCACCACCACTACGACATCGGGAACGACTTCTACTCGCTGTGGCTCGGTGAGACCATGGCGTATACCTGCGCCTACTACCCGACGCCCACGGCTACTCTGGATGAGGCACAGGTTGCGAAGATGGACCATGTGTGCCGGAAGCTTCGCCTGCGTGCCGGAGAGCGTGTCGTCGAGGCCGGATGCGGTTGGGGAGCGCTCGGGCTGCATATGGCGCAGCGTTACGGCGTGAAGGTCCGCGCTTTCAACATCTCGCGCGAGCAGGTGGCGTACGCGCGTGCACGCGCGGCGAATGTGGGAATGAGCTCTCAGGTCGAGTACGTCGAGGATGACTACCGCAACATCTCAGGCCGCTACGACGCCTTCGTCTCCGTTGGCATGCTCGAGCACGTCGGCGTGGCGAATTATCCTGCGCTGGGTGAGGTGATCGCCCGCAGCCTGGGCAGCAACGGCCGCGGCCTCATCCATTCGATCGGCCGCAACCGGCCGGCGCTGCTGCAGCCGTGGATCGAGAAGCGGATCTTTCCGGGCGCGTATCCGCCCTCACTCGCGGAGATGATGCGGATCTTCGAGCCGCGGGACTTCTCGGTGCTCGACGTCGAGAACCTTCGCCTCCATTACGCGCAGACGCTGCGTGACTGGCTCGCTCTGTTCGAGGCGGCGAGCGGCCGGGTGCGCCAGATGTTCGATGAGAAGTTCGTGCGCATGTGGCGCATGTATCTGGCGGGCTCGATCGCAGGGTTCACGGGCGGCGCGCTGCAGCTCTTCCAGGTGGTGTTTGCGCCGCGGGACAACAACGAAGTCCCGATGACCCGCGAGCACCTCTACGCGCGCTGAGCCGCCGATGCGCACCTGTGACGTCCTGATCGTCGGCGGCGGGCCGGCCGGCTCGAGCGCCGCCTGGAAGCTCAAGCAGGCGG
>DASUHA010000037.1:0-21113 GCA_036273735.1 Steroidobacteraceae bacterium | reverse complement strand
TGCGCCGCCAAGCTGATTGAGCGTAACTGGCCAGCTTGTGATACGTTAGCGCGCCGTTCCGCGCCGCGGACCCGAGCGTCCGCGGCAACCGTTCTCACCCAGGGGCCATGTGGTGGCGGGCCATGGCCCCCAGGTCAGCGAGTTCGGCGGACTGCGGGGCGGTGGGCCGCGGTGTCATCCACGGCTTGGCAAGATCGTTGAGAGACGAAGGACTCACGCAGCTATAAACATGGTCGGTCAGCGGACGCTCAAGAATTCCATCCGCGCTACGGGCGTCGGGCTTCACACGGGCAAGAAGGTCCTGATGACGCTCCGTCCGGCCCCCGCTGACACCGGCATTGTGTTCCGACGGACCGATCTGCCGCAGCCGGGTGAGGTGTTGGCGCACGCGGAGAATGTCAGTGACACTTTGCTCGGCACGACACTGTGCCGAGGCAGCACCCGGGTCTCGACGGTCGAGCACCTGCTCTCGGCGTTCGCGGGCCTCGGGATCGACAACGCCATCGTTGAGCTGTCGGCACCCGAGGTGCCCATCATGGACGGCAGCGCCGGTCCGTTCGTCTTTCTGTTGCAATCGGCGGGCATCGAGGAGCAACGGCAGCCGAAGCACTTCATCCGCATCAAAAAGCGGCTGCGGGTGGACGACGGAGACAAATGGGCGGAGTTCATCCCCTTCGATGGCTTCAAGGTCAACTTCGAGATCGAGTTCAATCATCCGATCTTCAAGCGCCGGGCGCAGAAGGCCTCGATGGACTTCTCGACGACTTCCTTCCTGAAGGAGGTGAGCCGGGCGCGCACGTTCGGGTTCATGCGCGACCTGGAGATGCTGCGGGAGCGTAATCTCGCGCTCGGCGGCAATCTCGACAACGCCATTGTGCTCGATGATTTCAGGGTGCTCAACGAGGATGGACTCCGGTACGAGGACGAGTTCGTCAAGCACAAGATCCTGGATGCGATCGGGGATCTCTATCTGCTGGGACACAGCCTGATCGGAGAGTTCAGCGGCCATAAATCCGGACATGCGCTCAACAATCGGCTGTTGCGGGCGTTGCTCGCGGACGCGACCACCTGGGAGAAGGTGGTATTCGAGTCTTATGCCGATGCGCCGATCTCCTACATCGAGGCGCCTGCTCTGCCCGGCTCCGGCGGCGCCTGAGCGGGTCATTCCCGCAAGGTCGCGGCCGCCAATGTTGGGCAGGGCTACTTCTTTGAACCGGGCAAGACCCGGACGGTAACTTCCCTGATGTCCGGCTGGGCCTCCCGGATCTCGACGCCGAGCTCCTGGAGGGCGTAGCGCAGGCGCGCTGACCACGCAGGGGACTCGCCGAAAACGATCAGGTTACCGTCACGCTCGGTAATCCCGGTGATTCGCGGGGGAAGGTCGGTCGGGAGACGGGCCTGCAGCCAGTTGCGCCAGAAAGCCTGGCGGGCGGATTGGCCGGCGGCTTTTGACAGAACGGGAACCGCACGCGCCAATAGGTCTTTGACAGAATGTGCGCGCTGCGGCTGAGGGCCCGAATGGCCGGGTCTGGAGGCCGAGTGTGAGCGGGTTCGCGGTGGGCGGACCGTGAGTTTGCGGACGCCGTGCTTGTCTGGACGGCTCTTATTGGGCATATTCTGGTTGCTGCTTAAGGGCAAACCCGTCGAAAGGCGGGGACGCAAAGCCACCGGTCTAAAGCGGAGAGCCATGACAGCGGGGTTGCCGGCAAAGCGCAAGTTCTTTCGAATTTGGCGGGGGAGGCCCGCCATGACTGGCTCGTGCGCTCAGGCTGCTGCGTCACCTGCCGTTACTGAAGGGGTACGCACGCGTCCGGAGCGCATGGCATGAATGTCATCTTTTTTTCGAAGCGCCACGGGCATGCCCGCGAGCTGAACCTGCCTCCGCTGGCTCTCGCCGGCGTGCTCCTCGTGGGGCTTGCCATCGTGGGCGGTGCCTTCGGGATTGGCCTCAGCCTGGGACATGGCGGCGGCGCAACCGGCCTGCCCCTCGGACAGACTAACCACTGGTCGCAGATCCTCGCCAGGCAGCGCGAGGAGATCGCCGATCTCAAGCAGCAGATGCAGGCGCGCGCCGATGCGATCGCCATTCAGCTCGGCGACATGAAGGCGCACGTCCTCCGTCTGGATGCGCTGGGACAGCGACTAACCGCAATGGCGGGCATCAAGAGCACTGAATTCAACTTCGGTCAGGACCCGCCTCAGGGCGGTCCGGAGATGGACATCCCGGGCACGCGGCCGGAGATGGCCGATGTCTCCACCATGCTGAAGAGCCTGCAGGGCCAGATCGATTCCAGCGGCTCACAGCTCTCGGCGCTGGAGAACGTCATTCTCGCGCGCCAGCTCGGGCAGGAGATCCACCCGGAGGGGCGCCCCGTGAGCAGCGGATACATGTCTTCCGGCTTTGGCCGGCGTGTCGATCCCTTCACGGGCGGTGAAGAGTTTCACGAAGGTATCGACTTCGCGGCTCCCGAGGGCACGCGCATTCGCGCCGTGGCTGCCGGGATCGTGACCTGGGCGGGCCCGCGCGGCGGCTACGGCAACATGGTTCAGGTCGACCATGGCAACGGCTACGCAACGCGCTACGGACATGCCTATCAGGTGCTCGTGCACGTGGGTGAGACGGTCAATCGAGGCGATCCTCTCGCCCTCGTCGGCGATACCGGCCGCTCCACTGGCCCCCATGTCCATTTCGAGGTGCTGAAGAACGGTCACGAGGTGAATCCAGCCCGATTCGTCGCCTTGCGGGCGGGAACGGCAGCGTTCACCGGCACGGGCACGGCCCACGTGGTGGCCGAGAAGTCGCCATCCACCGCGAGCGCACACGGACAGGACTGAATTCCCGCAGCCCGGGACTGGCTGATAAGACCGGCTGCCAAGCCGGCACATTGCAACGCCCGAGGCGCACTGCTTGGTTCCGGAGCGGTCCAACAAAAACCAGCCCGAAAGCAAGTGATGAAGCGGTCCAGGGCCGTTCCCTGGGCCGCGAGATGAATCCCTGCGAGAGGGCTGGCCGCGCAAATCGCCGGGAGCGATTTGCGCCAGTGGACTAGGGGAGTCAGCCTGGCATGCGTAGAATACCCCGCCCGTTTCCCGGCCCATTTTGGGGTGAGGCGGGTATCCGGGCCGCCCCGGCTCGGACCAGTAAACCAGGATCGTCAAGTTGCTCGACACTCTCAAGCGTATTTTCGGTAGCCGCAATGATCGGATGATCCGCGGCTATGGCCGGTACATCCGCACGGCTACGGAGCTCGAGCCCGGGCTCAAGGAGCTCAGCGATGAGGCGCTGCGCGGCAAGACCGAGGAATTCCGCCAGCGGCTGCGCGATGGTGCGACGCTCGATGACCTGGTGCCGGAAGCCTTTGCTGTGGTCCGGGAGGCGGCCTGGCGCACGCTCAAGATGCGCCACTTCGATGTCCAGCTGATCGGCGGCCTCGCCCTGCACCAGGGCAAGATCGCGGAGATGCGCACCGGCGAGGGCAAGACCCTGGTCTCGACCCTGCCCGCCTACCTGAATGCCCTCACCGGCGAGGGCGTGCACATCGTCACGGTGAACGAGTATCTGGCGCAACGCGATGCCGACTGGATGGGACCGGTGCATCGCTTCCTCGGCCTCACGGTGGGGGTGATCAAGAATTCCCAGTCCCCGCAGGAGAAGCGCGAGGCGTACGCCTGCGACATCACCTACGGAACCAACAACGAGCTCGGCTTCGATTATCTGCGCGACAACCTGGCTTTCAGCCTGGAGGAGCGCGTCCAGCGGTCGCTCGCCTACGCCATCGTGGACGAAGTCGACTCGATCCTGATCGATGAGGCGCGCACGCCCCTCATCATCTCGGGCCCGGCCGAGGAGAGCACGGAGCTGTACCTGCGAATCAACCAACTGGTCCCGAGCCTGACGCGCCAGCTCGAAGAGGAGGGACCCGGCGACTTCGCAGTGGAGGAGAAGACCAAACAGGTCCACATCACCGAGGATGGCCACGAGCAGGTCGAGGCGCTGATGCTGAAGGCGGGCCTGCTGCGCGAGGGCGAGAGCCTCTACGACCCGGCCAACATCCGCCTGATGCATCACTTGAACGCGGCGCTGCGCGCGCACGCTCTCTACAAGCGGGATGTCGAGTACATCGTGCGTGGCGGCGAGATCATCATCGTCGATGAGTTTACCGGACGCACCATGCCCGGCCGGCGCTGGTCGGACGGGCTGCACCAGGCGATCGAGGCCAAGGAAGGGGTGCGCGTGCGCGAGGAGAACCAGACGGTCGCCTCCATCACCTTCCAGAACTACTTCCGCCTGTACAAGAAACTCTCGGGCATGACGGGCACCGCCGATACCGAGGCCCCTGAGTTCCTGGAGATCTATGGCCTGGAGGTCATGGTCATCCCGACGCACAAGCCGATGATCCGCAAGGATGGCGCTGACTTCGTGCACCTGACGCAGGACGACAAGTTCAAGGCCATCATCGAGGACATTCGCGAGTGCGTCGAGCGCGAGCAGCCGGTGCTCGTCGGCACGACTTCCATCGAAACCTCGGAGCTGGTGTCCGGCGTGCTGCAGAAAGAGGGCATCGGACACGAGGTACTCAACGCCAAGCAACACGAGCGCGAGGCTCACATCGTCGCGCAGGCCGGTCGTGCCGGGGCGGTGACGATCGCCACCAACATGGCGGGCCGCGGCACGGACATCGTCCTCGGCGGAAGCCTCGAAGCGGAGCTGGCCGCACTTGTCCAGGAATTGGGCGAAGAGGCTGACGAGGCCGTGCGCCAGAATGTCAGATCCGAGTGGCAGACGCGGCACCAGAAAGTAGTGGCCGCGGGCGGCCTACACATCATCGGCACGGAGCGGCACGAGTCCCGCCGCATCGACAACCAGCTGCGCGGCCGCTCCGGCCGACAGGGTGACCCGGGGTCGAGCCGCTTCTATCTCTCGATGGAAGACAATCTGATGCGCATCTTCGGCGACCCGGTGCGCACGCAGCGTCTGCTCAAGATGGCGGGCATGAAGGAGGGCGAAGTCATCGAGAGCGGCATGCTGAGCCGCCAGATCGAGAAGGCGCAGCGCAAGGTCGAAGCCCACAACTTCGACATCCGCAAGCAACTGCTGCTCTTTGACGATGTCGCCAACGACCAGCGCAAAGTGATCTACCAGCAGCGCACCGAGATCATGGGAACCGCGGATGTCTCGGCGGCGATCCGCGGGATCCTGGAGGAGGCGATCGGTACCCTGGTGGACCAATACCTGCCGAAGCACGCGATGCCGAGCGATTGGGATCTCGAGGGCTTGAGCAAGGCGCTCGAGAGCGATTTCAACGTGCGCGTCAACGTCAAGGGCTGGCTCGAGCAGGAGCCGGAGCTCGAGGAACCGGCGCTGCGCGAGCGGCTGGCCCGTGAAGTGCAGCAGGCGTACGACGCCAAGGTTGCGCGCATCGAAGCCGACTTGATGCGTCACATCGAGAAGGACGTCATGTTGCGAACCCTCGATGCCCACTGGCGCGATCACCTGGCCGCGATGGACTACCTGCGGCAGGGAATCCACCTGCGCGGCTACGCCCAGCAGGACTACCGCACCGAATACAAGCGCGAAGCCTTCCAGATGTTCGCTGCGATGCTGGATCGCGTGAAGTTCGAGACGGTGACGCGTCTCATGCAGATCGAGGTGCGCACTCAGGAGGAGGTCGATCGCGAGGAGGAGGAGCGTCGCCGCCGGCTGATGCGGGCACTGCAGGCTCAGCACGCGGAGGCGCTGTCGGCGTTGGCAGGCGGCGGTGAAATGCCAGCGGACCCTGCGGCCGTTCCGGCTGCCGCGCGAGCGGCGATGATGGGCAGCGGCCCACGCGCACAGGGCGGGGCCGGGCCGGCTGGCATGCCGCAGCCCCTTCCTGACTCGCAAGGCACCTTCGTGCGCGGTGAGCGCAAGATCGGTCGCAACGAGCCCTGCCCCTGCGGTTCCGGGAAGAAGTACAAGCACTGCCACGGCGCGCTGTCGAGCGTCGAGTGAGTGCAGGGGACTCTGGAGGTCCCATCCGGCCGGCGATTCTCGTTGTTGCCGCAGGGATACTCGATGGCTCAGGCAGAGTCCTGATTGCGGAGCGCCCGGCCGGCAAGCACATGGCAGGTCGCTGGGAGTTTCCCGGCGGCAAGGTTGCTCCGGGCGAGTCGGAGGAGACCGCGCTCACACGCGAGCTCCAGGAAGAGCTCGGTATCGAGGTGATCTCGGCGCGCCCGCTGATGCGGCTGACACACCGTTATCCTGACCGCGACGTCGAGCTCTCGATGTGGATGGTGGAGCGCTACGGCGGCGAGCCCCAACCGCTCGACGGACAGCGCCTGAAATGGGTGGAGCGGGCCCGGCTCGCGGGCGAGGACATCCTCGAGGCCGACGGCCCGTTCGTGGCTGCACTGGTACAATGGCCGTCGCCTCCTTAGAAACTCACACGGGATCCCCCATGGCAGCGAAGAGTGATCTTCCCGAAGTACGCCTCGATTCAGCCGGCCTCTATCGGGAGGAGATCTATACCGATCGTCGGGCCGGCACGATCCGCCGCCTGACACCCGTGACCGTGGACGGGGCCGATGACCCCAAGCGGCCGGTGCTGTTCTCCGGCCAGACACAGCTCCTCACTCCCGCGGGCGTCCTGCCGCTCGCGTTCGAGATCGAGGCCAAGAGCCTCGAGGACGCTCTCGAAAAGTTTCCCGACGCAGTCAATGCAGCGCTCGAGCAGGCCATCGACGAGGCTCGCGAGATGCGCCGGGAGGCCGCCTCGCGCATCGTCGTGCCGGAGGTCGGTGCGGGCGTCGGCCCAGGTCAGGCCCCCGGGGGCGGCAAGATCAAATTTCCTTAGTCGACTGGCCCAATAGGCGCCTTCGGCGGTTGCTCGGCACATCCTGCGCCGGGCCCTGCGGGCCGGCTTCGCCGTCCAAAAATCGCTCCCGGCGATTTTGTCGGGTAGCCAGCCTCGATCCGGCGACCTAGAGAGCGGCCCTAGGCCGCTCACGCATTCGCTTTCGCGCACGGGGGGACGCTGCGGGGACTGAGCCTTCGCGGAACGTAATGTGCTAGTCAGGGGAACCTTCTCCGGCGCAGGGCGCCGAACGTGCGATATACGCCAAGGGGGTGCGATGCATCAGGCTTCCGAGTCTGCGGCCAAGGTGCCCTTGGTCAGCGTGGGGCTGCCCGTATTCAACGGCGAGGCCTTCCTCGAGGACGCCATCCGCTCAGTACTCACGCAGAACCTCGACGACCTAGAGCTCATCCTTTGCGATAACGCTTCGCACGACCGGACGGCCGAGATCTGCCGCGACTATGAGGCCCGTGACCCCCGGGTGCGCTACTACCGCAACCCGCGCAATCTCGGCGCGGCTGCCAACTACAACCTTGCCTTCGAGCATGCCCGCGGCCACTACTTCAAGTGGCTGGCGCACGATGATCGCATGCTGCCGTCCTTCCTTTCCAAGGCCTACCGGGTCCTGGAGGAGCGCACGGACGCGGTGCTCTGCAACTCGGTGGTGTCGTACATCGACTCCACCGGCGCGCAGATAGGGCTCTACGACAGCAAGCTCGCCGGTGCGGACTCGTACTCTCCGTCCGCACGCTTTGCATGGATGGTGCTGCGCTCGCACACGTGTGTGGATTTCTTCGGCCTGATCCGCCGCGCGACGCTGCGCGATTCCCTGCTGCATGGGACCTTCCACGGCGCCGACCGGGCACTGCTCGCGCAGCTCTCGTTGCGTGGTCGACTCATCCAGCTGCCGGCGCCGTTGCTCGTCATGCGCGAGCATCCGAATCGCTACACCCGCTCCCAGCAGCGCGCAGCCGACCGCGCGGCGTGGCACGACAGCGCCCAGGCCGGAAAGCCGAGCTTCCCGACCTGGCGTCTCTACGGCGAATACCTGAGGCTGGTGCGGCGCGAAGTGTTGACACCCAACGAGCGGTCCCGCTGTTATGGGGTGCTCGCCCGGTGGTGGGCCTACAACTGGAACGTCGCGCGAGCGATGGTCGACCTGCTGGCGGTCGCCCTCCCCAGCGCGCCTGCACAGGCGGAGCGGTTGAAGAATCGGCTCTTTGGCCTGGCGCCGGGACATCTGCTCGCGGACCGGCGACGCTGATGGAAGGAGAGGTGGGCCCGCCGCTGCTGTTGGCGCACGGGTCCGCTCCGCGCGACATGACGGAAGACTGCGATCACGCCCGCGCCGCGCATGCGGCCATCCCGAGATTACTCACGAGGCCTCAGCTGGCTGGCGGTGCCGGGGAGCGGTTTCGGATTGCAATGGTTGCAGCCTGTCCGATGCCGGCGCGGCGCGGCACGCCGTTGCGCGTGGAGCGGCTGGCGGAAGCGCTCGCCGCACGCGGCCATCACGTCGAGCTCATCACCTATCACATCGCCGACGGGCCGCAGCCGCTCGCATTTCCGGTACATCGCATCTTCCGGCATCCGGTCTACTGGCGCATGCCGGTGGGGCCGAGCTTTCGCAAGCTCGTGCTCTACGATCCGGTGCTCGCCTACAAGCTCTCGCGGGTCCTCACGGCGAAGCAGTTCGATATCGTCCACGCGCATCACGTCGAAGGGCTGTTGGTTGCGTTGCCCGCCCGGCTGCGCCACAACATGCCGCTCGTCTATGACGCGCATACGATGCTGTCGGCGGAGCTGCCGAGCTACGCGCCGGGACTCACGCGCAGTGCTTTCGGGGCCGTGGGCAGCTGGCTCGACGGGGCATTGCCCCGCCGCGCCGACCACGTCGTCGCGGTGACGCCGGACATCAAAGACCGGTTGGTTCGCGCGCACGGGCTGGATGCGGGCCGCATCTCGGTCGTGACGAACGGGGTGGAGAGCGCGTGCTTTCGCGTCGACCCGCCGCCTGCGCGGGATGACCTCACCCGGCTCTTCTACTCGGGAACGCTGGCGCCGTATCAGAACATTGATCTGCTGCTCCAGGCGTTTGCGCGGGTATTGCAGGTGCGGCACGACCTGCGGCTCTGCCTGTCGGTCAGCTCGTCCTTTGAGCCCTATGAGACGATGGCGCGGCGGCTGGGAGTGCGGGAAGCGATCGAGGTACTGACGGACGGTTTCGGGGAGCTGCCGCTGCGGCTCGCAAATGCGGCTATCGCGGTGTTGCCGCGCACCGCCTGCCCGGGAATTCCGCAGAAGCTGCTCAACTACATGGCGGCCGGCAAGGCGATCGTGGCGAGCGCAGGTTCGGCCAAGGTGCTGGAGCACGAGCGGACGGGCCTGGTGGTTGCGAATGGTGACGTGAATGGATTCGCAGACGCGGTGCTGCGCCTGGCGGAAAACCCGTCTCTGAGAGACGCACTGGGCACGCGTGCCCGCGAGACCGTGGAGCGGGAATTCAGTTGGGAGCGGGCGGCGGAGATGATGGAGCCGGTGTATGCCCGCCTGATGGCTAGAGCGCGATCAGCTCGGGCCGGAGAGAGCGAGCGGCGAGGTCACGCCTGATCTCTTCGGTGTAGATGGCGTTCATCACCAGGACCATATCCGGGCGCAGCGATTGCAGGGCATCCGGCGAGACGATCTCGAGGCCGCTGCCGGCGAGATATTTGCCGTGCTTGTGCGGATTGATGTCCACCACCGCGGTCAGCTCAGGTCCGGGACGCAGGGAGCTGATGAGCGACACGCACTTCGACCCCGACCCCCAGATGGCGATTCGATGGCCGCGGGCGCGATGCCGCGCCAGTGTCTGCGAGAGGGATCGCAGCCGCTCGCTGACCTGCTGCTCGAAGCGGCCGACGAGCGCGCTGATGCGGGCAAGGTCGTTCTCCTGCGGAAGCGCCGCGTCGGTGGGCCCTGGGGCGGGCTGAGCCTCGAGCATCAGGTACTGATCATCATAAGCCTTGAACAGGCGGTGGACGTCGAAGCCCGCCGCGCGGAAGAGGCGTGCGAGTGAGCCGCGCGTGAAATAGGTGCAATGCTCGTAATAGACGTCCCAGAACGCGCCCTGCTCGAGGACCCGCTCCATGTCCGGCAGCTCGAAGAAGACGTTCACGTGGGGACGCTCGCCGATGGTCTCGCGCACCAGGCGCACGAAATCGAGCACCGGAGCGATGTGCTCGAGCGTGTGCCGACAGCAAACGTAGTCAGCGTGCAGGTGTGCGTACTTCGGCCCGTAGAAGTCGCGGATGAATGTGATCCGATCCGCCGCGCTCGAGCGCGTGCGCTCCGGCCGGTACCCCGGATCGAGCCCGATCCCCGCGCAACCGCTGCGCTCGCAGAGCCCCACCAGGAATTCCCCCTTGCCGCACCCGATCTCGAGCGCCGTCATCCTCGGCCCCAGCTCGAATCTCGCGATCTGATCGTCCCAGACTTCGTCCAGGAATTCGAGGAACCGCGGCGAGTAAGCCTGCGTCTCCTCGTAGGCCGTCGAGTACCGGTTGAGCCCCGCATCAAACCTGACATTCCCGATGAAACCGCACCCTCTGCAGAACCCGAGCTCGATGTCCCCTTTCGGAAACGCCAGTGCCTCTTCCCTGGATGACAGCATCAGACAGCTGTGCGCCGGCACATCACCGACGCGGTAGAAGATCTGAATATCGCCGCCGCCGCAGGCGGCACAATTGGACATCCGCGGTCAGAGAATGACAGGTTGAGGAACAGGAACGATGAACCGTCCCCCCCGCCGCCGATATTCCGACTGCTGCTCCATGATCTCCTCCTTGAAGTTCCAAGGCAGAATCAACAGATAATCGGGCTGATCCTCGAGAATCCGCGCCGGCGGCGCGATCGGCAGCCGCACCCCCGGGATGTACCGCCCCTGCTTGTGCACGTTCCGGTCCGCCACGAATCCCAACACCTCCGGCCCGATTCCCGAAAAGTTGAGCAGGATGGTCCCTTTGGCAGCCGCCCCATAACCCGCAATGCGCGCGCCGCCGCGCCGCAGTCGCTCGAGCAGTGCCAAAAGGTCACTGCGGATCCGCTCCACCCGGGAAGAGAAGTCCGAGTAGTACTCGAGGCGATCCATGCCCGATGCCTGCTCCGCCTGCAGATACTCGCCCACCGACCGGTCCGCCTGGCTCCGCCTGCCCACGAAGAGGCGCAGCGACCCACCATGAATCTCGAGCGGCTCCACACGATTCAGCGACAGCCCGTGGCGGCGAAAGAGCTGCGCCAGCGCGGTCACCGAGAAATAACAGAGGTGCTCGTGATAGATGGTGTCGAACTCGCCGTGATCGATCAGCTCCTTCACGTATGGAGCCTCGATCACGGCTACCCCGTCCTCCTTCAGTAACACGCCGATGCCCGCCACGAATCCGTTCGTATCCGCCACGTGCGCGAGTACGTTGTTGGCATGGATGACATCGGCGCGGCGTCCGTCGGCTGCGAGCCGGGCAGCCAGATCGCGCCCGAAGAACGCCTGCAGCGTCTCGATGCCCCGCTTGCGCGCTGCCGCAACCGGGCCGGGCGCCGGATCGATGCCGAGCACCGGAATGCCGCGGGCCTGATAGTACTGCAGCAGATAGCCGTCGTTGCTGGCGAGCTCGACCACCAGTGAGCTGCCATCGAGCTGCCGCTCCGCGATGCGCGCCTGGACGTTCGCCGCCGAGTGCTCGAGCAAGGTGTCGGTGAAGGAGGAGAAGTAAGGATAGTCCGCGCCGAAGAGTTGCTCCGGCGGCACCGTCTCCAGGATCTGTACCAGGGTGCAATCCGGACAGAAGGCTACATCCAGAGGATAGCGGGGCTCCTTCCGCTCGAGGTCATCGGCCGCCAGCAGGCCGTCCGACAGAGGCAGGTCGCCGAGCGACAGGAAAACGCTGAGGTCCGTCCCCCGGCAACTTCGACAGCGGATCGTGTCGGATGACTTGTTGCGAGGCTCCGTCCCTGCGCCCTCTGAGCTCCGCGTTCGTGAGCGGATATTCACCGGGAAACCCCTTCGGGCCGGCTATCGCCGTCCAAAATCGTTCCAGACGATTTTGTCATGCCACCGAGCAATGTCGCGCGGAGGTCGGATGTGCCGGCTCCCGCCACCGCAACATCTCGTCCAGAGCGCCGGCCGTCTGCAACTCCCGGATGCGCTTCAGACGGATGAACTGCGAGCTGAGGAACTCCTCCGCGCTGGTGCCGTGATGCGAGAACGCCTCGTACACCTGCTCGATGCCCTTGCGCACGGTCCAGCAGGGCCGATAGGCAGGCAGGCGCGAGCGTATCTTGTTGCAGTCGACACGGTAGTTGCGTGCGTCCGGGCTCGCGTCTCCTGCATAGGTCACTCGCGAGTCCGGGACGATCTGAGAGACCATATCCGCGACCTCGCGGACCCGATAGTTCTCGGAAGTGATTCCGACGTTGAATGCCTCGTTGTGGACGAGCTCGCGTGGCGCCTCGAGAACGGCCACGAACGCTCTTGCAATGTCTTCGATGTGCACGAGAGGCCGCCACGGCATGCCATCGCTCTTGATGAGCACCTCACCGGTGGTACAGGCATAGCCCACGAGGTTGTTGACCACCAGGTCGCCGCGCAGCCGCGAGGAGACCCCGAACGCCGTCGCGCTTCGCAGGAAGGTGGGACTGAAGGTGTCGTCCGCGAGCTTCGCGACGTCGCGCTCCACCCAGACTTTGCTCTCGGCGTACGGCGTCACCGGATTGAAGCCTGCCGTCTCATCGAGATACGCATCGCCGGCGGCGCCGTAGTTGCTGCAGGACGAGGAGAAGACATAGCGGCAAACGCCAGCCTCCTTCGCGAGCCGTGCCAGGCGTACGGATGCCTCGTGATTGATGGCATAGGTGGCCGAGGGCTCGAGATCGCCCAGCGGATCGTTGGAGATGCCGGCAAGGTGAAGAACCGCATCGATGCCGCGCAGATCTTCGAGCGCCACTTCGCGGATGTCCTTGCGCACGACGGCAACGGCCGCCGCTTCTTCGGTGGCGAAGCCACAGTCTTCATAGAGGAAGCTGTCGAGGCCCGTCACGCGATGGCCGTGATCGAGCAGCATTGGCAGGAGGACGTGTCCGATGTAGCCGTCGTGACCGGTCAGGAGTACTCGCAGGGATTGCATGTGTGCTGTCGTGCCTCTTGCTACCAAATCTTCCACGGCGCCTCGCCGCTCGCCCAGAGCGATTCGAGGCGCACCTTGTCACGCATGGTGTCCATGCATTGCCAGAAGCCGTCGTGCTGGAAGGCCATGAGCTCGCCGTCGCTCGCCAGGCGTTCCAGCGGCTCACGCTCGAACAGCGTGTCATCGCCGGCGATGTAGTCGAAGACCCGGGGCTCGAGGACGAAGAAGGCGCCGTTGATCCATGCCTCACCCGAGAGCGGCTTCTCGTCGAAGCGCGCCACGCGATTGCCGTCGAGCTCCAGGCGGCCGAAGCGTGCCGGCGGGCGCACGGCGGTTACCGTGGCAATGCGCCCGTGGCTGCGGTGGAACTTCAGGAGGTCTGTCAAGTTGACGTTGGATACACCGTCCCCCCACGTCAACATGAAGGTTCCCTGGCCGAGATGAGGTGCAAGCCGCTTGATGCGTCCGCCGGTGTTGGTCCGTTGGCCGGTGTCGATGAGATCCACGACCCAGTCCTCGGAGCCGTGCTCGTCATTGCCGTTGCCGCGCCGCTCGACTCTGCCTGTCCTCAGCGACACGCGCAGATCGGGAGCAAGCGAGCAGTAGTCGGCCATGTAGCGCTTGATGTATTCGCCCTTGTAGCCGAGTGCGACCACGAACTCCTTGAAGCCGTAGGTCGAGTAATGCATCAAAATGTGCCAGAGGATCGGGCGGCCGCCGATCTCGATCATGGGCTTCGGCCGCACGACGGTCTCCTCTGCGAGCCGTGAGCCGACACCGCCTGCGAGGATGCCTACTTTCATGCGATGCTAGCCGTGGTGCCCACCAAGTACTCGATTGTTCTCCGCGGTTGGGGCCCGGGGCGCTCGGGCGCCGCGGATGCTCTGCCTCGGCTACAGCTCGCAATTTGCGTGCCTAGTCAAATGGAAAAACTGGCCTGCGGCCGTTTTTGCGCCTCTCCATCCCTGGACGGCGCCCTGCGGGCCGACCTGCGGTCGTTAAAACGCGCTCCTGCGCGTTTGTCGGACATCGGCTTCGTTGTCGCCGTCAAAAGGCGCGACTTTTGCCGGCTGTGCAGTGCCACAGCCCACACAGCCCAAATTCGAAAGGCCGCCGCGGCATGAGCCGGCTGCGCGCTCTGGCCACAAACATGGCCGCAGTCATCACCGCCAAAGCCGCCACCGGCGTGGCGGGACTGCTGACGATGGTCGTGCTGACCCGTCACCTGGGTCCCACGGAGTTCGGCTACTACCGGACGGTGCTCACCTACTCGGCTTTTGCTGCCGTACTAGGAGACTCCGGCCTCTACATGGTGACGCTACGGCGGATGTCGCAGGACTCTGCCGCTGCAGCCCGTATTCTCGGAAACGCGCTGCCGTTGCGGGTCGTAACCACCGGCAGCGTTCTGCTGGCGGCTGCGGCGGTGGCGTGGCTCACGCCATACGACCCACGCGTCAAATGGGGCACGCTGATCGGAGCGGCGATCTACACGTGTCTACAGGCGAGCGACTTTCTCATTGCGGCCTTCCAGAGTCTCCTCAAGCAAGCGCGCAATGCAGTTGCAGAGGTCACGGGAGCCGTGGTGACGCTGGCCGCAGTCGCCGTATTGACGCTCACGCATGTCGGCGCGCTGCCGATGCTCGCCGCGACGCTGTTGGGTGCAATGACCGCCCTCGCCATATCCATCCGGCTGGTGCGGCGACTCCTGCCGTTCAAGGTGAGCTTCGATCTGCCGCTTTGGCGGCAGTATCTGATCGCGGGCCTGCCGCTCGCCGGCTCGCAGATTCTCGGCATGGCCATGCTGCGCGGTGACTCCCTCCTGCTGTCGCTGTTTCAGCCAGCGGCGGCCGTGGGTCTCTACGGGGTGTCGTCCAAGCTGTTCGAGGTCACGACTTCCGTTCCCTACATCCTCGCGGGACTCATGATGCCGGCACTCACGCTGAGCGCCGCGCGCGACCGCGCGGCGTTCTCGCGTCAGCTCCGCAGCGCACTCGATGCGGCGGCCGTCTATGGCGTGGGCATCGTGATTGCGTTCGCGCCGTTCGCCGACCGGCTGCTGGCGCTCATCTCCGGCGAGCGGTTCGCCGCAGGTGCGCCGGCGCTCATCGTGATCTCCTTTGCAGTGGCCCTGGCGGGGTTCACCCACGTTCTGCGATTCACGTTGGTCGCATGCGAGAGGCCACGCCTGGTGCTGATCGGAGATGGCGTGGCGTGCACCTGTGCGTTCGTGGCTTATTTCGGGTTGATTCCGCGGTTCTCGCTCCTGGGTGCTGCCGCCGGCACCGTCGTCGCGGAAGCCACCGCCCTGGTTGCGATGATCGTGGGCTTGACGCACGCCGGTCGCCATCTCCCTTCGCTCGCCAATCCCGCCAAGGCGATCGTTGCCGGCGCTCTGGCGGCGCTGACCATGAGGTACCTCTCCGGCTTCGGTGCGCCATGGCTGTTGGCGCTTGCGGCGGGGGGCGCACTCTACCTGGCGCTGTTGGCGCTGACGCGCGCCATACCCAGGGAGCTCCTTTTTGTGATAATCGGTGCGGCACGAAAGACCGGAGTGGGGCATGGGTAGATACAGACGACTCCGCGGGATGTCTCTCGCGGTTGGCCTGGCAGGACTGCTGGCCGGCTGCGCCGGATTCATGGCGAGCCGGCCGACTCCGGTTCCTGGGAGAGGCCCTCTGGGGGTGCCGCAGCCGACAGCCACGCAGATTGGCGTGGGCGCCAATCCCTCGCCGTCGGCGCCCCGGATGAACCCGTTTGCCGCGCGGGTGCGGCCGCTGGGCGGGAGCGGCAGCGAGAATCCGTACGACTGGCTCGAGAACGTCCATTCCAACCGAACCCGGCGTTGGATCGCCGCCGAGAATCAAAAGACATCGCAGGCCCTGGCAGGAATCCCGCAGCGCGCCTGGATCGAGAGTAGGCTCGAGCAGCTCCAGGCTGCAGGAGCCGGCGCTTCCAACGAGGTCGTCGTGGAGCGCGTTCTCTATCTCGGTCCGGACGGCACTCGCCTGCCGATGGAGATCGCACATCGGCGCGGCTCGCCTCGAGACGGCAACCAGCCCACGCTCCTCTCGGCGTATCGCGCGGCCAGCAAGCCTGAAAGTCCGCTGCTGCAGCCATTTGTGTTGGCCTGGACAGCAATGGGCGGTGTCTATGCGCGTGCACAGGTGCGTGGTGGCGGGGCCGCCAACGCGCTGCCCGCAGGATCGCCCGCGCTGAGCGATCTGTTCGCGGCGGCGCAGTCGCTGATCGATCAGCGGTATACCCGTCGGTCGCGGCTCGGCCTTTATGGCAGGGGGTTCGGTGGCTTGTTGGCCGGCGCCGCATTGATTCAGCGGCCGGACTTCTTCGGCGCGGCGCTGCCCACCGGCACTTGGCCGCAATACCGCCAGATCGCCTCCGGCAACTGCTTTCCGCCGACGCTCATCGTCACGTCCGAGACTGGCGGCATCAGGCCGTGGGAGGGGTATGAGCTCGCCGCAGTCCTCCAGGCGCAGCAGATCTGCGGCCGGCCCATCCTCATCCGGATCGACAGCGACCGGGGGCCAGGCGAGCCATCGATGATGAGGCGGGAGCGCACGGCCGACGAGCTGGCGTTCGCGGCGAAGTGGCTGGGAGCACAGCCGCCCGGTTAGGCGCAGCTCAGGAGGGCCTTCCGTGTGGTGGTGGCTCTCCGCCCTGGGAGCCTGCCTGCCCCTGATCGTCCTGCACGGGCTCGCCCGGGATCGCGTGCTTCTCCGTCAGCCAGGCGCCGAGATCGATGAGCCGGCAGCGCTCGCTGCAGAAGGGCCGAAAGGGGGATTGCGCCCAATCGATCTCGCGCTCGCAGGTGGGGCACTTGACGCGCTGGACGGCCATCAGCTGCAGCAGGTCAGCAGGAACTTGACGTCCCCACTGGCCTGAGTGGGCCGCTCCGAGAGCCCTTTCCAGCTGAGGAACCGTACGTTGCAGCGGTGGTGGCTGCCGCTGACTTCCGGGTAGAGGCCCGTCGAGGCGGGAAGCGCGATGCGCAGGAGCTGCAGCGGGTTTTCGCGCTCGAAGGTCATGGTGAAGCTGCCGCCCGGGGCCGTCTCCTGCCGGGTGCGGCCGTTCTGGCGAGTCAGCCAGATGAGCTCAGAGACTGCATCGCAAAGAGGGCGCAGCACGGCGAGCCACTGATTGAAGGCCCGCGTCCGCGCCTCGTCAGGCTGCGACAGCCAGAAGAGGTAATCCGGCAGGTCGAACTCGCAGGTGCCGCCCGGGATGCTGCTGCGATGCTTGACGGCGTTGAGGAAGTCCGACTCCTTCAATGGCTGAAGATTGGCGACCCCGGCGTTCAGCAACTCCCCGCGCAGCCGGGTCACGTTGCCGATCAGGCTCTTCAGGCGGTTGGTATCGACCCCGGGCTTCGACTGGAATTCGCCGAGCGCGGTGAGCTGTCGCTCGAGCTCCTTGAGCGCATCGGAGCGCACGTCGCTGCGCGTGATGATGGCCAGGATATCGATCAGGCTGGTGACGGCCGCGCGGGTGCCCCACTCACTACCCATCTCGTTGTGGTAGAGCGCCTGGCTGTAAAGGAAGTCGAGGCGCAGGAAGGTGCGCATGCGCTCGTTGAGCGGCTGCTCGAAGACCAGGGTGCGATCGTTCTCTTGCGCCTCGGGCGCGGCGGCTTGCAGAGGCTCGGCGGCCTCGGGGGCGTCGGCGTCGTTCGTCATGCGAGCTATTGTGCTCGACATGCGCGGGGCGCGTAAACGGTCAGCAGGGAGTCAGTGCGGCCGGACGCTGGCGGCGCTCGCGGCGGTACCCCTGACCACCCGCTCTTTATTGTCCCGCAAGCTCCATATAGCGGCTGTGCAGCGCAGACACCTGATCCCGCACCGCGCTCAAATCGCCGTCGTTCTGAATCACGTCATGCGCCGCCTTGAGCCGTGCGGCGCGCGAGGTCTGCGCATTCAGGATCGCGCGCGCCTGCTCGGTCGTCGAGCCGTCTCTCGCCTGCAGCCGCCGGAGCTGCAGCTCTTCGTCGCAATCGACCACGAGCACGCGATCGACCTGAGGCGCGAGCCCCTTCTCCACGAGCAGAGGAATGACGAGTATCTGGTAAGGACCTCCGGCGGCGGCTGACCATGCTTGCACCGCAGTCCCGATCGCCGGATGTGTGAGCGCTTCGAGATCGGCCCGCGCCCGGGGGTCCGAGAAGACAATCTCGCGCAGCTTCGGCCGATCGAGATGGCCGTCCGGCGTGAGGATCGTGCGCCCGAACCGCTCCACCAGCCGCTCGAGCGGCGGCTGCCCGGGCTCCACCACTTCACGCGCCACCTGATCCGTATCGATGATCGGGACACCGAGCGCCGCGAAGAACTTGACGGCGGTGGATTTGCCGCTCGCGATGCCACCCGTCAGTCCGACACGAAAGATTTTGCGATTGGCCATGTCTCAATCAATCAATGCGCGAACAGCCCGAGATAGCCCGCCACCAATCCATGGCCGAACATCAGCATCAGCCAGCCCGCGGCAGCCAAAAACGGCCCGAAGGCGATCGGGGTCGAGCGGTTCTGCCCCCTGGAAGCCAGCAGCGCAATACCCGACACCGCCCCCACGGCCGCGGCGATCAGCACCGTCGGTAGCAGCATTTGCCACCCGAGCCACGCGCCGAGCGCCGCCAGGAGCTTGAAGTCACCGTACCCCATGCCTTCCTTGCCGGTCAGGAGACGGAAGAGATGATAGACGCTCCAGAGACTGAGGTAACCGGCAATTGCCCCGATGATGCTCGAGCGCATGTCCACCGGCACCGGCGCGCCGGCTGGCCCCGGGGCAAAGAGGCTGAGGACGAGGCCGAGCCAGAGGAGGGGAAGCGTGAGGCTATCGGGCAGCAATTGATGGTCGATGTCGATGAAGGCGAGCGCCACCAGGAACCACGTGAGCACCAGCCCGGCCGCCGCCGGCCAGCCGAAGCCCAGCTGCCAGGCGACACCTGCGGAGAGGGCACCCGTGAGTGCCTCGACGATGGGGTAGCGGACGCTGATGCGGGCGCCACAGCTGGCGCAGCGGCCGCGGAGGACGGCGTAGCTCAGGATCGGGATGTTCTGCAGCGCCGTGATCGGTGCCTTGCAGGCGGGGCAGGCCGATCGTGGCACTACGAGGTTGAACCGCTCCCTGGCGGGCTGAGCGGCCGCGGGGACGGTGGCCGCGAGGTCGGGCTGCGCGAGCTCTGCGCACTGCTCCCGCCACTGCCGCTCCATCATGATGGGCACACGGTGGATGACCACGTTGAGGAAGCTGCCCACCACGAGGCCGAGCATTAGACAGACGCCGATGAACAGGGCAGGTGAGGCGGCGAGGAGCGAGAGCGCGGACATCTGAGTCTTTCAATCAAAACGCCGCGCGAGGCGCGGCGTTCTGTCGGTGAGGGTTGTTGAGTACGCCGTCAGCCGACGACCGAGCCCATCTTGAATATGGGCAGGTACATTGCGATCACGAGCCCACCGACGAGCACGCCGAGCACGACCATGATCAGCGGCTCCATCAGGCTCGACATGGCGTCCACCGCGTTGTCCACCTCGGCCTCGAAGAATGTCGCGACCTTGGCCGACATGGTATCGAGCGAGCCCGATTCCTCACCGACCGCGATCATCTGCACGACCATGTTCGGGAAGATGCCTCGGGCCTCCATGGCACGCTGCAGGCGCTGGCCGGTGGCGACCTCGTCCTTCATCTTCATGACGGCATCCTCGTAGACGATGTTGCCGCATGCACCGGCCACGGATTCCAGGGCCTCGACGAGGGGCACGCCTGCGGCGAACATCGTCGAGAGCGTGCGCGCGTAGCGGGCGATGGCCGCCTTGTTGATGATTGGCCCGATGATGGGAACCTTGAGTGAGATCCTATCGAGGACTTCGCGCATCTTGCGCGAGCGCTTCTTGAAATATAGGAAAGCGTAAATCGCCGCCCCGGCCACGATGGCAAGGAATATTCCGTCGTGCTGCACGAGCAGCGACAAGTCGATGACGAACTGGGTGAATGCGGGCAGGTTGGCGCCAAAGCCCTGGAAGAGCTGTTGGAACTCCGGAATCACGAATATCAGGAGGATGATCGTGACGATGAATGCTACGACGAGCACCGCTGCCGGGTAAAAGAGCGCCTTCTTGACCTTCTTCTTGAGGGCCTCGGACTTTTCCTTGTAGGTCGCCACCTTGTCGAGCAGGGTCTCGAGCGCGCCGGCCTGCTCGCCTGCCTCCACCAGATTCACGAACAGGTCATCGAAGTACAACGGATGCTTGGCCAAGGCCTCGTGCAGCGAGGTGCCCGCTTCGACGTCCGCCTTGATATCGAGAATCAGCTTCTGCATGGCCGGCTTTTCGCTGCCGCTGCCGACGATTTCGAACGCCTGCACCATCGGGATGCCTGAGGCGAGCATGGTTGCAAGCTGACGACTGAATACGGCGATGTCACCCGGGGTGACTTTGCCGCCCTTCAGCTTGCTGGCTTGCTTGCGGATGCGGGATGGGGCAATGCCCTGTCGGCGCAGCTCCACACGCAGCGCGGATTCATCAGGCGCAAGGCTCTTGCCCTTGATGCGCTGGCCACGCTTGTCGCGGCCCTCCCACGCGAATGAGACATCGCGTTTGATTGTCTTGACGGTCGCAGTTGCTGCAGGTGCCATATATGCTCGGCCCTTCGTCAGTCAATAGTGACGCTGTTGATTTCCTCGAGACTGGTGAGGCCGGCCTTCACTTTCTCGAGGCCTGAGCGGCGAAGGTCCCATACACCTTCTTTCGCGGCCTGATCGCCGATTTCGGGGGCGCTACCGCCCGCGAGGATGGTGCGGGCGATGCTGTCTGTCACCGGCAAGACCTGGTAGATACCCACTCGTCCCTTGTAGCCATCCGTACAGCTGCCACAGCCTTTCGGCGTGAATATCCGCAGCCCGCCCTTCACATCCTCATGGGTAAAGCCCTCCTTGAGCAGGGCTTCTTCCGGAACGTCCATAGGTTGCTTACATTGGGAGCACAAGCGTCGCGCCAGTCGTTGAGCAATGATGAGGCTGACCGACGTGGCGATGGCGTAGGGTTTGACGCCCATGTCGACCAGCCGCGTCAAAGTCTGTGGAGCGTCATTGGTGTGCAGCGTGGAAAGGACGAGG
>DASUHA010000036.1:0-23725 GCA_036273735.1 Steroidobacteraceae bacterium | reverse complement strand
CGTGCGCCGTCTCGAGCGCGATCTCTTCCAACGCCAGCTCACCGTCGGTCTCGACAGCATCGCTCGGGCCGCACTGTGCCGCCCAGGCAGCGACCTCCTCGTCGAAGGCGCGGGCAAAGAAATCCAGCCGGGAGCGCTCGAGCGTCAGGCCGGCCGCCATCGCGTGGCCGCCGAACCTGCCGATGAGCTGCGGATGGCGCACATCGAGGCTCGCGAGCACATCTCGGATGTGGATGCCGGGCGTAGAGCGTGCCGAGCCGCGCAGCTGCCCCTCGCCTGCGACCGCAAAGGCGATCACGGGCCGGCGGATGTGCTCCTTGATGCGGCTCGCCACGAGCCCGACGACGCCCTGATGCCAGCTCTCATCGAAGAGACAGACACCGCTTCGCTCGAGGGCGCGCGGGCCGGGGTCGCGAAGGCGGCGCACTGCCGCGAGCGCCTCCACCTGCATGCGCCCCTCGATCGCCCGCCGCTCCTGGTTGAGCTCATCGAGACGCCTCGCCAGCGCCTCCGCGGTGCCCGCATCGTCGGCGAGCAGACACCTAATTCCAACGGACATGTCATCCAGGCGGCCCGCGGCATTCAGCCGCGGCGCGACGGCAAAGGCGAGATCGGCCGCGATCAGCCCCTCCAGGGACCGCCCGGCGATTTCCAACAGAGCGCGGATGCCGGCGGCGCAACGGCCGGCGCGGATGCGCCGCAGGCCCTGCGCGACGAGCACCCGGTTGTTGGGGTCGAGCGGCACGAGGTCGGCCACCGTGCCGAGCGCGACGAGGTCGAGAAACTCCGCCGCCCCCGGCGCTCCCGGGGGCGTGAGGCACGCCTCATCGAGCCGCCGTTTCAGGGCCGCCATCACATAGAAAGCGACACCGACGCCGGCGAGCGAGCGGCTCCCGAACAGGCTCCCCGTGAGGTTGGGATTGACGATGACGTTGGCGGAGGGAAGCTCCGCTCCGGGCAGATGATGGTCAGTGATCAGCACATCGATGCCGTGTGCGCGCGCCCTCGCCACCCCGGCGGCGCTCGAAACCCCGTTGTCGACCGTAATGATGAGCGACGGGGCTCGGCTTGCCGCCAGCGTGACGATCTCCGGAGTGAGGCCATAACCGAACTCGAAGCGGTTGGGTACCAGGAAATCGACGGCGGCGAACCCCCAGGCCCGCAATGCCCTCATGACGAGGGCGGTGCTGGTCGCACCGTCCGCATCGAAGTCCCCGATCACCAAGACGCGGCCCGCCGCGCGATGCGCGAGCAGCAGGTCCACCGCAGCAGCGATGCTCTCGAGCGTGCTCACCGGCAACAGCCGCTCGAGCGAGAGATCGAGGTCGTGGGCCGTTCGCACCCCACGGGCGAGATAGATCCGGCGCAGCACCGGGTGGAGTCCGGCGTGCAGCGTCGATGCCTCCCCGCCACCCGCAGATCGGCGCACCACGCGCAGATTCATGCGAGGCCCCCGAGGCCCGTATGTCTGCGCCGCCAGAGCCGCCAGCGATCCGCCGCCCGCAGCGTGAGACATCGGTCATTCGCGATGAGCGTCAGCCTCTCGAGCTCGCCGCGATGGAGCGCAGCGAGCGATGGTGACAACAACCTGCGGTCGATGTCGGCCACTGCATCCGAGAGTCGCCACGAAGAATGAGCATGCAGCAATCCGGCAACCTCCACTACACCGAGCGCGCGCTGCACGCAGCGCCCGCTGATCAGCGCCTCCCAGTCTACCGGCATCGCGGCGCTTTCTCCTCCGGCCATGCGCCAGAGTCCTCGAACATAGGCGTCTTCGCCGAACGCCGCCGCTGTGATCTGCCCCGCGGAAGTCGCAGGTGCGAGTGCCGGAGCGCCGCCGCCCCATAGCCACAGCGTTGAGACCGGCGGCGCACCGCGGCGTGCGCGCTCACCATTCAGCGGGTGCCCGTGCAGCCACATTTCGATCTCAGCCGTGAGGCGCCGCAGCTCAGGAGCGCCCTCTCCTGCCGGCAATGCCTCGGCCACGGGCTGAAGGAGCAGACGCGCAGGCTCGGTGGTGGTCGATGGCACCGCGTCCGCGGCTCCCGAGAGCAGCAGCTCACCGCTCGCGAGCGGATGCAGCCCGAACTCCGATCCGCGGAAGGTCTCGGCAAAGCCCACTGCAAGCGCTTCGAGCTCCCCGAGCGGCAGGCGTAGAAGACTTCGCCTGTCGAAGTGCACGCTCGCGAGGCCTGCGATGAGATGTAGAGGTGTTGCAAGCCAGACCGCACGCCCAGCCGGAGCGCTCGCGAGCGCTGCCGCAGCGATGCTCGCCGGCGCCGAATGAGCGTGCCGTGACAGGCCGAGCCAGCGCGCAACCCACGCGCGCCAACCTTCGGCGACCGGCCGTCTGTTGCCGAAGCGCATGAGATGCCCGATTGCCGCGCCCGGCCTGTCGCCCTGTTGCGCAACCTCTGGCGCAGCCTCCTCTCTCGCGCGGGCTGTTTGCCGGCCGACCCTGTCCGGCTCCGGCTCCAGATACAGGTCCGCAATCACGATGACGATTTCGCGCACGGGCGTATCCTACCCGTCACCATGAAGCTCACACTGGAAAGCAGCTCCCGGATCAATCTCGTGCGCGCCTACTCGCCGGCGGAGCTGCGGATCGGCGATGAGATCGTGCACTCGAGCTGTATCGTCTCGGCGGACCGGCTGATCACAGACTGGCCGCCGGTGCGATTCGAATCGCTGTTGCCAGAGCACCTTACAGCGATCTTCGCACTGCAGCCTGAAGTCGTTTTGCTCGGCACGGGCGAGCGCCAGCGCTTCCCGCCGGCGAGCGTGCGCGCGCTGTTCGCCGAGCACGGTGTCGGCCTCGAGGTGATGGATCTCGGTGCAGCCTGCCGCACTTACAACATCCTGGTTCAGGAGGAGCGGCGCGCGGTCGCTGCTCTATTCCTGGACTAAAAGCCGGCTAGGCGCAGAGCGCGCTTTCTTCCGGCGGCAGAGCCGCCGGAAGAAGACACAGGGGGAGGGGCATCAACCAACCGACCCGTTATCCTGAGCTGACAGACTCGGACGACGGCCTGCTTTTCTTCTTGTTCGTCGCTGTTGTTGCTTTTCTTTCGGCATCCCCTCCTCCCTGTGCCCTCTTCCGGCTGCTCTGCGGCGGACGACGGCTGTCGTCAGTCAGCGACAGGCGCACATGTTAAACAGGTCACACTCTGCTTAGCAACTGAATCTTGCAAATTCATGTTATTACAGCAGCTTACGATATTTGTCTTATCTGAATTCTCTCAACCGGTGCCTCCCAGCAGTGGTACGAAGGCCACCGGCCCGAGCGATTCCCGGTCGATGCGCTGCTCGCGGCGCGTGAAGCGCACGAGCTCCTGCTCGCCCTCGGGGCCCACCGGCACGAGGAGTCTGCCGCCCACCCGCAGTTGCTTGAGCAGCGCTTCGGGAACGATGAGCGGCGCTGCAGCGACGAGAATGCCGTCGAACGGCGCCTGAGGTTTCCAGCCGGCGCTGCCATCCCCATGCCGGAATCTGACATTGCGGACATCGAGCTCCTTCAACCGCTCCTTGGCACGATCGAGCAGTGGTCCGATGCGCTCGATGGTGTAGATGCGCTCGACGAGCGGCGACAGCACCGCTGTCTGATAGCCGCAGCCGGTGCCGACCTCGAGCACTTTCAGCAACGGGCCGCCCTCGAGCAGCGCCTCGGTCATCCGCGCGACGATGTAGGGTTGTGAGATCGTCTGTCCGAAGCCGATCGGGAGCGCCGTATCCTCGTACGCGCGGCTCCCCAACGCTTCATCGACGAAGATATGGCGGGGAACGTTGCGGACCCGGTCGAGCACCGCGAGGCTCGCGATGCCCTGCTCGCGCAGTCGCTGCACCAGCCGGTCGCGCGTGCGCGCGGAGGTCATGCCGATGCCGGAGAATCGCAGATCAGGCATGGATGCCTTCCAGCCACAGTTGCAGGGTGGGCAGCGCGGAATGGCGGGTGAAGTCGATTTGCAACGGAGTCACCGACACCCAACCCTGGGCGATGGCTTCGAAATCGGTTCCGGGCCCTGCGTCCTGTTGCGAGCCCGCAGGTCCCACCCAGTAGACAGGCCGCCCGCGCGGGTCGCGCGCCGGCAGGATCGGCTCCGAGCGATGGCGAAATCCGAGCCGCGTGCTGCGAAAGCCTCGCAACGCCGCGAGCGGCAGGTTGGGTACGTTGACATTGAGGATCAGGGTCGGCTCGAGCGGGCTGCGCACGAGCTGCCCGACGAGCTGCCGCGCGACGGCCGAGGCAGTCTCGAAATGCGCTTCGGAGTCGGGTGTCGTGCACAGCGAGATCGCCACCGTCGGCAGGCCGAGGAAGCGGCCTTCGATCGCCGCCGCGACGGTGCCGGAATAAAGCACGTCATCGCCGAGGTTCGCGCCGTCGTTGATGCCCGAGACGACCATGTCGTGCTCGTAATCGAACAGGCCCGAGATCGCCAGGTGCACGCAATCGGTCGGCGTGCCCTGCACGTAGTAGACGCCGGGCTCGGATTCGAACACCCGCAACGGCACATCGAGGGTGAGCGAGTTGCTCGCGCCGCTGCGGTTGCGGTCCGGCGCCACGACGGTGACCTCGGCGAGGGTCGCGAGCGCATCTTTGAGGAGGCGGATGCCGCGCGAGCGGTAGCCGTCGTCGTTGCTGAGGAGGATCTTCACTGTCCTGAATTATGGTATTGCAAGGCCCACGCCCCATTCCGCGGGCGCGTAACTATACTGGAACAAAATTCCACGGAGGTAGCATGGGTCCCAGATCGCCCAAAGATGCCCCCGCCGGAGGCAGCGGCGAGGACGCCCGCCTGTTCCGCGAAGCCGTTCGTGACGTCAAGCCGCTGGGACATCCCCGGGCGCCGGCGGATCCGCAGCGCAGCCGCGGCCGGCGGCCGCGCCCAGCCGCACGCTTCACGCGTGCCGACCGGCTCGCCGTGCTCGAGGAGAGCCTGGGCGGCGAGCTCATGGACCCCGCGCTCGCGAGTGGTGAAGAGCTGGTTTTCCATCGTGCCGGCGTTCAGGAGGCCGTGCTGCGGAGGCTCCGCCGCGGCGACTATCGCGTGCAGGGGGAAATCGACCTTCACGGCCTCACGGTCGCCGAGGCGAAGCAGGCGTTGCGCGAGTTCCTGGCGCAGGCGCTCGTGCGGCAATGGCGCTGCGTACGCATCGTCCACGGCAAGGGTCTTCGCTCCGGGCATCGCGGCCCGGTGCTCAAGGGCATGGTCGGCGCAATGCTGCGCAAGGTCGGGCCAGTGCTGGCGTACGTCTCCGCACGGCAGGTCGATGGGGGGACGGGGGCGGTCTACGTGCTGCTCTCCTCGTAGTCGGCGTCCACAGCGAATACCTCGCGCAGCACGGCCGTCGCATAAGCACCACGGCTCAGGCGAAACTGGAGGATGACCGCATCCTCTTCGCGTTGCCACTGAAGGTTGCGGACCGCGAGTCTGAGACTGCGCCGCTCATGCTCCATGCCGGCTCGGGCCGTGAGGCCACACGCGGTCGTCAGCCCCGAGGCGACACACTGCTCGAGCTCCAACACCCTGCCGCCGGTCAACGGTGAGCCGCTCCCCCAGAGCGGACCGGTGGGATGGATATCGAGCCGCGTGCACCGCTCGATGAGTGTCTCATCGGGCGTCTCGACCCGAAAATGACTCGCCCGACCGTCGAGGTTGGCGAGATCACCCGGCTCCAAGCGCTCCCAACTACCGTCGCCGACGCGCGCGGCCAGCACGGCATTGAACACCAGACTGCGCGCTGCAGAAAGAATGAAACCGCGGTCCGCGGGCCGCAGCGCCCGCAGATCCTCGCCCATGCGCTGGAGGTTGGCCCCGTCCCGGCCGAAGCGCTGCGGACCGAAGTAATTCGGCACCCCGCGGCTCTCGATGGCGGCGAGGCGGCCGGCAAGAGAAGCCTCATCGACGGCGGCGCCGCGAGCCGTGATCACGAAGCGATTGCCCGCGAGCGCCCCACGGGGGAGCTTACGGGAGTGGCGATGCGCCTCCAGAACCTCATATTCGCCGCTTCCCTTACCGATCCAGTCCGACGGCGCGAGCCGGGACTGCGGCACGGTGAACCATTGCACCGCCACCGCGCGGCGGTCCTTCAGGCCCGCATAGCCGACATCGCCCGCGCGGCACCCGCAGGCGTTCGCAAGCTCGCGGGCAATCCACAGCGTGTTGGCGTTGCGTTTACGCACTTTGAGAAGCACGTGTTGGCCGGTGCCGGAGGCCTCGAAACCGAGCAGCTCCTCGACCAGGAAGTCCTCGGGCTCGGTGCGCAATCTCGCGGCGCAGAGCGGCGCGCCATGGGCGCGCGGCGGATCGAGCGCCGCCTCAGGCGACATCGAGCAGAAGCACCACGGCCTGCGCAGCGATGCCTTCGGAGCGCCCGAGAAAGCCGAGCTTCTCGGTCGTGGTGGCCTTCACGTTGACCTGCTCGAGGCCGACCTCGAGAAGCTCCGCCACCTGGCGCCGGATGTCATCGCGCACCGGTGAGAGCTTCGGCCTCTCGGCGAGTACCGTCACGTCGGCATTGCCCACGCGGAGCCTGCGGGCGCGCAGCATGTCCATGACCGCCCGCACGAAGTGCTTGCTGTCGGCGCCCTTCCATCTCGGGTCGGTATCCTTGAAATGTTGGCCGATGTCGCCGAGGCCGGCCGCCCCGAGCAGCGCATCGGTGAGTGCATGCAACACCACGTCCCCATCGGAGTGCGCTAGCACACCGTGCGTATGCGCGACGCGCACTCCGCCCAGCATGAGAAAGTCGCCCGGACCGAATGCATGCACGTCGATGCCGGAGCCTATTCTCATCAGCGGGTTTCCTTCAGCAGCGCGGCCGCGATCGCCAGATCCGCGGAGCCGGTGATCTTGAGGTTTGCAGCGGCCCCCTCGATCAGCTTGGGACGATCGCCGAGCCATTCGATCGCCTGCGCCTCATCGGTGGGGATACGGTTCGCCTCGTGTGCACCGTCGAGCGCCTCGCAGAGGCGGCCGTAGCGGAACATCTGCGGTGTCAGGGCGCGCCACAGCCCGGAGCGGTCAACGGTCTCTTGCACTGCTCGGGAGGCGTCGGCACGCTTCAAAGTATCTGCGGCCGGGCTCGCGAGCAGTCCCCCGACCGCGTGGGTAGCGAGATCGGCGAGCAGGCGGTCCAGATCCTGGCGCGGCAGACACGGCCTCGCTGCGTCGTGGACCAGTACCCAGTCGTCACGGCCCGCACGGGCGGAGAGCGCCGTCAGGCCGTTGCGCACGGAGTGGCTGCGCTCCCCGCCTCCCCGTGCCACCAGGACCTCGGGAGGGGCGATGGCGGCCCAATACGGATCATCCTCGGCGAGGGCCACCACGGCACCGGCGCAGCGGGGGTCGGTCAGGAAGGGATCCAGGGCCCACTCGATGACGGTACGGCCGCAGAGGGCCGCGTACTGCTTCGGGCGGTCGCCGCCAAAGCGGCGGCCGACCCCGGCGGCCGGCATGACCAGCCAGTAGTTGCGAGGCCCCGTCCCTCTCGCTCCCGACAATTTTGTCATTTCGCGGCAGCGGTCTGCGCGCCAACGGGCCTGCTGCCGACGGGAGGCGGCTCGACCACCTGGTAGAAGGTCTCGTCGGGGCCGATCATGCCGAGGTCGCTGCGGGCGAGCTCGTCGATGGCGGCCGTGCCGGACTTGAGGTCCTCGACTTCCGCCTCGAGGCGGCTGTTGCGCTCGGTGAGCTGCGTGTTCAGCTTCTGCTGCGCGGCGACGGCATGCTGGAGACGCTCGACACCGCGAAGGCCGTCATCGGAGACCCAGATCCGGTACTGGAGGAGGACCAGGACGAGGAGAAGGGCTGCGGCGAGTATTCTCATGTGCTGCGCACAGGTCTTAACGGGGTTCGCTCGCGCGAACCCCGTTCATCTTGCCAAGAAGGATACCATTTCCTCAAACCTTGACAGGGAACGCGTCACGGCCCGCATAGCGGACTTTGCCGAGCTCGGCCTCGATGCGCAGCAGCTGGTTGTATTTGGCGATGCGGTCGGAGCGGGAGAGCGAGCCGGTCTTGATCTGGGTGGCGGCCGTGGCAACCGCGAGGTCGGCGATGGTGCTGTCCTCGGTCTCCCCGGAGCGGTGGGAAATCACCGCGGCGTAATGGGAATCGTCCGCAAGATCGATCGCAGCCAGCGTCTCGGTCAGCGTCCCGATCTGATTGGGCTTGATGAGGATGGCGTTGGCGATGTGCTTCTCGATGCCTTCCTTGAGGATCCTGGTGTTGGTGACGAAAATGTCGTCACCGACGAGCTGGTGTTTCTCTCCGAGCGCGCGCGTCAGATGCGCCCACCCGTCCCAGTCCCCCTCGGCCATACCGTCCTCGATGCTGATGATCGGGTACCGTCCGGCGAGGTCGGCGAGATAGCGCGTGAATTCCGCGCTCGAGTAGCGGCGCTTCTCGGCCTTCAGATCGTAGCTGCCGTCGCGAAAGAACTCCGAGCTCGCGCAATCGAGCCCTAGGCAGATGTCGCGGCCGGGCTTGTAGCCGGCCTTGTCGACGGCCTGCAGGATGATGCCGAGGGCCTCCTCGTTCGAGCCCAGGTTGGGTGCGAAGCCGCCCTCATCGCCCACCGCGGTCGAGAAGCCGCGCTCGGCCAGAATCTTCTTCAGGTGGTGGAACACCTCGGCGCCATAACGCAGCGCCTCGCGGAAGCTCGGCGCGCCGACCGGGAGGATCATGAACTCCTGGATATCGAGGCTGTTGTTGGCATGCGCGCCGCCGTTGATGATGTTCATCATGGGCACGGGCATGACGGGCTCGCGACTGCCGGCGAGGCTCTGTCCGAGATACCGGTAAAGCGGCAGGCCGGCATCGCGCGCCGCGGCATGTGCGGTCGCCAGCGAGATCGCCAGGATCGCGTTGGCGCCGAGACGGCCCTTGTTCTCCGTGCCGTCGAGCTCGATCATCTTCTGATCGATGCCAGCCTGATCGCGTGCGTCCGCACCTACGACGGCGGACTTGAGGACCGTGTTGAGATGCTCGACGGCCTTCAGCACGCCCTTGCCGAGATACCGCTTCTTGTCCCCGTCACGCAGCTCCACCGCCTCGCGCGTGCCGGTCGATGCGCCCGAGGGTACTGCGGCGCGGCCCATCACGCCGGAATCGAGAATGACGTCGGCCTCGACGGTCGGATTGCCGCGGGAATCAAGGATTTCACGGCCGCGGATATCGGCGATACGGGTCATCTTGATGGTCTCCTTATGCGCTGCGCGCGGGATCGTACTATCGTCACAGCAGGCCCTCCTCCAGCGGTGACGCCTTTGCGGCCTCATCGAGCGCCTTCAAAGTCGTGAGCAGCGGCTCCATGCGGTCGAGCGGCCAGGCGTTGGGTCCGTCGGAGAGGGCATGCGCCGGGTCCGGATGGGTCTCCATGAAGAGCCCCGCGACGCCGGCCGCGACGGCGGCACGGGCCAGAACCGGAATGAATTCGCGCTGCCCGCCGGAGGCAGCGCCGAGGCCGCCCGGCAACTGCACGGAATGAGTGGCATCGAACACTACCGGACAACCCGTCGCGCGCATCACCGAGAGCGAGCGCATGTCGGAGACGAGATTGTTGTAGCCGAAGGAGAATCCGCGCTCGCAGACGAGGATCGAGTCATTGCCGGTCGAGCGCGCCTTGTCGACGACGTTGCCCATCTCCCAGGGCGAGAGGAACTGGCCCTTCTTGATGTTGACGGGCTTGCCGCGGGAGGCGACCGCCAGGATGAAATTGGTCTGCCGGCAGAGAAACGCCGGCGTCTGCAGGACGTCGACGACCGCGGCGACTTCATCGAGCGGAGTGTCCTCGTGCACGTCCGTGAGCACTGGCACCCCGATGCTGCGCCGCACGCCCTCCAGAACCTTCAGGCCCTCCTCGACTCCCGGGCCACGGTAGCTCGCGCGCGAGGAGCGGTTCGCCTTGTCGAAGGAGGCCTTGAAGACAAAGGGGACGCGCAAGCGGCCGGTGATCTCCTTGAGCCGCCCGGCAACCTGTTGGGTGAGCTCTGCGCTCTCGATGACACAGGGGCCCGCTATGAGAAAGAGCGGTCGGCCAATGCCGATCTCCTGTCCTGCGAGCTTCATGGGCTCACGCCCCTGCGGCCTGCGGCAGGAGCGAGGCCCGCTGAGCGCGCGCGGCGCGGATGAAGCCGGTGAAGAGCGGATGTCCGTCGCGCGGCGTGGAGGTGAACTCCGGGTGGAACTGCGTCGCCACGAACCAGGGGTGGCCCGGGATCTCGATGACCTCCACCAGGCCGTCGCGCGAGAACCCGGAGAATCGCATGCCCGCCTGACGGTAGCGGTCGAGGAAGTTGTTGTTGAACTCGTAGCGGTGGCGATGGCGCTCGTGGATCGAGTCCTTGCCGAAGATCTCCCGGGCGCGCGTGCCGGCCCCGAGCAGGACTTCCTGCGCACCCAGGCGCATCGTGGCGCCCTTGGCGGAAGCCTCGTCGCGGGTCTGGGTGCCGTGCGTCTGGTCCTGCCATTCACTGATGAGCGCGATCACCGGATGCGGTGTCGCCCGGTTGAACTCGGTGCTGTTGGCGCCGACCAGCCCCATCGCGTGCCGCCCGTACTCGACGATCGCGACCTGCATCCCGAGGCAGATGCCGAGATAGGGCACGGCATGCTCGCGGGCGTAGCGCACGGCCTGGATCTTGCCTTCGATGCCCCGCTCGCCGAAGCCGCCGGGCACCAGGATCGCATCCATCCCCTTCAGGGCATGGGTGCCGTGCTGCTCGACGTCGGTCGACTCGATGTAGTGAATGTTGACGCGCGTGCGTGACTTCAGGCCGCCATGCATCAGCGCTTCGTGCAGCGAGAGGTAGGAGTCACGGATCTGCACGTACTTGCCGACCATGGCGACATCCACCTGGCCGTCGGGATTGGCCTTCGCGCTCACGACCTGGCGCCACTCGGCAAGCTCGGTCTGCGGCACGTCGAGCCTCAGCTTGTCGACCACGATCTCATCGAGGGACTGCTCGTGCAGCAGGATCGGAATCTGGTAGATGTCATCGGCATCGACCGCGGAGATGACCGCCCGCTCCTCGACGTTGGTGAAGAGCGCGATCTTGCGGCGTTGCTCCTCGGGCAGCGGATGCTTGCAGCGGCAGAGCAGCACGTCGGGCTGGATGCCGATGCCGCGCAGCTCCTTCACGGAGTGTTGAGTCGGCTTGGTCTTGATCTCCCCGGAGCCGCCCACGATGGGCACCAGCGTGAGATGCATGTATACGCAATTGCTGCGTCCGAGCTCGACGCCGAGTTGGCGGATCGCCTCGAGGAAGGGCAGCGACTCGATATCACCGACCGTGCCGCCGATCTCGACCATGCAGACATCGGCGCCCTCGGCTCCATGCTGAATGCTGCGCTTGATCTCATCGGTGATATGCGGAATCACCTGTACCGTGGCGCCGAGATAGTCGCCGCGACGCTCTTTGGCGATGACCCGCTCGTAGATGCGACCCGTGGTGAAATTACTGTTGCGACCCGTGGTCGTGCGCACGAACCGCTCGTAATGCCCCAGATCGAGATCGGTCTCGGTGCCGTCACGGGTAACGAACACCTCTCCGTGCTGGAAGGGGCTCATGGTCCCGGGGTCGACGTTGATGTAGGGGTCGAGCTTGACCATCGCGACCTTGAGGCCACGGGCCTCGAGGATCGCGCCGAGTGAGGCGGCGGCAATGCCCTTGCCCAAAGAGGACACAACGCCGCCGGTGACGAATACGAATCGCGTCATAGTTAAATCGCGGGATGTCCCGTCGTGAGGTTTGCTGCCTGCAGCGCCCAGAGGATCGGAGCCTGGACGACGGGAGGGCAGATTATCACACTAGCTGCTCATCGGCATACCCAGGCACAAGGATGTGCCCCGCCGCCGCAGGTGGCGGGCGTTGAGCAGAAAAACCACGCTTTTTTGCTCAACGCGCGCTGGGCCGGGCAGGAGCCCGGATCCAGCGCCTTATGAAGCCTTGCGCCAGAGCAGTCGGCCGCGATGCCGCGCCTGAGGCGGAGCGCGTACCGACTCGTCGATCCACAGATCCGCCGCGGCGATGAGCGCGCCCTGGGCCAGCACCAGCGGCAACCGGGCCCGTTCCGAGAGCGGCACATGAGCTTCCTGCAGCAAGCTCTTGAGTGCGCGATGTGGTCCGCCGTGGCGCACACGCAGCCGCTCGCCGCCGCGCCGCCAGGCAATGGAAAGCCGCTCGGGCAGAGCATCGAGGTCGATCGGTCCATGGCGCGCCGGCAGGAGCTCGAGGACGCCGCCGTCGGGTAACGCACAGCGGGGCGAGTCACGCCAGTTCCAGGCCACCTGCGTATCGGGAGTATTCGGAGTCAACACGGGCACGCGATCGCCGATCGCGAGAAGCGCCGCATGACGCATCACCACAGCACCGCGACCGGGGGCCACAGCTCCGCCCCAGTGCACCTGCGGATGCGCATCAGGCCGTGCATCGATGAGCGGCCCCGCGATCTCGGCCAGCCGCCGCGCATCCGGCAGTGCCCGCCCGCTGCTCACGATCCAGAGCCGCAGCACGTTGCGCCGCCGGTCTGCAGACAGTGACTTGAGCACTTTGACGGAAAGCGCAGCGCCATCGCTCGCACGCTCGAGGTCGGCCTGGGCGAGCGCCGTCAGCAGCCCCTGCGCCTCGGCGGCATGGCGGGCGGAGCGCGCCACTGCGGCGGCCACTCCGGGCCAGCGCTCGCGCACGGCTGGAAGGACCTGCCGCCGCAGGTAGTTGCGGTCGAAGCGCTCATCGAGATTCGTGTCGTCCTCGACCCAGGCGAGCCCTCGGGCGCGCACCCAGGCCTCGAGCTCCACCCGCGAGCAGGCGAGTAGCGGACGCGCTAGCCTTCCGGGGCCGAGCGGCGCGAGGCCAGGCATGGCCGCGAGCCCGGCGATGCCGCAGCCGCGAAAGAGCTGCAGCAGGACGGTCTCTAGCTGATCATCCTGAGTGTGCGCCGTGAGCAGCGCCTCGCCGTCACGCAACTGCTCGGCGAAGCAGCGATACCGGGCGAGCCGTGCAGCCTCTTCCAACGAGGCGCCGCGCTGGCGCGCTATGGTTACGGCGACGACCTTCAAGGGAACACCGAGCTGGCGAGCGAGCTTGCGGCAGTGGGCGCTCCAGCGGCTCGCGTTGGGATGAAGGCCGTGATTCACGTGGATGGCGCGCAGACGCACGTCGCGAGTCCCTCCGCGCCTGCCAGCGGGCCGCGCTTCGGCGAGCGCCGCCAGCAGCGCCGTAGAGTCGATGCCGCCGCTCAGCGCGACACAGAGGCGAGTGTCGGGATATCCCGGCAACAGATGACTGAGACGCTCGCGGAGCCAGTCCGGCCCGAACCGGTTCCTACTGCTCGGCGCCATCCCTGCGCCTCGCCCCCGCTACCGCGGGGGCCGACACGCTCGCGCGTGTCGTCATGACAAAGCTGCCGGGAGCAGCTTTGGACGCCGCCAGGCGGGCCGCAGGCCGAGCCGCAGGGATGCGGCGAGCAATTGCTCCAGGCAATTCATTCGGCGTTCTCACTGAAGACCCCGAAGGAGGCGATCCGGCGTGAGCGCGTAGCGCGCAGCTCATCGCGCGGAATCGACTCGAGCGCATCGAGGTGTCTCAGCAATGCTTCCTTGAGGCTGGCGGACATGGCGGTCGGATCGCGGTGCGCGCCGCCGAGTGGCTCTTCGATCACCTCATCCAGGAACCCGAGCTTCGCGAGCCGGTCGGCGGTCAGGTTGAGCGCCTCGGCAGCCGCCTCTTTCTTGTCCTGGCTCTTCCAGAGAATCGACGCGCAACCCTCGGGCGAGATCACCGAGTAGGTGCTGTACTGCAGCATGAGCAGCCGATCGCAAACGCCAATGGCGAGCGCGCCGCCGGAGCCGCCCTCGCCGGTGACCACCGTCAGGATCGGCACACTCAGCACCGACATCTCGAAAAGATTCCGGGCAATCGCCTCGCTCTGGCCGCGCTCCTCGGCGCCAACACCCGGATAGGCTCCCTGCGTGTCGATCAGCGTGAGGAGCGGCAGGCCGAAGCGCTCCGCCAGCCGCATGAGGCGCAGCGCCTTGCGATAGCCCTCGGGCTTCGGCATGCCATAGTTGCGCCGCACGCGCTCTTTGGTGTCGCGGCCCTTCTGATGCCCGATCACCATGACGGGGCGGCCATCGATGCGGCCCAGGCCGCCGACGATCGCCTGGTCGTCGGCAAACATACGATCGCCGTGCAGCTCACAGAAATCCGTGCAGATCGCCGCGACATAATCCAGCGTGTAGGGGCGACGGGGATGGCGTGCGAGCTGTGTGATCTGCCAGGGAGTGAGGCTCGCGAAGATGCTGGTCGTGAGTTGTCGGCTCTTCGCCTGCAGGCGCGAGATCTCCTCCTGGATGTTCACTTCGGAATCGGACGTGACGTGCCGCAGCTCCTCGATCTTCGCTTCGAGCTCGGCGATGGGCTGTTCGAAATCCAGGAAGGCAACGGCCATGCAGTGTTACCGCGACTTTCTCATGCTGCGCGCGAGGTTAAGGGGCGGCAGCCCCGGGCGCAAGCTCGGCCGGCCGCGCGTACCGGACGTCCACGGTGCCGCGACCGAGCAGTCCCTCTAGACTCTCGCGTAGCTCACTCGTGGCGCGCACGCCCCACTCCGGCCCGAGCCTGAGCGCCCCGCGCGCGGCGACCCCCGAGTATTCGATCATGATCGTGCAGGGACCGGGGCGGTAGGCCGCCAGCAGCTCGGCGAGCCGCCCCTGCAGCGCCGCGGTGTCGTGCCGCTCCTGGGGCCACGTGAGAACGATGTGCCGGGCCTGCTGCTCGCTCATCTTGCCGAGATCGGTGATCGACCGTGCCGTGAGCCGCCAGCCATCGCTGAAGTCATCGAACCGCAGCATGCCCTCGACGATCACCAGGGCATCCTTCGTGGCGATGTCCCGGTACTTCTGATAGACGTCCTCGAAGAGCGTGACCTCGACCCGGCCGGTGCTGTCATCCAGCGTCAGGATCACGCGCGGCCCGCGCTTCTTGATCTCATCGATCAGACCTCCGACCGTCACCAGCTTGCCGCCGCCGAAGCGCACCGGCTCGCCCCCGGCCGGCGGCCGCTCGCTGACGAGATCGCCGATCCAGTGCGTGGCCACTCGGGCGAGGAGCGCTGCAAACGGCTTGGCGGGATGGCCCGTTAGATAGAGGCCCAGCGTCTCGCGCTCCCCGGCGAGGCGGATCGCCTCGGTCCACTCCTGAAGCACCACGCCCTGCACGCGCACGGCGCCCGCCATGGCGAGCACCGACGCGGTGCCCGCAGCGGCAACCGCGGCCGGCGGGGGTCCGAGCCCGAAGAGGTCGTTCTGGCCCGCCTCGTGGGCTTTGGAGTTCTGATCGCCGAGCTGCATTGCTGCAGGTAGGCGATGCATGAGCGTCGCCCGGTTGGGTCCGAGCGCATCGAGACTGCCGGAGCGCAGCAGTGCCTCCAGCACGCGGCGGTTGATCTTCTGCAGGTCGATCCTGTGACAGAGATCTTCCAGGGTGGTGAAGGGTCCGCGCGCCTCGCGCTCGGCGATGAGCGCCTCCACGGCCCCGCGGCCGACGCCGCGCACCGCCCCGAGCCCGTAGAGAATTGTGTTGTCCCCCTGCACCGCAAATTCATAGAGCGAGGTGTTGACGTCAGGCCGGGACACCTCGAGCCTCATGGCCTCGCACTCATGGATCAGCGTCACGACTTTGTCGGTGTGATCCATGTCGGCGGAGAGCATGGCCGCCATGAACGCCGCGGGAAAGTGTGCCTTGAGGTAGGCGGTCTGGTAGGAAAGCAGTGCATAGGCGGCCGCATGGCTCTTGTTGAAACCGTACCCGGCGAACTTCTCCATCTGATCGAAGATGGCGTTGGCGATCCTTTCCCCGATGCCGCGCGCGGCGGCGCCCGCGACGAACACGCCGCGCTGTTTGGCCATCTCCTCGGGTTTCTTCTTGCCCATCGCACGGCGCAGCAGGTCGGCGCCGCCGAGCGTGTAGCCGGCCAGGCGCTGGGCGATCTGCATCACCTGCTCCTGGTACACGAATACGCCATACGTGACCCCGAGCACCTGCTCCATGTCAGGGTGCAGATACTCCGGTTTCTTGCCGTGCTTGCACGCGATGTATTCCGGAATCAGGTCCATGGGCCCCGGTCGGTAGAGCGCCCCGAGGGCGATGAGGTCATCGAAGCGATCCGCCTTGGCTTCCTTCAGCATGCGCTGCATGCCGCCCGACTCGAACTGGAACACCGCCACGGTCTGGGCTTTCTTGAACACCCTGTCATAAGTGAGGGCGTCATCGAGCGGGATCTTGCCGATGTCGAGCGCGGGCGCCCCGCCCTGCGCGCGCCGTGCGTTGAGTGCCTTCACGGTCCAGTCGATGACGGTGAGGGTGCGCAATCCCAGGAAGTCGAACTTCACGAGGCCCGCCGCCTCGACATCGTCCTTGTCGAACTGGGTCACGAGACTTCCGCCCGACTCGTCGCAATAAAGCGGCGCGAAGTCAGTCAACACCGACGGCGCGATGACCACACCCCCGGCGTGCATGCCGGCATTGCGCGTCAGCCCTTCGAGGGAGCGCGCCAGATCGATGAGGTTGTGGACGTCCTCCTCGGAATCGTAGAGGCGCTTGAGCTCGGGCTCCTTCTGCAGCGCATCATCGAGAGTGATGCCGAGCTCGAACGGGATGAGCTTGGCGATCTTGTCGACGAAACCGTACGTCATCCCGAGCACGCGGCCGACGTCCCGGACGACCGCTTTGGCGGCCATGGTGCCGTAGGTGATGATCTGAGAGACGCGCTCACGGCCGTAATGGCCGGCGACGTAGTCGATCACGCGGTCCCGGCCCTCCATGCAGAAGTCGACGTCGAAGTCGGGCATGGAGACGCGCTCGGGATTGAGGAAGCGCTCGAAGAGGAGATCGTAGCGGAGCGGGTCGAGATCGGTGATCGCCAAGCTGTAGGCAACCAGGGAGCCGGCGCCGGAGCCGCGGCCGGGACCCACGGGAACGCCATTTTCCCTGGCCCAGCGGATGAAGTCGGCGACGATGAGGAAGTAGCCGGCGAAACCCATCTTGCAGATGACGTCCAGCTCGGCCTGAAGACGTTTTTTGTAGACCTCCGTGTCGACTGCGCGCTCTTCGGCGGGCGCCACGTGTTCGGTGCAACCGAGCTCTACCAGGCGCTTCTCGAGGCCTGACTCGGCTTCCTTTCGTAGAAATTCCTCGGCGCTCATGCCGCCGGGGACCGGGTACTCGGGCAATCGCGGCTGGCCGAGCTTGAGGGTGAGGCTGGCGCGACGCGCGATTTCCACTGAGTTGGCCAGCGCCTCGGGGATGTCCGAGAAGAGGCGCGACATCTCCTCGGGGGTGCGCAGGTATTGTTGGGACGTGTAGCGGCGGATGCGGTGGGAATCGGCGAGGAGCGTGCCGTCGTGGATGCAGACGCGGGCCTCGTGGGACTCGAAGGCGCTCTGCTTGAGAAAGCGTACATCGTTGGTGGCGACCACGGGGACGCCGCGGCGGCCGGCCAGATTGACGGCGCTCGCGATGTAGCTTTCCTCGTTGGCACGGCCGAGGCGCTGCAGCTCGATATAGTACCGATCGGGCAGGAGCGCGAGCCAGTCATCGAGGAGGCGCGCTGCCTCCTCGTCGCGCCCGTTGGCGAGCGCGCGCCCGACGTCGCCTTCCGTGGCGCAGGAGAGCGCGATGAGGCCCTCCAGCGTCTCGGTCGTGAGCCAGCTGCGCTCGATCAGCGGGACTCCGCGCTGCTGGCCCTCGAGATACGCGCGGCTCACCAGGCGGGTGGCGTTGTGATAGCCGGTCTGGCTCTGGCAGATGAAAGTGATGCGTGAGGGTTGCTGACGCTCGCCCGACTCGCGCACCAGAAGATCGACGCCGATGATGGGCTTGACGCCGCGGGCGAGCGCAGCGCGATAGAACTTGACCATCGCGAAGAGGTTGCTCTGGTCGGTTACCGCCACGGCAGGCATGCCGGCGGCGGCGACGGCCTCGATGAGCTCGTCCACGCGCACGACACTGTCGATGAGCGAATACTCGGTGTGCAGGCGCAGGTGCACGAAACCGGCGGACACCTCAGGCCTCCGTGTTGGCGCCCGTGAGCGGCAACTCGTCCTGCACCTGCGGCAGCGCGCCGAATGCCACGCGTACGGGGCTGAAGGAGCGGCGGTGCTGGGGCGAGGGCTCGCGGGTCCGCAGTGCCTGCAGATGTGCCGGGGTGCAGTAGCCTTTGTGCGCTGCGAGCTCGAAGCCGGGATAACAGGGATCGAGCGCCTCCATCATGGCGTCCCGATGGGTCTTGGCGAGAATCGAAGCGGCGCTGATCGCGGCGACACGCGCGTCGCCCTCGATGATGGCCTGCGCGGTGCAGCCGAGCTCGAGATCGGCGAGCGGCGGGAGTTGGTTGCCGTCGATCTTTACGTGGGTCGGACGGACGGGCAGGCGAAGGAGCGCTCGGCGCATCGCCAGAAACGTTGCGCCGAGAATGTTGAGTGCGTCGATCTCGTCCCGGTCGGCCCAGGCGATCGCCCATGCGAGAGCACGGGCGCGGATGAGCGGCGCCAGGCGCTCGCGCTCCTCCTTCGGGAGCACCTTCGAGTCGGCCAGGCCTGCAATGCGGCGGTGCGGGTGCAGGATGACCGCCGCCGCGACGACCGGGCCGGCGAGTGGGCCGCGACCGGCCTCATCCACACCGGCGACCCGTCTCACCGCGGTTGCGGTTGCAGTCTGTTGGCGCGCGAGAGTCATTGCCTCGGTTTTCGTGAGTCTCGTGCCTGGATGAGTGTCAGGATGGCATCGGCTGCGCGGCCGGCGGAATCGCCGCGGAGGGTCTCGTGCACTTTGCGAAACTCTTCATCGATCTCGCGCCGATACGATCGGTCCGAAAGCCGGCCGAGCAGCGCCTCACCGAGCGCGGCGCCGCTCACCTGTTCCTGCAGGAACTCGGGCACGAGCGCGCGGCCGATGAGCAGATTCGGATGCGAGAAGTACGCCACTTTGACCAGTCCCAGTCTTCGCAGCAGAAACGCAGTGAGTGCGCTGAAACGATACGCCGCCACCATGGGACGGCGCGACAGCAATGTCTCCAGTGTAGCGGTTCCCGAGGCCACGATGGCCGCATCGCAGGCAGCCAGTACCTCCTGTGCGCGCCCCTCGATCAATAAAATCTCCGGAGCAGCAGGGACTTCCGCCCGTTTGCTCTCGAAGAGCTCACGAGCACGCACGCTCGCCATCGGCGCGATGAAGATCAGATCCGGACGGCGCCCGGCGAGCCACGCCGCGGCGGTGACGAAATCCACCCCCAACCGCTCGACCTCGCCCAGGCGGCTTCCGGGCAGGAGCGCGACGATGGTCCCCGCCGAAGCGAGTCCGAGCGCGGCCCGGGCCCCTTCCCGGTCGACCTCGAGTGGAATCTGGTCGGCGAGCGGATGGCCGACGAAAACGGCCGCGACGCCGTGATGCGAGTAGAAGGAGGTCTCGAAAGGCAACAGACAAAGCACCAGGTCACAGGCCCGGCCGATTCTACGGACCCTGCCCTGCCGCCAGGCCCAGACCTGGGGGCTTACATACTGCACCGTGGTCAGCCCCTGTGCGTGCAGCCGCTTGGCGAGGCGGAGATTGAACTCGGGCGCATCGACCCCGACGAACACGTCAGGACGCGCGGCGAGAAATCGTCTGACCAGAGAGGCCTGCAACCGCAGGAGCCGCGGCAGATGGCGCAGCACCTCCGCCAGGCCCATCACCGCGAGCTCCTCAGCGCCTGCCCACGCCTCGCAGCCTGCTGCGATCATCTTTGGCCCGGCGACCCCGAAGCACTCGAGGTCCGGGACGCGCTCGCGCAGCGCCGCGATGAGCGCGGCGCCGAGTTGATCTCCGGATGATTCCCCCGCGACGATGCCGACGCGCAGCGGCGCCGCATGCCTCATCTGACGATGCTGCGGGTCGAGCTGCGGATGAAGTCCACGAACAGGCGTAGCTCCGGCTGCTCGCCGGCGGATTGCTCGAGCCGCTCGAGCGCCTCGCTGAGCTTCAGGTCGCAGCGATAGACGACACGGTAGGCCTCGCGGATGGACCGAACCTGTTCCTCCGTGAATCCCCTACGCTTGAGGCCCACGGAGTTGATCGAGTGCGGCTCCGCGGGGTTGCCCGCTGCCATGACGTAAGGAGGCACATCACGGGTGACGATCGCCCCGCCCCCGACGAAGGCGTACGCGCCGACCCGGGTGAACTGGTGCACCGCGGTGAGGCCGCCGAGGGTGACCCAGTCGCCGATCTCCACATGGCCGGCAAGGGCGGCGCAGTTGGCAAACACCGTATTCGAGCCGACCAAGCAGTCGTGGGCGACGTGCGAGTAGGCCATGAAGAGGTTGTCGTGACCGATGACGGTCACACCCGTACCCTGGGCCGTGCCGCGGTTGACTGTGCAATTCTCGCGGAATACGTTGCGATCGCCGATCTCGAGCCGCGTCGGCTCGCCGCCGTATTTCTTGTCCTGCGGCGCATCACCGATCGAGGCGAACTGGAATATCCTGTTGCCCGCCCCGATCGTGGTCGGTCCGTTGATGACCGCGTGGGGCCCGACCACCGTGCCCGCACCGATGCGCACCTCGGGACCGATCACACTGAAGGGACCCACGGTGACGTCCGCCGCCAGCTCTGCGCGCGGCGAGACGATGGCGTGGCTGTCGATCACTTCGCGCTCTCCGGCGTCACCATGATTTCCGCGTGCGCCACCTCGTGATCATCGATCAGGGCCACGGTGGAGAAGCGCCAGATGCCCTTCAGGTAGCGCTCAACCTGCGCGGTGAGCACCAGTTGGTCGCCGGGCTGCACGGGCTTCCTGAAGCGCGCTTTGTCGATGCCGACGAAGTAGAAGCGCGTCTCCGCATCGGGAATCACGTTGGCACTGAGGAACGTGAGAATGCCGGCCGTCTGCGCCAGCGCCTCGATGATGATGACGCCGGGCATGACCGGCCGTCCGGGGAAGTGGCCGGGGAAGTACGGCTCGTTGTAAGTGACGTTCTTCAGTGCACGGATGTTCTTGCCGCTGTGCCACTCGAGCACGCGATCGACGAGCAGGAAGGGGTAGCGATGCGGCAGGTACCGCAGAATGCCTTGGATATCGAGTTGCGTCGCTTCAGTCATCATCCTCTTCCTGATCGGGGCCGCCGGAGGTGTTGCGCTCGAGCGCTTTGAGCCGCACGGCGAGCGAGTCGAGGCGCTTGAAGCGCGCGACCAGCCGGCGCCAGACATGGGCCTCTTCGAGCGGAATGCCCCCGGAGTATACGCCGGGGCGCGCAATGGAATGGCTCACCATGGTGCAGCCGGTAATGACTACATCATCGCTGATCGAGAGGTGACCGCCGATGCCCACCTGGCCGCCGATCATGCAGCGGCGCCCGATGCTCGTGCTGCCCGAGACGCCGACACAAGCCGCAAGAGCGCTGTGGGCACCGACCCGCACGTTGTGCGCGATCATGATCAGATTGTCGAGCTTCACTCCCTCCTCGATCACCGTATCCTCGATCGCGCCGCGATCGATGGTGGTGTTGGCGCCGATCTCGACGTCGGGACCCACGATCACGGTGCCGGTCTGAGGCACTTTGATCCAACGGCCGCGCTCCTGTGCAAAGCCGAAACCGTCGCCGCCGATCACGGCTCCAGGCTGGATCACGGCACGCGCGCCGATCTTCACCTGGCGGCACGCAGTCACGCGCGCCGCGAGCCGGGCGTCCTCGCCTACTGTTGCTTCCGCCTCGATCAGACACTGAGGACCGACGAAAGCGCGTGCGCCGATGACGGCGCCCTCCCCGATCACACAGAGTGCACCGACGTGGGCGCTCGGATCGATGCGCGCGCCGGGGGCGATCACCGCGGAGGCGTGTACCCCCGGCGGCGCCGGGGGTAACGGGTGCAGGATGGCGGCGATCCTCGCGTATGTTGCGTGAGGGTTCTCACAAACCAGGGCCCCCGTCGAGCAGTCAGCGACACTCGCCGCATCGAGCACTACCGCTGCCGCACCCGTGCTCGCAAGCTGCTGGCGATAACGTGGGTTGGCGACGAAAGCAAGCGACTGCGAGTCGGCGTTGGCCAGAGTGGCCACGTGATCGACGAGCGCATCAGGATTACCGCGCAGCTCGCAGCCGAATCTGACCGCGAGCTCCCCGAGTGAGATGCCCATGGAAGAGCCGCAGCGGCCGCGCCGTGCTCCGGCTACTTGCCGCGTGCCGGGGCGCGCCGGGCCGCGCCGCCCTGTGACTTCAACGCGGTCAGGATGGCAGGCGTGATGTCGAGAGCGCCGTCGGCGTAGATGACTCCATCGGCGAGCACGAGGTCGTATCGCTGCTCTTTGGCGTAGCTCTGTACGACCTGCACCAGCGTCTTCTGCAGCTGCGACATCAGCTCATTGCGCCGCGTGTTGACGTCGTCCTGAATCTCGCTCTGCCTGCGCGCGAGATCCTGATACTTCTCGCGCAGCTCGACCTCCGCCTGATCGCGCTGATCCTGCGTCATCGTGGCCTCGTTCTTCTTGAGCGTGTCCTCTCTCGCCTTGAGCTGCGTGGCCTCGGTCTGGAGGGTACGCTGCTTGGGCGCGAACTCCGCGCGCAGGGACGCGACCGCCGCCTTCGCCTGCGGTGATTCCTGGATCAGCTGGCCGTAGTTCACGACCGCGATCCTGAGCCCGGCCCCGGCCGCGGCAGCCTGCGCGGGCGCGGCTGCGAATGCCCCCGACAGCGTCGTCGCCACGACGAGAGCTAGGCCGCCGGGAATGACGGTCCTGCCAACCCATGAGCTCAACCGGATCAAGCGCTTCACGAAAACCCACCTCGGTGTAATTGGTGCCGAACGCCGTTTACGCCGGCCAAGCTAGTAATAATAGCATTCCCGTCGGCCCCATTACCGCTTCTGTCCGGCGCGCCTCGCGCCGCCATACGGACGGGGTTCGTCCCGCGAACCCCGTTAAGATCCCGCGCGCCAGCGCGTCAGAAAGCCTGGCCGATGGAGAACTGGAAGCCCTCGGTCTCATCCCCAAAGGTCGTGAGGGTCCCGTGCTTGGAGTTCAGCGGCACGCCGAAACTGAACCGGAAGAGCCCGAGCGGTGCCAGCCACTCCACCGCGATACCGGTCGAGCGCTTGAGGTCGTTCCAGCCATTGAGGTGATAGAGGGCCGGCGTCACCCCATCCGGCCCGGTGAACTGGATCTTGTTACCCGTGTAGAAGACGTTGCCGATATCGAAGAACAGGCTCACCCGCGCGTTCTGCCGCCACTTCTCCGGCATGGGCAGGATGAGCTCGTTCTGGCTGGTGATGCGGAAATTGCCACCGTAGGGGTTGCCGAAGTTGTCTCGCGGCCCGAGCCAGTCCTCGCGGAAGCCGCGGACCGAGTCCGGACCGCCGCCGTAGAGCTGCTGATAGGGCGGGATGGCCGTGGTCTTGCCCAGCGGCGCGCCGTAATCGGCGCTCTCCAGGAACGAGAGGGTGAGCCAGTGCTGCCAGATCGGCACGTACTGCTGGAACATGAAGTTCCCCATCCAGTACTTCACCGTGCTTCCCGGCGCCGTGACCCGCACATTGAGCGCCGTGCGGTTGCCGCGATCGGCGAACAGCGAGCGGTTGCGTGAGTCGAGCCCCCAGCCGGCGACCAGCAGGATGTCGTTGAAATTGGTGCCGTAGAGCTCGAAGTCGTTGTTGGTGAAGTCCTCGTGCACCAGGCGGCTGTAGGGATGGCCGTTCTGC
>DASUHA010000035.1:0-14597 GCA_036273735.1 Steroidobacteraceae bacterium | reverse complement strand
CTCTCATCTCGTCACGGTCCTTCTGCTGCGGCGCTCCATCCTGACGGAGAAGATCGCAAGAAGGGGGCACCACCTGCTGCGCGAGTACCGTGTCGATCCCTTCGCGCTGGCCACCGTGAGCGAGGTGATGACCCGGGACGTGCAGACACTGCCGGCCGACATGACTCTGGAGCAGACACTCACCTTTCTGGCCGATCCGGCGACGCGTCACCCCAGCTTTCCGGTGATCGACGAGCAGCGCAAAGTGCTCGGGGTGGTCGATCCGCCACTCGTGCAGTCCTGGCTGCGCGCCGGCAAGCCGCCGGAGGCGGTGCTGGGCGCCTTGCTGGTCGGCACCGCCGTGCCGCTCGCGAGTCCGGATGAGTACCTGGACGGCATCATCACCCGCATGGTGAAAACCAACGCCGCGCACGTGCCCGTGGTGTCGCGTGACGATTCGAAGCTCGTCGGCTATCTCAGTTGGCGGGACCTGCTGCGCGCCTGGGAGCAGGCTCAGCAACAGGAAGTGCAGCGCACGCTGTTCTATCACTTCGGCGGCGGCGCGCGCCACCGCGCGCACCCCGCTGGGACGGCAGATCCGGGAAAGACCTGATTTCAGCCGATGTCGGCGAGTGCGGCCGGAACGTGCCGCCGCAGGAGTGCGTTGCGTGCCTCCCATTGCGCCGCCGAGTCCAATGTGTCGAGGAACCGTACCTCGCTCCCTGCCAATGTGGCGAGCGGCAGCCCGTCGCGGTAGAGGACTCTGTTGCCGGCGAGTGCCGGCAGCCGCGGCCCAGGTGTCAGGATGCCGAGCAGGTTGAGGGGATCGGCCGCGCTGAGCGAGACCCATTCTCCCTCGCGCGGGCGACGGCGCATCTCCCGCAGCAGGCCCACGGCCTCGGGGGCGGCGAACTGCTCCCCCGAGAGTCCGGCGACGAAGCGGCCGCCGCGGATCTCGCCTCGAGCCTCGAGCCGGCGGTAGCAGAAGAGGAGGTCCCGCCAGGGAGGCAGCCAGTCCGCCTCGCGAGCGATCAGACGCCAAAACACGACTCCCCAACGCCGTAACAGACCACGGGCGACGAGCTCGATGGTCTCTGCATCCGGGCGCCCTTCAGTTGCAGCCTCGTCGCGCCGTACGAGCGCCCACCTTCCGGCTGAGTCCATGCCGAAGAGCGCACGCCGGCGGCGCCGCAGACCCGTGGAGGACCTGCGGCGCTCGGACGGAACCAACAGGGCGCGCAGTCCACCGAAGCTGTCGGAGTTGACGAGGCCGAGGGCCACGAGCTCCGCCAGTCCCTCTTCCGCCTGCGAGGGCAGCAGCGCCGTACCCTCCACGATCTCGTCGAAGAATGAGGCGCCGTTGGCGCTCAGGTGATCCAACACCCTGCGGCCCTTGGATGAGGGCGCGCTGGCATCCACGGGACCTGCGAGTGCCGTCCAGGTCCGCAGGCGCCGCCGGCCGAGAAGGGCGATGGGCGTGCCACGGACCGGACCGGCTGCAGGTCCCGAATCCACTCTTCGCCGCGCGAGCCGCGTCCACACGAAACGCCCGGCGAGACACTGCTCATCGAGCCAGCCGGGGTCATACTCGTTGATCCGTGCCGGCAGGATCTCGGTCTCCCATGCGCCGGCAGGCGCCTCGAAACCCTCGAGCTGAGCGAGGACCGACGCGACGGCGTCGGGTCCCTCCATCCGGGCGCGCGGCGCAGCGCGCTGCCAATCGAGGAGGAATCGCAGCAGGTCCCGCGCCTCGACCGGCTCGATCTGCGCGCGCAGCCGCTTCACCGTGTAGCGATGAATGCGCGCCAGTAACCCGCGCTCACACCACTCGCCCTCGTGCGGAGCGGCCGTGGTGAATCGGCCGTGCATTACCGATCCCTCAGTCTGCAGCGCTGCCAGCGCTGCGGCGATCCCGCTGCCGGCAAGGCCGATCGGCTGCGCGAGGGCGGCGGCGGATATCGGCCCTAGCCCCTGCAGCCGCCCACGGACGACCTCGACCAGCGCCTCATCCGCGCTCCAGGATTTGGCGTATGAGGCCGGTACATCGATTGGCGGCTCGGGCCGCGCACCCGCAAGGAGAGGCTCGAAGAGCGGCAGACGCTCAGCGGCGACCCAGAGCATCGTGCCCCCGACGCTCAAGCGCGTGACTCGGCGGGCTGCGGCGAGTGCCGTAGCCCACTCCGACCAATCCGTTCTGCTCCCGACCTCGCGCTCCGTCATGAAGGTGAGCCAGGAGAGCGCATCGTGCAGCTCGTCCGCGTCCATGGCATCCGGCCAGGCTTCGCCGCGGACGCGCTCGATGGCCGCCGGATCGAGGGCGCCGAGATCACCCGCGGCCTCGGGATCGAGCCAGCGCCGACTCAACACGGCCTGGGTGCGCCGCTCCTCGAGTGGCGCATCGTCGAGGAAGGCATAGGGTCTGGCGGACAGCACTTCCAACGCGAGCGGCGAGGGCTCGGTGAGATCCCGCGCGACCACGCGGATGACGCCGCTCTCGAGGCCGCGCAAAAGCGTCTCGAAGCCCTCGATGTCCATCGCATCCTCGAGACAGTCCCGGATGGCCTGCCGTACGAGCGGATGGTCGGGAATCTCCAGCTCCCCCGTAAGGTTCTCGGCACAGGCGACCTGGTCGGGGAACACCGAAGCCAGCAGATCCTCCGCCGCCATGCGTGCGAGCGGCGCCGGCACCTTGCGCCCGCCCCGAAACCGGGGCAACGCGAGTGCGATCGCCGCGCTCCAGCGCCAGCGCGCCGCAAACATCGGCGCTGCGCACAGTGCCTGCACCAGCAGCGGCCGCACCGTGTTGGAATGCAGATAGCGCGCCACTTCCTCGAGCTCGAAGCTGTGGGCGGTCGTGAGCGACAGCACGATCGCATCCTCGGTCGCGGCCGCCTGCAGCTCGAAGTTGAAAGCGCGGCAGAAGCGCTTGCGCAGCGCCAGCCCCCAGGCACGGTTCACGCGGCTGCCGAACGGCGAGTGAATGACGAGCTGCATGCCGCCCGCTTCATCGAAGAAGCGCTCGATGACCACGGTCTGGCGGGTGGGGAGGGCACCCAGCGTTGCGCGGGCGGCCGCCAGATAGTCCGCCACCTGCACGGCCGCGGGCCCGGCGATGCCGACTTCCCCGGTGAGCCAGCTCACCACCCTCTCGAGGCTGCCGTCGAGGCGGCTTTCGAGCTCGTGCCGCAGCCGCGAGACACCTTCCGATAGCTCATCGGACCGGCCGGGCGCCTCGCCCAGCCAGAAGGGAATCGAAGGCGGCTGGCCGTGAGCGTCCTCCACGCGCACCGTGCCTTGCTCGACGCGCAGGATCCGGTAGGAGGTGTTGCCGAGCTGAAAGACGTCACCCTGCAGGCTCTCGACGGCGAAGTCCTCGTTGATCGTGCCGACAGACTGAGATTGCGGCTCGAGCAGCACTGTGTAGTCGGCCGTGTCGGGGATCGTGCCGCCGGAGGTGAGTGCCGTGAGACGGGCGCTGCGCCGGCCACGCACCTTGCGGTTGACGGCGTCGAAGTAGATCAGGGCTCCCCGCCGGCCGCGCCGTGTAGTGAAGCCGTCGGCGAGCATTCGCACGACGTCATCGAGCTCGGCGCGCTGCAGATGGCGGTAGGGATACGCGCCCTGTAACAGAGTGAAGAGGTCATCGACATCCCATTCGCGCGCGGCGACTTCCGCGACGATCTGCTGTGCGAGCACATCCAGCGGCTTGGCAGGAATGTGCAGCCGGTCGAGCTCGCCGCGGCGGACACAATCGAGCAGGGCCGTGCACTCCACGAGGTCATCGCGGGATAGAGGGAAAAGCCGGCCTTTCGGCGTTCCGCCCAGGCTGTGACCGGAGCGGCCGACGCGCTGCAACAATGCCGCGATGGATCTCGGCGATCCGAGCTGACAGACGAGGTCCACATCACCGATGTCGATCCCGAGCTCGAGGGATGCGGTGGCGACGAGCGCACGCAGCTCGCCGCGCTTCAGGCGCGACTCTGCCGAGAGGCGCAACTCCTTCGCCATGCTGCCGTGATGCGCTGCAACCTGCGTCTCCCCCATCCGCTCCGAGAGATGGCGCGCGACCCGCTCTGCGTGCCGGCGGGTGTTGACGAAGACGAGCGTCGTGCGGTGCTCACCTGCGAGCTGCGCGAGACGGTCGTACACCTGAGTCCAGACATCCCCCGACATGACGGCCTCGAGCGGTGCCGCCGGCACCTCGATCTGCAGATCGCGTCGCCGGATGTGCCCCGTGTCGATGATCGTGCAGTCGGCCTCGCCGTCCGCGCGCAGCTGTCGCGTGCCGACCAGAAATCGCGCCACTTCCTCGATGGGACGCTGTGTCGCGGAGAGGCCGATACGCGTCAGCCTGTGGCCGGCGAGCGCCTCCAGGCGTTCGAGCGACAGCGCGAGGTGCAGCCCGCGCTTGCTGCCGACCATCGCGTGGATCTCATCGACGATGACGCTGCGCACGCTCGCCAGCATGGCGCGTCCGGATTCCGAGCCGAGGAGGATGTAAAGCGATTCCGGCGTCGTGACCACGATGTGCGGCGGCCGCTTGCGCATGCTCTGCCGCTCGTGCTGCGGCGTGTCACCCGTCCGCACAAAGGTGCGGATCTCGACATCGGGGAGCTCCATCGCACGCAGCTCATCGCGTATCCCTGCGAGCGGCACTTCCAGGTTGCGGCGGATGTCATTGGAGAGCGCCTTGAGGGGAGAGACGTACAGGATGTAAGTCTCATCGCGCAGTCCTCCTTGCTCGAGGCCTCGGCGGACCAGTAGATCGATGGCGGCGAGGAATGCGGCCAAGGTTTTGCCGGATCCGGTGGGCGCGGCGATCAGGGTGTGCCGTCCCGCCTGGATGGCAGGCCATGCCTGTTCCTGTGCCGGAGTCGGCGCTTCGAATGCGCGCTCCAGCCAGCGGCCGACGGCGGGGTGAAAGGCTTGGGACATGGCTAGGACGCTCGAGGTGGAGGGGGCAGCGTGAGGCTCAAGTGCGATCCGGTCGCGATCAGAGTAGAGTATCCCGATTCCCTCAACGTGCGGAGAGCCGCTGGATGTGGAATAAGGCGACGGACTCGGAGGAGTCCTTCCGGGACAAGGCAATCTGGTGGTCGGCCGGGATCGTCATCGCGGGTGCAATCGCCATCGGGGTGTACTACCGGTACTACTCGCCGATGCCGTCGAGCTCTCCGCAGCACCAGGCGGCCCCGCCTCAGGCGGCAGCGCCTGCCTCAGGTATCCAGCATCCGATACCGCCCACAGCTGAGCAGCAGGCGCAACAGACGCCGCTCCCGCCTCTGGATCAGAGTGATCCGGTCGTGCGCGACTCGCTCATAGGGCTTCTCGGGAAGCCGGCGGTCGCGAAATTCGTGGTGCCGCACCAGGTCATCCGCGATGTAGTCGTCACCGTCGACAATCTGCCTCGCAAGAAGGTCGCAGCGGAGCTTCGGCCGATACAGCCCACGTCGGGAGATACGGCGGTCGACTCCCAAGGCGGCGCGACCGATCTCAGTCAGCAGAACTACCAGCGCTACGCGGAGCTCATGGACGTGGTGCGGACGTCCGATCCGAAGGCGCTCGCGGCCGTCTATTTCCGTCTGTATCCGCTCTTCCAACAGGCGTATGAGAATCTGGGATACCCCGGGAAGTACTTCAACGACCGGATGGTGCAGGCCATAGACAGCCTGCTCGCCACCCCTGACGTCCAGGGCCCCATCACCCTCGTGCGGCCCAAGGTGTTCTACCAGTTCGCCGATCCGAAGCTCGAGGCGCTGCCCGCGGGCCAGAAGGTACTCATCCGCATGGGGCCGCAGAACGCGAGCATCATCAAGCAGAAGCTGCAGCAGCTTCGCGCGGCGATCACCGCCCAGCCGCCGCAGATGAGCCAGTCGCCGCAGGCCGCGCCGGCGCCCTCGCCGCAGGACAACTCGGGGGCGCAGGCGAATCCACTGCCGCAGGGGACCCAGGCAGCCCCTGCCAATCCGCCGCCGCCGCAACAGCCACAGAGCCCACAGCCGCCGTTCTAAACGACCTGAAGGTCGCCTGCGGGGCTTCGCATGACCGGCCCGTCACTGGTGGCAGCTTTCGCGCCGCCCCGAGGGGCTGCGGCCTCCCTCCACCTTTTTGGCGTTGCCCGCAGGATTGCCGCCGTCGCGCTCATCGCTCTGCCTGCAGTTCTGTCGGGCTGCGGCGGCCCTCACCACCCCGGCTGGGTGATCCATTCCTCCGTGCAGGTGGCCGGTCCATTGCCGTCCACGGGCTACCGCCTCGTCTTCCCCTACATTGCAGGGGACCTCTACGGCTCGCCCAACACGGGAAGCTTCGTTGCGCCCGTGAGCCAATCCCCCGACGGCTTCACGCTCGATCTCAACCGCACACAACAGGCACTCGACAGTGAGCTCGGGCCTGCGGACTTCAGCCTCCGCTTCCTCAAGATCGTGCCCGCCGATGCCCGCTTTGCCCGACTGACGCCCGTCGCGCTCCAGCGCAACGGGATAGACCCCATCGGCTCGGTGGAATGGCGCGATGCGCGGTCCGGCAGACCGCTCATGCTGGTCTACATCGACCGGCCCGCGCAGATCCAAGGCTCCTTCACCCGCGGCGATGAGACGATCCGCTACGACATCCACTCGGGCAACTCCGGATACGTGTGGGTCGCCCCAATCCAGGCGGGTGAGCACGATACGATCTACGCGGCGGTGCAACCGCCCCAACAATTGATTCTTACAATCACACCGAGGGATGGCGGCGTACGATGAGCTCCGTGTCGAGTCTTCCCCTTGCCGTGGCCTTGACCTTAATCGGCGTTCACAACGCCTGGGACGTAGTCGTATGGGTCACCACGGAACGCCATGCGAACCGGGCACGGCAACGCCGATGATCGACGGATCTTGTCACTGCGGCACGGTTCACTGGCAGTTCGAGGGCCGGCCTGACAGCGCGACTGCCTGCAATTGCACGGTGTGTCGGCGATACGGCGTGCTCTGGGCCTATGGTCATGAAGGAGAAGGGGTCAAGGTCTCGGGCGAGACGAAATCCTACATCAGGGGCGATGCCATCGAGTTCCACTTCTGCCCGAAGTGCGGCTGCATAGCCTTCTGGCGTGGGCGGCGACTCAATGAAGCCGGCCAACGGCGCATGGGGGTGAATCTGCGCCTGGCGGAGCCGCAGGCGGTGGGGGATATTCCGATCAGGCGTCTCGACGGGCTGAGCACATGGGAGGATCTGCCGCGGGACGGACGCACTGTCGGCGACGTATGGTATTGACTCAGACGGTGCGTCCACCCAGCGCGGGCCACTGCGCTCGCTCGTTCGCGACATGCGTCTCGAAGGTCGGCCCGCGTGCGCTGCGCTCGAGCTGCCGCGCGTGGGCATCGAGTCGTCGCAACGCATCCAGCTTGTCCGCGCGCTCCAGACGGGCCTGACTCACCGCCTGCTTGAGCACCCGCAGCGTCTCGTCGTAGACCCTGATGGGGATGGGAAACGGATGCCCGTCCTTGCCCCCATGCGCGAGTGAGAAGCGCGCCGGGTCCGTGAAACGGGACGGCACACCGTGAATGACTTCGGCCACCAGTGCGAGTGCGGCCACCGTGCGCGCGCCCACCCCGGGCGTCAGCAACACATCGGCGAAGTCCTCCGGCCCGCGGTCTGCTGCTGCAGCGAGCGCGCCATGGAGCCGCCGCAATACCACATCCGAAGCGAGAACTTCGTGCCGCGCGGGCATCTGGAGGTGGGGCAGCGGTGAGTTACACGCCGGTGCGGCCGGGGCGCCCGCCTCCTCGTCTGCAAACAGGCTGAGCGTCCGGCCGCTTCCCGACTGCAATCGTCGCAGCGTCGAAACCGTTCTGGCCGGGCCTGCGCGCACGAGCTCCAGTCCGGCGGCACGGCTGGCTTTCGCCCGGGCATCCGCGAGGTTGAGGATTCGACCCTGGCTGACACCCTCGATGGCCGCGTGCGGAGAATCCAGAAAGCTGGTGAGACCTTCCGAAAGCCAATGATAGCGGCGGGCCTCGCGCCGCATCGGGCTCATGCCCTGCTGCACGACGCACCACTTCCCGCTGTTGGTGACGATGAAACCGTGTAGATAGAGGTCGTAGCCGTCCTGCACGGCAGCGCTGTCGACCTTCGCGATCAAGCGGCTCGCAGCGGTCAGACGCGTCGCATCGAGTCCCGTGCGCTCGCCCACGTGTGTCAGCTCATCGGGTGTGCGGCGCGAGGCGCGTCCGCGGCCGCCACAGACATAGATACCGAGCTCGCGCTCCACGGGCGTCAGCCCGCGCTTCAACGCGCCGAGCACGCTGGTCGTGATGCCGGAGGAGTGCCAGTCCATGCCCATTACGGAGCCGAGCGACTGGAACCAGAAAGGGTGCGCCAGACGGCGCAGCATCTCCTCAGCGCCGTAGTGATGCACGATGGCTTCGGCGATGACACGACCCAACGCCGCCATGCGCGTGGCGAGCCACGCAGGAACCCGGCCTCCGTGGAGGGGCAGGTCCGCATATCCGCTGCGGGTGGTCATAGGGCTGCCTTCATCTTACTGCAGCCGCGCCCACTGACGTTCCAGCGTAGCCGACCAGCTCCACGTAGCCGCGGCCCGTGACGGGTCGGCTAGCCCGAGTGCCCGTCACATCGACGGCTCCTTCCCAATAGCGCGGGGAGGTCACGAGCTCCTGGCCGGCGAGCACGGGCCGGACCCTCAGATCGAGGCCGAGCGTGGGCGCGACCAATCGCCATCGCGATGGGTAGCGGGCGCCGCCCGCGTCAGTCCAATTTCCCAGCACCTGGATGTGAACATCGCCGTGTCCGAGCGGGCGGGCATGGCCCTCGGTGTCGACCCAGGTTCCGGCGCTGTAGAGGTCCTCTGCACCGCTGCGATCGCGCAGCGAGTAGAACATGACGCAGGAGCCATCCCCGAGCTGCAGGCCGAACCAGTCCCATCCCTTCTCCTGCGGACCGAGGCTGCCGCTGCCCCACTCCCGATCCAGCCACGCCAGACCCCGCACGCGAAGTGCCTTCCCGCCGCGAGTCAGCGTTCCCGCGACGGCGATCCGCGGAATCGAGTAGTAATAGGTCGCATTTCCCGGCTCGCCTGATTTGCGGCTCAAGCCGCGCTCACCGTTGAGGACGGGAGCCATGAGGGGTCGCGCCGCAAGCGACAGCGCATAGCCGTTTCCCGCAGCCTCCAGCTGCCATGTGGAAGCTTTCGCAGCCGACTCCGCGGTGGTGGCAGCCGGCGATGGAGCCTCGCTGATCTGCCAGTTGCCCACCCAGACGCTGAACGGATCGGCCTGCGCGCCAGCAAGGCCGAGCGCACCACGAGAGAGCTTCACTGCGAATCGAAATGTCTGCTTCTTCACGTCGCTGACAGCAAAGTGCCCGAGGTAGATCTGACGGGTGCGCCATTGCGAGCCTTCCGCGTCACGTGGAGAGCTGACCGTCAACGGCTGAGGGGAAGCTGGCGTGAGCGCAAAGCGGAAGATCGTGAGCTCGAAGCCAAACCGCTCGCCGTCAGCGGAGTCCAGGTTTCCGGTGAGATACCACCACTCCTGGCGGAAGTTTGGATGCGGGCCCTGATCGTGGGGGAACTGCAGTGTCTGCGGATTCAGCGCCTGTGCGAAGACGGTACGCTGCGCACCGCTGTCGCGTGCAGCCCCGAGCGTCATGGCAGGCACGGAGAGTGTCATGACAGCGGCAGCAATTGCCGCTTGGGCTCGGCGACGGCGCACGCTCATTCCTCCCGCATCTCTGCCGCGATCGGTGCCCGCGCTGTACGCCACGCGGGGTAGAGGCCCGCGAGCAGCGCCGCGGCGAGTGCCAGCGCCAGCGCGTTCACGAATTGTGCGGCGTGCAGGTGCATCCCGATGTGCCAGCCGAAGGCACGCCTGTCGATGATCTTCGTGAGCACCACGGCGATGATGAGACCTGCGGGAAGCGCTGCCAGGAGCGCCGCGCCTCCCATGAAGAGGGTTTGGACCTCGATGAGCGCTGCGGCACCGCGCGGAGTCAGCCCGAGCGCGCGCAACAACGACATCTCGCGCGCTCTGTCGAGCTCCCATGCGAGGAGCGCGCTCACGAGCCCGATGGCGGCGATCGCGGCCGCCAGCCAGTAGAGAACCCGCGTGATGATGAAGGTCCGATCGAAGATGGCGAGTGACATCGAGCGGATGTCCGCGTTGGATCGTATGAGGAGCGCCTGGCGGTCGGCCGTTGCAGCCTGGAGGCGAGGAATCTCTCCGGCGGCATCCACGCCATGTCCAAGATACAGGCCGACTGCCGTAACGGCATCGTCCTGCCACAGTTGTCTATAGATCCGGAAGCTCATCATCGCGCTTCCGAGGCCGCTGCCGTACTCCCGGTATACGCCGGCGATCGGGAAATCGCGCGACCCTGATGGAGTGACCAGAGACAGGCTCTCGCCGGGCCGCAGATGGAGCCGCCAGGCGAGCGAGTCGGAGAGCAGCAGCGCTCCCCGGTCGTACGCGCTCCACACCGTTCGCGAATCACCCGCGGTCAGATCGATTCCGGCATAGCTTCCGGGCGCCAGTTGCAGAGCATCGAGCGCGATCTCACCGCGCGCAGAGTGCACTACGACCGAGCGGCTGGCGCTGTGGTCGGCGACCCCCGGAGTCATCAGCAATGCCTGCAGAACGGCGGGCTCGATCCGCCGCTCCGGGCGCCCCATGCCAGGACCGGGGGCAGCCACGTAGATGTCTGCGCGCATCGTTTGCGCGAGCCACTGACGGAGCGAGACCCTGAAGCTCTCCACCATGATCGACACGCCGATCATGGCCGCGACCGCCATGGCGAGCGCGGCCACCGCGACCCCGGTACGGCTCAACGACACTGCCACGTCCTCGAGCGCGAGACGGCCGACGGAGGTGATACCGGCGAGTGACTTCGCCCCCCGCCTTGCCAGCGCACGCAGCACTGAAGGCGTCAGGGCGGCAACGCTCGAGAGGAGCAAAAAGAGCGCGGCAAACCCGGCGAATACGCTGCGGCTGGACCCTGCGATCAATGCGCACGCGGTCAGCGCAAATGCGATGCTCAGCCACGACAGCCGGCGGGCAATGAGGGCCGCGCGGCTTTCGAGAGCGGAGCGTCTGAGCCCCAGCTGAGGTGTGCTGCCGGCGACCTCGAGCGCAGGCAAGAGGCCTGCGATCAAAGCCGTGCCGATACCCGCGGCCAGTGCCCCGATGATCGTCCGCGCAGGCAGCGTGACCTGTTGGACCGCGACGACGTAGTAGAGATCGTTGATGGTTTGCGACACCAGCTTGACCAGCTCGTGTCCGACCGCGACTCCCAGCAATACGCCGAGGGCCGCCCCGGCCGCTCCCAGCGCCGCGGCCTCGGTGAGAACGACCGTCAGGATCTCGCCGCGGGTGGCTCCGAGCGCACGCAGAATGGCGATGCTGCGCCTGCGCTGGACTACCGTGAAGCTGACCGCCCCGTAGATGAGGAGGGCGCTGACGAGCAGTGCGAGCAGACTCATCGCAGTGAGGTTGGTCGAGAAGGCGCTGCTCATGTCGAGCGTCTCGCGCGTGTGTCCCGCGGCAGCCTCGAGCTGCACGCCAGGCGGGAGACCGCGCTGCAGGTCCACGAGCGCTCCCTGGCCTGCCGCTCCGGCGGGCGTCCTGACGTCGATGCGCGTCAGACGCCCTCGCAAGCCCAACCATTCCTGTGCCTGCGCGATGTCAGTAAGAATCAGGGTGGCATCGCCGGGCCGGCGAGTGCGTATGAGGCCGATGAGGACTGCGGGATGACGCACGCCGCCGATCTCGAGCGTAAACCGGCTGCCTTGCCGCAGACCCAATTGTCGCGCGCTATCCGCCGCCATGACGACTGCTCCGGGCTCGGCGAACCAACTGCGCAACTCGTCGGGCTCGGGCGAGCTGCCGTGTGATGACAGCGCGCGCGCCTGCGGGCCCTCGAGCTCCCCACTGGCGAACGGGTCCACGCCGGCGAGCTGCATCACGCGTCCGCCGATTGTCACATACCCTTCGATCACAGGCGCAAAGACGGGTTCGGGAGCGCTGCTGAGAGGCTGGTGCATGACCAGCCGGACATAGAGCGCTTCATCGAGACCTCGTGGGCCGCCCGTGATGACTTGGGTGGCGGGGCCGTTCACCGCCCGCATCGAAAGCTCGAAGGCTCTGCGCGAGCTCGCGGTTGCGATGTCGACGGCAACGATCGTGGCAACCCCGGCAGCGAGTGCGACGAGCGCCAGCGCGAGTTGCGCGGGGTGGCGTACGAGGTGACGGAGGCTTGCGGCCCAGAGAGTTGGCATCAGATCATCCGCGCGTGGCTCTCCGGCGCCTGCGCGGCATCTGCGCTCTCGCGCTCGAGCTGTGCATCGGCCTCGAGCAATTTCCCTTCGCGAAGCGCGAGCACGCGGTCGGCACTGCGCGCAAGCCACGCATCATGCGTCACGATGACGACAGTCGTTCTGCGCGCACGTGTGAGAGAGAGGAGGGCCGGCAGCGCCTGCATGGCCGTCTCCTCATCGAGGTTTCCCGTGGGCTCGTCCGCCAGGAGAACGTCGGGCTCATGCGCCAGCGCACGTGCGATGGCCACGCGCTGCTGCTCACCGCCTGAAAGCCGGTCGACGGCGCTGCGCAAGCGGCTGCCGAGTCCGACCTCGGCGAGGACTGCCGCGCTGCGCTGGCGGGCCGTGGCGCCGCGGACCCCGTTCAGCTCCAGAGCCAGGCGGACGTTCTCCTCCACATTGAGCGTCGGGATGAGATTGAAGAACTGGTACACGAAGCCGAGATGCGCGCGGCGAAAGAGCGTGCGCTGCGGCTCGCCCATCGAAGTCACGATGTGGCCGCCGATCGCCACCTCGCCGCTGTCCGCGCGATCGATGCCGCTCATGAGATTGAGCAGCGTCGATTTGCCCGAGCCGCTGCGGCCGACGATCGCCACGACCTCACCCGCTCGGATGCTGGCATCGGCCCCGTCCAGCACGCGGTGCACCCCGGCACCTTCGCTGAAGCTGCGGCAGAGTTGGCGGATGACGATCAAGCGGAGTCCCCGAAAGAGCCGCGGGTGAAGGTCAGGCAATATACAATCCCCGGATGAAACCAGTCGCCGCTCGAACGATGATCCGACCGGCCGCGGCTTGGGCTGCGGCGGCAGCTCTGCTCGGCCTCACCAGCCTCGCCCTGGCGCAGGGGACACCTGCTCCGACGGCCCCGCAGGCAAAGAAAGCCGAGAGCCCCGCCCATATCAAATCCGAGGGCAGCTACAGCCTCGGTCTTTCGGTAGGCGAGAGCCTGCGGCGGATGTCCGTCGATGCAAACTCCATTTCGACGCAGCGGCTGATGCAGGGCATTCACGATGCGCTCACCGGTAAGGCCACGTTCGGTCCTACCAATGAGCAGAGCATCCGCACGATGGTCCTCGGCGCCCGGACGCGCATTGGCGATGAGAATCATGCCGCGGCCAAGGCCTTTCTGGCGCGCAACGGCAAGAAAAAGGGCATCGTTACCACGGCAAGCGGCCTTCAGTACGAGGTATTGAAGGATGGACAGGGCAGCACGCCCAAGCCGGGCGATACCGTGACCGTCAACTACAAGGGCACGCTGCTCAACGGCACGGAGTTCGACAGTTCCTACAAGCGCGGTCAGCCGGCCACCTTTCCGGTGGATCGGGTCATTCCCGGCTGGCAGGAGGCACTCAAGCTGATGAAGCCCGGCGCGAAATGGAAGCTCTTCGTGCCACCGAACCTGGCCTACGACCTCAATTCGCCGCCGCCCATCCCGCCGGGATCGATGCTCATCTTCGATGTCGATCTGATGGGGATCACCCCGCCGCAGCCGGCCCCGGCCCCGCGTCAGCCGGTGCCGCAGGGCGGCGCAACCCCGCCCGGACAGCCGCACCCCTAAATCTCGCGGAGCGCACGCCTACCCGCAGCCGCGCTGGGCGGAGGATGTCCGCATCCGGCGCTAAACCAAGGTATGGAATACCCGCTGGACGTCTTCGTCCTGCTCGAGCTTGTCGATCAGCCCCAGCACTTCGGTCGCCTGCGCTTCGGGGAGCTCTGTCGGCACAGTACAGATGTACTCGTGCTCCGCTGACAGCGGCGTGATTCCACGGGCCTCCAGCGCCTCCTGCAGCTTGCCGAAATCGGCGAAGGCGCCGCGAATGACGAGCTGCGGCTCACCCTTCTCGCCCGTGCTCTCTCCCATCTCCTCCAGCCCGTGGTCGATGAGATAGAGCTCGAGGTCATCCTGATCGATGCCGGCCGGATCGAGCCGGAACACGCCCATGCGCTTGAAGAGAAATCCAACACTTCCGGAGGTGGCCAGATTGCCGCCATGCTTGGTGACGATGTTGCGCACCGAGGCGACGGTCCGCGTCGGGTTGTCGGTGGCAGCCTCCACGAGCAGCGCTACGCCGTGAGGCGCGTAAGCCTCGTAGTGCACCTCATGGTAGTTGGTTGCATCGCGCCCGGACGCGCGCCTGATTGCCGCCTCGACCTTGTCCTTCGGCATGTTGACCGCGCGCGCGTTCTGAATCACGCGGCGCAGTGTCGGGTTCGAGCTGGGATCGGGACCGCCTGACTTCACCGCCATGGTGATGTCCTTGGCGATGCGCGCGAACTGCTTCGCCATGCGGTTCCAGCGCGCAAACATGGT
>DASUHA010000034.1:0-21227 GCA_036273735.1 Steroidobacteraceae bacterium | reverse complement strand
GGCCGAGGGCCATCGGTGGTCGTGCGCCCGACGTGTTCCGCCCTGGCGCCTGGACGCCCATGCGCGAGTACTCTCTCGATGAGCCGGTGGACTTCGTGATCGTCGGCACGGGCGCAGGCGGCGGCACCCTCGCCTGCAAGCTCGCGGAGTATGGCTTCTCGGTGGTGGCCCTGGATGCCGGCCCGTACTGGCGGCCGCTCGAGGACTTTGCCTCCGACGAGCTTCACCAGGAGAAGCTCTACTGGACCGACGAGCGCATCGTCGACGGCGAGAACCCGCTGCAGCTCGGCGCCAACAACTCCGGCAAGTCCGTGGGCGGCTCTACGGTGCATTTCGCGATGGTGTCGCTGCGCTTCCGCCCGGAATGGTTCAAGTCCCGCAGCCTCCTCGGTTACGGCGCCGATTGGCCGCTCGACTGGCGGGAGATGTGGAAGTACTACCACGAGGTCGAGAACACCCTCAAGATCGCAGGCCCCGTGCGTTACCCCTGGGGACCCAAACGCCCCCGGTATCCTTACCGTCCTCACGAGCTCAACGCCGCCGCGCTCGCGCTCGCAGAAAGCGCCGAGGCACTCGGTATCGGCTGGACCCCTACCCCGCTCGCAACGCTGTCAGCGCCTCGCGGCCGTGCACATCCTTGCGTCTACCGCGGCATGTGTACCATCGGATGCTCGACTAACGCCAAGCAAAGCGTCCTCGTGACGTGGCTGCCGCGCGCGCTCGCAGCGGGTGCGGAGATTCGTGATCTCGCGATGGTAGGCCGAGTGGAACATGACGCAGGCGGGTACATCACCGGTGTCCGGTTTCATCGTGACGGACGCTGGCATTTTCAGCGCGCCCGCAACGTCGTGGTTGCAGGGTACGCCATTGAGACGCCACGCCTGCTCCTGAATTCGGCGAGTGGCCGCTATCCCCATGGGCTGGCCAACTCGTCCGGCCTCGTGGGCCGCAACCTCATGGTGCAGGCGAATCAGGCCGTCTGGGGCCTCCTCGACCGCGAGGTCCGCTCCTACAAAGGACCGCCCTCGCTCGCCATCACCGAGCATTGGAACTACACCGATCGGGGCAAGGACTTCTTCGGCGGCTACAGCTACATGAGTCAGGGTCCGCTGCCGATGCTCTGGTCACAGGTGGTGTCTGCGGCACGCGGCCTGTGGGGAGAGCCACTGCGTGCCAAGATGGAGGAATACAACCATCAGGTTGGTCTCAAGATCGTGGGTGAGCTCCTGTCCCAGGAGCGCAATGGCGTGACGCTCAGCGAGGAGAAGGACCAGTACGGCCTGCCGGTGCCGCGGGTCACGTACTCCTATTGCGACAACGACCGGCGTCTCATCCGGCACGCGCTCGACTTCATGCGCCGCGCCATGGACACGCTGAATGCGAAGGACATCTGGGAAGAAACCGATGACACCTGCCACCTGAACGGTACCGCCCGCATGGGCGATGATCCGCGCACGAGTGTGGTCAACGCGGACTGCCGCTCATGGGATGTCCCCAACCTCTGGATCTGCGACGGATCGGTCTTCCCGACCGTGGGCGGCGTCAACCCATCACTCACCATCCAGGCTATCGCCTGTCGCACGGCGGACCGCATCAAAGCGCTCGCCGCCCGTGGGGAGCTTTAGGCGCAGCATCAGGCGCGCCGCCCATCACCGTGCGCCCCCCGCGCGCGCCCGCTGCCGATCACGGGTCGCCGGTCAATGGGACCTTGACGAGCCCGTCAAACCTCGGATCAGCAGCCAGCCTGCCGCGAGCACGCCCGCCGCGGCCGCCGCGGCCCCGATCGGGAAGGTGCGAATGGTCGTGGCGGCGGCTTCCGCGGCGTGCGGTCTCAGCAACTCGAAGCGTCGTTGCGTCATCAGGCGTCCCAAATGGCCGAGCTCATCGGGGATGAGCTCCTCGGCCAGGGGCAGAAGGACGGTCTCCTCATCGGCGATGTGATGTAGCACGGTGCTCATCAGTTTCCTGAACGTCTCGTCGTATGCGGCATCGAGCGGCTCCATGCTGCGCAGCGAATGGATGAAGCCGCGCATCTGCTCGTGCTCGGGTACGCTCTTGGCGAGGATGTCGCTCGCGGCCCCGATCTGCCGTATGGAGGGGTAGAAGATCTCCTCCTCGAGCTGCCCGTGCACGTCCAGAGCCAGGCATACATTATCGACCAACGCTTTCTTTCGCGTCTCGGACATACGCGACCGGAAGCGCCTGAAAGCGGCAAGCACATGACTGTGATCCAGCCGGATCATCCGCGTGATGTCAGGCGTGACGCTATCGAGCGCGGCGAACATCCTGCGCCGCACGGAAAGCCGTGCCTCTAACTCACTCAGCGTCCGGTCGACCTCCTGCCGGGTCGCGTCGATGTTGCTTTCCATATGCGCGGGATCTCCCCGCGAGAAGCTCTCGGTGCCGCTGCTCTCTGTCATGGTTGTCTCCGGGTAATGACGTCCTTGTCCCTGCGCAAGGACTCTGCGGTGCGTGAGGGTTTGAGGGTGGAGGGGTCGAGCGACCGAACGCCGGCCAGTACCAGAATGACGCCAATCAACGCAACGGCCGCGCCAATGACCAGTGCGGCGAGCCAGGGCTGCAGCACTGTCGCCAGACCCAACACGGCGGCAGCCAGCATTGCCAGCAGTCCGGTGAACAATACTGCTCCGCCTACCGCAATGGAGGCCGCGCCCGCGAGCAGCAGTCGCATCGACCTCGAGATCTCCGCCGTGGCGAGCGCCAGCTCCTGACGCAGCAGAGTGGTGAGCTCATCCGTCAGCCGGCGCAGCAGGCCGAAGGCGGATTGTGACTCGCGGTCGCCGTCGGTTCCGGGAGGCGGCTCTCCGGAGGCTCCGTAGGGTCCATAGGGTGTAGTAGCCATGGCGATGCTCTCGGCTTGCCGTTTCTCAGCCGCCAGGATGCCGCTCGAGCGATTCGGCGAGCTGCAGATGCTTCTTCAGGACGGGTAGGCTCTGCTCCGCGTAGCTCGATGCCTGACTGTTGCTCGTCTTGGCTTCCTTCTCGTACTCGGCAATGTCCTGCCTGTGATCCTTGACCATTTCCTTCACGAACGCCTTGTCGAATTTGGCTCCCGACAGCGCCGCGAGGTGGCGATATTCGGCCTGCTCTTTCATGCTCGGCTCCGCCGGTGGAGTCACTCCCATGGAGGAAGCGGCCGTCATGGCCTGGCTGTTGGCCGTAGAGTGATCCTGCTCGAGGACTGAGCCGAAGTGGCGTACACCCTCGCTTGCGCCCTTCTGCTGCGCGAGCTGGCCCACCTTGATCTCGGCAAGGTTGCCTTGGATCGCCTTGCGCATGAAGGTGTCCGGCTTGGTGCCGGCGCCGAGCGCGAGCGGTACTGCCAGCATCGAAGCCAGCGCCGCGGCCGTAATCGTTCCAACGAGTGTCTTCATGAGTATCTGCTCCGCGGGGCAAAAACTTCCAACGGAGGAACCGCGGAGCAAGTTCCGACGCCCCCCCTCGTCGCCTGCGCTCAGCCGCCTGCCCCGCTCGAGACGCGCGCGCCGCGCCAGTGAAGGTAGAGCGCGGGTATGAGGTTCGTACTGCGAACGGCGCTCCAGAGAAGCCCGCCCAGGATGACCACGGCGAGTCCCTGCTCAGGCGCGGCTCCCTCGCCAAAGCCGAGCGCGGTGGGCAACATGCCGAGCGCGGCAGTGGCTACCGTCAGCAGGATGGGCCGGAACCGCACGCGGATTGCCTCCCGCACCGCCTCCTCCACCGGCATTCCGTCAGCCTCTAGCAGCCCCGGAACCAGCAGCCCGTCGAACTGCAGCACAAGAATGCCGACCATGAGTGGTGCAAGGCGGCAGTTGTCCGCCGCCCTCACTGCCGAGCCTGCGCCTTGACGTCGGCGGGCATCGCGGGTCCAATTCGCGACTCCTCATCTTCCGGTGCCTCAGTGCTCTTCACTCACGCGAGCCTCGCCAACGGAACCATCTGGCTGATCGCCACGCTGGCGACCTTCGGCATCATCACCCGCCCGTGGGGACTCTCAGAAGCCCTGTGGGCGGTGACGGGCGCGGCACTCCTGGTGCTCGGCTCGCTCGTCTCGTTGCATCAGGCCTGGCTCGCCATCACGCGCGGCACGGACGTCTATCTCTTCCTTGCCGGCATGATGCTGCTCGCCGAGGTCGCGAGGAGCGAGGGACTCTTCGAATGGGTAGCCGCGCTTGCGGTACGACGGGCGCGCGGCTCGCCACGCCGCCTGTTTGCGCTCGTGTATCTGGTCGGCATCATCGTCACTGCATTCCTGTCGAACGACGCTACTGCGGTCGTGCTGACACCTGCGGTCTATGCCGCGGCGCGCCAGGCGCGCACCGATCCGCTGCCGTACCTCTTCATCTGCGCCTTCATCGCCAACGCGGCGAGCTTTCTCCTGCCGATCTCCAACCCGGCCAATCTGGTGGTGTTCGTGAGTGCGCTGCCGCCCCTCGCGGCGTGGCTCGCGCGCTTCCTGGTTCCGTCGGTGGTGGCGATCGCGGTGACGTTCATGGCGCTACGCACGATGCAACAGCGGGACTTGAGCGAGCCGTTCATGAGCACCGTGCAGCTGCCGCCGCTCACCCGCGGCGCACGGCTCGCGGCACTCGGCATTCTGGTCACGGGCGTGGCGCTGCTGTGGGCCTCAGCCGCGGGCCTCGAGCTCGGGCTGCCGACGCTCATAGCGGGTGTCACAACCGCAGCTCTCGCACTGCTCCTCGACCGCCGCTCGCCCTGGCGCCTCGTGAGAGGCATCTCCTGGGGGGTGATCCCACTCGTGGCGGGCCTCTTTGTGCTGGTCGCGGGTCTCGGGCGCACGGGGTTGCTGAGTGAGCTCGGCGATGCCCTGCAGCGACTCACCCTGCACTCCAGTCGCGTGGCCACGCTTGCAGCCGGAGCCGGCGTCGCCGCCGCCTGCAATGTGATGAACAATCTGCCGGTGGCCCTGATTGCCGGCTCGATCGGCGGCACCGCACAAGCCTCCACTCAGCTCAAGGATGCCATGCTCGTCGGCGTCGACCTCGGCCCCAACCTCTCGGTCACCGGCTCGCTCGCGACCATTCTCTGGCTCATCGCACTGCGGCGCGAGAAGGTGCACATCAGTGGCCTGAGGTTCCTCAAGTTGGGACTCGTGGTGATGCCGCCGGCACTGCTCCTCTCACTCCTGGCCGTGGTATTGCAGCGGCTCAACTGACGTTCCGGAACGGACATTGCGACCCCTGTCGCTGCTCTGTCCGCCTCGTCGACAACGCTGAGCCTTCTGCTCCCGTGGGAGTTCTCGCCCACCGTCCTCCTCACGGTTGGGCTTGCGGTCGCGCTCTACGCCCGCGGGATGGTCGGCACCGCCGTTGCCGCATCCTACCCTCGCAGCATTGCCTACTTTGCCGGCGTCGGACTCGTCTATGCGGCTCTGCAGACGAGTTGCGAATACTACGCAAGTCACATGTTTTTCATGCTGCAGCTGCAGCACTTCGTACTGCACGATTTGGGACCGGCGCTGCTCGCCGCTGCGGCGCCGGGCGCCACCCTCTACCGTGGACTCACCCATGGGGCCGGGTCAGCTCTGCAGCCCAGAATCCGCGCGCTCGGAAGGCCGTTTCATTTCCTGCTCGATGCTCGAATCGCGACCGCGCTCTACATCGTCACCCAGCTCGTGTGGCTCCTGCCACCGATCTTCTTCGATACCATGCTGAACAACCGACTCTTCAAGGTGATGAGTTGGAGCACCGTGCTCGGTGGCCTGCCCTTCTGGCATCTGATGCTCGATCGGCAATCCTACCCGCTTGCGCGCCTGCGCCTGCGACAGCGCTTCGTCTTCCTCTACCTGGCCATGATGCCCATGACTCTGGTCTCGGCGGCCCTCGCGTTCTCGCAGACCAACTGGTTTCCGGTCTACGCCGTTTGCGGACGGTTCCTGCCAATCTCGCCGGTGATGGACCAGGAGCTCGGGGGCAGCGCCATGTGGATTCCGGGTGCGGCGCTCTTTGGCATGGTGTTCTTCGTGTTTCTCGGCCGCAAGCTCGATGAGGCCGAGATCCTCCGTCACCGAGCCGCGGGCGCGCCTCTCATTTCAGACCCTGAAGGTAGGTCACCAGCGCACGCAGATCCGAGCCGCGGAACTGCGGAAGATCCGGCATAGGCGAGCCCGGTTTCAGGGACTGAGCATGGGTGATCCAGGCCTCGAGGTCGGCGGTGTCGTTGGGAAGCATTCCGCCGGCGATGGTCTGGCGGCTCGCGAGGTGCGTCAGATCAGGCCCATACTGACCCAAGGCAGGGGTCCCGCGAACGGTGTGACAGAGGCTGCAGGCACCACCGAGAAAGACCTGCTCGCCACGTTGCGCTTCCTGGCTCTCGGGCGCGGCGGCGGGAGCGCGCTGGTGCGCGAGCCAGGCGTCATAGGCGCCTGGCGTCTGTGCGATCACCCGGAGCTTCATGTTGGCGTGCTGCTCACCGCAATACGAGGCACATTGCCCGAGGTAGGTTCCTGGCTCAACGGCCTCGAGCACCTCGTAATTGTTGCGTCCCGGAACGAGGTCGATCTTGCCGTTCAGCTTCGGGACCCAGAAGGAGTGCATCACATCGGCGCTCTGGACCTCGACCATCATCGCCTTGCCGACGGGAATATGGAGCTCGGTGGGCAGCTCCACGGTCAGCCCCGGATGGCCTTTGAAGCGATAAGTGGCATTCCACCACCACTGCTGCCCCGAGACCACGATGTCGGGGGCCGGGCTCACCGGTTTCGCCACCGGCTCGGCGGCCAACACGACCATCATCTCGATGAAGAGGAAGATGAGCACCCCGATCGGCACCAGGAAACCGCCGATCAGAATCCACGCCTGTCCCTGATTGATGTCGATCGGCTCGTGCTCGGCGAGCGTCCCGCGACGGCGCAGCGCGAACCAGAGAAGAAAACCCCAGGTGACGAGTGTTGCTGCGCAGAATGCGATGATTGCCTGCCATCCGAGCCAGGCGGCCGAGCGCGCACCAACGCCGCCGTTGCCGATCATGTAGTTCATGGGCGTGCTGCAGCCAGAGGCAACAAGCGCCGCGAGTGGCACGGCTGCGAAGCGGATGTAACGGCGCGCTCTCATGATCGTCAGTAGGACGGTGAGGCGATGGAGTCGGGCGCATGACCCGGCGCCGGCGCCGCCTTGTCAGGCTCCTGTTGGGTCCCAAGCGATTGGATGTAGGCCGCGAGCTTCCAAATGACGTCGGGTGGCAGCTTCGTTCCCCACGCGGGCATGCCCATGCCGCGCCCCATGGAGATCGAGTCGAAGAGATTTGCCGGCGCATTGCCATAGGCGAATATGTGGTCGGGTCGCAGATCGGGTCCCATCCCTCCGCCCGCATGGCCACCGTGGCAGCCGGCGCAGTTCATGGCCACGAAAAGCTGTCGCCCCTGCTCAAGCGCGGACGGATCGTTGTCATACGGATTCTGCATCGTCGTGGCAGGATCCTCGCCCCGCATCTGCGGACCTGGAATCGGTCCGACCGGAGCGAAGGCCGGCGGGACGGTGCCGCTCACCGGTTGAGTAGCAGTCCCGGGAAGTTGCTGCACCGGCGCGCCCGCAACCGACTCGGGAACGGCGGGAGATGCGACCGCGCCGGGCGGCGGCGGACCCGATGCCGAACAGCCGCTCATGACCGGCAGGGCGAGACTCGCGAGTGTGATCAGTAACAGCATCAGGGGATGCTTCCCGTGCATTGCCGCGATCGGCTGTGGCCACCTAAAGAGCAAACACATACAACACGCCTCCTGGAGCCGTGTACTTCTTGATGTCCGGCACCGCCCCGACCGTGCCGAGGGCTGCGGTCGGATCGGTTTCCGACACGCTCGGCAGCGCCGCGGCCGGAAGCCATCCGCCGATGCCCGCGTACACTGCGATGTACTGCTTGCCGTCCGGCCCGACAAACGTCATCGGCTCACCCACGATTCCGGAGCTCGTCTTGAACTGCCAGAGCACCTGGCCGGTGCGTGCATCAACGGCGCGGAACCAGCCATCCAGCGTGCCGTAGAACACAAGGTTGCCGCCCGTGGCGAGCACGCCTCCGAAGAGCGGGAGCTTCGTCTCCTCCAACGTCCAGACGGGACGCGCGTCGGCGACATCCCATGCGATGAGCGCGCCTTCCCAGCCACCGGGTCCCGGGAACATCGTGACGTCCGCGCCGAGATAGGGCGTGCCCGCAATGTAGTTGGCCTTGTGCGGCGTATCGGTCATGCAGACGTTGTGCGCCTGGATGTACACCAGCCCTGTCTGCGGGTCGAAGGCGGTCGGATTCCAGTCCTTGCCGCCGGTCGAGGAAGGACAGATGTTGGAGGTCGTGGCGTTCACGTGCGGCCGATAGGCGGGATCCTCATCGGGGAGGCCCGTCTCGAGGCTATAAGAGCGCGCCCAGTTGACGGGCACATACTTCTCGGCCGAGAGCAATTGCCCATTCGTGCGATCGAAAACCTGTACGAATCCCATCCGGCCGGGATGGATCAGGAGCTTACGCATCCGGCCGTGCCAGGGCATATCGATGAGAATATTCTCGATGGTGGTGTCGTAATCCCAAGCGTCGTGCGCATCCTCTTGAAATGCCCACACCGCCTGGCCGGTGTCGGGATTGCGGGCGAAGATCGTGTTCGACCACTTGTTGGCGCCGGGGCGCTGGGTCGGGTTCCAGGTGCCGGGATTGCCATCGCCGTAATAGATGAGCTTGGTCTCGGGGTCGTAGGAGATCCAACCCCACACGGCGCCGCCCCCGATCTTCCATTGTCCAGGCGGCCAGGTCGTGACTCCGAGATCCTTGCCGCGATCCTTCGCATAGTAGGGTTTGAAGTCGGGGCCTATCAGGCAGTCCTTGTCCGTTCCCGTGCTGTAGGCCCGCCAGGCGATTGAGCCGTCGCTCACGTTGAGCGCCGTGATCCAGCCCCGTGTCCCCAGCTCATTTCCCGAATTGCCGACGAACACCTTGTCATTCACCGCGAGCGGCGCCATGGTCATGGTCGTACCATCCCGGATGCTTCCGAGCCTGGTACGCCAGACCTGTTTGCCTGTCTTGGCATCCACCGCCACCGTCTCGACGTCCAGGAGGTTGTAGATGATCTTGCCGTCGGCATAGACGGCGCCCCTGTTCACGACGTCGCAGCAGGCGACGCCCTGCGACTTCGGGTCGGGATTGGGGCTGTAAATCCACTTGACCGGCCCGTGCGGCGCCTTCAGATCGATCGCGATCAGCTTGTCCGGGTACGGAGTCACCACATACATCGTGTCGCCGACGACGAGCGGCTGCCCTTCCCAACCGTGGGGAATGCCGTCCGCCATGGTCGTGACGACCTTGAGACCGGCGACGTTGGTGGCGTTGATTTGCTTCAACGGGCTGAAGCGGGTATTCGCCTCATCTCCCGCCGGCACCGTCCACTGACCGTCAGCCAGGGGTGCAACGGTGTGAATGTTCGCCGCCGTGGGCAGAGGGTTGAGCTGCTTCGGGGTCGGCGCCCCCTCGGCGGTGGGGGGCGGCGGCGAGGAGACACTGGATTGCGAGAACGCCGCGGGGCCGGCAAGCGCGAGTGCCGTGAAAGTGACGGCGGTAAGCGCCCACCGGGTCAATCGTCGCCTGCCATCATTCGCCATCACGTCATCACCTCAGCGTGTAGAGATAGGCCGCCACATCACGCGCCTGCTGCTCGCTCAACCCGAGTGTCGGCATGGCCGTGCCAGGCTCGATCGAGGACGGGTTCATGATCCAGTGGACCAGATTGGGCGGTGTGTTGGGCACCTCGCCGCCGACGTACGTCCGGCGGGCGAACAGAGTGAGCGGCGGCCCGACGAGGCCGTCGGCGCCACTGATTCCGGGGATCGTGTGACAGACACCGCAGCGGAAATCCTCGATGACCCGTGCGCCCGTCTGCGCATTGCCACCGGGCACGATCTCGGCAGGAGGCGTGTAGCGGCCGCCGCGGCAACCGCCGAGGAGCAGGAGCAGCGCCGCAGCGGCAATGGGGGTTGCAGGCACCGACAGGCTGCTCATCTCACGAGCCCGCATTCGGGCAGCACGAAGATGCCGACCGTCTGCCAGAGAATGGCGATGAGAAAGACCGCGCTCACCAACATGGCAGCGGCGGCAAGGTAATCCGAGCGGAGGCGCCCGCGGATCGAGAGAAACGAAGGATCCTGGGATCGGCGCCAGGCTCCGATGCCGATCAGGAGCGCCACGGCGGCGATGACCAGCGCCGCTGCGCCGACGGCCCAGAGGATCGCACGGGTGCCGGTGAATAGGGGCATGCCGCCGATGTCGGCCGGATTGCCCGAGGGGCAGGCACCGCTCGAGATGAGCCAGTTGAGGAGCTCCTGGATACCGAACGCCACCGGCGCCGCAAAAATGCCGTACCAGATGCTCGGGCGGTTGCGCGGGTGCTGTGTCGCGGCCATCGTGTGCAGGATCCACTCAGTGAAGCGCGGGGTTGGCTGCGACCACGTGATGCGGGCCGATGTAGAGGACGGCGTACATCACGAACCACACGACGGTCACGAAGTACCAATACATCGCGGCATTGCGATAGGAGCCATGAGGAGGCTTCTCCGTCGGTCCCAGGCGCGACAGCACCGCAGCGTAGAGGAGGAAGAGAAGGCCGAGAATCAGATGTGCGGCGTGTACCCCGTTGATGGTGTAGAAGATCGACGTGTAGGGATTCTGGGTCACCGGCTGAATCATGGTCGCGGAGTTGTAGCTCATGGCATTGAGGACCAGGAAGCCGCAGCCGAGCAGGACGGTCAGCAACAGCGCGCCGCGGGCTGCCGGTTCGCGCCCTTGTCGCATCAGCCGTCCGCCCGCCCAGAGCGCGATGCAACTCAAGAAGAGGACGAACAGCATGGCGGTTGGCAAGGTCAGGGAAGGCGCATCGCCGATCGGCCAGCGCGGCTGCCCGTGACCGAGGTAGTAGTAGCTGAAGAAAAGAGCGAGGAACACCATCGCCTCCGAGGCAATGAACCAGGCCATTGCGCCCGTGCCGCGACTCTGATCGATCGGCAGACCGCGGATCGCGTGCGCGCTCAGCCACTCGCGGCTTATCCCATTGCTCTCGATGAGCGCATTCGCATTCATTCGGCGCGCTTCTCCTCTTTCGGCCAGAGCCAGGCCGCCATGACCGCGAGCCCCACGACGATTGGAGCGAGCGTCCACCACATGGACCTCACCAGCACGAGGCCTGCAATCGCACTGAGCGCGAGCGCGAGCACCAGCGGCCAGATCGAGTCCTCCGGCATCTTGGCGAGCCCGATCGGCAGCGCATCGAGCCACGTCGTCGAAATCGTCATGCGCTCGCGATCGAGTACCCGCGCATCCTCCGGGTCGTACTCCTCATCGTGCTCGTCCCAGAGAGGATGTCGGCTCTGCACGGTGGGAATGTGCACGGAGCCATAGGGTGGCGGCGGCGACGGTGTCGACCACTCGAGCGTGTCTGAGTTCCAGGGATTGGGGCCCGCCAGCTGCCCGTATTTCGCGCTCACGAAAAAATTGATGACCGTCAGCACGACCCCCACGGCGAGGAGGAACGCGCCGACCGTCACAGCGAGGTTCCAGTTGTCCCAGCCCATGCCGGCGCTGTAGGTGTAGATGCGGCGCGGCATGCCGAGGAGGCCGAGGAAGTGCATCGGAAAGAAGGCGGCGTTGAAGCCGATCAGGGTCGTCCAGAAGCTGATCATCCCGAGGCGCTCATTCATCATCCGCCCGGTCATCTTCGGCAGCCAGTAGTAAAAGGCCGCGAGCACCGGGAACAGGTTGGCGCCCACCAGCACGTAGTGGATATGCGCCACGATCCAGTAGCTGTCGTTGAGCTGCCAGTCGAAGGGGATGAGCGCGGTGATCACCCCGTTCAGTCCTCCGATGATGAACACCGCGATGAACGCGAGCGCATAGCACATCGAGGTGGTGAGCACCGGCTTGCCCTTCCACAGGGTCGCAATCCAGGCATAGATCTGAATGGTGCTGAAAAGCGAGATCATCATGCTCGCGGCGGAAAAATAGCTCATCGACATGAGCGGCTCGCCGGTCGCAAACATGTGGTGCATCCACACCCCGAAGCCGAAGGCGCCGGTGAGCACCGTCGAGATCGCAACGTAGGCATAGCCGACGATCGGCCGGCGGCTGAACACCGGCAGCAGCATGGAGATCATGCCGGTGGCCGGCAGGAAAATGATGTACACCCAGGGATGCGCGAAGAACCAGAAGAGCTGCTGCCAGAGCAGCGTGCTGCCGCCGTGGCTGATGTCGTAGAAATGCGTGCCCCAGTTACGATCCAGGAGCAGGAAGACACAGGCGACGCACAGCGTCGGCATGGAAAGGATGGACAGGACCGAGTTCGTGCTGGTGCTGTACATGAAGAGGGGCATGCGATTCACTGACATGCCCGGTGCGCGATGCCTGAAGATCGTCACCAGGAAATTGATCCCTCCCACGGTCTGCGAGATCGTTAGAAAGATGAGCGCGATGGCGAAGTAGTCCATCCCGAGGCCGGGGGAATACGTCTTGAGCGTATAAGGTGTGTAGGCGAACCAGCCGGCATGCGGTGCCTGACCGACGAGAAAGCTGGTGTAGATGAAGATCCCGGAGAAAAGATACGTCCAGTAACTGAAGGCGTTCGCCCGCGGGAACGCCATGTCGCGGGCTCCGATCATCAGCGGAACCAGATAGACGGAAAAGCCCGAGAGAATCGGCGCGGCGTACCAATAGATCATGGTGCTGCCGTGCATCGTGAAGATCTGGTCGTAGGTCTCCGGCGAGAGCAGTTTCATACCCGGCTGCGCAAGCTGCACGCGCACGATGAGCGCCTCGATGCCGCCCGCGACCAGGAACACCATCGCCGTGACGAGATAACGCAGACCCAGAGTCTTGTGATCGACCGTGGTGAGCGAGCCCCACAGCGTCCGCGGCGTTTCCCACAGGAAGGTCAGTCGAGCCGAGATTGCGGTGGAGCTCATCGTTGTTGTTGACCGGAAGTTGCGTAGCATTTCGGCGACAGCAACCCGGATGCCCGCTCACGCGCGCGCGGCGAAGCTGTAATTCTTACCGCGGAAACGGCCTCCTGACGGCACAATAACGATGTTGGATGCTGAGCCCAAGGCAGCAGCTTTGCCGCTGGCCTTCGCTGCCGCGAAGCCACGGCAAACGCTATTTGCGGCGGGGCGCGATCGCGATCGTGGGAGTTGGATTACCGCTCCAGCGGAAGCGGTACGTCGAGCCCTTGCGGACGTTGCCGACGAGAGCCGGACGGAAACAGGCGAGGCAGGTCCCTTCCGGTCGGCGCACACTGGGATAGATCACACCGAGCGAGTCCATCGCCTGCAGCCGCTCAGCGAGCAACTGCGATCGGACGTAGCTGTCAGGGTCCAGGCAGTCACGGAAAGCGCCCTGGCGGCGGAGATCGTGAAATTCCCCGCTGAAATCGGTGAGATAGTCATCGAAGGTCACTTCGTCCTCGAAACGGCCGACCTCGGCGAGATGGACGGACTTGTGGAAGGCGACCTCGGCCTGGGCGGTCTTCAGCTCGAATGCCGTGTACCAGGCGCCGCGCTCCGGACCGTTGAAGCGGCCACCCAGAGGGTGGGCATGCGCGAATGCAGCGTTGACGATGCGGTAGTAAGGCACACCGAAAATCAGCTCGTGCACCCCGATCCCCGGCAGCCTGTCATTCTCGGCGAGCAGCCGGTCATTGGTGGCATGGTCGAGATCGAAGATCTCGGCGAGGTGCTCATCATCGTCCGCAATGCGGGCCAGCACGCTCGCGCCGCCGCTGCTGTACTTCGAGGGGATCAGGCGGTGGGTGTCATAGCGCCTGACCAGGGAAACCGGGGGCAGCTCGCCATCCATGATTCGCTGCTCGCGCGCTACCGTCAGAATCCGCCCCGGCGGGCATCGAGCAGCCGCCGCACGGCCTGCATGGCCGGCACGCCGCCGGTCAGCATGAAAGCAAGAGGCGTCACGCCGCGAAAGAGGCGATTGCTGTTGGGCAGTCGCACCCACTCATCGGCGAGCTGTTCCGAGTGCAGGATGTTGAGCGCCTTGAAGATGCCCACGAGGTAGGAGATCCGCACCAGGCGGTCGGCATCCAGCGTGCGGCCCTGAGGATCCTTCTTCATCTCATAATAGGGTCCGTTGGTCACCCCCCCGAGAAGTTGCCGGGCATCCTCATCGCGCACCCCCCAACGCTCCATGATGTTGAAGAATGCCTTCAGGGCCCCCGGGCTCAGGCGCTCCCGCTCGCCTTTCGACTGCAGGTCGATGAGCGGGGAAGGCTCATAGCGGCTCGAGGGATAGGCGAGTGAGGTCATCCGGGCTGTATGGCTGATATCTACTGATACGGACAATATATACTCCTGATTAGAAGAGTGCAATTCCCGTAGAATCCGCCGATGAGAACTCGAACGAGCCCCCCTGCCGCCCTGCTGCTGGCCGCCGCCCTCCCCCTTCTTCTGGCGGCCCCGGCCGTGCACGCGCAGGAGAGCCCGCCGGCCGGGTCTGACTCCGATCAGCAGGCTTCGCCGCCGGCAGCGCCAGGGTCGGAGCTCCCGTATCACTACCCGCCCCGCAAGAGCTTCGCCGCCCAGACATTCGAGGATGCCGAGGCCTACTACACCGCGCCGCTACACTGGAACGGCCGCGACTGGGCGTTTTTTGGGGGCGCAGTGGCGGCCATCGCGGTCAGCCACCACTACGATACGCAGGCTCGTAACCACTATGTCTCAGGTTCGAGCACACCGCTCGGTCCGCAGAAATCGGACGAGCTGAAAGACATCGCCCCGACTGCAGTGATCTTGCTCGGCACCTGGGGTTACGCCTCCCTGGTCGGCAGTCACGCCGGCGAGAACGAGACCTGGAACATGGTCGAATCCGGAGCCCTGAGCACGGTAAGTGCCTACGCTCTCAAGTACATGATCCGTCGCCCCGGCCCCAACGAGACCACTGATGCCAACCACTGGTTCGGCGGCGGCAGATCCTTCCCTTCCGAGCACACCACTGTAGCCTTCGCCGTCGGCACCGTGCTGGCGGAATCCGGCAACCCGGAGTTCCGCTGGCTGCGGCGCACGATCGGCTATGGTCTCGGGTTCGGCACCGCGTACCTACGCATGAAGCACAACCAGCACTGGCTGTCCGACACCATAGCTGGCGCTGCGCTCGGCGCTGCCACCGCGCATTTCGTCCTGAACCGTAGTGAGCAGCGTGAGGATGAGGAAGGGAGCTCGTCGTTCTCAGTGGTGCCGACGGATGACGGCGGCGTGATGCTGGCTTACACCGCCAACTTCAATTGACAGCGCTCGGGCAGGGACGACTAAAGCGCGCGTTTTCCGAGCTATGGATTTCTTCGCGCATCGCCAGAGATCCAGCGCACCTCGCCCTCATAGGGGTCGAGGAGCCTCTCCAGCTTCTCATCCCGCGCCAACGTACGAAGGAGCGCGAAAGCGCGGATTTCCGCGGCTGGAAAGGCCTCGCGCAGACGGGCAGCCGCAGCAAGCAACGTCCGGCCTCGAGTTACCACGTCGTCTACCAGTGTGAGCCGCGGCCGATTTGAGCGGAGCTCGCCGGCGAGCCTGGTCGACACGGGACTCCAGCCTCCGCGCTCGATGGCAAAGGAGGTGTACTGCTCGAACAGCGACGGTCGCTCGCTTGCCGGTGCGAATGCCGACTTTCTCACTGCGTATCGACGCTGTAAGACGGGCCAGACCGCTGCCGCCAGTCCGATCTCCCTCAGACACCAGGCCAGCCGCTCTCCCACCCAGTGCGCACGCCGCACCGGGTCACTTCCCGGAACCGGCACCAACACCACATGGTCTCCCAGAGCCATGGCGAAGCGCCCATGACCTGCGGCCTGCACCCAGACGGCGGCCACGAGACGCGGCAGCCAGCCCGAGTCCGCGGCCTTCAGGCGCGCGCATATCGACCTACCCTCGTTGCAAAGTTGCCCACTGCCGTTGGGGGAATACGCGAAGCAGGAAACCAGGGGGAGGGCCGGAAAGAGAGCATCGCGCGGGTACGCCGCTGCGCCGGCGCCTTCACCCTGAAAAGTCGTCGGCGAGTCCAGGTGCACCACGCTCCGGCTCGGCCTGCTGCGGTTCACGTCCGGGATCATTGGCCCGATGGCTCGCGCCTGAGTGTTGACTTTCCGACCCCCTTGCCTGAAGGCTCCGCCATGCCTCGACGGCGCGGCGGCGAATCTCCTCCATGGAGTGCGGGCGAGAGATCTCATTGCCCTGCTGCGGATGCCGGAGGCTCGCGCGATGTTTGAGCCAGTTTTGAACCGCCTGCTGCCGGCGTGCGTCCATGTCCGATCCGGTACCCCGCTCTGCGACTTTCGCATCTTCGCGGGCGGCAACTCGCGCCCGGTATCCCGCCCGGATGCGTTCGGCGACCTCGCTCCGCCCTCCACGACGCTCCATCGCGATCGCTGCAATCGGAATGTGGGGCATCGGCTCGCGGTCGATGCCCTGTGCCTGGAGACTCCGGTGATCGACCCGCGCCTCGATGCCCGCTTCACGGAGCGCCATGTTGGTGAGCTCCGCCCAACGCGCGCGCAGAGTCGTGAACTCCTGCCGCGAAGGAGGCAACCCGAGCTCGCTGCGCACCCCTCCGTTCATGTCGATCCCCGTCTTGGGACCGAGGCCCTCAGGCGTCACCTCGCGCGTCGTCACCAGCAGATGCGCGTGAAAGTTGCGCGGATCGCCTTGCGGGCGCGGCTCATGGATCGCGAGGTCCACTGCTACCTTGTAGCGATCGGCTATCTCCTTCGAGAAGGCGCGTGCCAGCACGACACGCTGCTCGGCAGACAGCTCCGGCGGAAGCGCGAGCTGATACTCGCGCGCCACCCGCGAATCGCTCTTCGCCTCGGCTTTCTCCGCCGCATTCCACAGATTCGACCGGTTGCGGGCCCACTCCATGCCAGCATCCGGCCGATCGAACTTCGACGGCAGGATGATCTCCTTGTGAAGGACATCCTGGCGCCTGCTGTGATCGTAAAGCGTCCCGGTACGCTCGTCGCGAATCTGCTCGCCTGCCCGATATGCGGCGGCACTGGTCGCGCTGCGCCCGGTGCTGCGGGTTACGGGATTGATCTGCAGACGGAAAATGGCCATCGCGCCTCCGGCGGTCCGAATCTGATGCACGGTCCCTCAAGCGAGCGCCTTGCGCAGCTGCACCCGGAGCCAGGCTGGCGATGAGGCGGTCTTTAGATATCCGGTGAGGTCCGGAAGCTGCTCGAGCTCGGACGCCAGGACTGCTGATTCCGTCACGCGCTGCTCGCTGACGCTCGTCGACCGACGCCAACCGCGGCCGCCGGGCAACCCGCTGCCGTCGCGCCCACGGGATGTGCTTCGGCGGGCCACCTCCCGCTCGCCGATGAGCCTCGAGGCGAACTGCGATGTCCCGCCATGCTCGCTCGCGGAGCAGCGAAGGATCAGGGTATTGCTGCAATTCTCCACGATAGTCTGTGCCTCGCCCACGCCATAAGTGCTGGACACTTGCGCGATGGATTGGAACCCAAGAACGCAACGGCCGCCGAATTTGCGCAGACGGGCCAGTGCGTCCTTCAGGCCATCGATGGCGCCCAAGGCATCCAGCTCATCGACGATGAGCCACAGGCGCCGATCGGTTTCCCCACCGCTCATGATCTGGAAAATCGCCAGCCGCACCCAGGTCGCAATGATGGTGCGCAACGCCGCGATCTGACTCGCCTCGTAAGTCAGAAACAGTGCGCCTCGACCATTGTCGATCCAATCACGCACGGAAAACGACCGCGCACGCTGAGCCTGCACGTGCTCCAAAGCCGCCGCCGCCGATCCTGCGACAGAGCGGATCGAGCCGAACATGCGCGCATTCTCCGGCTCGAGGAAGGGCTGGGCCGGGGTGCCTGCGACCATCACGCGCAGCTCGGCACTCGGCGCCATCGCGATCAGTCTCCAAAGCTCGGCGGCATCACGGCGGCCGGTCTCGTGACAGCGGCGTACCACCGCCGTGAGAAAGGTTCGCGCGTACCCGCGCCATTCCCGTCCCGTGGCATCCTCCGTCGACGGAATCAAGCTGCTCGCAAGCTGCTCGGCGTCGTATGGCTCGCGAACCTCCGCAAACGGATCCCACCGCCGTGACCGCCAGTCAAATGGGTTGAGGATGACATCGCCGCGGCCTGGATCGTGAAACCGTTCAAGATAGCCGCCGTCCGGATCCGTAACGACCGCGCGATCGCCGCGATCGAGTGCGGCCGTGAGCAGCTCGCGAATCGCGGTGGACTTGCCCGTTCCCGTCGAGCCGATCAACTTGAAATGCTTCACCTCCTCCTCGGGACGGATCCCGACGCCGGCGAGTGTGAGCAGCGCCTCGCGCCGCAGGAGCTGCAAACGCGAGGTGCGTCTCTGCGCCGCGCCGCCCGGCAGAATCCTGGCCCCGCGCCTGTGGCCGTCGTGACCCCGCAAATGGCGCGAGAGCACGACCGCAGCGAGCAGCATGATGGCCAGAAACGCTTCGACGACCGGGCGCGCGGCCGCGAGGTTCCAGGATGCCATCCATGAAGCTGACATGCTTATACCACTCCTTCTCAGTAGCCCTTCACGATCAGGTAATCGGCGCCCGCGCCGTAGGCTGGAGCGCCGCGATCCACCCGCACGCAAAGCCTGGAACGAGCGCCGCATCTTCTGAGCTCGATCGAGCCGCCTCGCTCCCGCACGCGCGCGATGTTGGCAGCGAGCACGTCATATTGAGCGCGCAGAGCCGCTATCTCACGCGGGGAAGGCAGCATCCACCACGCCTCTGCAATGGCAGCCCCGGAGCAGACCAAACTGATGGAAACCGTCCACAACAGCACCCGCATGTTGGCCGCTCGCCGCATACTCTGCAGGGATTGCGCCGCGCGTCGGCTTTCGCTCGCAACTCCCGCAAGCTCCTCGGCGACGGTCCGCCGGACTTCATCCCGCACGATCACGTCGAGATCGCGCGCGTGCGCCGCAAGCCGCTCGAGACTCTCTTGTCCCAGGCGTTGCTGCGCTTGGGCCGCTTCCATCAACAGGCCGAGCTTCATTGCCTCATCGCCCATTCCAGCGTCAGTCATGTTCGCAAACGTCCTGGAATACCGTCGCGTCATCACGCTCGCGGGTCACTTCGCGGGGGATTTTGCTGTGAGTTTCCTCGCGTATGCGCTCCGGCGGGCGCAGCGTGACCCGCAGCCAATCGGGCGAGGAGGCAAGTTTCAGGAAGCCCGCGAGGTCCGGCAGCCGCTCGATTTCCGAATCCATCACCGCCGGCTCCACCTGGCGGTGCTCCGATTCGGTGATCGACGGCAGGAGCTCCGATGGCCGCCGGGACTTGGAGCGCGAGATGCGCACGACTTCCCGCTGACCGATCAGGCGGGAAGCGAATTGCGAGGTGCCGCCGTGCTCGCTCGCCGAGCAGCGCAATATCAACGAATTCCCGCAGTTCTCGACGATCGTCTGAGCTTCACCTTTACCGTATGTGCCGGAAACCTGGGCGATCGACTGGAATCCTAGGACGCAGCGCCCGCCGAACTTGCGCAAGCGCGCGAGCGCATCCTTCAGGCCATCGATCTGGCCCAGTGCGTCGAGCTCGTCAACGACGAACCACAGCCTCTGATCGTCAGCGGGCCGGCTCATCGCCTCGAAGATGCCGATCCGCATCCAAGCCGACACCGTCGAGCGCAGTGCCGCAATCTGACCGGCCCGGTACGGGATGAAGAGCGTGCCGTTCCCCGACTGCACCCACTTCTTTACCGACAGGGGCTGCGAATCCTGTCGCGCGACGTACTGCAGCGCACCGACCGCAGAGGTCAATACGGACCGGATCGAGTCCAACATTCTATCGTTGTGCTCCTCGAAGAACGCCTGAGCGGGCGTGCCTGCAACCAGCATCCCGAGCTCACTCTTCTTCTCGACGACGAGCAGCTCGAACAGCTGCTTGACATCCGACACTCCGGCGGCCCGCGCCTGGCTGGTCACGGCGGAGAAGAGCGTGCGCGCATACCCGCGCCAGCTCCGGTCCTGTCCTTCGTGATCCGGGATGAGAGCAAGGGCGAGCTGATCGATGTCGTACTCCTCGCGGATTTCACCGAAGAGGTCCCACTTGGCGCCGCCTGGCTCGAAGGGGCTGAGAATCGCATCGCCGCGGCGCCGGTCGAAGAAGCGCCTGAGATACCCGCCATCCGGATCGGCAATGATGGCGCGATCGCCGCGACGCAGAGCGCCAGCCAGCAGCTCGGCAATGGCGGTGCTCTTCCCGGATCCGGTGGTGCCCATCAGCTTGAAGTGTTTCGTCTCGTCGGCCGGAGGGACCGCAACACCCGCGAGCGTGATCCCAGCCAGCCGGCTTCCCAGCGACGCGCCAGACGCAGGCCCGCTTCCACGAGAGAAGCTGCGCTGCGCGACGGCTTGCTCTGCATCGAGGATGGTCGTACCTCTGATGTGGCCGGACGCGTCGCGACGAGGCGCGGCAAGGACATGACCGCCGCCATAGCCCAGAAGTCCGCCAATTCCGGCTCCGAGCGCGTATTCCATCGGGCCGCCACTTGCAATATGCATGGCGTGCAGGAGAGGACTCGCCAGAGACATGCCGATGCCGGTCACGAGCATGAGCGATCCAGCGAGTACCGGGGTGGCGACGAACGCGCGCCATTCCGCGCGCCCGCGTGCCATCGCTACCCACATGGGAGCCTGCGCGGCGGCGAATTGCAACGCGAGTCCTGACCACCCGCGCAGCACTGCGTGGACCGTCCAGCCCAGCTCGGTCATATGACTTGCTCGCCATTGCGCGGCAAGGGTACCGCCGCGGTGGAACGAGGCCGGTACCAGATCTCTTTGATGTACCGCTCGTGACCGTCCACCCCGCACTGGATGACGACATCGATGAGCCTCCTCAGGAGACTGCGGATATCGCGGCGGGCAAGCTGTCGGCCACCCTCGCTCTGCTTCACCAGAAGCACCAGCTGCTCGAACGCCAATGAGGCGCTCGAGGCGTGCACGCTCGTGATGGACCCCGGATGCCCGGAGTTGACATTGCGGAGGTAATCGAACGCCTCTTCCGCGCGCAGCTCCGCCAGGAGGATGCGATCGGGCTTCATCCTCAGAGTGGCTTCGAGGAGCTGCTTAGGGGTGACACGAGCGAGCCCCTGGCCGTCCTTGCTGTAGAAGAGGCGCACGTGATTGGGATGCGAGTCGAGCACGAGTTCCGGCGCATCCTCGATGGTGACCAGCCGCTCCTGCGCCGGAATCTCC
>DASUHA010000033.1:0-62694 GCA_036273735.1 Steroidobacteraceae bacterium | reverse complement strand
CCCATTGGGGAGATACACCAGCGAGTAGTTCAGCTCCAGGCCGCCGCCCCAGGTCACGAGATCGAGCGGCTGCATGTTCTTCGATGCAGCGAAGAGAAGCGTCAGTTTCTGGGTCAGGTCCAGTGCCAGGTTGAGGCTCGGCAGGACATCATAGTAACTGCGCCGCGTCACCTGGGTGCCGATGTCTGCGGACTCCGTGCCGTACAAGCCCGGTGCGCCGGACAGATGTTGCGTGACGTCCAGGTTCGTGTGGATCACACGCGCGCCGACGTTGCCGCTGAACGGCATGTCGCCCAGCTGCTCGCCGAAGTCGGCCTGCAGATAAGCGGTTGATTCCTTCATCCATACGGCCCATGTATTTCCAGGATCCTCCTGCGTCTGTGTCTCGGGATAGAGCGACTTCCAGTACGCCAGGGGGTTGTCCATGGCATTGGGATTGACTGCCCAGAAGTTGATGCCCGATCCAAGAAGATTGGTGTATTCCTGCCAGTTGTTGGCCAGCGGCGATGCGGCCTTCGGCATCTGGACTGCCGACAAAGGGCCCCCGCGGAAGAAACCCTGTGCGTTGCCCGCAGTGCACCCACCACTGCCATCGCCACTCAGAACCACATCGGCACCGACATAACGCACCAGGCACCCATTCGGGTCGCTCGCGCCTATACCGGCGTACACTGGGGTGACCAGAGTGTATCCGTAGTTGCTGGTGGTATGGATGCTGTTGCGCACGCCGAAGTCGAGATGGATTCCGTGCTGAAGGTCGTAGTGTCCATCGAAGCGCAGAGCGGTGATCGCGGCGTTGGCGCTGAAGTCACCGGAGGATTCAATGGTCTTGAAGCTCCAGCCGTTGGGGTTGGCGAAATTGGCGGCCATCGATGGCGGCATGCCGATCGTGATATAACGGCCCTTAAAATTCGCAGTGATCGGTTCACTGTCCTCGGGAATCCCGATTGGGTTGAATACCCGGTTCCCACCCAGTTGGGCCGGATAGACGAAGGTATTGCAGGGAACGGTGGCGGTGGAGTCGGGCCAGAGGCAGCCATCGGAATCGGAAATATTGAGGTCGGTTTCCACGAAAGCCTGGTTTGCCGTCTCGCGGACGCCGCGCACGCTGCCCCTGAAATTGCCGCCATTGTTGAAGTCCAACTGGAGATTGGCGTTCTGCGCGGTGGAGCCGCTGTTTTCGATCTGCGAGAACGATTCGACATCGCCCGGCCACTTTTCGTACACCTGAGTGGTGTAGATCTGCGAGCCGGCCCAACCCGGATTGGGCGTATTGGGCGGTGCCGGTGGCGGTGCGGGAGTGTTGTATTGTCCTAAACTCGTCGCCCCGGTATTCTGCGACTCCAGCGGTACGTAAGTCGCACCCTGCCAGTCGGTGGAATTGAATTGGAGGCCGACGTTGCGGTTCCACTGCCTCTGGTGCGCGTAGAAGTAGTCGCTGGTCAACGTGAACCCGTGTCCCAGGTCCGCCTGGAACGAAGCATTGCCGGACTCGCGCTTCCGCTCGATGCTCGACTCGTAGAGGCCGATGTCCTGGCTTCCCATGAATACGCCATTGGACTTGCCGTCGCCGTTAACGTCGACGCTGCCGTCTGGATTCTGCACAATCTTCGAAGGAATCGGCAGGCCATTCCAAGGCGCAACGAAGCCGGTGTAGCCGGCATAGTTGCCGTTCGCCGAGTTGAGCAGAGCACTCTCGTTGTTGAGAACGACGCCATACTGGTCGAGGCCCTCGCTCGAGCCTGCGTTTGGACCTCCGTTTTCAGGGCCATTACGCGTGGTGTCGGAGAAGTCGGCGGATACCAGCAGACCCCAGCGGCCATCGTCGTTGAATGAGACGAGGCCGCTTGCCTCAGGACCTTTTTTGCGGCTGACATCCCCGCGTTCCGCGTCAGCGTTGTAGCTGAACGTGAATCCATGCGGCAGGTCCCAGGGCCGGAAGGTGTGTAGATCGAGCGAGCCGCTGATGCCGCCCGCGGTCAGGCTGGCGGTGGGCGACTTGATGACGTCGACCTGATTGAACAGCGTCGCGGGCAGCGTTTCGAAGTTGGGTTGTTGCGAAGTGATCTGGTCCGGGGTGATGAACACTTCCCCGTTCAGCATGGTGCCGACTTCGGGCAGGCCACGCACGTCCACCTGTGAACCCTCGCCCGCGTTACGATCGATCTGCACACCGGTGATGCGCTGCAACGCGTCCGTGATGGTCGTATCGGGCAATTGGCCGATGCTCTCCGCCGAGATGCTATCCTGAATATTTGGCGCCAGGCGCTTCAGCTCGATTGCTCGCATCTGCGAGGCACGCACGCCGACGATGGTGACCGTAGATAGCTCGACTGACTGCTCGGTCTCGCTGTCTGTCCCGGCGGTCTTGGATTTGTCCTTCTTGGCATCGGACGACGGTGCCGTCGACACGCTCTGCGTTGCGGCAGCCTGCGCGCCCGAGCTATCCGCTGGAGCACCCGTGCGCGGCGATGCCATGGCTGATGTCGTCATGGCGGACAGCAGAGCCATGGATACGGCAATGGACACGGGGTGCTTGCGATGTACGTTGAACACGGGCTTTACCTCTCGATTGATGTTGTCAGGACCGCTTCCACTCGGTGTTTCCCCCTGCGGAATGCATATCCCGCGTCCTGCCTATTTCGAAAACGCCACTCGCGCCAGCGCCCATTGGCCGTCGCGCGGATCGCCGGTGGCGAAAATGCACAGGTTGCGAACGCCATCTCCGCCCCGCGTCGACATTCCTGCGTTGAGCTCGGTCTGCCCCTTTTCCTGCAGTGCAGGCGCAAGCGGCAATGTAGCGAGTAAGGGCCCATTGCAGGAGTCGGCATGGATCTCGAACTCGCCGGCCACGCTGCGCTTAGGTCGCACGATGGCCCCGGGGGCCTCGTCCCCAAAGCGCCATGTCACGCGCCCAACAGTCAAAGTGACCCGCCCGACGCCCGCAAGCGGCGCACGCGGCCATAGCCAGCACATGTTGCCGGCATCGATCTCGTAGATTGGCGCCGCGTTGTGTGTGGTTCCATTACCGCCCACCCGCATTCCCGGCTGGTTCGAGCAGGACTCGAGGTCGCTGCCGTCGCGGCTGAACAGAGCAGCGATATCCACCACCTGAGCACGCGGAGCCGAAAGCTCGAAGCCATCGGGCGCGAATGTTGCGGCGCGCAGCGTCACTTTGCTTTGCACGGAAGACTCTATCGGGCGTACATATCGGGTGGAGGTGACAGTCGGCGCCGAGCCGTCCGTGGTGTAGCGGATCTGACCGAAGCTCGTCTGGTTGGAAAGCGCCACGCTCAGCATTCCCTTGGAGCCGGTAGTGACATTGAACGCCGGTGCAAACGCCGTGTCGGCATATGTGATCCCAAGAGCGCGGTAGCGCGCGAGCTCGTCGGTGAGGCGTTGCAGGAAGCCGTTCCAGTCATGTGTGCTCGCCGGCGACCACCCAAGCTCCGACAACGCCGCGATGCGCGGAAACAACGCGTGTTGATCGCGCGCGAAGGTCGGCATGTACTCCGTCCAGAGACAGGCCTGTACGCCGATGACGCGTCTCGCTTCAGCGGCAGTTGCGCCGTTCGGGATAGCGGCCGTGTCATAGGCTTGCCGCAAGGAAACCATGGGAGGCTGCCCCGGCCATTCGTCGGACATACCCGATTGATAGTGGTCGAAGTACAGCGACTCCTGGGGTGTCACGATCAAGTCGTGCCCCTGCCTGATCGCCTGGAGAGCCACGTGCTCTGCTCCATGCCACGACATCACGACCTCGGATGCCGGCAGGGTCGCGCCGGCGACCAGCTCGTCATCCCAGCCGACGGGTGTGCGTCCATGCTCGAGGAGATGGTGGGCAATCCGGCCGGTGAACCAGCCCTGCAGCTGATCCATGTTCGCGAGCCCGAGCCGTCGCATCCGGGCCCGCACTTCGGGCGAGGCGTTCCATTGCTGCTTGTCGGCCTCGTCGCCGCCGATCGAGATGTGTCGGGAGGGAAAGAGTCGCATGACTTCGTCGAGCACGTCGTCCACGAACTGCAATGTCTTCTCGTCGGGTTTCAGCAGCCAGGGACTCACCCCCCAGCTCGTCCATACGGATGGACGCTTGCCGGTTACGCCGAGCCACGGATAGGCCGCCACCGCCGCCTGCGAGTGGCCCGGAAGGTCGATTCCGGGAACGACGGTGACGAAGCGGCTGGCGGCATAGCGCACGATGTCGCGCACCTGGCTTTCGGTGTAAAAGCCGCAGTACGGCTTATCGGGCGAGCCGGTCAGTTCGACATCGAGTCCCACCGCCTTGCGGCACGCTCCGGTTTGGGTGAGTGCGGGGTACTTGGGGATCTCGAGGCGCCAGCCCTGGTCTTCGGTCAGATGCCAGAGCAACACGTCGAGCTTGGCGAGCGACATCCAGTCGATCAGTTCCTCGATCTCGGCGACGCTCTGAAAATGCCGCCCTGAATCGAGCATCAGTGCTCGCCATGCGAAGCGCGGGTGATCGTCGATGACGCCCTCGGGAATTACAGCCGGGGGACCGCGAGTCCAGCCGGGCGGCGTCAGCAATTGCCACAGGGTGACGGCTCCATAGAAAGCCCCGCGCGGCGAGCGGGCGATGACGCGAGCACCTCGAGCGTCCACCTCGATGCGATAACCGGCATCGCCCACGACTTTCCCGTGAGGATCTATTTCGAACGTGATTGCGGCACGCGTGTCGGCCGCATCCGCCGTGTGCAACTTCAATCCGCGCGTAGCGGCCACCAACTGCACGAAGCGTTCGACTATGGGCTGAACCCTCCCGCGATCAACGCCACTCACTGCAACGAAGTCGCCATCCGTCAGCGTCAACACGCGTGAACCGGTGACGCGCGTATGGGCGGCCTGAGGCAATAGTGACCAGGTGGACATGGCAGGCACTGCGACTGCCACTCCCCGCGTAGCCAGCCACACGACTGCAAATGTTGCGAGGTTCTTCCCGGCATTCGCAGCCCGCCGTCTCAGCGGCCCTCTCCCCTCTGGGGACACGTGGATGAACGCAATGCGGCCGCGCCTCCTACTGACGGCCGCAGCCAACAAAGGCGTGATGGAGAAACAGGTTTGTCGGTCCCGATGGCCGATTCCCGCGTTCATGCGTGCGCTATTTGGCCCTATTGATTCGGACGCTTGACGAATCAATACTGCGCTCGGCGCGCTTTGGTGTCAATATTCCTGGAACTGTGGCGGCACATCAGTATAATAGTTCGGGTATATGACGAATCAACTGAGGACATCCATGCCTTTCCAGCCGATGGCCAGCGTGACTCGTCAACTGTCGCGACGGAGCGTGTTCGAGGCCCTTTTGCACCGCAGTCCCATTTCCCGCGCCGACCTGGCCAAGGTGACCGGGCTCTCGAAACAGACCACCTCAGAGGTCATCGACGCTTTCGCGCAGCAGGGACTCGTTCGCCCGGTCGGCCGTACCAGCGGCAATGTCGGACGGACCGCGGTGCTCTACGAGTTGAGCCCTGAGGGCGGACACGTGCTCGGCATCGACCTGGGAGCACGGGTCACGGTTACCCTGGGCGACATCGCCGGCCGGGTCCTCGCCGAGACCGACGAGCCCACCGACAGCCGCGGCGGCGCCTGGGCACTCGAGCAGATCGCCCGGCTCGCCGACCGTCTGGCCCGTGACAACCACACGCACCCGAGCCGGATTCGCTCCATCGTGCTCGCCACGCCGGGTGTGGTGAACCCCAGGACTGGCGCGATCGAGATGGCGCCCAACATCACGGGGCTGGGCCATCTCAATGTGGTGGGCCTGCTGAGTGAGAAGCTCGGCAGCCCCGTTGCCATCGAAAACGACATCAATCTCGCGCTGCTCGGGGAAATCTGGCATGGCTGCGCGCAGAACGTAGCCAACGTGGCCTTCCTCGCGCTCGGCACCGGTGTGGGATTGGGACTGTATGTCAACGGCCAACTGGTGCGCGGCGAGAATGGCGCCGCCGGCGAGATCGGCTATCTGCCGATCGGCGGCGATCCGCTGCAGGCCGAAGCGCGCCTTCAGGGCTGTCTCGAGTACCAGGTAGGCGCTCACGGCATCGTGCGCCGATATCACGAGGCCGGCGGATCCGAGGTCGAGTCGGCGCGGGAAGTATTCGAGCGCGCACAGGCGGGCGATCCGCTTGCCACGGGAGTGATCGAGGAGACGGCACGGCTGACCGCCCTCGCGGCGGCAACGGTCGTCGCGACGGTGGACCCGCAGCTGATCGTTCTCGGCGGCTCGGTCGGGGCGCGAACGGACTTTGCGGACAAGGTGGCGCGCGTGCTGTTGCGGCTGGCGCCGCGCCCGGTGGAAATTCGCACCAGCACGCTCGGCAAGCGTGCCGGAGTCGTGGGCGCGTTATCGGTCGCCTTGAACAAGCTCCACGATGAGCTCTTCAGCGTCGCGGACCTCGCCGCGGCGGTGCCACTGCCGCCGCCCCGCGTGCACGCAAGTCGATGACACGCGAGAGCACCCATTGCTTTGCGGCCGACCTGGGCGGGACCAAGCTCGCCGCCGCCATGGCCGATGCTCACGGCCAGATCGTCGCGGAGCTGACGGAGCCTACCGACCGGCGCGGCGGTGCGCACGTCGCCGAGCAGATCGCGGCCAGCGCACATAAGCTGGCGCAAGCCGTCGGAGTCGAGGCGACGCGCGTGCGTCATGTCATGGTGGGCGTACCGGGCGCAATCGACCCGCTCACGGGCCGGGTTTCCCTGACTCCAAACATCGAAGGGCTGCAGGACTTCGATGTCCTCGATTACCTGCGTGGCCGCTTCGGGCCGGGCGTTGAGATCGAGAATGATGTCAATCTCGCGATGCTCGGCGAGCAGACGCTCGGCTGCGCGAGCCGGTGCCGCAACGCGGCGTTTCTGGCGCTCGGAACGGGAGCAGGCCTGGGCCTTCTCATCGACGGCAAGTTGTTTCGGGGTGCCCGCGGCTCAGCCGGGGAAATCGCGGATCTGCCCGTTGGGCGTGACCCGACTTCGCAAGCGGCAGCCACCTCAGGCGCCTTCGAGCTCGAGGTCGGCTCGCTCGCCATCGTGGAGCGCTACCGCCGCCAGGGTGGGGCTGCGGCCGTGACCGTGCGCGACATTTTCAGGCTCGCCCACGAAGGCGATGAAGTGGCCGAGGCGGTGCTCGACACGACCTCGCGCTGGGTGGCTCTCGCCGTCGCGACGCTGCAATCGCTCCTCGATCTGGAGCTGATCGTGTTCGGGGGCAGCATCGGGGTGCGTCCCGAGCTCTATGAGCGGGTGCGTCGGGCACTCCCCTCGCACTTCTCACGACCCATCACCATCGCGCCGAGCAAGCTCGGCGATCGTGCAGGCCTCATCGGCGCTGTCTGCGCCGCGGCGCGGGCGCTGCGTCAAGAGCGGGAGCCTGCCGAGCACGCGCTGCATCTGACTTGAACCGCCACACTGGCTGCGGGGGGTCCGCGGAGTGCCGATCGAGTGACTGACAAGCCAACAAGCCTGAAGCGGGCGCTGAACCGATGGGACCTGATCCTCTACGGAGTGATCGTGATCCAGCTCACCGCACCGATGCCGTCATTCGGCGTGCTGAGCGCGCGGGCGAATGGCCACGTCGCGACCACGATCCTGCTCGCAATGGTGGCGATGGCGTTTACGGCAATCAGCTATGGCCGCATGGCGGCGGCGCACCCCAGCGCCGGTTCTGCCTTCACTTACGTGACCCGCGAGTTCACACCGCTATTGGGCTACGTAACGGGCTGGGCAATGCTCATGGACTACGTGCTCAATCCCCTCATCTCGATCATATGGTGCAGCCGGGCAGCAATGAATTTTGCTCCGGACGTCCCCTACGCAGTGTGGGCGGTCGTATTCTTCGCGCTGTTCACGTCCGTGAACCTCGTGGGCATCAAGAGCTCGGCGCGCATCTCGGGCGCACTGGCAGCGACTACCGGCGGCGTGGTCCTGGTGTTTCTCGTGTGCGCGGGATGGTACGTCTGGCATCACAACCCCGGCTCTCCGGGGTTCTTCACTCACCCGTTCTACGATCCCAAGACCTTCCACGCCGCCGCGGTTCTCAATGGCACCTCGATCGCCGTGCTCACTTATATCGGCTTCGACGGTATCTCGACGTTGTCAGAGGAGGTCGAGGATCCCCGCCGCAACATTCTGTTTGCGACCGTCGGAACGTGCGTGGTGATCGGCGTCTTGTCGGCGATCGAGGTGTATGCGGCGCAGCTGGTATGGCCCACGGCACTGCCCTTCAGGAACGTCGACACTGCCTTCGTGGAGGTTGCGGCCAGAGCCGCGGGACCCTGGCTCTTCGTGGTGATGAATCTTGCGCTTCTGATCGCGGGTATCGGCTCCGGTGTCGGCTCGCATTTGGGCGCGGCCAGGCTCCTCTATGGCATGGGGCGCAGCAATGCCCTGCCGCCCAAATTCTTCGGAGCCGTCGACCCGAAGCACCGCATTCCGCGTAACAACGTGATCCTCGTGGGGGTCATCGCGCTCTGCGGCGCATTTCTGATCTCCTACGGGCTCGGCGCCGAGATACTGAACTTTGGAGCGCTGTTCGCCTACATGGGTGTCAACGCGGCCTCCCTGGCGCGCTACTACGTGCGCAGTCGCGAGCGGCGATTGCGCGACTTCTGGCCGCCTGCGGCCGGATTCCTCACTTGCCTGGTCCTCTGGATCTACCTGAGCAACGCCGCGAAGCTCGTCGGGGCGAGCTGGCTGATCGTCGGGCTGATCATCGGCGCCGTACGGACTCGCGGATTCCGCCAAGGCGTGCTGCGCTTCGAAGCGAGTCCCGAGGACTGAGTCCTCGAAAAGTTATTTCGGGCTCTGGTGACGCCGGTGCCCAGATCCGCGCCGAGATAACTGCCGGGCACGAGGCGCCGCCAACAGAGCGCGCACCGTTCTGATGAAGACATCGAACTCCGCGGGTTTCAAGACAAAGCGGTCAAACAAGCGAGGATAGTCGTCCTGCCAGAGGTCTCTGCCGCTGTAGAGGATGATCGGGATATCGCAGGTGTCCGCCCGATCACGCAATGTGCGGCAGAGCTCGAGCCCGCTCATGCCGGGCATCGCGTAGTCAGTGATGATGAGATCCGGCCGACGCTGCTCGAGTACACTGAGAGCTTCCGCGGCATTCGAAGCGGGGATGACCTCGAGGTCCTGGGCGGACAGGAACAGCCGAAGGATGGTGAGCAAATCCGGTTCATCGTCGACGCAGAGAATTACCGGATTTGAGCCTACGGTTGGGCTCGCCTGGCGCGCGCCGCAGCCCGCACTGACCGACCGCCGCGGGATTCTGTTAAATGTCGGCTTCGTTTCCATCTTTCGCTCCTGCGGCAACGCAAGTCACCCTCTGCGGCACAACACCTTGCTTTCGCTCGCCCTTGCAGTGTGCAAGGACCGTGCCTCGCGGTAGGGAGGCTCAGGGGGCGCGGCGCGCGATGCCGTCCTCCACGATCAGTAAGTTCCACATCCAAAGCGATGGGGCGCCTTACCGTTCATGTAATTCTGATCAGGTCTCGAAGGTCGCGGATCTAAGCTCCGGGAGGCGGCACCGGCTTCTTTTGCAGGAAGCTCCCCGAGGGCAAGCCAGCCACGTGGAAGTAGTTGCTCTGCGCAAGAGCCTCATAGAGAGGCGGCGTAAAGAACGCCGAGATGCGCGAGGCGATCAGCGCGGTCGCCATCATCGGAATGACCATCCCCGTACCGTTGGTCATCTCCATCACGATGACAAAGGAGGTGATCGGCGATTGTGTGACCGCAGCGAGATAGCCTGTCATGCAAAGCGCGATCACAGCCGCCATCGGCGCCCATGTGAATGCGGCATGCACCCACTGAGCGAGGCCGGCGCCGATGGAAAGCGACGGCGAGAATAGCCCGCCGGGAATGCCGGCCATGTAGGTCACCACCATGGCGCCCCATTTGGTGACCGCATATCCCGCGGAAAGCGGCGCCACGCCGGTCAGGAGGTGGCGTGCCTGATCATACCCGCTCCCCCACGTCTCACCGTGGCTGCCGACTCCCAGCGCCGCAACGACGATACCGACAACCAACGCATAGAGTAAGGGCCTGCGCTGGCGTAGTGCGATCAGCCAATTCGGCATCCAGGTACGCCAGCGCAGCAGCGCGAGATTGAACGCCGCCCCGAGAGCTCCGCAGAGAGCCGCCGACAGGATCACAGGCAGCACAAACGCGCCGCCGAGGTTCTCGGGCACGTTGATCTGACCGAAGTAGAGGTAGTTGCCCGCGAGCGCGAGCGAGGTCAGGCCGGAAAAGACGACGGCGGTGATCATGATGCCGTTGGTGCGGCTCTCGAAATCCCGCGCCAACTCCTCGATGGCAAAGATGATGCCTGCGAGTGGCGTATTGAACGCCGCCGATAGACCCGCCGCCGCGCCGGCCAGCAGGAGCCTTCGCTCGAGCTGCGCATTGCGATGCGGATAGAAGCGGCGGGTCTCTGCCATGATTGCCGCGCCGATGTGCACGGTCGGTCCTTCGCGGCCGATGGTGAGCCCTCCCAACAGGCCGATGAGCGAGACGATTATCTTGCCGGCGACCACGCGCAGCCCGAACAGGCGACGCATCAGCGTGTCCTCTTCTTCCGCGCGCGGCGCATGAAGCGCCGCAATGACCTGCGGAATGCCGCTGCCTTCGCTACCCGTGAACCAGCGCCGGGTGAGGAACAATGTCAGGACGGTCAGCGCTGGAGTGATCACGAAGGCGAGCCAGGAGCGGCCTGCAATCACGCGAAGAAATGCATTGGAAGCATCCGTGCTCCAGTCGGCGTATAGGACGGAGACCAGACCCACCAGAAGTGCCGCGCCCCACGGCAGGCCCGCTTGCAGAAAGAGCCGTCTGGATCGAGCACCGAGAAGTCTGCGCTTCGCCCGCTCGCGGAGTCTATCCCGTGAGCTGCCGCCCGGATCTTCCGCTGAGCCTCTCGCCCGGTCTTCCCTCGAGCCTTCCTGCGCCGGAGACATCAGCTCGCAGCGCTTTGGATGAAGTCCGAGTGCGACGGCATGGCCTCGATTCGCCTGTTCTTCATGTGATGCCCTTGCACGAAGGTGGAATATAGCAGGGGCACTTGCATCAAGCAGCGGCGACTGAGCCCCATGCCTTACGGATCGTGCGCGTCTGAGGCTCGGTCGCGACCGCTCATGACGGCATGAGGAACCCTGTACCCGGGATCAGAATGTCGCAGGCGCGCTGAACGAGCCATAGGGCGGCGACGGCAATGATGAGCCAGGACCCGATCCGCATGACTCCGATGCGATAGAAGCGGGACCCGCGGATCAGGAACGCCAGCGCAATGAGCGGCAGCACCGCTGTCTCCTGCCCGATCTCCACGCCGACATTGAAGCCGCCCAGCGACACCGCCATCGCGACGGGCGGCAGGCTGAGACCGGCCAGTCCGCTCGCAAAACCGAGTCCGTGAATGAAGCCGAAGGCGAACGCCACGAGCCATGCGCGGCGCTTGAAGAGCGGATAGATATTGTTGAATGCGGCGACGATGATCGAGAGCGCGATACCAGACTCGACCAGCCGGCTCGGAAGGTTGACGTACCCCAGAACGGCGAGACTCAGGGTCACCGAATGCGAGACCGTGAAGCCGGAGATCACCTTGACCAACTCGACGGCCGCCGGCCAGAAGTGCTCGACCGGCTGCCAGACGCCTGGATCGAGCAGCGTGAACGGACGTCGTCGGCAGATCAGCACCGACGGCAGAAGGAGCGAGAGGATGAAGAGTAGATGGTCGGGACCCGTCCAGATGTGCAGGACCCCATCGAAGACAAAGCTCTTGAACTGGCGCCAGCGATCCGGCCGATTGATATCGAGGGTGGTGGTCGGGTCCGCGGGGCCGAGTACGGCCCCGGCAATCTCGCCATGCGCGTAGACCGTGATGATGCCACGATGATAGGGATCGACATCGCGGAACAACTGGTAGGTCAGAGTAAGTCGGTCCGGGATCTCCTTGTCACAGCGCGCCACGAAGGGAATGACGTCGTAAGCGCCATCGCTATGGAGGTCGATCAGTTGCCCCGTGGGCGTGATCGGACAAACGAGCCCATCGCCCCGGATGATCAGAGCGGGAAGCACATAGCGCTCGATGGCGCCACGATGAGCCCTGACCTCGCCCCAGGTGATCCTGCCGTCGTGGTTGCTGTCGATCCCGAGTGCGAAATCCAGGTCGCGCAAGGCGACATCCCACTCACCCCAAAGCTCGTCGGGATGGCGGACGTCGGTCCTGAGTGAGACGTATGCATCCCTCTCCTTGTGTGCTACGGCAATACCGGGCAAAAGATAGAGGAGCAGGGACAGTGTGAGCGCGAACAGCGCCCGCTGCGAGCTCACTGCGCAGGACTCTTGGAAGGTACCGAAACGGCGCGCTCCGCCTGCCTCGCCATACTCGGCGCAAGGGTGGGTGCCCCCGCAATCCGTGCGACCTGCTCGTTGGCCAGAGCCTCCCTGACCCGAGCGGCCAGCTTGACCACCACTTCGTATTGGAACCGCGAGCTCGCGAGCTGATCGAGTACGGGCTGCGCGGCCTCCGGATGCTGAGCGGCGATCGCTGCGGCGAGAAGCACGCGCATGTCCTCGGGTGCGCGTTGCACCGTCCAATTTTCCCGCGCGAGCTGCAAGGCTCGCCGGGGATCGTGCTGCATGTACAGGGCGAAGCCCGCCTCCTCACGTCGATACGTTCGGCTGCCGCGCTGGTCGATCGCGGCGAACCGCCGCGCCATCTGCGTTAGGTCGGCTTCCTTCCGGGGCGAATTCAGCGCCGACTCGGCATAGACTTGACGGAGGAAGGACGTGTCCGATGAGGGATAATCCTTGACCAGATCCAGGGCCGCTCGAGGCCGGTGCTGATCCAGCAGGAAGTCAGCATAGTCGGCCAGCAGAAAGTTGTCACCGGGAGTCAGCTGCAGAGCCGTACGGAAGTGCCGATCCGCTTCGGCGTCGTTTCCCAGGTACTTGGCCGTGTCGGCCATGATTCCTTGCATCCACGACTGCACCGCGACCGGCTGGGCGCGCACCTGCGGCCACAGCGCCTGCAGAATGCGGTCGGAGCGGGTGGCGCCACCCGTGACGGCGTTGAGGGACGAGAGACACACGAGCGGGACCAGGAGATCGCCGCCCCCGAGCAAGTACCCGCAGGATTTGCGCGCCGTCCTGTAGTCTCCCTGAACCTGCGCAACGGTCGCCAGGGTGAGCCAGGCCTGCTCATTGTCGGGTTGGCGCCGGAGTACGTTCGTCAGTACGGCGCGCGCAGCAGTGAACTCGTGCTTGCTCTGCAGAATGGTGGCGTGCACCAGCAGCACGGGCACGGGCGGCGGCCGCCTCATCAGCCACGGCGCGATCACGGCGGCCGCGCGTCCCAGATACCGCGCGTCGCCCGTATCTCGGCCATAGTCGAGATACTCCATCGACAGCCTGACCGACAAGGCCATGTTGCCTGGATCGCCGGCCTGCTCGGCGCGCAACGCTTCGAAGGCCCGGACTCTGGGATCTGCAATCGAGGGCACCGTCTGCAAGACGACGTCGTTGCTTGCCGGAACATAGGGCGTGTCCTGGTCTGCACGGGCAAGCGAGGCCGACAGGCATGCTGCAGCCAAGCATGATGCGACGAACACTTTCAAGGTCATACGCCACCCTGCACATCCCCGCGGCGACTCCAGGAGCGAGTCGCCGCGGTACGCCCTTTCACCGCGAGAGCGGAAAATCTCACATGGCCGGGGGCGTGGTGCTATGCCCGTTCGGGCCGTTGGGCGATCCCGGCAGCGGGTTTTCGAAATACGGAAAGGTATCGAGATAGGTATCCGCGGCGCTCACTGATCCTGCAACATTCAAAGATCCGGCGTCCGCCCCCGCGGCCCGGGCCCCGTCGGTGTAAGGAGCACCGTGATTCGGATCGCTGTTCTGCGCGCCACACGTGCCTACGCCCGCCGCGCCGCAGAGTGCACCCTCAGCCGCTCGCAACGTGATATCGACCACATCATCGAAGGGACGGCGGCCGTTCGGGAACCCCGCCTTGTCGCCTCCCAGAACTCCGAGATCGCTCTGCGAGGCCGGCGGCGTCGGATCGATTGAAGTATTCAGTCTCAGCATTTCCGCAGGCCGCACATGCATCGGCTGATTCAGTCCCTTGACGCCAGTCAGGAAGATCGACACCAAGTCGTTGCGCGGCGTCTGCGGAACCATGGCCGCGTTTCCAAAGAGCACGTTGAGCAAAACCGGCAGCGACGGATGGGTAACGTATTTCAGGAACCGCGCGTCCTCGGCCGGCCTGCTCGCATTGAACTTGTCCTTGTCCGGCAGTCCGATGACCACCTCATTCACCAGCGGATTGCCCAGACGGGAAACCTGTATGTAGGCATCGCGGTCGTCCGAATCCGACCGCAGGCGGGCGGGCATCGCCGCGGTCGTCCAGACGCCGATGACTGGATCCGCCTTGGTCCTGATACAGTCGATCGGCACCTCGAGCGCGATCGAGGTCACATTGTCGTGCATCAACGTGTTCGGCTCGCCATCGCGCGGCCCGACGGGATTGGTGTTGACGAGGTCGAAAATGCTGGCGAGGTTCACCACGAACCCGTCCTTGCGCTGCCCGACGAACACTCTTCCGGGCATGCTGCAGCCCGGGATGCTGAGGTCGTAGACGAAGTTGTTGGCGTATGAGGCGTAGTCCGGTATCGACTTCTCACCGATATTGTCCACTGGCCTGTAAAATGTCGTCCCGCCGGACGTCGCATTACCTACCGGTCGTCGGACCCCATTGCGCTCCAGCGTTACGGTGTAGGTCTGCTCGACATTGACGTTCTTGCCGTTCTGGTCTACGACGCCGATGTTGATGAGCGGAACCGGAATGCGCATGCCGCCGGAATTGACGGCAAGATTCCTCTGCACGTTCCGAAATCGGAACCGGTACGCCAGGTCTGCTCTCCCCGAGCCGTCGGTATCGATGTTTATGGAATACACCGCATGACTATCCAACGGATAGAAGTTGGGCCCTCCGGATGGATCCTGAAACGGGATATAGTTCGCTATGATGGTCACGTAGGCGCTGCGGCCGGGCTCGTAGCTCCTGAAGAGATAGAGATCGGTGGCGTCCGCTCTGGGCATCCCCGCTATGAAGGGCGCCTCGCGGTGGCTCGAGGCGAGACTGAGCAGTGGAAGACAGGCGGCGGCTAACGCAATCGCAAATTGAGCTGGGCGATTCATGGGCGGGACTCCACGGTGAGATGGCGTCACACAGTACGTATGCAACCTGCAGTTGGATGCAGCCTCGCCGACTTATCCCTGCGACCCCAGTCTTGCCGCCCCGCGCCCTTGACCCGCACCCCAAGTAAAAAGTTGCCGCCGGGCATTTGCCAGCGGAGAATCTCCGGATGACCGCAGCCGACGGCATGCGCCACACCCTGGAAGACCTTCTGGCGCGCACGGCCGATCGGGATCGGCGAGCCTTCGCGGAGCTCTACCGGCGGACCTGCGCCCGTCTCTTTGGCGTTTGCTTGCGCATGCTGCGGGAACGGGAAGAGTCCGAAGAAGTCCTGCAGGAGGTCTTCACCACGGTCTGGCAGCGCGCCGCGAGTTTCGAGCCCGCGCGTGCAGGGGCGCTCACCTGGCTCATCGCACTCACGCGCAACAAGGCGATTGACCGGCTGCGGCAGCGGCGCGAGCGGGTGTTGGATGATCCGATCGACCTCGAGCGGTTGCCGGATGAGCGCCTGGAGCCGGCAACGGAGGTCGAGTCGAGCCAGGACTATGCCCGCTTGGCCAACTGCCTGGAGCAGCTGGAAGCAAGGCAGCGGCGCTCGGTGCGTGAAGCCTTTTTCTCCGGAGCGACGTACAAGCAGTTGGCAGAGCGATGTCAGGTACCGCTTCCAACCATGAAGAGCTGGATCCGCCGAGGCCTGATGCAACTGCGCTCGTGCCTTGAATCATGAACACTCCGCTACGCGACGACGACCCCGAGCTGCGCTATGCCGAATACGTCCTCGGCGTACTCGACGCGGATGCACGCGCCGCCGTAGAGCGCGAGATGCAGGAGAGCGATGCGGCCGCGGCCACCGTCGCAGCGTGGCATCGCCGCCTGCTGCCACTGGCCGCGGAGATCGCCGATCGCGAGCCGCCGATGCGTCTCTGGCAGAGGATTCGCACGGAACTGCGCTTTGATCCTCGAGACCGCCAGCCGCCGGGTTTCTGGGAGAATGTGCGCGTGTGGCACTGGTTGAGCCTGGGGGCCGGTGCGATAGCCGTGGCGTGCATCCTGGCTCTTGTCCTCATCGTCCGCCAGCCGTCGGCACCATCCGTCACATACATGGCATCGACGCTCGCACAGCAGAACGGCAACGTTGGTTGGACAGCGACGATGGACATCAGCAACGCGCGGATCATCGTCGTGCCCGCCGCCCCGCAGGGCCTGGCGACGGGTCGTGCTCCAGAGCTCTGGCTGATCCCCAAAGGCGAGAAGCCCATTGCCGTCGGTATGATAGCCGCCGACGCGCCTATTACTCTCCCGCTGGGGCCCGCTCTGCTCGCCCGGGTAGGTCCGACGGCGGTGCTTGCCGTTTCAGTGGAACCGCCCGGCGGCTCGCCGACAGGCCAGCCGACCGGGGCGGTCATCGCGACCGGAACGATCGCGAGCGCCGGCTCTCTCGCGACCTCGATTTCCTGACCGAAGGCTTCAGGGAGTACCTGATGAAGCGGGCGCAACCTCGAGGGGCTGCACGGCGCGCGTACTGATCCGGACCTGGGAGATCAGTGTGCGGTGGACCGGGCACTTGCCGGCAATCGCGAGCAGCCTTTGCCGCTGCTCGCCGGACAAATCTCCCGTCAGGCTGATCTCCACCTCTATCTGATCGAGCGACCTGGCCTCGGTCTCGCACGCGACACAATCCTCGGCATGGGCCTTGGCGTGCGTCAGGGTCACCTGCACCGCCTCGAGCAGCCAATGCTTGCGCTCCGCATACATTCGCACCGTGATGCAGGTGCACGTCCCGAGGGCGGCCAGAAGGAGCTCGTAGGGGTTCGGCCCCGCGTCCATACCTCCGACCTCGCTCGGCTCGTCCGCGAGGAGCGTATGGCCCCCGACAACGATTTCTTCGACGTAAGGTGACGGCCTCGTATTGACGTAGATTTTTCTGTTCACGTGCGCACCTGCCTGTCTGGCGGTTCGTAGTACCAGCAAGTCGGGATGATAGGCGCCTGCGCCCCATATGGAAGTAGACGCCCTACCTCCTCGGGGAGAGAGGCCGCGCCTTGTTGAGCCCGAAACCGAGCCCATTGTGGTTCGGTGACAGGAGGGGCTGACATGATGAATGCGCACACTCGTCGCTCGCTGCGGTGGGGACTTCTCGTCGTCCTCAGTCTCTGTTCGAGTCCAGCGATCCTGCAGGGCATGCCTACCGCTGCGGCGGGCAGTCCGACCGCCAGCACCGCCGCCGATACCGGGCAGAAGGCATGCCTCGGTAAGGACGCGAGGCTGGCCCACGAGCGAGCGGACCTGGCATTTCGCAAAGCGCAATACCGGTTGGCCGGTCAGTGCTACCTGGTCGCCGGAGATAGGCCCAGGGCGGATCTCGCCTTCATCAAAGCGGCGGCCGCGGACGGCCCGACCACCAAGCGCCAGTTGGCAGCGAACGCGAATCAGATGAAAGCGCAGTTTCGGCAGCTTCGCGAGGCTTTCACCTCCCACTGAGGGCTGAGCCGTCCAGTCCGGACGCGGCCGCGCGGCGGATGCCTTGGCCCCTCGGCGGCCGCGCGTCACTATGCGATCGACTCGGGACAGCCTCTCACGGAGGGTGCGTCGGACGCGTCCGGATTGATCACGCCGAAGCAGGCGGGCGTGTAGGCGTAGAAAAGGCGCACCTCCTCCCTGTGTAGCAGCTCCAGGAGCTTCTGCGCCTCCTCAGGCGACACGATGAACTCCACTTCGACAGTGAGAGTTCCTGCAAGCTCGAAGAAACGCGCCTCGTGCAGAACGTGATGTCGGCCGAACCCGGCCATGGCCTTGAAGGCGGAGCCGCCCCGAATACCGAGTTCGTTGCCTTGCTCGAGCAGCCACTCCCATGCAAGGCGCCCGCGGTGGCGGTGGCCCTCGTGCACGTAGAAACGGAAGAGAGACCCTTGCATGGCTCACCCTCGCTGCAGTCTCGGGTGCCGCGCTGGACTGCTCGAAAAGTCTAGGCCGGGCCCAGGTCCGAATCAACGCACGAAGCGACCGCCGGCTGCGACTGCCCGCTGGCGCACAACCCTTCCGCACTAACCCATTGATTTCCCGAAGTTGGCTGTTTACGCCATCAGAGAATTGGTTTGCCGCCCGTCACGGCTACGGTTGCTCCGGACACATAACTCGCCTCGTCCGCGGCGAGCATGACGTACACGGGCGCGAGCTCCTTCGGCTGCCCTGGCCGCTTCATCGGCACTTGGCTTCCAAAGTTCTTCACTTTGTCCTTGGGCATCGTGGACGGAATCAGTGGCGTCCAAATTGGTCCGGGCGCGACGCAATTGACGCGAATACCGCGTTCTGCAAGCAGCTGGGCAAGGCCGCCCGTGAAGTTCTGGATCGCGCCCTTCGTCGTCGCGTAGGCGAGGAGTTGCGGACTTGGCGTATCCGCGTTCACCGAGGTGGTGTTGATGATCGCAGCGCCGGGTTTCATGTGCCGCAGCGCCGCTTTCGTGAGATAGAACATCGCATAGATGTTCGTGCGAAAAGTAACGTCCCACTCCTCGTCACTGATCTCTTCAGGGGAATCGAAGCTGGCCTGATGAGCAGCGTTATTGACCAGAATGTCGATGCGGCCGAAAGTCTTTACGGCCTTCTCGATGAGGGCTTGACAGTGCTTCGGATCCTTGATGTCGCCACTCACCAGGATGCACTTGCGTCCCGCCTCTTCAATGAGGCGCTGTGTCTCCCGCGCGTCGTCGTGCTCATTACAATAGCTCACTAGTACATCCGCGCCCTCCCGCGCGTAAGCCAGCGCGACCGCGCGACCGATGCCACTATCGGCGCCGGTGATCACTGCCTTCTTGCCGGTCAGCCGTCCCGAGCCTTTATAGCTCTCCTCACCGTGGTCGGGCGGCGGGTCCATGGCGGCGCTCTTTCCCGGCACGGGTTGGCGCTGGTCGGCAAATGGCGGTTTCGGAAATGGAGCGCTCATCGCTCAGTCCTCATTCAGTTCCAGGTTTTCACGGCGACGGAACGAACTCCTCGGGAATCGGGAATCGCGCATCGTCAGCGACAACGCTTGTAGCGACTTTCGCGCATTCCGACACCGCTCACTGCGCCCGCAACTCGCGTGCCGGTCCGCTCTCGGCTCGGCGGGAACGCCGAGCGCTACGGCAGACTGCTCGTGAAGCGGAAAAAACGTTGGGCTGGACTCGCCGTCGCGCCACCGGTCGAACCGATGCTGGCTAAGCTCGGGAGCGAGTTGCCCCTCGGCGACTATCTATATGAGCCCAAATGGGATGGCTTTCGGGCGATCGTGTTTCGCGACCCAGGCGGAGTCTACATACAGAGCCGCGACGCGCGGCCGCTCGACCGGTACTTTCCTGACTTGCATGAGGCGCTGCTTCGGGGGCTGCCCGCGAGCTCGGTCCTGGACGGCGAGATCGTGATTGCGACGAAAGCGGGCCTGGACTTCGACGCGCTGCAGCTCAGGCTCCACCCGGCGGCGTCACGCGTCGAGAAGCTCGCTCACGAGGCGCCATCTTCCTTCGTAGCCTTCGATATCCTGGCGCGAGGGAAACACAGTTTCATGGCGGAGCCACAAGCGACACGACGCGCCGCGCTCGAAGAGTTGCTCCGAGGAACGGGACCACCCATTCACATCACGCCCATGACCCGCGATCATTCCATCGCGCGCGACTGGCTGACGCGCTTCGAAGGAGCGGGACTGGACGGAGTGATCGCGAAGCTGCGATCGGGGACGTACGTGCCCGGCAAACGCGCCATGATCAAGGTCAAGCACGTGCGCACGGCTGATTGTGTAGTAGCCGGCCTCCGCCGGCACAAAAGCGGCAACGATGTCGTGGGTTCGCTGTTGCTCGGGCTGTACGATGAGGCGGGAGCCCTCCAGCACGTGGGAGTTACATCCTCGTTCACGATGGCGATGCGGCGGCAACTTGCGGAGGAGCTCGCACCGCTACGCAGGAATGCGACGCGCGATCATCCCTGGCGCGATTGGGCGAGCCCGGCTGCCGAATCGACCCGAATGCCCGGCGCCCAAAGTCGCTGGAGTGCCGGGAAGGATCTGTCCTGGGAGCCCCTCAGGATCGAGCGCGTCTGCGAGGTCAAATACGATCACATGCAGGGCCGGCGCTTTCGTCACGCGACTCAGTTTCTGCGCTGGCGACCCGACAAGCGGGCGGAGGAGTGCACGTACCAGCAGCTGGAAGCGGCGAAGCCTTATGAGCTCGAGCGCATATTTTCCTCGACCTCCAACACCTCCAACTGAGGCAGCCGGCTCAACAGGAGAGCGTGAAGCGACTCGAGCGTAACGGGTTTCGGCACGAGTAGCTCGAACCCGGCGCCCTTCGCATTCGCATATTCCTCGGCGCCGCTGGAGCGGCGCACGGGAAATCCGCCAAGCCGTATTTGTCGTTCTATGGAGGAACGCGGCTGCGGCCGGCGGGAGGAGTAAAAAAGATGGGTGAAGAGAGTGTACCGCGCGTCCGGGCTCGAGAGGCGATGACGACGGGCAGCTTGCCAAACCATCGCCCCGAACGTGTGTGGGGCGGGCCCGGCAGTGGCGAACCATGCGCCGTGTGTGGCGAGGCGGTGGATAAGGATGATGTCGAACTTGAGCTTCAGTTCGCTTCGGACCAGGTCGCGGCCGCGACCAGCTACCACGTCCATGCCAAGTGCTTCGGGGCATGGGAGACCGAGCGCCGGACCCGCGACTTGAATGGCCACTCCTTGCCACCCGCGGACGATGGGGGCATTATTTCTGGTCGTGAGCGTAAACGCAGCACCGGAGACCAAGGGGCCGAAGGTTGATTGCCCGCCGGATACCCTTGGTGACTTGCTTTATGCGGACCGTACACGGGCGCGTGTATCGGAAGGCGCGTGGGTGGCGCTCGTGCGAGCGATGGCTGCCGGAGATCAACGCGCGCTACGCGCTTTGTACCAGAGCACGCACCGCTTGGTCTTCACCTTTCTCGCGCGGCTTCTCAACGACCGCCAGTCCGCGGAGGAGGTGACGGTGGACACCTTCCATGCGGTTTGGCAGCGAGCAGCCGGGTATGACCCCGCTGGCGGCCCCGTCTTGGGTTGGATCATGAACCAGGCACGCAGCCGGGCGATCGACCGCTTACGGTACGAGCAACGAAAGAAGCGCACCGCGCCTTTTCCCGCAGACGACGGATCTGTGGGAGGCGGTATGGACAACACCGGCGAGGCGATCGAAGCCCTCCAGCAGGGCCAGGTCCTGAGGAAATCCCTGAGCGTGCTAACGTCGGCCGAGCGCGAGGCGATCGAGGCCGCTTTCTTTCTGGAGCTGAGCTACGCGGAAGTCGCTGCGCGGCTTGATCTGCCGCTCGGCACGGTCAAGACGCGAATTCGCTCGGGTCTGGAGAAGCTCCGCCAGGCCTTGTCCGTGCAGAGGGAACGACCACCGTGAGCGCAAATGCGGAACAACCCCGTTGCGAGCGGGCCGAGCTGATCCCCCTGTACGTCCTGGGCGCATTGCCCTCCAGCGAGATACGACTCCTGGAAGAGCACCTCGCGAGTTGCCCCGAATGTCGGCAAGAACTCGAGTCACTGCACCCTGTGGTCGATTCCTTCGCGTCCTGGCCCGTGGATATTCTCCGACCGTCGCACTCGATGTGGAGCCGCGTCCAGGAGCGCCTCGGTGAAGAGGCCCGTGAGGACTCCGTGCTGCCCGAGGTCCTCGCCTGGAAGGAAGCCGAATGGGAGGATGTGGCGCCCGGCATTTCCTGCAAGCTGCTTGCGACCGACACGGAGCACGACCGGGTGAGTATGTTGGTGCGCCTCTCTCCGGGTACCGCGTATCCGCCTCACCGCCACGCAGGAGTGGAAGAGCTGTTTCTCCTGAGCGGTGAGCTCTGGATAGAGGATCGCAAGCTCTACCCCGGGGACTATAATCGAGCAGAGCCTGGCACGGCCGACACACTCGTATGGAGCGAAACGGGCTGCACCTGCGTCCTCATTACCTCGCCCAGCGACATCATCAGCCCTGCCGCTTGAAGCGGCTCAGGAGCCAGCGATGCGATGGGCTAAGGGAAACTCTCCCGGAAACTGTCCACGAACGCTTGGAAGAATGGCGGCCGCGGTACCTCGCGAAGTAGCGGCGAGGTGACGTGCTGCTGAAAGATGAACCACTCGGCACGGAAATGGATCTTTGAATCCGGCGAAAATCAGGCGCAACCGGGCGAAGGGCGCGAAGAGATAGACAATCGGTCGCCGCCATAGGCCAACGCGACCAGATTTATAGAAGGCATACCTCCATACCGCAGACGCCTTATGCCCTGCTCGGCCTGCGACCTTCAACGCTTGGAGAGCGGCGGCGGTATCGCTTGCCACTTTGGCAGGAAGATTCCAGATAAGGGTAGCAAGATCGACGGATGCCGGAGCAAATCCGGATCCAGCCGCCTTCTGCATCGACTCGAATCCGAGCTTTAGTTGACTACTGAGAATCAAGCCCACGCGAAGACGAACTGTGCGTACGAATCTCCAGCATGAGCGTGGGGCCTGCACAGCTCCAGTGCGCGAGCAACATCACGCGTTCCATCGGGTCCGGGCATCAAAGCCATATATCCAAGAATTGCCGATGCCCATGGCGACCCTAACTTTGACAGCCGCTCCAGCTCGTCTAGGAACTGACGTGCCCCGCCAGTCTCAAGTAGTTTCAGTAAGTAGCGCCCTTGATCGGGAACGTAAAGGCAGCCATTGAAATGGGCAAAGGTTTTCGGAAGCAGCATGACGTCAACGTGGTCGGATAAACTGATTAGTTCTTCTCTTGTCTGACTGATTGACTGTGATTCCTCGCCGTTCTATCCGATCGGCCACACCGGCAAGGTGCTGGACTTCCCGAAACCGGTCGTGGGCTATTTGCGCTGTTTTACGGTGCAGCGGATAGCCCGACGCGCGATGAAGTTGCGGGCATGATACTGCTTGGGACGATAGGAGCTGCCGGTGGTGCGCAGAAGCATATTGATCCTCAGTGTCCACGGCGGCAGACACTTGGAGTTCGCTTTCAGCGGGCGTCAATACAGTGCGGGCGATCTGTAAAGTCTGGCTTTGATTTCGTTCAGCATTTCTTGCTCAAGAACTCCCCGGGAGACGCACGTTAGGTCTCTCTGTGTATGCGCATACTCATCAGCGAGACGCTCATCTATCTTGGATCGCACTTCGATGTGGTTGTCCACAACAATCATGTTCAAGGCAACACGAGTCCTTGGCTGCGGGTATGTCAGTGGGTCAGCTGACGCAAGCAGCCCCTTCACCCTTCCGCAATCCGCTTGCTCATGCGTAACGTGTATCGGTTGCGGTGCTGTCGATATGAGGCCCGAAGCATTATCGACTGTTGTGATCTGGTATCCGTTCTGAACGAGGGCTTTGACAGCGGCTGCGAGAATCTGCGCTTTGGAGCCTTGCACCGATGCGGAAGCGATTTGATTCGGGCCATTTGGCCGCAAATATACCGGCGCGCCGCAAGCAGACAGCAGTAGAAAGGATGCAATGGGAATGACTAAGCGCACAAAGCAGGTCCTTTGAAGATTGTTATTGGCGTGATGCTAATTCTTGTAGAGGCCGAACTCAAAGGCTTTGCATACCGCCAATAGCGGTCATTAGCAGCCGACGGCACAGGGTCGGCATGGGCCCATTGACAGCCCTGATTGCCAGGTACGGCCAAGAGCCGTCAGTCGAAGTGGGGCTGGGAGCGGCCCCCTAAAATTCGCTGCCGTTGTCCACATCAAGTGCTCGGAGGGCAAAGGGCAAGCCGGTGCGGATGCGCTCGAGTGTCTCTACCACCAGACCGCTTTCCCTGACCACAAGAGGCGCCGCTTCCGTCCACCCGCTGGCGATATCGGTCAGTACCAAGCTGTGAACGTAGCTGCCACGGTCACCTCGCCACAATGAGCCACCAGATCCATCTCCATGCTGCCGGGAAGCGGCTCATTCCAATCGGCAAAGGTCCGGAGCGGCACGAGCAGAACCAGGGGGTGATGCGGCGGCCAGTCGGACCTGGCGCAGGCAACTAGTAGCTCATCGTGCTCCTCGTCCGAAAGAAATCGCGTCCGGTCCCTTGATTCCTTCTTGCGGCGAATGTCGCCAACCGGGTTGCGGTCGATCACCGGCGCTCCTTGACCGCGAACGAGAACAGGTGCGATCGGGCGGCGATGTAGCGGTTGACGGTAGCGCCGCTGCGCCGGTATTCCTTGGTCTGGACAGCCATTACGCGCTGGCAAGCTGCTGATATTTCGATCAATCTGGTGGGCCGTGTAGGGATCGAACCTACGACCAAGAGATTAAGAGTCTCCTGCTCTACCAGCTGAGCTAACGGCCCATTTATAAAATGGTGGGGTGGACGACGGGACTCGAACCCGCGACAACCGGGATCACAACCCGGGACTCTACCAGCTGAGCTACGTCCACCGTTGTCGCCATCCATTCCCCTTCCCCGTGCCCTTGCGGGCCCAGGCAAGCCCCCGAACCGGCCGGCAGGCTCTCGGCGAGCCGGGCACATCGGCCTGCCGTTTCCGTTCGGCGGCTGGCGTGCCCGGCAGGACTCGAACCTGCGACCACCGGCTTAGAAGGCCGGTGCTCTATCCAACTGAGCTACGGGCACGCGGACTGCATCGCCCACTCGCTCGGTGTCCTCTCGCTGCCTGCATCATGCCGCGCCGGTCGGACGCGTGCCACGTTACCGGCAACCGAGCCCTGCCAGACCCGCCGCACGGGGGCGCGCATGATACGGAACCGGGCGAGCAAGCGTCAATTTGGGTTTATTCTCGAGCATTCCATGGCACCGCCCAAGCCCAATCCCACCCCCGCCCCTACCCTACCCGCCTTGGGCCCTGCGCCGGACTCGGCGCCGGACCTCGATGCCGAGGCCGGGGAGGAGCGTGGCAAAGAGCGAGAGATCGAATGGCAGCTTGCCACCACGGACCTACGTCCGGTGCGCCGCTGGCTTGAGCGACACCCGTCCCTGGACGGGTTGAGGATCGAGCAGTTGCCGACGCAGCACCTTCGCGATACATACCTCGACACCCCCGACTGGCGCGTTTTCCGCGCGGGATTCGCACTACGCCTGCGCGGAGAGCGGGGGGGCAAGGTGGAGACTACCTTGAAAGGTCTGCGATCCGCCCGCGACGACCTTGCCGACCGGCGGGAGCTCACGGAGTCACTGCCCGAGCGCGGCATCAGAGCCTTGGCTCGGGCGGAAGGCCCCGTCGGCAGTCGCGTCCGCGACGTCACGGGGGCAAAGCCGCTGCGTACGCTTTTTGAGGTCCATACCTCGCGCCAGCGCTTCGCAGTGCGGAGCAGTGATCGCTCGCAGGAACTGGGCGAGATCGCCCTCGATGAGACGCAATTTTCGCGCAGCGATAGTCACCGCGGCTCGACACGCCTCAAGCGCGTGGAGCTCGAGTCGACCGGTCCTGACCACCGCGCGCTGGAGCGGCTCGCGAGTCGACTGCGCACCGAATGCGGACTACGTCCCGCAACGGAAAACAAATTTGCCGTTGGCCTGCGCTCGGTGGCGCTCGAGCCGCCCCAGAGGCGGGAGCCTGACGAGAAAATAGCACCCGCGCCAGACGCGATGGGCGCCTCGACCGGCGCCGGTGAAATTGCCATCGCAGCGCTCCGGCGCCTTCTCGATGAGTGGTACGCCCATGAGCCCAGCGCGAGGCTCGGAGAGAGTCCGGAGGCGCTGCATGCGCTACGCGTGACCGGCCGCCGGATGGATACCGTCCTCAGTCTCTTTGGCGATTACCTCCCGCCCGACCTGCGCAAGAGCCGCCCAAGGCTCAGGAGTCTGCTCGAGGCGTCAGGTGCTGTGCGGGACGTGGACATTCGCGTCGCAGTGGCAAGCGCATTCCGCAGCAGCCTCACCGAGGGAGACCGCCGCGCGCTCGACCCATTACTGCGCCAGCTCGAGCGCGAAAGGCGCGAAGCTCACTCCACCATGCTGCGAGTCATGGATGCAAAGCCGGCGCGCCAGTGGCTGGACGCACTGCCCGGCCAGCTTGCACGAGCCGCCGCCCAACAGGTCGCATCACCACGCACTGCCTCAGCGTTAGCCGTCGTGCCCGATCTGATCCGCAGGCGCTACCGGAAATTGCGCAAACGCGCGCGCCAGGTGAGGCCTGACTCACCGATCGGCGAATACCACAAGGTCCGGATACACACGAAGAAGCTGCGCTACGCGCTCGAAGTCGTCGCTCCGAGCTACGCGAAACCCGCACATGAAATGCTCGATGCGCTGCGCAAACTGCAAAGCAGGCTCGGCATCCAACACGATGGCGACGCCGTCACGCGATATCTCACCCAACTCGCAAAGCACCCCCCGGCGGGCTTCGGGCCCCGGACGCTCTTTCTCATCGGCAGGCTGGCGGAACCTCACTCGCGGAATGCCGTCCGGATGGGCGACAAAGTCGGGAAGTCCTGGCGCAGGGTGCGCGGCAGGCGCTGGAAGACTCTGCGCTCGCGGATGAAGGAGCTTCGCGATGGCACCTCGCAGAGCCGCGGCTACGCCAACGACATCAGGCGCGAGGGGCCACTCGCGAGCGCCCGCGGCGGATCCGCCTCGGCAAATGCAGACGGGAGTTGATCATGCAGCTTCTCGTCGTGCGCCACGCCATCGCCTTCGAGCGCGACGCGAAGCGCTGGCCCGATGACAACGAACGCCCATTGACCGCGGAGGGAATCAAAAAGGCGCGGCGGGCCGCTGCGGGCCTGAAGCGCATCGCTCGGCGCCCGGCTCTGGTACTGACGAGCCCGTTAGTGCGCGCACGGGACACAGCAGTGATCCTCACGCGAGCAGCACGATGGCCGGAGGCGGTGCAGTGTGATGCATTCGCGCCGGGGAAATCTCCGCAGGAAATGCTGGCGGCTCTGAGGCGCGAGGGTGCCGGCGCCGAATGCGTGGCGGTAGTCGGCCATCAGCCCGGGCTGGGCAAGCTGCTGGCGCTATGCCTGCGCGGCGATCCGCGGCCGGAGGGTTTCGAGCTGAAGAAAGGCGCCGTCCTCTGCCTGAGCTTCGACGGGCCGCCGCGCGCCGGCCAGGGCACCCTGACAGCCCTCTTGCCGCCCCGCGCCCTACGCGAGGTCTAGCCCCGCCGGTGCCCGCCTCAGCCCGGCACCCACCGCCCCCGGCGAGAGCGGATTTCTTGCTGGCGCCGGGCGAGGTTTGAACCAAGTCCAACATCGCCGGCAATAATGCGGTAAGTTTCGGTTCCATCCGAGCCGTATGGGAGTGACTCTGATGGGAACGCAGTTCGAGCCTCGGTCCGGCGGCCTCCCTGGGGCCGCGGCCAGCCAGACCTCGCCGGAGACGCAGGAGCTCGTGCGCCTGCTCATCGAGAACATCAAGGACTACGCGATCATCACCCTGGACCCGCGTGGCCACGTACTCTCCTGGAATGCGGCCGCCGAGCGCCTGAAGGGCTGGAAGGCCGATGAGATCGTCGGCCAACACTTCTCGCGCTTCTATCCGCCGGAAGACCTGCAGAACGGCAAGACCGAGATGGAGCTCAAAGTGGCCTCGCAGGAGGGGCGCTTCGAGGACGAGGGTTGGCGGGTCCGCAAGGACGGCTCTCGGTTCTGGGCCAACGTCATCATCACGGCCCTGCGCGACTCGGAAGGCAGGCTGCGGGGCTTCGGTAAGGTAACCCGCGACTTGACGGCTCGCCGGGAGTCCGAGGAGAAGATCCGCAGGCAGGCGCAGGAGATTCTCGAGATGGCCGCGGTCCCGGTGGTGCAGGTATGGTCCGGAATCCTGCTCGTACCGCTCATCGGCACGCTCAACAGCCAGCGCACTCAACAGCTGATGGACGTGCTGCTCAACAAGGTGATGGAGACGGCCTCGCCCGTGGCGCTGCTCGACATCACCGGCGTACCGGCCATCGATACTCAGACCGCTCAACACCTCATCGAGACCATCGCTGCAGTACGGCTGCTCGGTTCGGAGGTGGTGCTCACAGGCGTACGGCCATCGATCGCACAGACACTCGTGCACCTGGGGATCGATCTCTCCAATGTCTCGACGCGCTCTTCGCTGAGCGCGGGGCTGCGCACGGCATTTGAGCTGCTCGAGCTGTGTGTCGCTCCTCGAGCGACGGCGGGCGGTTGAGCTTTCCCCAAAGAGCCTCTGCGAGGTACGGCCGATGAGCGACCGCAACTCGATCTCCATCATCATCGTACGCAAGACTTTGATGGTAACGGTGCCCTCGGACCCCGACGATGCCACGGTTTCCGCGCTCCAGGATGAGGTGCTCGCGGCAATGCAGCGGGTCGATGCCAAGGGCGTGGTGCTGGATATCGGCTCGGTGGAGACTCTGGATTCATTTTTCGCCCGCACCGTCGCGGAGACCGCAAGCATGGTTGCACTGATGGGCGGACGGACGGTAGTGGTAGGGATGCGGCCGTCCGTCGCGGTCACCGCGACCCAGATCGGGATCACTCTCGGCGGCATCGAGACGGCTCTCTCCGTCGAGCGCGCGTTGGATCTGCTGGATCGGCCGGTTACCGGCCGCTCACGGCGATGACCGGGACTGCTCAGGGGGAGGTCTCGATCCGCAGCGAGGGGGATATCGTTGCAGCAAGGCGCTCGGTACGCGAAGCTGTCATGGAGCTCGGCTTTGGCCTCACCGATGTGACGCGCGTCGTCACTGCGGCGTCAGAACTCGCGCGCAACGTGCACAAGTATGGGGGCGGCGGTGTAATGCGGTGGCGTCGCCTGGAGAGCGGCGGACGGCGCGGCATCGAGCTCGAGTTCATCGACCAGGGCCCGGGCATCGCGGACGTGGAGCTCGCGCTGCAGCAAGGCTACTCCAGCGGCAAGGGACTCGGCCTGGGACTGCCCGCTGCCCGCCGGCTGATGGACGAGTTGGAGATCCGTACGGCGCCGGGCGCGGGCACGACGGTCACTTCGCGCAAATGGTGTCCACCGTGAGTCAGCCGGGTGCAAGCTCGCTGCGCCCGGTCACGATGCGCATTGCTGATCCTGTCGATATCAGGATCGCGGAGGATGCGGCGCGGCGCCTGAGCGCATCCGTAGGTTTCTCGGCCGGCGATTGCGAAGAAGTCGCGCTGGCCGTGACGGAGCTCGCCTCCAACCTGATCCGACACGCCGGCGGCGGCACCCTGTCGCTCGAGCCTACTTCGCGCGAGGCGCGCCAGGGCATCCAGATCGAGTCGGCCGACTCGGGACCGGGCTTCGAAGACTTCGAACGCGCTCTGACCGACGGATTCAGTACCTTACGTAGCCTCGGCACAGGACTCGGTGCCGTCAACCGGCTGATGGACGAGTTGGAATACTCCCCGGGCGGCAGCGCGGGCGCGCACATCGTGTGCCGGCGCTGGGTGCGCCAGCGGGCAGCCTCGAGCGCCGCGCCAAAGCTGGACTTTGGGGTCGCGAGCCGCGCCTACCGTCAACTGCACGAAAATGGCGACGCGTTCGTCATCTGTAAATGGGGAGACAAGGCGCTCGCAGGGGTTATCGACGGCCTGGGGCACGGCCAGTTCGCCCAGCGTGCAGCGCAGGCTGCTCGCCAGTATGTCGAGCAGCATCATGACCAACCGCTCGAGGCGCTATTCCGCGGAGCGGGACGAGCCTGCCAGGCGACGCGCGGAGTCGTGATGATGCTGGTGCTCTTGGATGCCAGCCGCCAGACTTTCACCGTGGCGAGTGTTGGCGATATCGAGCTGCGCGTGTGGGGAGGCCCGGAACGGCTCGCTCTCGTTCCCCGACGCGGAGTCGTCGGGCTCAGAGCGCCGGCGCCTGCGACCGCTGAACATCCTTTCAGCCCCAGGACCGTCCTGGTCATGCACTCCGACGGGCTCCGGTCACGCTGGGACTTCAGTGATTTTCCCTGGATCGCGCACGAGACCGCATCCGTCGCCGCCCAGCGCCTGCTCGCTGCCCTCGCGCGTGACGATGACGACGCAACGGTTCTCGTTGTGCGGAACATGCCGTCGTGAACGCACCGGCGGGCGAGCACGATACCGAGCACGACGTCCAGACGCTGCGGAGCACGGTGCAGCTCCTGCAGGACGAGCTGACGCAGAGCAACCGGGAGATCGCCGCGCTCGCGCTGGAGCTCGAGCAGGGCATCGATGAGCTCAAGCGCTCGAATCAAGCGCTCCTGGCGGAGATCGAGGAACGCCGCAAGGCAGAGCGGGAGCGCCAGCACTTACACGAAGCGCTGCGGCTGGCATATGAGGAGCTGCGACAGAGCCAGGAGAGGCTGGTCCAACAGGAGCGCCTGCGGGCGCTCGGGCAGATGGCGAGTGGCATTGCGCACGATATCAACAACGCCATCTCTCCCATCGCGCTTTACACCGCCTCCCTGCTGGAGCACGACTCGACCCTGAGCCAGCGCGCACGCGAATACATGACCATTATTCAGCGCGCCATCGAAGACGTCGCCGCCACCGTCGCGCGCATGCGCGAATTCTACCGTCCGCGCGAGTCAACTCTGCAGCTCGCCCCCGTCGAGCTCAATGAAGTCGTCGAGCAGGTCGTGGCGCTGACCCGCGCACGCTGGAGTGACCTGCCACAGCAACGCGGCGTCGTCGTCCACGTACGTACCGAGCTTACCAGCAAGCTACCGGCGATCATGGGTGTAGGCAGTGAGATCCGCGATGCCCTGACTAACCTTGTGTTCAATGCGGTGGATGCCATGCCGCAGGGCGGAACGCTCACCTTGCGCACCGTGGCGCGGCCCAACAGCGTCTCGCGCAGCGACAGCACGGCTGCCGAGCACGTTCTGATAGAAGTGCGCGATACCGGTAACGGCATGGACGAGGTCACCCGCCGCCGTTGCCTCGAGCCGTTCTACACCACCAAGGGGGAGCGGGGCACGGGACTCGGTCTCGCCATGGTCTACGGGATGGCCCGGCGGCACAGCGCGGAGCTGGAAATCGAGAGCGCCCCGAACGCCGGGACGGCCGTGCGGCTGATATTCCCGCTCTCCAGTCCGGCTCCTGACGGGGAGCGCGAGCGGCGGGTGGCAGATGCTCCTGCACGCGCAATGCGGCTGCTGCTCGTAGACGATGACCCGCTACTCATCCGGTCGCTACGCGATGCGCTGGAAGCCGATGGTCACGAGGTCGTGACCGCCGATGGCGGCCAGGGCGGGATCGACACGTTCACCGCTGCGCTTCGCGCCGGCCGGCCGTTCGACCTGGTAATCACCGATCTCGGCATGCCGTACGTCGACGGCCGCAAAGTCTCCGCGGCCATCAAGGCGCTCGCTCCGCCCACGCCCATCGTGCTCCTGACGGGATGGGGCAGGCACATGCCGCTCGAGGGCGAGACCGCCCCGCAGGTCGATTACATCCTCAGCAAGCCGCCGAAGCTCGCCGAGCTGCGCCAGACGCTCGCTGAGTGCGCCAGCAAGCGGGGTTAGTGCGCACCCGCGGCGGCTTCCTTGCCCGCCCCACCGGCCTTCGATGGACGTGCCAGCCAGACGAGGCCCGCCAGCACCACGAAGAGAAATCCCGACACGTAGAAGATGTCGTTGGCCGAGAGCATGTAGGCCTGGTTGTCGACCAGGTTGTTGAGCAGCGCATAGCCCTGCTGGCTCGTCAGGCCATCGGCGTGCAGCTGTCCCAGGGCCTGCGTCATCGAGGCGTTGGAGCCGATCAGGTGCTCCACCAACTGCGCATGGTGCAGCGTCGCGCGCCTGTCCCAGAGCGTGGTGGTGATGGATGTCGCGAATGACCCCGCGGTGATGCGCGCGAAGTTCATGAGCCCCGAGGCTGCAGGAATTCGATCCGCGGAGAGCCCCGAGAAGCCCAGCGTGAGCAGCGGGACGAAGAACGTCGCCAAGGCCACACCCTGAATGAGGGTCGGCACCAGCAGTGTGCGGATGTCCGCCTGCGTGTTGAACCAGGAGCGCTGGAACATCACGAGGCCAAAGACCAGGAACGACACGGTGACGATCCAGCGCGGGTCGGTGCGGGAGAGGAAGCGCCCCACCACCGGCATGAGCAGGATCGCCAGCACGCCGACCGGTGCCAGCACGACCCCGGCGAGCGTCGCGGTGTAGCCCATGTATTGCTGCAGCCAGAGCGGCAGCAGCACCACGTTGCCGAAGTAAAGGCCGTAGCCGACGAGCATCGCCACGGTGCTCACGGAGAAATTCCGGCCGCGGAAGAGGCTCAGGTCGACGATCGGATGCTTGTCGGTCAGCTCCCAGATCATGAAGACGGCGAAGCCGACCACCGCGATGATGGCGAGCGTCACGATGACGGGCGAGTTGAACCAGTCGAGGTTCTTGCCCTTGTCGAGCAGGATCTGCATCGCGCCGACCCAGACGATGAGCAGCGTCAGTCCCACTTTGTCGATCGGCAGGCGCGCAGTCGGTGTCTCGCGGCGCCGGTAGATCGCCCAGGTCACGGCGACGGCGGCGACGCCGATCGGCACGTTGATGTAGAAGATCCAGGGCCAGGAGATGTTGTCGGTGATCCAACCGCCGAGCACCGGCCCGACGACTGGCGCCACCAACGTGGTCATCGACCATACCGTGAGCGCGGCGCCCGCCTTGGCCTTCGGATAGCTCGCGAGCAGCAGCGATTGCGAAAGCGGAATCATTGGACCCGCCACCAGTCCCTGGAGAGCCCGGAAGGCCACCAGCATTCCAATCGAGGGCGCGAGTCCGCAGAGAAACGAGGCCACCACGAAGAGCAGTGTCGAGGCGGTAAAGAGGCGCACCTGCCCGATCCGGCGCGTGAGCCAGCCGGTGAGCGGCATGGAGATGGCGTTGGCAACCGCGAACGAGGTGATCACCCACGTTCCCTGATCCGGCGAGACTCCAAGGTCGCCGGCGATGGAAGGAATCGCCACGTTCGCGATCGACGTGTCGAGCACGTTCATGAAGGTCGCGAGCGACAGCGCGATCGTGCCGAGGGCGAGAGCGGAGCCCTTGAGGCACGGCATGTCCGACTTCGGCGCCGGGGTCACCGCCGCGGGCTTCGGCTGCGGCGGCATGTCCTGCTCTTCCCGAATGACTGCGCTCATGTTGGAACCCTCAAGTGAGACCGCTTCCGCAGACCCGCGAGGCTATTCGCTCAGCGCCACCGGCAGTGTGGCGCGGGCAGGCGCGGCGAGTACCGTCGGTCCACCACTCAGCCGGGCCGCATACCGATGACCGGCGCTCGCTCGCCCCGCCACCGGGGCATTCGCCGAGATAATCTGCTGCACCGTCGAATCCGCCTGCGCCGCAACGGACTGGAAGACATCCGTCGAGTAGTCACGCTCGTTGACGGCGACCTGGGGCAGCCGCTGGCCGTTGTCGTCGTGCACGTCGACGTAAGCCTTCATCGAGAGGCCAATCTGCAACGGATGCTGTGCGAGCTCCTGCGGGTCGAGCGCCACGCGCACCGGCACTCGCTGTACGATCTTGATCCAGTTGCCGGTGGCATTCTGAGCCGGCAGCAGCGAGAAGGCCGACCCGGTCCCGGCGCCGAAGCCGACCACGTGGCCATGGAACACGACACCGCCGCCGTAGAGGTCGGAAGTCAGTGAGACGGGCTGGCCGACGCGCATGGACTGCAGCTGCGACTCCTTGAAGTTGGCATCGACCCAGACCTCGTTCAGCGGCACCACTGCCATCAGCGGCGTTCCGGTATTAACGCGCTCGCCGAGCTGCACGTCGCGACGGGCAACGAACCCGGAGACGGGTGCTGGCAGCACCGTACGGGCGTAGTTGAGGTAAGCGGCATGCACGGCCGCCGCGGCGTCGCGAACAGCAGGGTTGCTCTGGATAGTCGTACCGTCGATCAAGGCGCGGTCGGCAGCCATCTGCTGCTGCGCGGCCAGCAACGCCGCCTGTGCCGATTTCACGGCATCACCAGCGTGCTGCAGCTCTTCCAGCGAAATCGCGCCACTGCGCTCCAGGCGCGCACGACGATCGTAGTCACTCTGCGCCTTGGCGAGGTCCGTCCGGCGGACCTCGACGTTCGCCTGCAGCTCCGAGGTGGTTGCGAAGAGGTTGCGGACCTGACGCACCGTCTTCGCGAGCCCTGCCTCCGACTGCTGCAGAGCAACCTTGGCGTCCGCGGGATCCAGGCGCACCAGCGGCTGCCCGGCCTTCACGAACTGCGTGTTGTCGGCGCCGATCGCCACCACCGTGCCGGCGATCTGTGGTGTGATCTGCACGACGTTGCCGCTGACGTACGCATCATCCGTGTAGACGGAGTAGCGCAGGTCGCGATCCCAGTAGACGCCCCAGGCGGCGCCGAGAACGAGGAAGCCCCCGAGAACGAGCACAAGCCAGCGCACCCTGGGGCTCTTCCAGGCCGAAGTTTTTGCAGTTTCGTCGCGGGTCGTCATGTCAGTCTCCCAGTTCTCTCTATCTCACTGCCATGGCTAAATATGCCTAGGCAGGTTTTCCTCGCCAAAAAAAAGCGTTCACGCCCTCAGGCGGCGTTCTCCAACATCCGCCCGAGCAAGCCCTCGAGCTGACGGGTATCCGTGCGGCTGAATCCGCGCAGAAACCGATTCTGAATCGCCATCGAGATCTCCCGCAGGCGCGGATAGGCGGAGCGCCCCTGGTCGGTCATCTCGAGGTACACGAGCCTCCGGTCCTGCGGGCACCGGGCCCGGCGAATGAGACCCTTGCTCTCCAGCCGGTCGATCATGCGAGTCATGGCGCCGGCGTCGTACGACATCTCCTTGCAGAGATCGGAAGCGGACTTTTTGCGCTCCGCCGCCGCAAGCCGCGCCATCACGATGAACTGCGCGGAGGTCACGCCAATGTCGGCAACGTGCTTGTCCGCCGTCAGCTCCCGATCCAGAGCGGCCAGCAGCTCCGTCCGCACCTGGCCTACCAGGTGAGCCACGCTCCTGCAGGGCTCGTAGTTTTCGCTGTCGTAGATGCTCACCAAGATCGCTCTCCGAGAAAATCCCCCTGATGGGAGATGGGCGCAATATATTTGCCTAGGCTGCCTTTGTCAAGGCTTCCTTTGCTTTGGCAAGTTTAGGCGCACAGGCCAAGGTCCCGCTGAGCGCGGGCCAGGCCCTGGAGGCCGGATTGAAGAGGGAAGGAGACTGAAAAGAGATGGTCGGGGCAGCCGGACTCGAACCGGCGACCCTCTGCTCCCAAAGCAGATGCGCTACCAAACTGCGCCATGCCCCGGCCGGATCAGCGGAATCGGCCGCGGCATCATATGCGAGAATGCGCGCCCCTCAAAGGGTCGGAAGTGGAACACCAGAGATGACGGCGCAGTTGATCGATGGCCGCGGGCTGGCGGTCGAGGTCAAAAATCAGGTCCGCCGCAGGATCGACGCTGCCCTTGCCCGCGGCAACCGGCGCCCGGCCCTTGCCGTGGTCAAGGTGGGGGACGATCCGGCCTCCGAGGTCTACGTGCGCAACAAGCGCAAGGCGTGCGAGGAAGTCGGCATCCTCTCGGTGGCGCACGACTTGAGCGACTCCACCTCGGAAGCCGCCCTGCTCGGGCTGGTCGATGACCTCAATCGTGACGCGAGCGTCGACGGAATTCTGGTGCAACTGCCGCTGCCCGCGCAGATCCAGCAGACCGCGGTCATCGAGAAAATCGATCCGGCAAAGGACGTCGACGGTTTCCATCCGTACAACGTTGGACGCTTGGCGCAACGCATTCCGGTGATGCGTCCCTGCACGCCCTACGGAGTCATCCGGCTCCTGGAGCGCGTGGGCGCGCCATTCAAAGGGCAGCATGCCGTCGTGGTCGGCGCTTCCAACATCGTCGGGAGGCCGATGTCGCTCGAGCTGCTTCTCATGGGAGCGACCACGACCGTCTGCCACCGATTCACGGCCGGCCTCGACACCTACGTGCGCCAGGCCGACATCCTGGTCGTCGCCGTCGGCAAGCCCGGGCTCGTCCCGGGCGAGTGGATCAAGCCCGGCGCCATGGTGATCGACGTCGGCATGAACCGGCTCGACAATGGGCACCTCGTGGGCGATGTGCAGTTCGAGGCGGCGCGGGAGCGCGCGGGCTGGATCACGCCGGTGCCGGGGGGCGTGGGGCCCATGACCGTAGCCATGCTGATGTACAACACCCTGGAGGCCTATCACCGCCGCGAGGATTCGGGAAGATAGCTGGCGCGCCGGGCTCAGGCGCGCCGCCACTCAGGCGAACCGCCACTCAGGCGCGCCGCCACTCCGTCTTGCCGCCGGGCTTGTCCTCGAGGATGACGCCGGCCGCCGCGAGCTCCTCGCGGATGCGGTCGGACTCAGCCCAATTCTTAGCCTTGCGCGCGGCAATCCGTGCCTCGATGCGCTGCGCGATCTCGGCATCCCCAAGCGCCGTCACGTCCGCGACGACCCTATCGCCCCCCTGGGCGACGAGCTTCGTGCCAAGCGAAAACCACTCCTTTGGAGTAACCGTCAGCCCGAGCACGCCCGCCAGCGAGCGCAGCTCCGCGCCGAGAGCCGCAGCGCGCGCCTCATTCCCTGCGCTCTTCGCCGTATTGATCTCGCGAGTCAGAGTCTGTAGGACTGCAACGGCTTCCGGCGTGTTGAAATCGTCGTCCATCGCCTCCTGAAAGCGGCCGAGGTATTCGGACGTCGGCGCCGGCGACTGCGGCAGGTCGCGCAGCGCAGTCATGATGCGGCCGAGGGCCGCATCCGCCTGCTCGAGCTGCTCGAGCGAATAGTTGATGGGTCCGCGGTAGTGGCTCGACAGCACGAAGTAGCGCAACACCTGCGGGTGTCGCACCGCCTTCTCCAACACCTCGCGCACGGTGAAGAAGTTGCCGAGCGACTTCGACATCTTCTCGTTGTCGATGTTGACGAAGCCGTTGTGCATCCAGATCTCGGCGAAGCGGTCGCCGGTCGCGGCGCAGGTCTGCGCGATCTCGTTCTCGTGGTGCGGGAACTTGAGATCGAGGCCACCGCCGTGGATGTCGAAGTGCGAGCCGAGGAGCGCCACCGACATGGCCGAGCACTCGATGTGCCACCCCGGCCGACCCTTCCCCCACGGCGAATCCCATGCGGGCTCGCCGGGCTTGGCATGCTTCCAGAGCACGAAGTCGAGCGGGTCGCGCTTGGACTCGTCGATCTCGACGCGGGCGCCGGCGCGCAGGTCCGCGAGGCGCTTGCCCGAGAGTCGGCCGTAGCCATCGAACTTCGCGACCGCGTACATCACATCACCGTTCGGCGCCGCGTAGGCGTAGCCACTCGCGACGAGCTTCTCCACCATCGCGATGATGGCGGGCACGTATTGCGTGGCGCGCGGCTCGTGATCCGGCCGAGCAACCCCGAGCTCATCGCAGTCCTGATGCATCGCGGCAATGAAACGCCCCGTCAGGGCGTCGATCGGCTCGGCGTTCTCGGCCGCCCGCCTGATGATCTTGTCATCGATGTCCGTGATGTTGCGGACGTACGTGACCTGATATCCGTGGTAACGCAAATAGCGGTTGACCACATCGAACACGATCATCATGCGTGCATGTCCGATGTGCATGAAGTCGTACACCGTCAGGCCGCATACATACATGCGGACCTCGCCGGGCGTTATGGGGGCGAGCGGCTGCTTCTCTCCGGTGAGTGAGTTGTGGATGCGGATCATGTCATCTGAGCCGTGAAGGGAATCTAAGCGAAGCGCGCCAGCCGTCCCTGCGCCGTGCCGGCAGGCATGGCTTTCAAAAGAGGCGCCAGCTCCGGCCCGTGGCTGCGGCCGGTGAGCGCGACACGCAGGGGCATGTAGAGCTCCGCGCCCTTTTTGCCGGTCGCGGCGCGGACCGCGGAGACGATGGCCGGCAAGTCATTGCCGCTCTGCGCCGCGGCCTGCGCCGCGGCTGCAAAGTAGCGCCCGCCCGCCTTGGTCACGATCTCCCCGGCATCGCCCTCGAGCTCGGGAGGTGGGCCGAAGACGATCCGCACCCACGGCTGCGCATCCTGCGGCAATACCACGTTCGGCAGGATCGCGGCGACGAAGGCGCTCGCGGCGTGTTCGCTGAGACCGGCCGGCAGCACCGGTGCGAGCCAGACGAGCGCGTCGTTCACCGACAGGCGATGTGCAGCCTCCTTCTGCCACACGTGCAGCTGTTGCGCATCGAAGTGCGCCGACGCACGTCCGAGATGTCCCGGATCGAAGGCACGCGCCATGGCCTGAAGATCGAGCAGATCGTGCTCGCCGCTCGAGTGCCCGAGGCGAAAGAGGTGGTTGAGAAGTGCCTCGGGTCGATAACCCCTGTCGCGATACTCGCGGACGCTCGTCGCGCCGTGCCGCTTGGAAAGCGGTGCGCCGTCGGAGCCGAGAATGAGTGAGACGTGGCCATAGCCCGGTGCACGCAGCTGCAGCGCTTCGAGGATCAGAAGCTGTCGCGGAGTGTTGGCCAGATGATCTTCGCCGCGCAGTACCTGCGTGACACCCATGCAGGCATCATCGACAGCATTGGAAAAGAAAAACGACGCCGTGCCCTCCGCGCGTCGGATGATGAAGTCCCCGATGTCGTCCGAGAGGAAGCTCTGCGCGCCGTGGACCAGATCGACGAACTCGATGTGCCGCCCGGTGGGAACCCGAAAGCGCAGGCTGGCAGGAAGCCCCTGAGCCTCTTTGTTGCGGCGCTGCGCGGCCGACAGCTCCCGGCAGGTGCCGGCATACCTCGGCGGGCGTCCGGAGGCGAGCTGCGCGCGCCGCGCGGCTTCGAGCTCGAGCGGGGTGCAGAAACAGGGATAGACGGCATCTTGCTGCTCCAGCACCCGAAAGTAGCGGGCGTAGAGCGCTCCGCGCTGTGACTGGCGGTAAGGGCCGCGGTCATCCTCCTTATCCGGGCCGGCGTCCCAGTCCAATCCCAGCCAGCGCAGATCTTCCAGAACGATGGCGAGGTGCGCTTCCTGGCTGCGCTGCGCGTCCGTGTCCTCGATACGCAGCAGGAAGCGCCCGCCGCTGCGGTGCGCCAGCAGAAAATTGAATAGCGCCGTGCGCGCATTGCCAAGGTGCAACTCCCCCGTCGGGCTCGGCGCGAAGCGCGTCACCGCGCCGAGGTCGAACCCTGTGGGAGCTGTGCTGTCCATTCCGATCATGCTTGACATGGTACGGGGTTTGCCGCGGTCGCGACACACGGCAAGCTCCCGAGGCCTCGGCACTGCTAAGATTCCAGTTTCGACGACCTACGCGACGGAGATCAGATGCGCGCCCGGTACCGGACCCTGACGATGAAACCGTTTCCTGGGGGACTCGCCATGACGAGAGCAGGTCTCATTGGCCTCCTCGTCCTGACGGCCGCTCTCGCGTCCCTTCTTCTAGTGCGGCCCGCGGCAGCGGCGGACGCAGCCCCCGCCCCGAACCCGCAGGTCCGCGTCACCACGAACATGGGCTCTTTCGTGATCGAGCTGCGGCCCGATCGGGCACCCCTCACGGTGGCCGACTTTCTGCGCTACGTGCGCGACGGGTTCTACTCCAACACCCTCGTCCACCGGGTCGTTGCCAACTTCGTCATCCAGGGCGGCGGCCATGCGGCGACGGAACCGTATGCACTGAAGCCCACCTACCCGCCGATCGACAACGAGTCAGGCAACGGACTGCAGAACAAGCGCGGCGCCGTCGGCCTGGCGCGCGCCGCCGGCCCGCACACGGGCAACGCCCAGTTCTACGTCAATCTGGTCGATAACCCGGAGCTGGACCCGCTGCCCACCCGCTGGGGCTACGCCGTCTTCGGGCAGGTGGTGGAGGGAATGGATGTGGTCGACCGGATCGGCGTCGTTGCGACAGGGACCTTCGGTCCCTTCAAGTCCGATGCGCCGCTGAAGCCGGTCATCATTCAGAGCGTCGAGCTCATCGGCGCCGGGCAAACCCCGCCCGCGCCAAGCCCGCAGCCCGGCGCACAGCAATCGGGTCCTCCGCCGGCGGGAACTTCGCCGTCAGCGTCTCCGCCCTCAGGATCACCGCCGTCGGGCGCGCCTCAGTCCGGATCGCCTCCATCCTCGCAGCCTCCGGCTTCGAGCCCGCAGGCGCAGCCTGGCCAGCCCGGCGCACCGGCATCGACGAACCCGCAGCCCGCGACGCCTCCGGGAGCGACGCCGCCGGGCTCGACGGGTGACAAGTCTCAAGGTACGAAACCACCGCCGCCGCAGACACCGCCCAGTGAGGCGGACCAGCCACCACCGATATGATGTCCGTGCCGGCCCTCGGAGCGGCGCGGGCTCCTAGCTCAATGCCGGCGCGTTACCTTGGAGCAAACATGGATGTGGCCGACCCAGCCGGTTCAAGCCATTGGCACGCCGCTCGATTCGAGGCGCAGCGCGCTGGGCGGCCGGTGGCAGGAATCAAATCCACGCTGCGACCCATGATGTGTTAGTATGATGAGCCGTGACAAAGGTGACACGAAGTTACCGTCTTCGCGCATACCCCACAGCGCGCAGCGAAGGATGATTGACCGCTGGTGTGGCGCGGTCCGCTGGCTTTGGAACACTTCCCTCGGCATCCGCTCTGAGGCCTACCGCGAATGCCGACTCTCTCTAACGGGTAACGACATCTCACGCTGGCTGACACAATGGAAGCAGACGCCGGATCACACGTGGTTGGCGGACGTTCCGGCCACCTGCCTGACTCAATGCCTGCGAGACCAGGATCGGGCGTTTGCAAACTTCTTCGCCCAGCGGACGCGCTACCCGAAGTTCAAGCGCAAGCGTGCGGGCGGCACGCTGAGGTTCCAGGGTGTCGGCCCGGCCTGGTCGCGCGGCACCTTGAGCCTGCCGAAGGTGGGAAAGCTCAAACTGGCCGAAGAGCTGCCCAGGATTGAAATACCGGACATGGTGACCCTTTCCAAGGATGCGGCCGGACGGTACTTCGTGAGCTTCTCGAGCGAGATCGAGTCCTCCTCGCTGTCGCTCCCCATCGTGAATCGTTCGGTGGGAGTAGATCTGGGGCTCACCCACCTCGCCACGCTCTCGACGGGGGAGAAGGTCGAAAACCCCAAGCGCCTGAAGGCGCATTTGCGCTACCTACGCCAGCAGCAGCGCTGCCTGGCCAGACGCCAGAAGGGTAGCAAGCGCCGGGAGCGCCAGCGCCTGCGAGTCGCGAAGATTCATGCTCGGATATGCCAAGAGCGCCAAGCGGCCGTTCATCAGCTCACTACCCGCCTGGTGCGCGAATTCGATTTGATTGCAATAGAGCACCTGAACGTGAAGGCGCTGGCGCGCGGGAGGAATGCCCGCGCGATCCACGATGCCGCGTTCAGCGAGATCCGCCGTCAGCTCCTTTACAAGGGGGATGCGGCGGGTCGGGTGATCCTGGAAGTCTCCCAGTGGTTCCCCTCGAGCAAGACCTGCTCCAACTGCAGGCACGTGCTCGATGAGCTGCGGCTGGATCAGCGGCAGTGGTGTTGTCCCAAATGCGGGACGCGCCATGATCGCGACGTGAACGCAGCACGCAGCATCCTTGATCAGGGGATGAGAGAGATTGCCGGTTGTGGCGACCGGGACCTGCGCGTGGATGCGAGAGATGCATGCTTCGATGACTATGACTATGAGTTCATCGAGCAGGTGCTCGCAGAGGAAGCGCGAAACGGGCATCGTGGGCGAGCCTGTCGGGAACAGGCGAGCGAACGGTAGCAGCGTGGTCAAGTTCGTATCCGACGTACACCTGGATCCCGCGGCGCCGGAGGCGCAGCGGCAGTTCCTCGAGTTTCTGCAGAGGCACGTAGCCGGCTCCAGTGTGCGAACGCACGCGCTCTACATCCTCGGCGATCTCTTCGAGAGCTGGATCGGTGATGATGATGTCGGCAGCGACAGGGCCCCGGTGCTCGCCGCGTTGCGCGCACTGACGACGAGCGGAATCGCCTGCTTCCTGCTGCACGGTAACCGTGATTTTCTGATCGGGCAGGACTTCTGCCGCCAGACCGGCTGTCAGTTGTTGCCGGACCCTGTGATCGCCGAAATTGCGGGCGAGCGGGTATTGCTGACGCACGGCGATGCGCTATGCATCGACGATCACCCGTACCAGGAGCTGCGCAGCATCGTGAGAGCGCCCGTTTGGCAGGGTCGGTTCCTCAGATTGCCGCTCTCTGACCGACAGCTGCTTGCCGATGGTTTACGCGCCGGCAGCCGTGCGCATACTTCGCGCACCATCCCGAAGATCATGGACGTCAATCCAACGGCCGTGACGTCGGCTTTCAAGGCCGCAGGCGTCCGCCGCATCATTCACGGCCACACCCACAGGCCCGCCATACACGATGCGCTGGTGGAGGGCCAACCCGTCCAACGCATCGTGCTGGGAGCCTGGTATGAGCAGGGAAGCTATCTGGAGTGCGAGGCCGGACGCTATGAGTTGCGGACGCTGCCTCGCTGAGTCGTCACGGCGGGCTCGATCCTGAGCCCTCCTCCGATCCTGGCGGAAGTCCCATTTTTCCGTCGTGGCCCATGCCGTGCATCATCATCCGATGCCTGCCCATCATGCCCCGGGGCGGCATGAGCGCATCGAGTTTCTTCATCTGCGCGGGGCTGAGCACCGAGCCCAGCCGCTGCAGCGTCTCCTTGTGAGCGGCCTCATGGGCGGCCCGCACCTGCTTCATCGCCTCCTGCACCTGCCCCATGGCGGTCTTCATCCTGGCGTGCTCGTCGGAGAAGATCGTCCGGACCTGCTGCTGCTGGGCAGGTGTCAGGTCGAGCAGAACAGTCAGCCGCTCCATGCGGTGCTGCTCCATCTTCTGGTGCCAGTCGGCGGCGCCTTTCCACTGATGGTGTCCCTGCCACTGCGGCGATGGCGAAGCAGGCGCCTGGGCGAGCGCCGTGCCGGCAACAGCCAACATCGCCATCATGACAACGCTGCGAGTGATCATGTGATGCTCCAAGTTGGGCTCTGACAGTCACTCTAACCCTCAGCGCCGCTCCCCGGAGTAAGGAATGTTTAAGCCATACCCAAGGGCCGGCTCACACTTGTAAGGGATCTTTAACGCCCGCCTGCAGGCGGGCTCAACGGCTGCGCGGCAGGCTGAGCCGCGCCTGCAGCCCCCCTTCAGGACGATTTTCGAGCACCAGGGAGCCGCCGTGCGCCTGCGCGACATCGCGCGCGATGCTCAATCCCAGGCCAGTCCCGCCGGTATCCCGGTTGCGCGAGGACTCCAGGCGATAGAAGGGCTCGAACACCTTCTCGAGCTCTTCGGGAGGGATGCCCGGACCTTCATCGCACACACTGATCGTGAGGCGTGCCCCGTCCTGCACGAGGATGCGCGCACGGCCACCAAAGTTGACGGCGTTGCCGACCAGGTTCGTGATGCAACGCTTCAGCGCCTGGGGCTTGCCGGGCAACGGTGCGAGCGCCCGACCCTCCACCGTCACGTCCTTGCCCATCTCGGTGAACTCGCCTCGCACCGTCTCGAGCAGCAGATCGATGTCGACCGGCTCCAGCGCCTCCTCATCGTTGAGGCCCCGAAAGAGCGCGAGCGCGCCACGTACCATGCCCTCCATCTCATCGAGCTCCTTGCCGAAGCGTGCCTGCAGCGCCGGGTCCTCGATCTGGGTCTCGACCTGCAGCCGCAGGCGTGTGAGCGGCGTCTTGAGGTCGTGCGACATGGCGGCAAGCACGCGGGTGCGGCTGTCGAGATAGCGATGCAACCGATCCTGCATGGTGTTGAAGGCGCGCGCCGCCCGGCGCAGCTCCCTCGCGCCCTGCTCCTCCAACTTGGGCTGGCGGACGCTGCGGCCCAGATTGTCGGCGGCAAGCGCGAGCCTCGACAGCGGACGGGTGATGCTGCGGGCCGTCACGTAAAGCGCAACGACGAGCACCGCCACCAGCAGGACCAGGTTGACCATGAGGGTCGGCGACAGCGGCGCCCCGGGGGAGACGCGGGTCACCCGGTACACGAGCACCGAGCTGTCGGGCAAACGGACGTCAACGTCGTACGACTCGGTGGGGCGCTGCGCCGGCAGGCCGAAGAACGGCGACGGGATCGGAATGACGCTCGCCGCCGGTGCGGCGGCGCGCTGGACCCTGACCCCGTAGTCTTTGCCGAGCTGGCCGCGCAGCTCCTTGGCCAGAACTTCCTGCGCATTCGAGGCGAACGGGAGCTGAATGAAGATGCGCGGCCAGAAGGTCTCGTGCATCGGCTGGTGCAGCACGCGCATGCGCATCAGTCGGTGCGAGTGCGGCGGCAGGATGGAGTGGCCCGAATAGAGGTGTTCCTGCATGGCGGCCGGCAGGTGGCCGTTGGACTCGCCGCCCCGCGGGCCAGTGCCGGGGGCCGGACTCGAATGCAGCGGCGGCGGCAGCAGGAGCGGGCCGTCGGACCATGTGGCGAACCGAGGTGCGCGCATCCCCGGCCCGTGCCGCAGAGCGAGTCTCCCTCCCCGCTCCTTCAGCCGAGCAACGGTCTCGGCGCGCTGCTCGGTGGGCAGTTGCTCGAGGAGGAGCGTGATCTCGGTGATGCGGTGCGACCACTCCCGCACGCTGCTGTCGAGGACGAACCGCTCGCGGTCGTGCGCGAAGAGATAGAGGCTCGCCGCCTGTGCCAGCACGACGGCGATGACCAGGGCTGCGATCAGCCGGCCGAACAGGGATTGCGGCCAGAGCGGGATGCGCATGATCGCTGCCGGCTGCGCTCAGGTGCTCTCGACCGGCACGCCGATTACGTAACCCTCGCCGTACACCGTCTTGATGATCTGCGGCGAACGCGCATCATCGCCCAGGATCTGCCGCAACCGGCTGACCCGTACATCGATGCTACGGTCGAAGGGGTCCGCCTCCCGGCCCCGCAGCAACTCCGTGAGCTGGGCACGCGACAACACCCGGTTGCCGGCGGAGAGGAGCACGGCGAGCAGCCGGTATTCCGCGCCGCTCAGAGCGACATCCTTCCCGGCCGCATCCGTCAGGGTGCGTCGTGTCGTGTCGAGCCGCCAGTTGCCGAAGGAGAAGCCGCGCACCAACTGCGGATTCGGGTCGCGTGGCGCATGCGCGGCGCGCCGCAGCACGGCCCGGATGCGCACCAGGAGCTCGCGCGGGTTGAAGGGCTTCGGCAGATAGTCATCGGCGCCGATCTCCAGGCCGACGATGCGATCGACGTCCTCGCCCCGCGCCGTCAGCATGATCACCGGAATCTGAGAGTGCGTGCGCAGCTCCCGGCAAAGGGTGAGGCCGTCTTCCCCCGGCAGCATCAGATCGAGCACGATGAGGTCGACCGGCGCCCGGTCGAGGACGCGCCGCATTTCGCGGCCGTCGGCCACTGCCGCGGTGCGGAACTCGTTTTTCTCGAGGTATTGACTCAACAGCGAGCGGATCTCGCGGTCGTCATCGACGATGAGCAGGTGCGGACGTTCGGCCATGAGTCAGAAGATAGGCGTGGCGCGGGCAGCAGTTGTAATGAACTGTTATCCGATCGGGGCCGGCGGCGGACCCGAGTGGAAGCGAAGCTGCTCATCCGGTGCCGTGGCGAGCTGCGCCTCGTGCGCCGCGAGCTCCTCGAGCCGCCCCTGCCACTGCATCGGGGCCGCCTCGCGCGCGAGCTCGAGGTACTCCTCGAAATGGCGGCCCTCGGAGCGCGCCAGCTGCTCATAGAAGGCGGCCACCTCCGCCGGCAGTCGCGGCGCCAGGAGCCCGAAACGCTCGCAGGAGCGGGCCTCGATCAGAGCGCCGGTGAGAAGGAGATCGAGCTTGCGTCCCGGGTCTGCGGTGCGCAGCAGCGTGCGCAGCCCCGCGGCATAACGTCCGGGCCGCTGCCGCTCGAATGGCACTTCGAGCTGCGCCATCAGCCGCTGAACCTGCTCGAAGTGCCGCAGCTCCTCACGCGCGAGGCGCGATAGCCGGCTCGAGAGGTGCCGGTCCTCCGGATAGGTGAACATCAGCGCGAGCGCCGTAGAGGCGGCTTTCTTCTCGCACTGCGCATGATCGTTCAGGAGCTCGCGCCAGCGGCCGGCCGCCGCCTCCGTCCACGCTGGGGGTGTCGGGGCAAGCAGGATGTCGGCAGGGCCATCCCTCATGGCTTCAGGCCGGCTCGAGAAACCGCTCGAGTTGGGTGTCGAGCGCTTCGGCTGCCGCGAGCGCGGACTGGAAGCGCTCCTCGGGGCGCTTCGCGAGCAGTCGCTCGAGCAGCGGCTGCAGCCCATCGAGACCTGTGCCGAGCTGCGGCACCGGTTCCTTGCGGTGCTTGTAGATGAGGGCCATCGGATTCTCGGCGCGGTACGGCTTGCCGCCGGTCAGCATCTCGTAAAGGATGACGCCGAGGCTGTAGAGGTCGCTGCGCGCATCGGTGGGCTCGCCATGCCCCTGCTCCGGGCTCATGTAGTGCGGGGTGCCGAAGATCAGGCCGCGCTCGGTGAGGTCCAGGCGCTGGGCGTTGTCTTTCGAGAGTCCGAAGTCGATGAGGGCAATGGTGCCGTCATCGCGCAGCATGACATTGCCGGGCTTGAGGTCGCGATGGATGACTCCCTCCGCGTGGAGCGCATCGAGTGCGCGAGCGATCGCAGCCGCGATGCTTACCGCCCAGCGCGGCGCAATCGGCGACTTCATCCGGCGGCGCAGATCGCCACGCGGAAAGTACTCCATCACCAGCCAGGCGTGCTCATCACTCACGCCCAGGTCGAAGAGTTTCACGATGCCCGGATGGCGGATGCGCTGCGCGATCTCATACTCCTGCAGGAATCTCAGAAACGAGTCCGTCTTCTCGGCCTGCCCATCCTCCTGGTCGCGCACGACCTTCAGCGCGACGAGCGTGCGCGTCTGCTCGCGCTCCGCGAGATAGATCTCGGCGCGGGTGCCGGATGCGACCTGGCGCAGGCGGCGGTAGCCGCGGATGAAAACGCCGCCGAAGCACTGCGATTCTGGAATGTTGCCTTTCATGCGCCGGCCCAATTCTGGGGCAGCTTGAGGCCGATCACCAGATCGGCCACGTTGGTTCCGGTCGGGCCGGTGCTCACCAGCGCCCCGGCCGCAGCGAGGGCCGTGCTGGAGTCCGCGCGCCGCAGGCAGTCCTCCGCGTCGAGCCCCGCGACGGCGAGGCGCCCGCAGGTCTCGGCACTGACCAGGCCTCCGGCGGCCTCGGTCGGGCCGTCGGTCCCATCGGTACCCGCGGCGAGGAGCATCAGCTGCGGATAGTCCGGAAGGAGCTTCGCCGCGGTCAGGGCCAGATGCTGGTTGCGCCCGCCCCGGCCCGGATTCGGCGGCAGGTGCACCGTCGACTCGCCGCCCCAGACGCGGACCTGGCTCTTGCCGATGAGGAGCTCATGGGTGAACCGTGCCGCGAGGCGTGTCGCCTCTCCGGCAAACCGCTGTGGCACGCACTCCACCGTGAGCCCTCGCTGCAATGCCGCCGCTGCAACTCCCTCCATCGCTCGATCGACGGACGCGATGACCTGACGCTCGATACGATCCTCGTGGTCCGCAGCAGGACCGAGGAGTCCGGACCCGATGACCGCAGGGTCGTCATCCGGCACGTCTGACACGAAAAAGGCGCGCGCTGGACGGCCTGCGAGACGGATCGCCAGGCGTCCGCCCTTGATCTGCGACAGTTGCGCACGACGGGCGTTGAGCTCGCCGATCGGAACGCCTCGTGCGAGCCACTCGGCGGAGAGCCGCTCGAGTCGCGCCAGTGACACACCGGGCTCGAGTACCTCCACGAGGCTCGATGCTCCCCCCGAGATGAGAAACATAGGCGAGACCGCCGCCGGCAACGCCTCCACCCACTCGAGGAGCCGCCGGCCGGCCGCGAGCGAGCGCTCGTCTGGAATGGGGTGCGCGCTCTCATGAGTTTCGATGCCGGGCTGTCGCAGGAGCTCGGGATCGAGATGCCCGCTCTTAGTGATGACCAACACCCGCTCGAGCGACGGGCCCAACACATCGCGGGCGCCTAGGGCCATGGAGCAGGCCGCCTTGCCCACGGCGGCAGCCCAGACCGGCCCATCGTGGCGCGCCGCCTGTGCCGCGAGCAGTACCTCGCGCACACAGCGCCGCCCCTCGACACACTCGAGTCCGGCGTGGAGCAGCCCGAGAAGGAGCGCGCGCCGCCCGTCGGCGGAGATCATATCAGGAAGCGCGGATGACCTTGAGCGGCCGCCGGTCGCCGCGCAGCTTCTTCGCCTCGTCCGAGCGCTCGAGCTGCAGCCGCTCGAGGTATTCCGGCGTGACATCGCCCGTGACGTACTCGCCGGAGAAGCAGGACGTGTCGAATTCCTCGATGCGCGCATCCTCGTGCTTGCAGGCGGCGATGAGGTCCTCGAGGTCCTGATAGACGAGCCAATCGGCGCCGATGAGCTCCGCGACCTCATCGAGCCGCCGTCCGCTCGCGACGAGCTCGCGGGCCGCCGGCATGTCGATGCCGTAGACGTTGGGGAAGCGTACCGGCGGCGCAGCAGAGGCGAAATACACCTTGCGGGCGCCCGCCTCGCGCGCGAGCTCGATGATCTGCGCGGAGGTCGTGCCGCGCACGATGGAGTCATCCACCAGCAGCACGTTCTTGCCGCGGAACTCGAGGTCGATGGCGTTCAACTTCCGGCGCACCGACTTCTGCCGCTCCTCCTGGCCGGGCATGATGAAGGTACGGCCGATGTAGCGGTTCTTGATGAAGCCTTCCCGGTACTTGACGCCGAGGCGCTGTGCGAGCTGCAGGGCACTCGTGCGGCTCGTGTCCGGGATCGGAATGACAACGTCGATGTCGTGGTTGGCGCGCTCGCGCAGGATCTTTTCCGCGAGCCGGTCGCCCATGCGCATGCGCGCACGGTAGACGGAGATGTTGTCGATCTTCGAGTCAGGACGGGCGAAGTAGACGTACTCGAAGATGCACGGCGTGTGGCGCACGCTCGCCACGCACTGCTGCGAGTGCAGGCGCCCGCCTTCATCGATGAACACCGCCTCGCCCGGGGCGATATCGCGCACCAGGCGGAACGACAGGCCATCGAGCGCCACGCTTTCCGAGGCCAGCATCCACTCCGGCCCGCGCGGCGTGTCACGCTGCCCGAGCACCAGGGGACGGATGCCATTGGGGTCGCGAAAGCCGAGGATGCCGTGCCCGATGATCATCGCCACCGCCGCGTAGCCGCCGCGGCAGCGCCGGTAGACGGCATTCAGAGCCGCGAACACGTCCGCCGGTGTGATGCGCGGCGTGCCGATGCGCTGCAGCTCCGAAGCAAACACGTTGAGCAGCACCTCGGAGTCGGACGTCGTATTGAGATGCCGGCGGTCCTCTCGCGTCAACACCTCGGCGAGCTCCGTGGCGTTGGTCAGATTGCCGTTGTGGGCGAGGCAGATACCGTAGGGGGAGTTGACGTAGAACGGTTGCGCCTCGGAGGCGCTGGCGCAGCCAGCGGTGGGATACCGGACGTGGCCGATGCCGGCGTTACCCTTCAGCTCGAGCATGTGACGCTGCTGGAAGACATCGCGCACCAGACCGCTTTCCTTGCGGACGTAAAGCTCCCCGTCGCTGTAGGTAGCGATGCCGGCGGCGTCCTGCCCGCGATGCTGCAGCACCGTCAGAGCGTCATAGATGCGCTGATTGACCGCGCTCGTCCCAACGACACCGACGATTCCGCACATATTCCTTACCTCAAGGGGCCCGCGCCGACCAATACACGCAACCCGCTCGCCACCGAGTCACCATACGGCAGCAGCATCGAATGCCGCCACCAGATCTCGCCGTCGAGCTTCAGCAGTTGCGCGAGGATGACGAACACTCCGATCAGCACCACGCCGCGCGCCGCGCCGAAGACAAACCCGAGAAAACGGTCCATGCCGCTGAAGATCGAGAGACGCACGTAATGCCCGATGAGGGCGCCGAGCCCCGCGCCAAAAAGCAGAATGAGGGCGACGATGATCACCCGGGCCGCCCAGGGTCGCACATAGCTGCCGCCGAGGAGTCCGCCGAGGTGCGGCTCGATCATGTCCGAGAAGTGCCAGGCGACGAATAGGGCCACCAGCCAGGTGCCAAGGGCAATCGACTCTCGCAGGAAGCCGCGGACGGCACCCACGGCCGCCGACAGCACTACCGCGGCGATCACCAGGTAATCGGCTATGTTCATAGAGGGAACGAGCCAAGTGTGGGCGCGGCGGATTGTACAAGAGCGCGACCTCCGCAGTACGTGATCTCAAGCACGGGTGCCGGGGAGAAATCGCTGCCCCCCGGAGCGTCACCGGACCAGCAGGAGCTCGCCCCGATGCCCCAGCCCCCGCAACCGGGCGGCCAGCCGCATCGCCCCGGCACGATCGTGCGCAGGCCCGGCCCGGACCCGCCAGAGGGTCCGCGACCCGCCGCGTGCGGGAGAGACTGACATCCTAAAGCCCTTCCTCGAGAGCGAGCGGGCGAGGCGATTCGCGTTCGCGTGACTCGCAAAGCTGCCGAGCTGCACCACCCAGCCACCCGATGAGGCGGCCTCTCGCACAGAGGAATGTGCGGCCGACTTGCCAGCTTGCAAGCCCGGCCCGGTCCCCTCCCCGGGTGGGGACGCGGCCGGCGTGCTCGGAAGCGATTGGGCGGTCGCAGCGGCCTCGACCGGCTGCGGTCCCTGAGGGGTCGGGGTGCTTTCCGGAAGGCTGTCTGCGGGAGCCTCTGGCGCAGCGGCTGCAGGGCTTTGTGCCGGCTGAGCCGGCGCTTGTCCGACCGGGAGGCCCGAAGCCTCGCGGGCAGGTGGCGCGGTGAGTGTCAGGGTGTAGGAGCGAAGGGGCGTCTCCGGATGCCCGGCCAGCGTGCCCGGATGAGACGCGCCCGCCGCGGACTTCGTCCGGATCGGGCCGGTCAGCAACTCCGGAACCAACAACACGATCAGCGCCACGAGGATGATGGCGCCCGTCAGTCGCTCTTTCACCCGGTGGAGTATACCCCAAGCCAGTCGAGCGCCGGCCCGACGGTGTGAACGGAGCCGCACACGACCACGCGATCGCCCGATCGCACGGCGGCGCGCGCTACCTCGCAGCCCGCGCGAACCGAGCCGGCGAGGCTCGGATCGTGTACGACGCCCTCGAGGCGCCGCGCGAGCGCTGCGGCAGAGATGCCGCGCGGACCCTCGAGGCTGCAGAGCACCCAACCGTCCACCGCAGGGGCGAGTGCCGCTCCAATTGCGGGCGCGTCCTTGTCCGCGAGAATGCCCACGACGGCGAGCGTGCGTCCCTGACAGGGGCGTTCCTCGAGCTGCGCGGCCAACACTTCGGCGGCAGGCGGGTTGTGCGCGATATCGAGGATCCACTCGACCGCACCCGGCACGATCTGAAAGCGGCCGGCGAGACGCACCCGTCCGAGCGCAGCCGCCACGGTCCGCGCATCGAGCGCCCGCAGCACCTCCCTCGCCGCAGTGTAACGCGCCCCCTCGGCGGCCAGCGCTTCGAGCGCGGCGAGCGCGGTCGCCGCGTTGCGGTACTGGATGGAGCCGGCAAGCACCGAAGGCGGCAAGTCATCGAGACTCAGGCGCAGGCCGCGGTAACTCCAACGCGGCCTCCCGTTCGGGCACGAAGTCAGGCGCCAGGTGAAATCCGTCTCCGCCACGATGGACCTCGCCCCGAGAGTGGCGATCGTCGAGTACACGCTCGCCGGCATGCGTGCCGTGCCGAGGATCGCGGGCCGGCCGGAACGGAAGATGCCGGCCTTCTCCGCTCCGATCTCCTCCAGTGTCTCTCCCAGCCAATCGCGGTGATCGAAGCCGATCGAGCAGACCACCGCCACGTCCGCATCCATGAGATTGGTGGCATCGAGGCGTCCCCCGAGCCCGACCTCGAGGAGCGCGAGCTCGACGCCACGCTCGGCAAAGAGCTGCAGCGCCGCCAGTGTGTTGTATTCGAAGAACGTCAGCGAGATCGCACCACGCGCCGCCTCGATACGCTCGAAGGCCGCGACGATCTGCGCATCCTCGACCTCCCTGCCATCGATGCGGATGCGCTCGTTGTAGCGCAGGAAGTGCGGCGAGGTGAAAAGTCCCACCGAGCGCCCCGCTGCCAGGCAGAGCGCCTCGAGATGCGCGGCCGTGGATCCCTTGCCGTTGGTGCCGCCCACCGTGATCACCGGGGCGGCTGACCGATCGATGCCGAGCTGCCGAGCGACGGCCGCGACACGCGTGAGGCCGAGGTCGATCGACTTCGGATGCGCCGCCTCCTGCCGCGCCAGCCACTCCTCGAGCGAGCGGGCCACAGCGCCGCTTATGCAGCGGCGGCCGGCTGTTTGAGGAGCATGCGAAGGAGCGAAGCGATGCGCTCGCGCATGTCACGCCGGTCGACGATCATGTCGAGGGCGCCGTGATCGAGCAGGAACTCGCTGCGTTGGAAGCCCTCGGGCAGCGTCTCGCGCACCGTCTGTTGGATCACGCGCGGGCCCGCGAAGCCGATGAGGGCACGTGGCTCGGCGAGATTGAGATCACCCAGCATCGCGAGGCTCGCCGAGACGCCACCGGTAGTCGGGTCGGTCATCACCGAGATGAACGGCAGATGCGCCTGGGCGAGGCGCGAGAGTGCCGCTGCGGTCTTGGCCATCTGCAGCAGCGAGTAGAGTGCCTCCTGCATGCGGGCGCCGCCGCTCGCGGTGAAGCAGACGAGCGGCTTTCGGTGCTCGATGCAGTGATCGGCGCCCCGCATGAAGCGCTCCCCGACCACGGAGCCCATCGAGCCGCCGAGAAACTGGAATTCGAAGGCGCAGGCCACGATCGGCAGTTTCTCGAGGGTGCCGGCGAGCACGATGAGCGCGTCGGTCTCACCGGTCGCCTTCTGGGCCTGGGCGAGCCGGTCCTTGTAGCGCTTGCTGTCGCGGAATTTCAGCGGATCCTCCGGAGTGATCCGCGCCCCGATCTCCTCGGTGGAGGCCGGATCGAGGAACCGTTCGAGGCGCTCGCGGCCGCCGATGCGCATGTGGTGGCTGCACTTCGGGCACACGTAGAGATTGCGCTCGAGCTCCGCCCGATAGAGCACGGCATCACAGGCCGGGCACTTGATCCAAAGCCCCTCCGGCACCGAGCGGGTACGGCGCTCGGTCTTGATGCGCGAGGGCATGATCTTCTCGAACCAGGACATGAGCGCCGCCTACGGTGGGGACCCGGCGATCATCATAGCGTTTCCGTTTCCCGAAGCACTGCCGGCTTCGCCCAAACGGCTCTCAGCGGAGCACGGTAGCGCGAAAGCGGCGGGGTACCGCACGTGCCACAGGTACAGCCCGTCCGCCGGCGCCGTTGCAGCGCTCACGCGCCGGTCACGACCCGCCAGCACCTCCGCCGCCCAGGACGGTGGCGCATCGCCCTTGCCGATGCGGATGAGGAGCCCGGCGATGTTGCGCACCATGTGGTGCAGGAAGGCATTGCCAGTGGCCTCGATCGAGAGCCAGTCGCCCTGCCTCGTGACGGCGAGGCGCTCTATGCGGCGGATCGGCGATTTTGCCTGACATTCGGCGGCGCGAAAGGCGCTGAAGTCATGCTCCCCCTCGAGCGCCGCGGCCGCCTGCGCCATGCGCTGCGCATCGAGCGGACGGTGAATCCAGGTTGCGCGCGAGGCCAGGAGTCCCGATCGCGAGGCACGATTGAATATGAGATAGCGGTAAGTGCGCGCCTCGGCCGAGTAACGCGCGTGAAAGTGTCCGGGCACCGGCCGCACCCAGGAGATACTGATGTCGCGCGGGAGCTCCGAGTTGGCCCCGAGCATCCACGCCCGCATGCTGCGGGTCGCTGTGCTGTCGAAATGCGCCACCTGACCGCGCGCATGTACCCCGGCGTCGGTCCTACCCGCGCAGACGAGACTCACCGCTTGGGCTGCCACCTTGCCGAGCGCCGCCTCGGCGAGCACCTGCACCGTCTCGGCCGACTGTTGACTCTGCCAGCCGGCGTAGCGCGTTCCAGCATATTCGAGCCCGACCGCGATCCGCATCATTGAAGCAGCACGACCCCTATGCGAGGCACAGGGACGTGCCCCGCCGCCGCAGGTGGCGGAGCTTCGAGCAAAAACCACGCTTTTTGCTCGAAGCAGCGCTGGGCCGGGCAGGATGCCCGGATCCAGCGCTTCAAACGACTTACCCCGGCAACGACTCCATCAGGCGCTCCGCCTCCTGGCGCTGCGCGACCGAGCCCTCGTGCATGACTTCCTCGAGAATGTTGCGCGCGCCCTCGGGGTCGCCCATGTCCATGTAGGCGCGGGCGAGGTCGAGCTTGGTGCCGACCTCGCTCATGGTGACGGGCTCGAGATCCGGCAGCGCCAGATCGTCCGCCGACAACTTCTGGGTAGCGGTGAAGGCGGTATCCGGGACCGTCGCCGTGCCGACATCGAGGTCGAGGCTCGCGCCGTTGGTGCCGTGCGAAGGCTCCGGCTCCGCCGGGCTGAGCTCGTAGTCAACACTGCCGCCATCGAGTGCGGCCAGACGCGAAGTGGCGGCCGAGTCATGGCCATTCGCGTGGCCATCGCCCTCGCTCAGTACCGCCTCGAGCTCGCTCTCATCGATCTGCCAGGCGTTGGTGGTCCCCGTGGGCTCCGGCGAGGGCTCCGCCTCGCGGTGATTGGCCTCCTCCATGACCCGGCGTGAGTGATCGTCCAAACCGGCGACCAGCGTCGGGGCCTCGGGGGAGGCTTCAGCAGACTCACCCGGCTGCTCGGCCGTCTCGAAGGCGCCGAGATCCAGACCCAGATCATCGATCGCAAGCTCCGCGGTCTGCTCGGCGCCGCTTTGCTTCAGAGCCGTCTCGACCTTCTGCCGAATCGTCGGCTGCTCCGTCGTGTGCAGCGCGGGCTGCTCGATCGTCGGACCTTCCGTGAACTCGACCGGCACGTCGTCATCGTGTCCGGGTAGCGTCGCGGTCATCTCCCGCGTTGAGCCGGTGGCGTTGTTCTCGAATTGCGTATCGAGCGCCATGTTGCGATCGGTAGCGTTGGCGGGCGACTCCGCGGTCACCGCATGCTCGCCATCCCCTAGCGCTGAGCCGATGTCGAGATCGAGGCCCTGAGCATGTGTGCCAGTGTGTCCAGAGGCGACATCGAAATCGAGACTGGCGGCCTGCCCGCCTGCGAGGTCGAGGTCGACACCCGCCGATGCCGCGCCGCTCACGGCGGCGCCGCCGGTGAACAACGGATCTTCGGGCGCGAGCTGCTTGCCCATGATCACGATCTTTTCCCACTCGCCCGGCGCAGCATCGGCACGGGACTCGGCCAGCTCTCGCGCGGTCTGCAGGAACTGCTCCTTGTTGCCCCAGACGAAGAAGACTTCGAGGAGCTTGAGCTTGAGGTCCCGCCGCTCGGGCTCACGCCCGATGGCGATGCGGATCAGATCGGCGGCCTGGTCGTAGAGACCGTACGCCATGTGGAAATCAGCCTCGGCCAGCGGGTCGCCCTGATCGAGGTTGACCGCGGTCTCGCTGCTAATCGTCTGATCGGCCGTCACGTGCTTCGGCGCTACCGCCGCAGCGGCTGCTGCGATGCGCGGCCGCTCGTGCGTTCCCGACTCCTCGACGACAAAGGCGTCGTCATGGTCCGCAGCAATCGGACGGATCGGAGCTGTATCGTCCGTCGACGGCTCCAACCTGGTGTAGGGCGACGGGGTCGCACCGGCCGCAGCAAGGCGCCCGAGCGAGTCATCGAGATCCGACTGCCGCCGCGAGCGCCAGGCGCGCGAGCCAACCCAGCCGAGCAGCGCGACAACCAACAGCGCAACCGCCCACCAATAGCCGGCGAGGGTATCGAGGATCGAGCCGCCCGAGGAGGGCTTGAACGAGGCGGATTTCGCAGGTGCGTGATGCACCACCTGCGGCGGCGGTGCGTGGTGCACCGGAGCGGGCGGCGGCGTTGCCGCCTGGGTGGGCGGGGCTTCCACGGGCGCGGGCGCCGGAGCGTTGGCCGGGGCACTCGCCTGTGGAGCAGTGGCCGCCGGCGGCGAGCTCGCAACCGGCGGGGTCTCCGGGGGGGCGGACTGCGGCGCTTGCTTGGCGGCAAGCCGAGCCTGCATCTGCGCAAGCTCTGCGTCCTTCAGCTGAAGCGCGCGATGCTCGTCCGCGAGCTGCCCCTGCAGCGTCTGAACCTGGGCCTGCAGTGCCTTGACCTCGCCCGTCGAGGCCTCCGAGGTCGCGGGTGAGCCCGACGCGCCGGCACCACCCTGGGGTGCCACGAGCCGAAGTCTGCCCGGTCCGCTCGCGGCATTGGCGCTCGCCTGCGAGCTGCCGTGCCACGCCGCGAACTGCCGGTGGATCTCGGCCGAGGCGGTCGCCGGCGAGATCGCCGCGACCGTGGAGTTATCAGGAACGCGCAGCACGGCGCCCGAGCGCATGAGATTCATGTTGCGCTCGAAGGCCGAGGGGTTTGCCTGGTAGATCGCCAGCATCCAGGCGCGGGTGGGCGCGGAGGCGATCGCGGTGCCGCTCAACCGGGCCGCAATGCCGGAGAGAGTCTGACCGCGACGCACGATGAGCGAATGCGGCTCCTCGGCCGCAGGTACTGGCGAAGCCGTAGCGGTTGCCGGCTCCGTGGAGCTGGTCGCGGGCGTAGCGTCCGAAGCGGGTGCTGCGGCCTGGGCGGCGGCAGGCTGTGAGCGCTCGATCTCACCACCCCGCTTGGCGGTGCCGGTGGCAGCCGGGGCGACCTGGTCGCTGGCCGCCTGCGACTGATTGGGCACGTATACCGGCGGGTCGAGCAGCACGGTGTACTCGCGGATCAGATGACCGCGATCCCAATTGGCCTCGACCAGCAGCGTCAGCACCGGATCCGTGATCGGCTTATCCGTGGAAAGCTCCACCACCTCACGCCCGTCGGCGGTGCGCACGGCTTTCACGTGCACATCACCGAGGAACGGCGGCCAGGAGAGACCGTAGCGCGCGAAGGTATCGCGGGAAGCGAGCTGAACCTGCAGGTTCTGCACCGCCTCCGGCGTAGCATCGAGCAGCTCGATCTGCGCTTTGAGCGGCTGATCGAGGGGCGAAAGGAGACGGATGTCTCCGAGGCCGAGAGCGAACGCCGCTGAGGGCATTACCAGCAGCAACGCCACCGCCCGGCTTGAGCGTTTGGCGACCATTACGACACCCCGGAAGGTATCAGTGAGTGGAATAGATTGTAGAAACAAAGGGATGGCTGCATCTTGGCAGTCTCATCCGATCGAGGCGGCAATATAACTTAATTGGGCGGAAAGCCAAAGCGACCGCAGCACAGGATGAACGAATTCGCGACCACGACCCATAAGTTAAGTCCTACCGTCGATGGCGCGATATTCCCGTATCTGCAAGACATAAACTGTGTCGGCGATCACCGTCGGGTGATATCCGGGGTCTGGGAGCGTACGTCGGCGTTCTGGGCGCGATGGCGCAGGTAGTGGTCGAGCAGCACGATCGCGAGCATGGCCTCGGCGATGGGGGTCGCCCTGAGGCCCACGCACGGGTCGTGACGGCCCGTCGTGACGATCTCCACCGCCTGCCCGGCGGTATCCACGGTCCGGCCGGGTACCTGGATGCTGGAGGTCGGCTTCAGGGTCAGGTGTGCCACGATGTCCTGGCCGGAGGAGATTCCGCCGAGGACCCCGCCGGCGTGATTGCTGGCAAACCCCTGCGGGGTGAGCTCATCCCGATGCTCGCTGCCCCGCTGGGCGACCGCGGCGGCTCCGGCGCCGATCTCGACTGCCTTCACTGCATTGATGCCCATGAGGGCCCCGGCGATGTCGGCGTCCAGCCGCTCGAATACCGGCTCGCCGAGGCCGGGCGGTACGCCGGTGGCGATGACGGTCACCCGCGCGCCGATCGAGTCCCCCTCCGAGCGCAGCTTCCAGATGAGCGCCTCGAGCTCCGCCACCCGCGTCGGGTCCGGACAGAAGAAAGGGTTCTCGTAGGCGAACGCGGGGTCCCGCGCCTCGAGTCGCAGGGCCCCGACCTGACTGAGATACCCGTAGATCCTGACGCCGAGGCGGGTCGCGAGGTACTTGCGCGCGATGGCTCCCGCCGCCACCCGCATCACGGTCTCGCGCGCCGATGAGCGCCCCCCGCCCCGATAGTCGCGCCGGCCGTACTTCTGTTGATAGGTGTAGTCGGCATGCCCCGGCCGGAAGCGGTCCTTGATCTTCTCGTAGTCGCGCGAGCGGGCATCGGTGTTCTCGATGAGAAGCCCGATGGGCGTGCCGGTGGTGTGTCCCTCGAACACCCCGGAGAGAATGCGCACCTGATCGCCCTCATGGCGCTGGCTGACGAACTTCGAAGTGCCGGTCCGCCGCCGGTCGACATCCTGTTGGATGTCCTCCTCCGCGAGCGCGAGCCCCGGCGGACAGCCATCGACGATGCAGCCGAGCGCCGGTCCGTGACTCTCGCCGAAAGTCGTCACCGTGAAGAGCCTGCCGATGCTGTTGCCTGACATGTGATCGTTCACCCAGTTGCCTGTTGCGCGGCACGGCACCTCGTGTCAGCCAGGCACACGGACGTGCCCCGCCGCCGCAGGTGGCGGAGGCGACGGGCAAAAACCGCGCTTTTGCCCTTCGCCGCGCTGGGCCGGGCAGGAGCCCGGATCCAGCGCCCTAAACAAGTTGTTGTGCGGTCAGGAGGAAGACCCCGCCGCCGCCGCGCTCGAATTCCAGCCAGAGGAAAGGAAGCCGCTTGAACGTCCGGCGCACGGCCGCCTCGGTGTTGCCGACCTCGACGATGAGCAGCCCGCCCGGACGCAGATGCTCGCCCGCCTCCTCGAGGATCACCCGCACGGAGTCGAGGCCCTCGCGCCCCGCGGCGAGTGCGAGAGGCGGCTCATGACGATACTCGGGCGGGAGCCCTGACATCTCCTGCCGCCCCACATAGGGCGGATTGGCAACGATGATATCGTAGCGCTCGCCCTGGAGGGCACTGAAATGGTCGGATCGAATGAGCCGCACGCGTCGTCCGAGGCGATGGCGGCGGACGTTGATCGCGGCAACCTCGAGCGCCTCGGGCGAGATGTCCACCGCATCGACCCGCGCCCGCGGCAGGGCTCTCGCACTGGCGATCGCGATGCAGCCAGAGCCGGTACCGACATCGAGGAGGCGCAGCACCCGACGCGGATCGATCCAGGGCGCGAACCGTCTCTCGATGAGCTCGGCGATCGGTGAGCGAGGGATGAGCACGCGCCGGTCGACGCGAAACGGGAGTCCCGCAAACCAGGTCTCGCCCGTGAGATAGACCGCGGGAATCCGCTCCTCGATGCGCCGGGCGATGAGCGCATCGACGCGCTCGATGCCACGGCTGTCGACGGGTTGCAGATAAGTCGCTCGATCGCCGGTGTGCGGCAATCGCAGCGCATGGAGCACGAGGGCCGCCGAGTCATCCCAGGCATTGTCCGTCCCGTGCCCGAAAAAGACGCCCGCGCGCCTCAGGCGGCGCGCGCCGCGCTCGATGAGCGTGAGGACCGTGAGCCGGCCCCGCCCGGCTCGAGTCCGGGCCTCGGATGAGCGTCCCTTGTGCCGCGTATGGGATAATTTTGGCATGACTCATCGACTCTTCTGGATCCTCGTCGGCCTCGGCGCGCTCTGCGCCGCACTCGTCGGATTTTTGCTGGCGGGCGAAGTTGACAGCTCCCGCCCGGTGCTGGCAAGCGGCACGTGGTTGACGGACGCCAAGCCCGTCGACGATTTCCACTTGATCGACAGTCAGGGACGGAGCTTCACCCGCGCGTCCCTGATGGGCCATCCGACCCTCATCTACTTCGGATTCACGCATTGTCCCGACGAGTGCCCGGACACGCTTGCCGAGCTCGCAAAGGTGAAGCGCGCGGCGGCCCTGCCGGGCCTGCAGGTACTCCTCGTCACGGTGGACCCGGGGCGGGATACCCCTGCGGTGCTCGCCGGATATCTGCGGCAGTTCGACCCGAGCTTCCTCGGCCTCACCGGCGATCCCGCCGAGATCCGGCGCTTCGCCGGCACGCTCGGGATCGGCATCACGCGCGTCAACCTGCCGGGCGGCGGGTACGACTTCGATCATACGATGGCCATTCTGCTGTTCGATGCGCGCGCCCGGGAAGTCGGCGTGTTCACCCCACCCTTCGACGTACGGCAGCTGACGATCTCCCTGCATCGTGTGGCGCCGGAGCTGCGGGCTGCAGCCTGATCCCGGCATGGACGCTCCAGGCACACTCCGGGACTCACCGACGCTGCGAGCGCGCCTGTTCGTCGCGATGCAACACCTGCTGCCGCAGCACTTTCTTTCGCGGCAGGTCCATCGGCTCGCCCGCTGTCGCGTAAAGCCGGTCAAGAACGCTCTGATCAGCTCGTTCGTGCGGCACTTTCGCCCGCAGATGAGCGATGCGGCCGAGCCCGAGCCGCGCGACTACCCGAGCTTCAATGCCTTCTTCACGCGCAGCCTGCGGCCCGGGGCCCGGCCCTGCGATCCGGATCCGCGGGCACTCCTCTCTCCGGTCGACGGCACGGTGAGTCAGATCGGGCGGCTCGATGACCTGCGGATGCTGCAGGCGAAGGGCCACGACTATTCCGTCGAGGCCCTGCTCGGCGGCGCCTCGGAGTGGACGGCGCGCTTCGCCGGCGGCTCATTCGCGACGCTCTATCTCGCCCCCTACAACTATCACCGCATCCACATGCCGGCGGCCGCGACACTCAAGGCGGCATGGTTCATCCCCGGCAAGCTCTTCAGCGTCAACGCGGTGACCGCGGCGGCCGTGCCCGGCCTCTTCGCGCGTAACGAGCGGGTCGTCTGCGCATTCGAGGAAGGGCCGCTCGCCTTTGCGATGGCGCTCGTCGGCGCGCTCTTCGTCGGCAGCATCGCAACCGTCTGGCACGGCGATGTGACGCCTTGCAGCCCGCGCCGCGCGGCACAGCTGCCGCTCGACACCGGCCGCGCGCCGGGGCGGCTCGATCGGGGCGCAGAGCTCGGGCGATTCAACATGGGATCCACCGTCATCCTGCTGTTGCCTCCGGGAGCGGTAGAGTGGCTGCCGGCGCTGCAGCCGGGCTCGCCCGTGCGCGTCGGTCAGATCATTGCGCGGCATCATTCCTTATGACCGAGACCGGCGGCGACGGCTCCCATGATTGGCGGCCCACCGCCACGAGGGCGATGTTGGAGCTGCGGGGGGCGCTACTCGCCCGCGCCCGCAACTTTTTTGCGGCGCGCGGCGTGTTGGAGGTCGATACGCCACTCGTGGTGAACGCCCCTGTGACGGACGTGCACATCCACTCGGCGCGCGTGACTCTGGCGGCGAGTGAGCGGCACTTCTTCCTCCACACCTCGCCGGAATACGCGATGAAGCGCCTGCTGGCGGCCGGGGTGGGCGACATCTACCAGATCTGCCACGTGGTGCGCGCGCTCGAGCGCGGCCGGCTGCACAACGCCGAGTTCACCCTCATCGAGTGGTACCGCTGCGGCCACACGCTCGATGGGCTCATGAGCGAGGTCGAAACGTTGGTGCGTGAGCTCCTCGGTGCAACGGGCAGCCCGTGCACGAGTGAGCGCATGAGCTATCGCGAGGCATTCCTGCAGACACTCGCGCTCGATCCGTTCACCGCGCCGCTGCCGCAGCTCACGGAGCACGCGCGCGAGTCAGGGTTTGCCGGCGCGGCAGCCGACCGCGACGAGCTGCTCGAGCTCCTGATGGGCACCGTCGTCGGGCCGCGGCTGGGGCGTACCGGGTTGACCTTCGTGCACGGCTATCCGGCGAGCCAGGCCGCGCTCGCACGCATCGACCCGGCCGACCCACGGGCGGCGCAGCGCTTCGAGCTCTATGCTCGAGGGATCGAGCTTGCCAACGGCTTTCATGAGCTGGCCTCGGCGCGCGAGCAGCGCAGCCGCTTCGAGCGAGACATCGAGGAGCGTCGCCGGCTCGGCCTCCCTGCCGCTTCGCTCGATGAGCGTCTGCTCTCGGCGCTCGAGGCGGGCCTCCCGGACTGTTGCGGCGTCGCGCTCGGTTTCGATCGCACACTGATGCTCGCAGCAGAGGCGCAGCGCATCGATGCCGTCCTACCCTTCCCCATCGAGCGAGCCTGAGCACGCAAAATGACCTACATCAGCGAGCGTTACGATTTCACCGACAAGCGGACCGGCTACGAGCAGTTAGCGAAGGAGCTGCAGGGGCTCCTCGAGGGCGAGACCGATCCCATCGCCAACGCCGCCAACACCGCGGCACTCATTTTCGATGCGCTGCCGGAGGTGAGCTGGGCGGGATTCTACTTCCTGCGCGGCGGCGAGCTGGTCGTCGGCCCTTTCCAGGGCAAGCCGGCATGCGTGCGCATCGCCCTCGAACGCGGTGTCTGCGGTACCGCTGCCGCGCGCAGGGCCACCCTCATCGTGCCGGACGTCAACGCCTTTCCGGGACACATCGCCTGCGATGCGGCCTCACAATCGGAAGTCGTGGTGCCGCTGATCGCTGCCGACCGTCTGGTGGGGGTGCTCGATCTCGACAGCGCGCGCCTCGGGCGCTTCGATGAGGCCGATGCACGCGGGGTCGAACAGCTCGCCGCGATCTTCGTGCGGGCGAGCCGGGTGGAAGCGCTGGGCTAACCCATCCTGGGCCCATCCTCGGCAGATGCGTGGCTACTGCTTGGCGCGCGAGACGTACTCGCCGGTGCTGGTGTTGATGCGGATGACCTCGCCCTCATTGATGAAGAGCGGTACCCGAACCACGGCGCCGGTCTCCACTTTCGCCGGCTTCTGCCCGCCGGTGGCGGTGTCACCTCGCAGACCGGGATCGGTCTCGACGATCTTGAGCTCCACGTGCGCGGG
>DASUHA010000032.1:0-4774 GCA_036273735.1 Steroidobacteraceae bacterium | reverse complement strand
AGATCTCGACCACACTCATATCCGGCTTGAGACCAAAGAATTCGAGACCCTGCAGTGGATGCCGGTATCGGTCGCGCGCCATGAACGCCGGAGTGCGCTGTGGCCCGGCGATAACCGCAGCGAGCGTGGATGACGGCGGTGCGGGTGCCGCGCGCGCAACACAGGCCACGATGAGCAATGCGACGGCGGCAATGATGCGGGTATGTTTCATCTCGATGACCCTACGGCTGTCGACGCCTAAAATCTACACGTGTAGACGATACATTTCAAGCAGCGGATCCTCGAGGGCTCGTCCCTGAGCCGTGACCGGTCCGCTACCTGCAGGCAGCATTACTGAGCCTCACCGAGGTCCAAGGGTCACCACTGTACGCTCTGCGGCGGAACGCCGTGCGGCCTCTATGATTTCAAGCCCTGCCAATGCATCCTCCGGCGCCACCGGCGGCGGCGCACCACCGCGCAGCATCGCCACCATCTCGGAGTAGAAGCGTTGATAGGCACCCGGCTCACTCTGCACCGATTCCTCGCGAGCACCATCTGTCAGGACCCCCCAATACTCCGGGGGGTCTTGTCCCCAATGGGGTCCGATGGGGATGGGATGGTTGCCGCGCCGAAGAGCGGCCTCTTGCCGATCGGCATGCTGCTTCACGAATGCCGCGCGTTCTCCCAGCACTCGCAGCCGCGGCCCATGGTGTGCTGCCATGGCACTCGTCCAGAGGTGCGAGCGGACTTCGTTGGCATGCGTCAGCGCCAGAAACACATCATCGTCCGTCTCCGCGCCCGCCCGTCGGCGGTTGAGCTCTGCGTAAACCTGACGAACCGGGCCAAAGAGTGCCAAAGCCTCATCGATGAGATGGCTGCCCAAGTCGTACAGCAGACCACCGGCCTCCTCTGCCGCCCCCCGCTCCCGCCACCCGCCCTTCAACTGCGGTCGCCATCGCTCGAGCCGGGCCTCGAAGCGCAGGATGCGTCCCAGGACTCGCTCATCGAGCAGACGGCGGAGCGTCAGATGCTCACTATCCCAGCGACGATTGTGGTAAGGGACTACGCGCAACCGCTTCTCACGCGCCATCTCGATGACGTTCCGCGCCTCGGAAACCGTGCGCGCAAACGGCTTGTCGATTACCACGGGGAGGCCGGCCGCCAGCGCAGCCATCGCCAGCGTCGCGTGCACGCGATTGGGGGTAGTCACGACGACCAGATCGTGATCGACAGCGTGATCCCACAACCACTGCGCTGTCGCCGCAACGTGCACCCCGGGGTAGTGTTGCCGAGCCCGAGCAGCGCGGGACTCATCCGATGTCACGACTGTGGCCAACCTCATGCCGGCCGTGGCAGCAATGAGTGGAGCATGGAAACTCTCGCCCCCGAGCCCGAACCCAATCAGTGCGACACGAATATCCTCTGCGGTGGTGAGTTGCGTCATCATTCGAATCAGGCGCGATGATGCGGCCGCCATGTACTATATTTTACCCGGCCAGGCTTCACAGCGAAGAATATAGAAACACGGACGATGCCACTGCCATGAGGGTCGTCGCGGCCCAGCCGGTCAGCCTCAGGCGCCGGGAGATACAGAACCTTCCCATGACATCAGCCCGAGTGCCGAGCAGCATCACCATCGCCATGACCGGGACCGATACGATGCCGTTGAGCAGGGCCGCCCATACGAGCGCCTTCATGGGACCGATCCGCAGCAGATTGACCAGAGCCCCGAGCATGATCGCGAGTGCGATTGAGGTGTAAAACGACTTGGCTCGTAGCGGCGCTCGCGACAGTCCCACCGGCCACTGGCGTGCCTCGCCCAATGCATAGGCGGCAGAGCCCGCCAACACCGGGACTGAAAGGAGGCCGGTGCCGATGATCCCGAGGGCAAAGAGCAGCGAAGCAAAGCCACCCGCGATGGGTCGAAGCGCGACGGCCGCCTGGGCGGCGGTCTCGATGGCCACGTGCCTCCCCGACTCGAGAGTAACGGCTGAGGTAATCAGGATGGCGAGCGCCACCAGATTGGAGAACCCCATGCCCACGAGAGTATCCAGCCGGATACGGGCAAAGGCACGAGTTGCCTGCCCCGGCCGCCTGAGCAGGGGCTGCCGGGGCGTAATCGATTTGGTGTCCTCTACTTCCTGCCCTGCCTGCCAGAAAAAGAGGTAGGGACTGATCGTCGTGCCGAATATCGCCACCACGATGAGCCAGAAGCCCTGATCGAAATGCAGGCCGGGCCAGACGAGGCCGCGGACGAGATCCAACCAGGGGATCCGAACGCTCGCCAGCGCGCCAAAGTAGGCAAGGAGCGAGAGCGTCAGCCACTTCAGGATGGCGACGTAACGGGTGTGATCGAGAAAGATCTGACCGCTCGCGGTGATCAGGCCAAACAGAATGACGCCGAGCCATACTGGGACGGGGACCAGCAACCGGAGCGATTCGGTCATGGCACCCAGATCGGCTCCGATGTTGAGGACGTTGGCGGCAAAGAGCAGCCCCACGATGGCCGATAGAACCGAAGGCGGATAGTGCTCGCGGAGATTGCCGGCAATGCCGAGGCCGGTCGTGCGTCCTATCCGGGCGCAGATCGCCTGGATCGCCACCATGAGCGGATAGGCCAGTACCAGAGTCCATGCCAAGGCGAATCCATATTGCGCGCCCGCCTGAGCATACGTGGCAATTCCGCTGGGGTCATCGTCGGCCGCGCCGGTAATGAGCCCGGGACCCAACGTGCGCCAGAAGCCCGGTCTGCGCGGACCGTTGGACCGGCGTTTTTGCGGACTCCGTCGGACGGAAGTTTGAGAACGGGTCACCGAACGCTATTCACAGCCACACCAACCCATCTGAGCAAGAACCGACCCCATCTACTACATCCCTATCGCGCCGGCATTGCCAGGCTCCCGCGAGCCCTCGGTGCTCAAGCTCCGGCCAGCGAGCCGACGCCGCCGGCCTCATGCGCGCCGGCCAACGGTACTTCGATCTGGACACTGAGGCCGCCGCCTGGCCGATTCGCTGCCCGAATGTCGCCGCCGTGCAGAAGAACTGCGCGCCGGGCGATGGCGAGCCCGAGGCCGGCTCCATTCGACGCCTCGCCGCGGAAAAATGGCATGAATATCTTCCCTACGTCCTGATCCGCAATGCCCGGGCCATCGTCATCGACCTCAATCCGAATGAGCCCTCCCACTGATCCCATACGAAGCTCGATCCGTCCGTTTTTCGAGGCGAAGCGGATGGCGTTGCGCAGCACGTTCTCGATCGCGCTGCGCAGCAGCACAACATCGCCCTGCACTTCGGCCCGGCATGAACTGACGATTTGTATGCTTTTCCGCGCCTCGCTGGCCTCGATATGCGCATCCGCCACGACTTCCTCGAGCAATTCGGTCAAGTCAACGGCCTGCGAGCCAATGGGCGGCCCGTGCTCACTCAAGCGTGAATAGCGGAGGATCTCACCGACCATCCGATCGATTCTCTCGACCTCGCGCTCGATCGTCTCGAATTCGCTCTCACTTGCGGCATTCGCCTCCAGCTTCGCCAGTGATGCCGCGAGCCGCAGCCTCGTCAGAGGCGACCTCAACTCGTGCGAGACGTCGCGCAAGAGCTCCTCCTTTGATGCGATCATGGCCTCGAGGCTTTCGATCATTCTGCCGAAATCGCGTGCGAGACTCCCGAGCTCATCGCGACGACGCAATAGCGCTGGCGCCAACCGGGTGCGGATGTCGCCGGCAGCGATGGTGCGCACGCCCGTACGCAGCTGTTCGATTGGGCGCGTAAGGAACCGCGCCAACACGGCACATCCAACGCCGCTGATGGCCAGAACGATCCCGATCAGGACCTCCGGCGCCAGCAGGAAATCGCCCACGGTGATGGCAAAGTTTTGCGTCCTGCGCACGATCATCCTGTATGAGGAGCCGTTGCGCGCGGTGACGACGGGCTCAACGCCGCCATTCGTTCCGGGCAGCTCGCGGCCTCCGATCTGTCGGCTCATCAACTCCCTGCCGGACTGGTCGACAAAATACAGCTGCAGCTCCGGATGGCGGTGCCGCTGCTCGACGAGCCAACGAAGGAGTCCGTCAGTCCCCCCGGTGGCGAGCGCCATCTGCGCGGGCCGCGCAAATGAGATGGGCGTAAGCTCATTGACGGACCGCGCTCTGTTGACAGCGACCCCGAAGCCGATCGCGGCGGCAGCGCCCAGGGTCAGGGCGATGACGACCAGGTATGAAAGCCACAGGCGGCCGAACAAGCTGGTCATGAGAGGTGAGCGGTCAGCAGATAACCCGCACCGCGAATGCTCCGGATTTCGAGCAGAGCGTCGGGCCCAAGGCGCAGCTTCCGGCGCAGATTGGAGACGTGAGTGTCGATGCTGCGGTCATATGCCTCCAACGGCCGTCCCAGCGCCACTTCCGTCAACCGCGCGCGCGTTTGCATCTTCCCCGCCGCCGATACCAGCGCCTCCAGTACCATGAATTCTGCCGTCGTGAGCCGGATCGGCTCGCCGTTCATCAGAACGCCGAGTCTGGTCGGATCCATCGTCAATGGCCCCAGTTGAATGGGAAGCCGCGAGGCAGCTTCGCGCCGTTCCATCCGCCGGAAGATTGCGCCTATGCGAGCAACCAGCTCCCTTGGATTGAAAGGCTTCGACAAATAGTCGTCGGCGCCGCTTTCCAGTCCAAGAATCCGATCGGTGTCATCGCCCCGTGCCGTGAGCATCAGAATGGGCGTGTCATACCTTTCGCGAACCTGCCGAAGGACCTCAAAGCCGTCGATGCCCGGCAACATGACATCGAGAACGATGAGA
>DASUHA010000031.1:0-3286 GCA_036273735.1 Steroidobacteraceae bacterium | reverse complement strand
GGGCACGGCGGCGTGATGGACCGCATCGACAGCGTCACTGGCGCCGCGCCCGTGCTGCTGCTCGGCCTCACTTTTCTAGGAGTCCTGCCATGATCGGTGTGGTCGTCTTGGGGTCCACGGGCTCGATTGGCGAGAGCACGCTCGATGTGCTCGCGCGCCACCCGGATCGCTTCCGCCTGGTGGCGCTCGGCGCCAACCGCAATGTCGCCAAGTTGGCGGAGCAGATCCGCCGCTACCGGCCTGCCTACGCGGCGCTGGCCGACGAGCAGGCTGCGCGGGATCTGACGAGAGAGCTTGGGACTGCGCGCGGTACTCGCGTCATGGCTGGCGTCGGAGCTCTGACAGAGATCGCGACCCTGCCGGAAGCTGACTGCGTCATGGCGGCCATCGTCGGTGCGGCAGGGCTGCGCTCCACGCTCGCCGCTGCGCGCGCCGGCAAGCGCCTGCTGCTTGCGAACAAGGAATCGCTCGTCATGTCAGGACCGCTGCTGATGGATGCGGTGCGTGCCAGCGGCGCGACACTGCTGCCCATCGACAGCGAGCACAACGCCATCTTTCAATGCCTGCCGGCAGGCTCGCGTACTGGAGAGACGCCGAAGGGCGTGCGCCGGATCCTCCTCACGGCCTCCGGCGGTCCCTTTCGGGATTGGGAGGCCACGGCCATTGCCGCGGCAACTCCCGAGGCCGCCTGTGCACACCCCAACTGGGTGATGGGCCGCAAGATCTCCGTCGACTCGGCGACCCTGATGAACAAGGGGCTCGAGCTGATCGAGGCCTGCTTCCTCTTCGCGCTGACGCCGGACCGTGTCGAGATCGTCGTACATCCGCAGAGCATCATCCATTCGCTGGTCGAGTACCTCGACGGCTCGGTGCTCGCGCAGCTCGGCTCCCCCGACATGCGCACGCCGATCGCCTACGCACTCTCCTGGCCTGAGAGAATGGCCTCCGGTGTAGAATTCCTCGACCTGGTGAAGACCTCGCGGCTCGATTTCCGTGCTCCGGACCCGCAGAAATTCCGCTGTCTCGCCCTTGCACAGTCGGCGGCGCGGGCCGGCGGGCTGACTCCGGTCGCTTTGAATGCCGCCAACGAGGTTGCCGTCCATGCGTTTCTGGAGCGTCGATTGAACTTTCCCGGCATCGCTGCAGTCATTGAGGAAGTGGTCACACGGTGTCCCGCGGGGGCTATAGCTGGCTTGGATGATGTGCTGGCGGCCGACGCGGAAGCCAGGCGGCTCGCCTCTGAGCGCATCGAAGGCGGGTTGCGTGCGGCCGGGGAGCGCTCGCTCGAGGGCGCACGCGCATGAGTGTCGTCTGGTACACACTGTGGTTCGTCATCGCCGTGGGGCTCCTGGTCACCGTTCACGAGTTCGGCCACTACTGGGTCGCGCGCCGTCTCGACTTCAAGGTCCTCAGGTTCTCGGTGGGCTTCGGGCAACCGCTGTGGTCGCGGCGCGTCGGCAAGGACCAGACCGAGATTGCCATCGCTCCCATCCCTCTCGGCGGATACGTGAAACTCCTCGACGAGCGCGAGGGACCCGTGCCGCCCGAGGATCTGCCCCGATCGTTCACGCGCAAGCCCCCCCTGCAGCGCATCGTGGTGCTGCTCGCAGGGCCCGCCTTCAACATCCTCTTCGCCATCCTGGTGCTCGCCGGGATGATGTGCGTCAACGGCATCACGCAGTATCTGCCGGTGGTGGGCGATGTGACGGCCGGATCGCTCGCATCGAGCGCCGGGCTGCGCTCCGGCGACGACATCGTCGCGATCAATGGCACGGCCGTCGGCGAGCAGCGCGATGTCGTCTTTGCGCTCCTCGATGCGATGAGCTCGCGTGGCAGAGCGGACCTCGCGGTTCGCGGGACCAACGGAGCACTCCGCGACGTCGATCTCGAGGTACCCAATGCCGTCACGCGGCGCCACCTCACCGCGCCGTCGGAGCTCTTCGTCGGGTTGGGATTCCAGTTCTGGGAGCCACCCATTCCGGCAGTGCTCGGACAGGTCGTCGCGGGTGGGCCGGCGGCCCGCGCGGGCCTGCAGGAAGGCGACCGCATCCTCTCCATCGACGGTCATGCGGTGAAGGATTTTCAGGACATCGTCGCGCAGATCACGCCGCATCCGGGCGGGACGGTCAGTCTGACGTACGAGCGCAATGGCGCGACTCATGCGGTGCAGGTGGAAGTCGCGAGCGTGCAGGTGGACGGCAAGTACGTTGGCCGCATCCAGGCCGAGCAGGTGACGGACGTCCCCTACCCACCGAGCATGATGCGTCACATCAGGGTGTCGCCCGTTACGGCCCTGGGACGCGCTTCGGAGGAAGCCTGGGACATGACGGCGCTGCAGGGAAGGCTCTTCTGGCGCATGATGCTGGGACAGGTATCGCTCAAGAACCTGAGCGGGCCGGTATCGATTGCCCAGTACGCGGGCCAGTCGGCGAGCCAGGGAGCGGACGCGTTCCTCGGCTTCCTGGTGCTGATCTCGCTGTCACTCGGTTTCCTCAACCTGTTGCCCATCCCGATCCTCGACGGCGGCCAGATCGTCTTCCAGCTGGTCGAGTGGGTGAAGGGCAGCCCGATGTCGGAGCGGGCGCAGGCGTTCGGGCAGCAGGTGGGGATTGCGCTGCTGATCCTCCTCATGGGGGTGGCGCTCTTCAACGACATCGCGCGCCAGTTCAGTTGAGTTTTTAGTGAGCGAGCGCCGGACCCCAAGAGGTCCGCACATCCCGCAGCGGTCCTAAGCCGCGGCGAGTGGGGTCGACTTACGTGATCGATGCAACAGTTGGGATCGGATGAGCCCGAAGGTGACAAAGTTGGGTAAGAGAACATGAAGCCGCGCGTCGTGCTGCTGGCCTCGATCGCACTGGCCGTCCATTCGGCGATCGCGCTCGCACAGGCACAGGCACAGGCCCAGGCTCAGGCTCAGGCGCCTACCGCCGACTCGGAGTTCACCGTCGGCGACATCAAGGTGGAGGGGCTGCAGCGCATCTCCGAGGGCACGGTATTCAACTATCTGCCGGTGAACATCGGCGATCACCTGACGCCGCAGCGGGTGCGTGAAGCCATCCGCGCGCTCTACCAGACGGGGTTCTTCCGTGACGTGGAATTACGCCGGGAGGGCAACACGCTGGTCGTCGTCGTGCTGGAGCGGCCATCGATCGAGAGCTTCACCATCTCGGGCAACAAGGACATCAAGACCGAGGACCTGCAGAAGTCGCTGCGCAACATCGGGCTCGCGCCCGGCAAGATCTTCGACCGCTCGGTGCTCGATGACGTCACCCAGTCCCTGACCGAT
>DASUHA010000030.1:0-41423 GCA_036273735.1 Steroidobacteraceae bacterium | reverse complement strand
GCGATGGCACTACTACTTCAACTTGCCCACGACGGCGAGCATCATTGCCCCGCTGCGACGCCATTTCACTCATGGCTGCCGGGGCAGGATCGAGTTCAACCAAAAGCTCACCAAGGTTCGCACGGACGACGCCGGCATCCGGGTCGTGGGGCTCGATTTCGAGAATCAGGCTACGGGAGGTCGGGTTTCGGTCGAGGCGGACGAATACGTCCTCGCGCTTGGGCTCGAGGACTTCAAGCAGCTGGACTTTGGCACGATTGCCTCTCAGCATGACTATTTCCGCAACGTGCACAAGCTGCAGACGGTATCGAGCTTCTCCATACAGGCCTGGTTCAAGGAAGACCCTGTCCCGCAGGGAATCGACAGTATGGTCACCGGCATGCCTGAGCCTTTCGGAATCCTCTGTCCGATCGCGCGGGTGCGTGCGACGCGGCCGCCGGAGGACCTCCCGCTCCGGCACGAGATCATCGCGACCGGACCCGAACGGGGATATGAGGACGTTCCGGACCCGATCATCAAAGCAGGCTTCATCAAAGGGCTCCGGGATGCAGGCTTCAGGATCCCGGACGACCCGGCGCACATGCACATTGTCCTGCGCCGCAATCGCGAGTCGTTCCACCGCTACCTGCTGACCCGGCCGGGTGAGCTGCCCTTGCGGCCCCCGCATCAGAGCCCGCTCCAGAACCTCTGCCTCGCAGGCGCGTGGGTGCGTAATGAGTTCGCCCTTCCATGCGTGGAAGCGGCGGCCGAGGGCGCAGTCAAGGTCGCAGGGATCATCGCAGCGCGCGCCCTGGCTTCAGCGAAGGATGTAGAGGCGCGTCGGTTCACCGGCGTGCCGCACAGCGCGCCGCTCGTACTGCCGCCGCCATATTGCTTCCCGCGCTCCACGGCGTCAGTCTTCCTTCTCGATGCCAGCCCCGAGCGTTTGGCCGAGGCGATCTCGCCCGATCTGAAACTCTTCCCCGGACTTGGCGGTCGGATGTTTTTCGCAGCCTTGCGCCACGAAGACGTTTACGCTCGATGCGATCCAAGCGGCGCGCGCTACAGCTACAACGAGGTGTTGCTTGCGGCGTTCGTTCGGGAACGAAGCGTCAATCCGATCGGTAGAATCGGACTCTACCCGATCTCTCTCTATGTCGACGACGACACGGCAATGGCCGCCGGGCGCGAAGTCTATGGCTTTCCCAAGAAGATGGCTCACATCGAGCTCGGCGCGCACGAGATGAGTCTGGTCCGCTGCGGCCTCTCGCCCGAAGCGGCTTCCGGGCCCGTGCGACCGATCAAATTGATGAGCGCCCACTGGGCTGGCAATCAGCGCACGCGAGCCTCGCCACCCGCAACGAAGCCGTCGTGCGCCCTGCCCTCGTTTGGAGACCTGGGCCGGCTGATGACATTCTATAACACCCGGCAGGTGGTACAGCCCGGAGCACGCAATGGCGTGGGCTCGCACCTGAGCCAACTTACGAAAGTCGCGTTGGGGGACGTCCAGGTGCGCCGTGTATCGTCACTAAATGACTTCTGCCTGCGAGTGGACGCATCGGTAAACGATCCCGTCTACCTGCTCATGCGGTCAGACCGCGACGGCGCCGGGATCCGCGCGAGTCGGGGCGTGCAGGTCGAGTTTGCTTTTTCCATGGGGAATGCGCACTTCGTCGGCGCCCTTCCCGGGGTACGCGACACGCCAGCGCTTGGCCAGACTGCGTGAGCGCTCCAGCTCTCAAAGATGGGACACGAATCGATCCAGCCCTGCCTCGAGTTTGCGGGGGTCCGTGGCAATGCACCACCGGACAAACTCCCTGGAATCATCGCCGAATGCCGATCCGGGAGCGAGTCCGACCCGCGCCTCGGCAACGAGCTGCCTGCAGAACGACAAACTGTCGCTCAGCCCTCTGATTCGAAAGAAGGCATACATGCCACCGGGCGCGGGGGCGCCCAGCTCCACGCGCACCACGGTCGACAAGCGCTCGTAAAGGCGCTTTTGATTCGCCGCGATCTCAGCGACCAAGTAGGCCACATCGGCCTCGCATTGGGTCAATGCCACTCGTGCGGCGCTTTGCCCGAAGCTCGGAACGCACGAAGTGTTGTATTCGATCAATTTGGCGTAGCTCGCCGCGAGTTCTCGGGGAATGGCGGCCCAACCGATCCGCCAGCCCGTCATTCGCCACGCCTTCGAGAACGAATTGCATGAGATGAAGCGGTCGGAAGGATCCGCGATGTCCAGGAATGAAGGCGCGGTCGGGGCACGAAAATACAGACGCTCGTAGACATCATCTCCGATCAGCCAGGTCCCCAGATCCCGGCAACGAGCCAGGATTGCTTCCTGCTCCGCGCGGGTCAGTGTCCAGCCCGTGGGGTTGTTCGGACTGTTGATCACTACCGCTGCCACCCCCGGCCTGATCGCGCCGATCAGACGGTCGAGATCGAGCTGCCATCCATTCGGCCCGAATTGCAACGGCACCGAAGTCACCTCGGCTCCCATGATCTTGGGGATCTCGCAAAGGTTCGGCCACACCGGAGTGACCGCGACGACCGAGTCACCGGGCCCGACTATGGCCTGCAACGTGATCATCAAAGCCGACACCCCGGAGCTCGTCACGACGATCCGCTCGGCTGCAATCGGTCGATGCCAGCGGGAAAGGTAGGAGGCGATGTCTTCCCGCAGCTCGGGCAGGCCGAGATTGGGCGTATAGAACGTGCCGCCGTCCATGAGGGCGGCCGCACCGGCCGCACGAATGGCTTCGGGAGTCGGAAGGTGGGATTCGCCGAACCAGAACGCCAGAACGTCTTTCGAGCCGAGGGCCGCATCGGCGACGTCCCTGATCTGCTGGCTCCGCAATGCGCGAACCTGCGGCCGACTCTCTAGGTAGGACATAGCTCAAGTTCCCCTGGCGGACAGCGAATCCGCCTCAGCCGCCGAGCGAGCGAGTGGTGAAATCACAATGATAACGTCCGGCCTGCTTGCAAGGTATCCATACCTCGGCTCAATTGCCGCCAGTCACTCCGCGAGGATGCGGGCGGAATAGCACCGGGTATCCTTACCTCATCAGCGGAGGGAATACCAGCACGGATATGTCAGGTCGAGGTTGCCCAGGTAATGCTCTTCGGACTGCAGGCCGAGTCCGCCCGAGAACCCTGACAGCAGGGGACGGAGACTGGCCCCCATGCGCAACTGCCCATGCAGGCTCACGGCAAGCAGATGCTCGAGGATCTGAGATTCGGTTGCCCGCCCGTAGGCTGCAAGCGCCAGTCGCTGGAAGTCGGCAATGGAGGTGTAGAAGAAGCGCGCATCGGCGAGGTTCCTGTCGACCAGGGCATGCTCGTACAGCTTCCAGAACATGGTGCCGATATTGTTCTTGACGATGAGATCCCAGATCTGGGTGAAGTTCCTGCAGAAGATCTTGCCGGTGCATTTGAAGAAATGGCCGCTCCTGTTCAGGAGCTCGGAATTGCGAATCGCGAATTCGATCAGTTTGCCCTCCGCGAACGCTTTCCCCTTCTCAACGACCAGCGCATCGTCTTGCTTGAATGCGAGCTGCTCGATCCCTATGCCGAGCCGCTGAATGCTCGACAGCTCCTCCGGGGTGAGCACACTCGAGCCGGTCGAGTCACAGACCACAATGTTCTTCCGTCCCTGCCCCACCCAGAAGAAAATCGCGGCTTTGGTCGTTATGGTCCTGATGCCGCTGCCGGTCATCCGAAGCGCCGGCGTGTTCGCCGGCGGTGAAAGGGCGGAGGTGATGAGGACCGTCGGGGTCATAAGGTCATCTTCATGCCGGAGCGATGCCACACAATCCCCTACGTCATACCGCCACCCTCATATCGTTAGACGCAGGGTTTCAAATATGGTTGGCATGCTCGAGCGCGGTGCATTCCGATGTCGTGCTCCGCCCAAGTAGGGGTAGACCACGCGCCAGATGGCGCCCGAACGCAACCTATTGTTTTTGTTGAGCTACCCGGGCATTGCGTGCACGGTTGGACTTGCCCGGCCGATCGGACTACGCTCCGGTCAGAGCAGCTGCACTGTGCCCATAAACAAATAGAACAACCGCATGACGCCCCATCGCCACGGCGAAGACCCATATCGTTGGATGATCCTCGCCATCATGGGGTTCCTGTTCTTCATGATCAATTTCGCCGAGTTCCAGCTGGCAGGCGTGAGCGGGAGCCTCATGTCGGCTCTCCGCCTCGACCCCATGGAATTCGCGACGTGCCTGTTCGCGCCGTTCCTCGTGAACTTCCTGTTCGGCATTCCTGTCGGGATGCTCGCGGACCGGTTCGGTACGAGGGCGGTCGGCAGCGTGCTGCTCCTCGTGAGTTGCGTCGGAGTCATCGGCAGGGCCTATGCCTCTTCGGACTTCATGAGCCTCTTCGCCTGGATGCTCGCGTTTGGCTTTTCGATGGCATTCGTCAACACGCTCGGCCCCAAAATTCTCGGCACGTGGTTCAAGCCCGCGCACATGCCGCTCGCGATGGGCGTGTTCATCGCGAGCGCCGGACTCGGCATCGGCGTTGGGGAAGCGACCGCACCTCTTTCGACGTCTCTGCGAGGGGTGTTCACCGTCGGTTGGGTCGTGTTTTCCATCTCCACGGTCTGGTTTCTCATCGGATTCCGGGCGAAACCCAAGGGCCAAGCCGACGCACCACCGCAACGGGTTCTCCAGTTCCTCGGCACGGCGGCGCGCAACCGGCACGTGTGGGTCGCAGGCATCGCTGCATTGTTCCTTTTTGCCGGCGTCGTCGCGACCTCAGGTAGCCTGCCTGGCGCTTTGATTCAGGTGAGGCACGCGAGCCCCTTGCAGGCGGGTCTCCTCGGCATTCCTCTCGGCTTGGGTGCGGCGCTGGGGTGCTCCGTCATGCCGATGATCCTCAGGCAGCTACCCGGAATCAGGATCTGGCTCGCCTCGACGGTCATCATGGGAGCCGCTCTGCTGCTCGCGGCGCTCGCCGTTCCGTTCGGGCCGATGACCTGGATCTGCGTGATGCTCGGCGTCTTTCTCGTGAACGGCATGCTGACGCTCACCCTGCCTCTGCCCATCATGTTGCGCGAGATCGGCACGACCTACGGCGGCAGTGCGGGCGGCATCGTGAGCCTCCTGCAGACCGCCGGCGGATTCTTCATTCCGACTTTCGCGATCGCGCTCATCGCCGGCACAAGCGCCCGGGCAACTTTCGCAGTGATTTTTGCGCTATACCTGGTCTCGGCGGCCCTCGTGCTCCTCCTTCCGGAGCGCGGCTTTCGCCATACCGAAGCCGCTGAGTCCGCGCAGCTGACGGCCGCCCTGGATCTAAACCTCCGCTAGCCGGAGCGGGAGCGGACGATAGATCATCGGGTCATGAGCCGTCTGCGCCAACTGCACCCTGCTTGCGACACACCAGCAGGATCTCATCGACGCCGTCCGTCGACACCATTCCGGGCTCGAGTCTGAGTCGCTTCTGGAAGAGCAACCCCAATTGCATGATGACCCGGTTGTACCACCACATGGCTCGCTCGCGATCGTTCAACAGCCACCACATGCCGAGGTCAACCAACTTAGACGAGCGCGGTTGCATTCCGTACACAGCGCTGCGCTCCACCGTCAGATGATGCGCCGCCAGCTTGGAGGGCAGCTCTGTAGGTTCGTAGCGCCGCTTATGGCCTACGAGCTCATCGAACGAGGTCCAATACTCGGGGTGCAGCGGCATCGAAACCAGGACTGCTCCGCCGGGCCTTGCGGCGCGTGACACCTCAGAGAGAGCACGATCGTCGTCATCGACGTGCTCGATGATGTCGAAGGCACATACCAGATCGAACGCGCTATCAGCAAAGGGGAGCCTCGTGACTTTGCCGATGGCGACCTGCGCACCGCGCCCGCGCAGCTTCGCGATGGCCGGCTCGCTGATATCCAGGAACTGCGTGCCCTCCAGCGGCAGTCTTGGTCGTAGACCCGGGGCCACTTCGAGCCGCAGAGCCGCTGTCGGCAGCAGCGATTGCACCAGCGGCCAGGTGTTGAATCGTTGGGGCTCGACGAGGCGGGCGTCGGACCACAGCTTGTCGTAGTAGCTGCGATTCCTGTCGAGAAGCTCGCGCTCGCTCACCGCTTGGGAGGATTCGGATTGCACGGTCGCACCACTTTGCCCTGCCTTGCCGCGGAGCACAGTCAACCGAATCGCCCCGGGTTCTCCGGAGAGCTCCGGGTTTAGGTCAGGCCGCGAGGGCCAGACCGGATTGCTGGCGATAGTACTCCGCTTCGAGCTCCACTGGTGGCACATGGCCGATGGGCTCGAGGAGGCGGCGGTAGTCGAACCAATCCGCCCATTGGAGCCTCGCGTATTCCACCGCATCCAGAGAGCGCCAAGGACCGCGAGCGTGGATCACTTCGGTCTTGAACAGACCCATGATCGCCGCGTGGGGTACTCGTGGACATGCTCCCGGCAGCAAGCCCCATGGCTGGCCGGCCCGCTCAGTCCTCGGAGCCACTTTCCCCGAACGGATTGAACAGTTTGATACCGGGGCGCCGAAAGTCCTTCTCGTTCCCGGTTGCCACCGTCAGGTTATGCCGAATCGCGATCGCAGCGATGTAGCTATCTTCTACGGGCATCGGCTGGCCAATTTCTTCTAGTTTGTGCTGCTGCTCGGCCCAGACATGCGCCACAGAGACGTTAAAGCCAAGAATGCGTCCGTGCAGCGCATCGATCAGTCGAGTGAGCCAGGCCTGCAAAGCCTCCCGCTGCTTGCCGCGCCTGCTGCGGACCCAGTAGGCGAGCTGTGCGATCACGATCGCACTCGTGTAACAGTTGTCCTTCTCCTGCTCGAGCCACGCAATGACGCCTGCGTGGCCGTTCTTCTTGGCAGGCTGGCTCAGTACGTCGGCGTCGAGCAGCCAGCTCACAGCCTGCGACGCTTAGGGAGCTGACGGCTGCGCTGCGGTACGTCATCCATTTCCACTGGGCACGCCCTGAGAACCGCCAACCAGTCGGCTCGCCTCGCAAGCCGACGAAAGACAATCGCATCCTCTTCCGGATCGAATTCCGCAATGAAGTGGTCGCCCGGCTCGGCAGGGGCCAGATTTGCAGGAACCGTTAGGCGTCGCTTTGCATCAAGGGTAAGAATCATGGTGGGATTATCCCACCATTCACCGGACGGTGTCAAACGGCTTTCTGGTGCGCATGGGCGGAGGCGCACGGCGCCGCAGACGCCCGGGCGTATCCCAAAAGCCGGTCGGGCTTGCAGCAGCTTTGCCAGCAGCGTGAGCTCGCGGTATTCATCGATAGCGTCAGCGCGGAGCGTCGGCTCGGCATTCTCGAAGGCGCTGAAGAAGTCGCGTAGAAGCCTCTGTCTCACCACGATTCGCCCACCTTCTGGTTTCGCCCGCAGCGACAACCATCCTGACGGTTGAGTGCACCGATTTATTGCAATAAGTCTCCGGTGCCGGAGCGCCACCCTCGCGGCGCCGTCTCAGGAAGCAGCGACATGGCGATGAGCCCGATGGTCACTGCCCCAAGCATGTACCACGCCGGCGCCACCGGATTACCCGTCACATGAATGATCCATGCCACGAGAAACTGCGTGGATCCCCCGAATACCGAGATCGCCAGGGCATAGATCAGGGCGAAAGCACCCGAGCGAACCTTCTTGGGTAGCGACTCGGTAATGGCAACGATGATGGTCGCCGACGACAGCGTCTGAATGCCGTTGAGAAGGGCGCTCACGGCAAGGAGTGCCGCACCGGTCCGCAGCCGCTCGAGCATCCAGAACGAGGGGTATATGGCCACGATCAGGAAGACCCAGGGAATGATCATCACGGGCTTGCGGCCAAGCCGGTCCGACAGCCAGCCGCCCAGAGTGTCGCAAACCAGCCCGCTGGCGCCGATCATGGCGGTCGCGCCGAAGGACACCGCAGCCGGCATGCGCAGGGTGTTGCTCGCGTAGGTCGTCATGTACTCGAGCACGTAATTGTTCGTCGTCGCAGCGCTCAGCATCATGAGTCCCAACAGGAATATCCGGCCGTAGCCCACGGTGGACACATTGCCGGAATCCGCCGCTGCGGGTGCGGTCAATGTCTCGGTCAATGTGCGGCGCAACACGAACGCAAACGGAATGATGCACACACCCAGCAGGAGCGCTACGCGCCAGCCCCAGGCGTCCAGTTGCCCCGCATCCAGCGTGCTCGCGAGAATCACTCCAACGACTCCCGCAACGAGTGCAGCGGAGTCTGCGCTGGTTGCCTGTAACGACGCATACAATCCGCGCCGCGAGACGGGGGCAGCCTCCAACAGGAATGCCGTGCTGGGCCCAACCTCGCCGCCCAGCGCAAATCCCTGCAGCAAACGGAACACGATGACCAGTACGGGCGCGAGCGTGCCGATCGAGGCATACGAGGGAGTGAGCGCGAGACCCGTGAGGGCCAATCCGATCAGGCTGAGGGACAACATCATCGCCGGCTTGCGCCCTGCCCGGTCGCCGAATCGGCCGATCACGATCGCCCCGAGCGGCCGCGTCAGGAAACCTACTCCGAACGTGGCCAGCGAGGAGAGCAGGCTCAGGCCGGGCGTCTTGGAGGGAAAGAACGTATGACCGATCTGGGTCGCGAAGAAGGCGTAGGTGACGAAATCGTAGAATTCCAGCCCGTTGCCTACCGCAATGGCCAGCGCCTGACGCCAGGACAGCGCGCGAGCGCGCACCGTGAGGTCAGACACGCTCAATCGGCCTTGACTGGGATGGTGCCGGGGTGGTCAAGCTCCCCAATCTTATCCGACCCCTCGAGCCTCGTCGCCGTTCAGAGAGAACGGCGACGAGGTCCCTTGCGGGCTGCGTTCAGTCGGAAATCTCGACCCGAACGATCTGTCCGAGGCCGATCGGCGGAGCACCGAAACCGATATTCGAGATGTAGAGTGCGCCGTCAGGGCCGAAGGTCATGCCGCTCGGCACGCTCAGAATGCCGCTCGAGCCATCCAGCAGAACTTCCTGCTGACCGTTTGGCTCGATACGGATCAGGCGCGCCGTCGCCGGCTCAGGGCCCGGGTCGGTGGTCGAAAACGAGGTCTCCAGAACGTAGAGGCGAGCACGGGAGTCGAAGGCGATACCGAGCACTTTGCTCAATCCCGTTGCCACCACCTTGATCCGGCCACTCGGGGTGATCTGGTAGACGCTCTGAGTATTGAGCGCAGCAGGAGAAAATTGGCCCAGGTTGCTCACGTAAAAGACGCCATGGTCCGCCACCACCGTCGGGACCACGTGTCCCTGTGAGGCCGAGATATCGATAACGCGTGATATCTGGCCCGACGTCGTGATCCGGTCGAGCTCCCCATGATTCGGCTCGACCGCGTACAGATCGCTACGGACGGCAATCATGCTGTACCACGTTCCATCGGGCTCGAAATCCCCGTTGATCGGGTCCGTTGGATGGGCAACAGGGTGTGCTTGCTGGAATGCGCTCAGGTTCGCAATCATCGTCCAGCTGCGGTCCGGATTGATGCGGATGACTCCATTCGGAACGCTGGGGACGCCATGTGAGCAGCCTGCGCCTGCAAGCACGGCGTAGAGCGTGTTGCCGATGAACGCGACGTCGGCTACGCCGCTGGCAAGGCCCTCAGCCTCGCTTGACGGCAGATTATCGACGAATGTCTCCACGTGACCACTGGCATCGATCCTCGAGATGCGCGAGCCCGTGGCGCTGCCGAAGTAGTCTCCCGGTCCGTGTGCGCCTGCCGAGCACGGGCCGCCGAGGCCTGCCCGCGCTTCGATGATGGGATCGACGGGATATCCGCCCTCGGCGACGTACAGTTTGCCGTCCGGGCCGAACACGAGTCCCCGCGGATTGACGAGCCCGGTCGCAAACACAGTCGCCGCTGCGGCAGCGGTGGTATGGACAGCCGCGCCTTTCGCAGCCTGGGCGCTCATGGGTCCCCCACCCAGGACGACTGCCCCAACGCATGCGATGAAAGCGGATCGACACGATTTGATCTTGAAAAGAGTCATACGTTTACTCCGGATTTTTGAGGTCGCTGCCGGCCGAGCGAATGCTCCCGGCCCCTTCGTTATTGCCCCCTGCACGAGGTCCGTCACGTATGGCAGGCCGCAAGCGGAGGAACGCCGCTTGTCTGCTCTGAATTGGCCAATGAGGGAATTTATCGCCGGATGCGGCAAAATTTCAATTTGAAGTTCAGCTCGGGAACCTGGCCATGAGCTTCGCCGCGACCCCCCGGGGAGCTGTCCCGGGCCGCTAGCCGCCCGCGGCCAGCTTCGCGAACAGGCGTTTCATCGCGTCCACTCGCCCCACGTACACACGTGCCTCGTGATCGCCGCACATCTGGCCTCGCGTCAACCGCAGGCCGCGGCGCACGTATAGGTCACCAGCGCCCTCACCGCAAAGATGGATGACCGCTGCGAGGTCCTGCTTCTGCTGCAATGTGGCGAGCCGCAGGTGATGGGCGAGGAGAGTCTCGGTCACGGCCTTGTCGAGGTAGGCCGAAGTCATTTCGGTCGCATCGCTCGGGATCACCCGCATGTAAAGTCCATTGAACCAGCACGAATGCCAGTCATCCCAACGGCCCTCCTCGACGACGTGATGGTCGTGGATGCAATAACGCTTCGCCTTCGCGAACGTCCCGTCTGTCAGCTGATACATACCGACGGCGCTCGAAGCAGGACGGTACATTTCGAAGGGATGAGGTTTCCACGACCAGCGCCAGTACGTGCGCACGATCGGATTGCCGGAGCCTTCGACCTGAGCCAGGGCTGCCAGCAGCTCCGGTGTCATGGTGTCGGTGGAATACTTCTCGAAGAGCGATGCGTATTCACTCCAGGTCTCAGAGGGTGATTTGTAGAGCGTGCCGCTCACGGGGAAGAGCAGCTCGGATGGCTTGTGCGCGACCTGGTAGACCCAGTTCACCGCCAGAAACACGAGAGCGGCGGTCCCCAGCACGCCGCAGATCTGCACACCGGGAGGCAGGGCTCTGAAGGCCCGCAGCCATCGCCCCCGCAGCCGCGGGCTCGGCCACAGTCGCCTGAGCCACGACCTGCGTCCGCGGCGTCCCCGCGAGCTCTTGCGTCGCGCGCGGCTGGCGGATCTAGGCGGCATCGACCCACGGGAACACGTCCTTAAGCACGATGATAGTCTAGTCCAGCCCTCCCCCACTCGGCACTGCCTGGTGCAAACCGCGCATACACTATGCGTCCGCTGCAGTTCCCGGGCTGCTAGCATCCACCGCCTGCGATAGCGGTATGCGCATCGCCGTGACGAGGCCGAATCCCATGGCAATCGAGCTCATCTGCCTGGATGCAGACGACACCCTGTGGCACAACATGCGCTATTTCGAGGCGGCCGAGTGCGCGCTCGCGGCGATGCTGGAGCCCTTCGCCACGGTTGCAGCGGCACGCGAGCAGTTTGAAAAGGTCACTGCCCGCAATCTCGCGTTGTATGGATATGGCGCGAAGAGCTTCACGCTCTCCATGCTGGAATCCGCCGCGGAGCTCTGTGGGGACAGCCTTCCGGCATCGATGATACAGGCCATTCTCGCAGCCGGACGCCAGTTGCTCAGCCATCCGGTCGAGCTCTTCCCGGAAGTCGAGGCGACCCTCGAGGCGCTGGCGGCGCGCGGGCCTCTGGTGCTGGTCACAAAAGGCGACTTACTTCATCAGGAAGCCAAGATCGCAGCATCGGGTCTCGGCCATCGGTTCGCATGGGTCGAAATCGTCAGTGACAAGACGGCAGCCAATTTTCGCCGCCTCTTTGCCGATCATGGCGCGGAGCCTGACCGCTGTGTCGTGGCGGGCGACTCAGTGCGCTCCGACGTGCTGCCGGCGCTGGAGGCCGGAGCATGGGCGGCTCACGTTCCGCACTCCATCGTCTGGGCCCATGAGCGCCGCGATGCGCCCATGGACCATCCACGCTTCAGGCGCCTGGGCCGCCTGTCAGATCTGCCGGCCTGGATCGATTCCCTCGGCTGAGGGTCTCGACCAGCCGGGCCGGTGTTCCGTCAGAGAGCAACAGGCGAGTCCAGCGACAGCGACTCTCCCAGATCGGCACGATCTCTGATCTGTTTGCGCCGGTGTAGAGCTCGATCGGCTGGGGCGCAGGCTCGTCATACCAACCGAGGCTGCGCAGGGATTCCTCCTTCGCGAGGATCTCTTCCGTTGCATAGCAGAGGAGTGAATTGCCCATCAGCTCCGTTGCCCGGACTCGGAACTCCTCCGCGCGGCTCGCAGAGCAGGCGAGGAGGCAGTGCGTGAGGTCACAGATGAGATGGACCGGTCGGGGGCTCTCGTTCACCAGTTCCGCGAGCACCCGGTCCGCTGCCGAGTCGAGGCGCGCGCAGACGAGTGCTTCGATCTTGGCGCGCTCACCCGGCTCCATCGCCTGGCGGCCCGCCTCCCATCGTGAGATCGTCGACTGCGTTACCCCGAAGATCTGCGCTGCATGCTCCTGCTTCACCCGATGGAGCAGCCGCCAGCGCCGCAGTGCACGGCCCAGGGCCAAGGGCGTGATGACGAGAGCGCTCATTCGGCCATCCTAGCAGACTCACCGACCGGCTTCGCCTCCATGCCTTACTCACCCATTCTCGCCACGCTCGGCTACGTTCTCTCACCCGACCGCAGCCGCGTACTCCTGATTCACCGTAATACCCGGGACGATGACTACCATGCGGGCAAATACAACGGCTTGGGAGGCAAGCTCGAGGCGAACGAGGACGTCGCGACCGGTATGCGCCGCGAGATCCGGGAGGAAGCGGGCCTCGATGCGCTCGATATGACGTTACGGGGGACGATCAGCTGGCCGGGCTTCGGGAGAGAGCGCGAGGATTGGTTCGGGTTTCTGTTTCTGATTACGCGCTTTGCCGGTATGCCGCTCACTCATTCCCGAGAGGGTACGCTCGGATGGGCGGCCATCGAGACGATCGCGACGTTACCCATGTGGGAGGGCGCCAACCGCTTTCTAAGTCTGCTGCTCGATGACGACCCCCGTCCGTTTCATGGCGTCATGCCTTATGATAACGGGAGCATGGTGAGCTGGTCATACAGCCGCGGGTGACTCGGCAGAGGACTCTCGTGGCGGCTCAGGGAACGAAAGTGCCGTCCGTTGGGGGCAAACATGAAGATCATCGGAATCGCCCTGATCGTTCTGAGCGCGGGCCTCATCGTGCTCGAAATGCACACCCTGACCATATACCTCCTTGCCGCGGCCGCAGCGTGTATCGCCGGCGGTACGGTTGCGCTTGCAGGAGGCGGGCTGCTTTGGACGCTCTCGTCCATAGCCATAACGGGCGCCGTAGCCCTGCCGTTGGCCCACTGGATGAGAGGGCGTCTGAAGAACCGCGCTTCAGAGGACGTCTCGCGGGATGACACCGGGCATTCCGTCACGGTCGTGGAAGCAGAAGGACGAGTGCTTCGTGTGGCATATCGGGGCAGCACTTGGAATGCCCGCCTGCGCGACACCTCCGCGGTCGCACCGGGGCCTGGCCATACCCTGGTCATCTCAGCGCGTGAGGGCAGCACGCTGGTGCTGGAGCCACCCCCCTCGACGATCTGACCCGTCTTTACCCATCAGAACAGAACAAGGCGACCCGTCATGGACCCACAATTCATCATCACCGCGGTCTTGCTCATCATCGTCCTCACGGTTCTTGCCAGGGGCCTTCGCATCGTGCCCCAGCAGCACGCCTGGATCGTCGAGCGGCTCGGCCGCTTCTCTCGGGTGCTCGAGCCGGGACTCAATATCCTGATTCCGATCGTAGACAGCGTGGCTTACAAGTTCGACTTGCGCGAGAGCCCGCTCGATGTCGCCAAGCAGGTCTGCATCACCAAGGACAACACGCAGATCTCCATCGACGGCGTTCTTTACATGCAGATCACGGATCCGAAGGCCGCAGCCTACGGCACCTCCAATCCGCTGATGTCGGTGATCCAGCTCGCCCAAACCATCATGCGCGCCGATGTCGGCAAGAAGCAGCTCGACGAGGTGCTCTCATCCCGAAGCGAGCTCAATGCCTCCATCGTGAGCGAGCTCGACCGTGCCGCCATAACCTGGGGCGTCAAGGTATTGCGCTACGAGATCCGGGATATCACGCCGCCAAAGGAAGTGATCAATGCCATGGAGCTGCAGATCACCGCCGAGCGGCAGAAACGCGCACTCATCGCCAAGTCCGAGGGCGAGAAGCAGCAGGCGGTGAACGTGTCGGAAGGCGAGCGCCAGCAGCAGATCAATCGCGCCGAAGGCGCCAAGCGCGCCCGGATCCTCGAGGCAGAGGGTCAGGCCGAGGCGGTCCTCACGGTCGCCAGGGCAACCGCCGAGGCCTTGGCCACAGTGGGCAAAGCCCTCAGCGAATCCGGCGGGCAGGACGCCATGAAAATGCGTCTCGCCGAAGACTTCATTGCCCAATGGGGGTCAATCGCAAAGGAATCGAGCGTGATGATCGTCCCGCAGGACATGGGCGACCTTTCCAAGGCGATCGGCACGGCCCTTCGCATCACGGAGACCGTGAAGTCCGCTGCCTGAGGCGTGCTCCAGACCCGGCCGCGGGTGATCGTCTGCCTGCTGCCACGCAATGAGGCCGCTCGCCGCGGCAGAACCACCGCTCGTCACAAAGTCGAGGCGCAGGAAGAGCCGACGATGCAACTTGCAGGGCGGTAAGGCCGTGGCTTGAACGGGAGGCACCGCGTGAAGCATCGCACTGTCACGATTCGCTCGGGTATCGGAATGGGTCTGGGCTTGGTCGCCGCGCTGGCCGCCTCCGCGCCGATCAGGGCCGCGGACGTCAAGGTGGACGAAGCCGCCCGGACGGCAGGAGCCGTGATCGCGGTGGACGATCATTGGCTGCAGGCCGAGGAGCACGGCGATACGGCGTGGCTCGATTCGATGCTGTCGGCGAAATACCGCTCGATCAACGCGGACGGTAAAGTTCTCGACAAGCCGACGCTGCTCGCGCATGCGGCAAAAAACCGCACGTCGGACGCGATGTCCAAAGTGGTTCAGGCGTGGCAGAAGACTCATCCGACCCGCGAGTCGGTGGTCATGCGCGGTGATGTGGCGATCCTCTCCTTCGCCAACCCTCAGACCGGGCGCGTCCGATCTTCGGACATCTTCATCTATGAGGGCGGCGCCTGGCACGCGCTGTATTCCCAACACACCAAGGCCGAGTAGCGGGCACGGAGAGCCGCCGCGGCAGCCCTGCCGGCAACGGTCACTTGTCGCGCGTTTTCACCAGCCGGTCGATGGCGCGGGCCATGCCGGAAGTGATGCCGAAGACGTTGCGTCTCGCCCGCGGCGAGAGTGCGCGCCAATCATCGAGACATCCGACGCCCGCGGCGATCAGTCGATCGAGCAGGTACTGCTCGCTGAATTCCGCCGGCTGTTGGTCGTTGACCTCATGATGACGTAGATTTCTGATCATGACGATGCCCCAACTGCCTGTTGGAACGACCCTGACAGATCGCGGCGGATTGGACAGTGACCGTCATCGCAGCTCCCGATCGATCGCGGATCCCGACTTTACTTAATCGCGCGACTGCTTCGCAGATCGATGCGGCAGCTCGGGCGTTGCCGATCGAAGGTGAATTGGCTCACAGGCACCGGGCGGCCTCACTGCGCCCCGGCCGCCGACCCGATTGCGGCAGCCCGCACACCGCGGCCATCCCTGCGGAGACTACGTATTCCACCGCGTGCTCGGCCTGTCATGCTAGCGGCCGTCTCTTGGCAAACCCACCGAAAGGTGGGGACGCAAAACCTCCGGTCTAAAGGCTCGCGCCAACGATAGCGGGGTTGCCGGGATCGCCGAGCGGTCTCGTAAGTGCTCGTCCCCTTGCAAGGGCCGTGTGCTGCAACTCATCGCGCGCCTTTTGGAAGCCGGAAATGGTTACCGCTTGGGAGTGCGCGTGCAAGACAACCTTCGTGCAGAGTCGCTGTCGCCTTTACTGCTCACGCCTGCATTCCGTATGGCGCCGAACAAGGTCCCCGCCTCTCCCGAGGCAGCTACCGGCCCTGCCACCAGGGCTCATGCGGCGCCGCGATTCGTCGTACAGCTCTATCAGTCCGTACAGCCGATCGAGCCGCACGAGGTGCCGAAGCTCGACCTGTTCGACCTTTATCATCTGTACTGCAGCAGCCGGTCCCGGGACGGACAGACACAGCATTCGCTTTGTCTCGGGTACTTCAAGGATCGCGGGCACGCAGAGGCGATCGCAGGCTATCTTGCGCCGCACTTTCGCCACCCTTTGATCATCCAGATCGACGTCGCCGAGATCATCGCCTCGCTCCGTCAGAAATTCGTGCCGGGCAAGGATATCGGCGCCTCGGGACTGCACGCCGCTGTCGTCCTGGCCACTCCGCCTCCCTTGCCGGCAAGAGCCCGTGTCGAAGCGCCGAAACCGGCTACTCATCGCAGCGTCGGCTCGCGGTCGCTCTGGGCGCGACTGTTGGGCTCTCTCCATCGATCGCAGGCGCTGACCTGAGAAAGATCGCGTCACTCCTCAGTCGTCCTTCGGTACGTGGACGGTCCCCTTGACGCTGTGATAGGTCACATCGCCGCTGCCGGCGGAACCGACCTCGAGATTGCCACCGACGTCATCGACTACGACGTCACCTGATCCGATGCTGCCCAGCTGGACATCGCCGCCGATGTTCTCGAGTTTCATATCCCCTGAGCCCACGGACCCTACCCACACGCCGCCCTGAACCTGGCTGAATTGCAGGTTGCCGGATCCGGCATGGTTCGCGTGCACGTCACCGCCTATCCCGGCGACGGTTACATCGCCGGACCCGGTGCCACTCAGCTCGACGCTCCCAACATGCCGCGCTTCGACATCCCCGGAGCCCGACCGTAGCGTCAGCGCACCGGTGATTCCGTCGGCCTGAAGATCTCCAGAGCCGGAATGGAAATCGAGCGATGCCAGCGTCTGCGCGACGACGTCGCCGGAGCCGCTGTGTATTGCAACGGCAAGTTGCGGTGGCACGCTCACGGAAACCTTCATGTAGGCGTAGCGCGAGAAGCCGAAGAGACTGAAGATGCTGTCGTGATCTCGCCTGCGCACCGTCACCGTAGCGCTGTCCCCGCTGTGGGAGGTATCGAGCTGCAAATCCTTCAGCCATTCCTCATTGGATGCGCATGCCGTGCCGCGGACCTCGACCCTGGAGAGGCCGGGCACTCCGCTGACGTGCGCGTCCGCCGAGCCGAGGTTCAGCAGCAGCGACTTGAGACTCGCCGCATCGAGGTCCAGGTTACGGGGCGCGCTGTATCGGCATTCCGTTGCGCTGGCTGCCCCTGCGAGCACGAGCAACGTCAGTCCAGCCAACGTCGGGATCGCTTTGCGCATCGGGAATCTCCGCCAGATAGAGTGACAGCGCGTACCAGTAGCCCCTGATCAGGCCGCTCGCGCAGACGAGACGACGGATCGCAGTGTACCCGCGGCGCGATGGAGGTGGGTCGCGCTCCAATCATGGGCACGCGTGATGACTTGGCGTGAATCTGCGCGCGCCATCGGTGCAATGGCGAGCGTCGAGCCTACGAGTGTGATGGTGAGAGCGAGAGCGGCGGCCGTGGCTTTCTGGATGCGACCCATGATGATTTCTCCTGCGTGTTGCGCCTCCAGAACACAGTAGGCTCCCTAAAGTTGCAGCATGGACTTCCGCTCGCTTCGAACTCACCCAGGAATCAAGAACTTAGCGCTGACGGTTCGCTTGCGGCGGGCCGGCGCCCGTGCGGGGGTCGTGTGGCCCGCCCGCACTGGCTGGGGCCAGCCAACCCGTGCCGCGACCCTATATACTGTCGCTGGCGCTCTCTGAGTCCCACACTTCAAGGAACAAATGGCTCCCCGAATGTCCCTGCGGCGAGGCGCACCGCAGAGCGGAGTTCCGGCGCGACGTCTGGCACCCCTTCTGGCCATGACCGCTCTTGCCGCGATGATGGGCCACGCCCGCAGCGCCGGTGCAATTGGAGTATCACCCGCGTCATCCAGCCAGTCCTCCACGCCACCCGCATCTGCGTCACCGACCGGGGCTTCGACCGACGGGTTACCCACGGTGACAGTCGAGGCAACCGAGGCCGGCCGCAGGCTCAAGCGCAAGGTCGACCAGTTCGTCACGTCGATGATTGTCGATCCAGGCCATGACTCCATCGAGCGATGGAACACACCGATCTGCCTGATGGTCGAGGGCCTGCCGCCTGACAGCAGTGACCTCGTTCGGGATAGCGTATTGCAGGCTGCGGCCGCTGCACACGTTCCTCTGGCAGGCAACGACTGTACGGGGAACTTGTACGTCATTGCGAGCAGCGCGCCTGACGATCTCCTGAAGGATATGTTGGAACACAATCCGACGATGTATTACACCCAAAACGGACGGACCGCGATCGAGAGGTACCTGCATTCCCGGCGTCCGGTACGCGTTTGGTACAACACCGGTGAGAATTGCGCCGGCAATCCGGGCAACGCCACCTCCATGACAGCCGCGCTGCAAGGCACTCCCCTCGAAAATTACATGAACAATACCAGCGAGGTGAGCTTCTGCTCGGGCGGCAGCTCATTGATGTTCCATGAGGGTCTCCCGTCCATACGCTCGGCCATCATCGTCGCCGATAAGAACCGCCTCGGCAAGATCTCACTCCGACAGCTTGCAGCCTACGTCTCCATGATCGCCCTTGCCGATGTCCATCTGGATGCCGATACCGGTAATGTGCCGACCATCCTGCGGCTGTTCCAGCATTCGAAGACCCCGCCACAGGACCTGAGCCGCTGGGATCGGGCTCTGCTCTACTCCGTCTACAACACGGACCAATCGAGCACGATACAGGTGTCGGAGGTCAAAGCGACCGTCGTACGACGCCTCACCAACACGATCGGACCCCAATGATTCCGCGGACCATTGCCGAGGAGTCGGGCTTCCGCCGCACCGGACGCACGGATGAGGTGGCGCGCCTCTGCGACGCTTTCGCGACCACGTGGCCCACTGCCGTGCGGCGCCTCGAATACGGAAAGTCGGCCGAGGGTCGCCCGATGCTGGCCCTCCTCGCCTGCCGTACCGATCCGCGCAAGGTACCGCTCCTCATGCTCCAGGCGGGTATCCACCCGGGCGAGAGCGACGGCAAGGACGCCGGATTCATCGCGCTTCGCGAGATGCTGGAAGGAACTGCTGCCGCCGGTGTTCTCGAGCGCATCGCTATCCTTTTCGTTCCTGCCTTCAACGTTGACGGGCACGAGCGGTTCGCGCGCTGGAACCGCCCCAACCAGAGAGGGCCCGAAGAGACCGGCTGGCGCGCCACGGCGCAGAACCTCAACCTCAATCGCGATTACATGAAGGCTGAGGCGCCGGAGATGCACGCGCTCCTTGCCCTGATTCGCGAGTGGGACCCGCTCGTGTGTGCGGACCTGCACGTGACGGATGGCGCGGATTTCGAGCCGGATGTCTCTCTGCAGGCCGAGCCGATCAACCAGGGCGATCCACGGCTCTACGCGAGCGGGCGCGAGCTGCGCGATGCGCTCATCGGCAAGCTTGCGGCGCAGGGCTCCCTCGCCCTGCCTTTCTATCCCGATCTCGCAGTGACGGACGATCCCGCTTCCGGGTTCCTCCTCACGGTGTATTCACCGCGATTCTCGACGGGCTACTTCCCACAGAGAAATCGCTTCACGGTCCTCGTCGAGACCCATTCGTGGAAAGACTATGCGACCCGAGTACGGGTCACTCGCAACACGATCGTTGGTCTCGCAGAGCTGATGGATTCTCAGGGCACGAAGTGGCGCGCGCTGGCAGAAGCCTCGGATCTAGCCGCAGCTCGCCTAGGCGGATCGGAGGTCACACTCGACTACGCATCCGGATGGCGTGAGCCCGCCAAGGCCGGCAGTGCGGCACCGGCCCCGGATGCCAAGGATGCTGAGATCATCGAATTCCGGGGCTACGCATACACGCGCAAGCCTTCGCCGATCTCAGGCGAGCTGGCCACGGTGTATGACCCCACCAGACCGCAGATCTGGAAAGTCCCGTACCGAAACCGGGTCGCGCCGGCGTTGGTCGTGAAGGCGCCGCGTGGCGGCTACATCGTGCCGGCAGGATACGCGCAGTCCATAGGCGGGAAGCTCGCGGTGCACGGCATCAGGTCTCAGCCCGTGGCCGCGCGCATCGATGGCGCGCGCGTCGAGGCCTTTCGAGCGCAGAAGGCGGAGTTCTTGCCGACCCCGTTCGAAGGTTGCATGCGAGCGAAGCTCTACGGCGAGTGGATGAGCGAGACGCATACCATCGGCAGCGGGTCCCTGTTCGTCCCGATTGCGCAGCCCTGCGCGCGCCTCGTGATGGCATTGCTCGAGCCCCGCGCGCCCGACTCGCTCGCCGCGTGGGGGTTCTTCAACGCTTGCTTCGAGCAGAAGGAGCATATCGAGCCCTACGTCGCCGAGCAGATTGCGCGCGAGATGCTGGCGGAGAAACCCGAGCTGGAACGGGAATTCAAGCGCCGCCTGGCTGAGGAGCCCGCGTTTGCCGCGAGCGCGACTGCACGGCTGGAGTTCTTCCTCCGCCGGCACTCGTCGTGGGACACACGCTTCAACCTGTATCCGGTGCTCCGGGTAGAGGAGCAGTGGCCGGCAGCCTAGCCGTCAGCACCACGAGGGCAATGCCGCCGATGATCGCTACCGACGCAATCAGCAAGCGCAGTGTCAACGGCTCGCCGAGAAAGAATACGCCGCCGGCTGCCGCGAGAATGGGGACGCTCAGTTGCACGGTCGCAGCGGTAGTAGATGTCAGGGAAGGTAATGCCGTGTACCAGATGGCGTAGCCCACCCCCGAGGCCAACGCGCCGGACAGAAACGCGTACCCCGCACCAGCCGGGTCGAGCGACGTGCGCGGCCACAGCGCCAGGCTGAGAGCCAGCGTCATGGGCAGGGCGCGTGTGAAGTTGCCGGCGGTGACTTTCAGTGAATCTCCGCCACCCTTGCCGCGTAGGGAATAAACGCCCCAGGCAATACCTGCACCGAGCATCAGGAGCGCACCCGCCAGCGGCGGCGCCGACAATCCGGGTAACAGCAGTCCGACGAGTCCGCCGCACGCGAGAATCAGGCCGACGATCTGCAGCACCCGCAAGCGCTCGCCGGACCAGAGCCCAAAGCCGATCATCGTGGTCTGCACTGCGCCGAAGAGGAGCAGCGCCCCCGCCGCGGCAGTCAGGTGCAGATAGGAAAATGAAAACCCGGCGGCATAAGCGAAGAGAGCCAGCGCCGACAGCCAGTTGCCGCGGCCCGCATGCGCACCCCGGCGCAGCCATACCAGACAGCACAGGACGACGGTACCGGAGAGCAGTCGCACCGTCGTGAAGCTGGCCGCATCGATGCGGGTATGCGCGAGCGCCGCACGGCACAGGAGGGAGTTACCAGCGAAGGCAACGAGCGCCAATCCCGTGCAGATCACTACGCGCAGATTGGGCATCGATGCCTCGCTCACGCGATCGCAGACCGGGGAGCCTCCTGTCATGGACCGCCGGAAGGCGGTGGTCCACGACAGGAGGTTACGAGAGACGCTTAGGCCTTCTCGAATTTCAGCATGTATTGATCGGTGTGGCCCTGAATCGACTTGTCGAAAATCGACTTCGTGTGATCGTCCGCCGCGCGATGCAGCGCGTTGCCCTCGTCCACCAGCTTGAAGCCTGCGGCCTCGACCTCGCGGATCACCTGCGCCTTCTCGATCCGATGCAGCTTGGCGATCTGCGCCTCGCCCGTACCCGGGTTGGCCTGATGATCGAGAACGAAATAGATGCCACCCGGCTTCAGCGACTCATAGACGTGTTTGTTGAAGGCCGCCATGTCGACGCCGCCGAATTTGGCAATGTGCAGGTCGTGATAGTTCTGCGTGATCCAGACGACATCGACCTTCTGCGGCAGATTGAAGTCACCGAACTTCACCAGCTGCAGGGTGACGTTGTGATCATTCACCGCGGCCGCGGTCTTGGCGTTCGAGCCATCGTCCCACTTGGCATTCTCGATCGCGTAAATATGGCCCTTGCGCCCGACGACATCGCTCAAAGGCCGGGTGAAATATCCGCCTCCCGGAAAGAACTCGGCGACCTTCATGCCGGGCTTCACGCCCGCGAACGCAATCGTCTCAGCCGGCAGACGCACTGAATCGCGCTCGGTATCGGCCTTGGGGCGGGTGGGGTCGGCCACCGCCTTGGTAACGTAACTCGGAACGGCCGCAGCCATCGCCACACCGCTCAATGCCAGCGCCAACAGCGCCGCGCTCAGAACAGACTTCTTCATGGGAATCTCCCCCGCAAACGACGGGATGGTACGCAGCGCTCATTCTAGTACAGGCGAAGCGACCTGGCGCCGGGGCCGGGACACCTCGCCAGCGGCTCATTCAGCCTCGTGGCAGACCGCCTCGACGTTGTAGCCGTCGAAATCGAGCACAAATGCGCCGTAATAGCTCTCGTGATAGTGGGGCCTGAGACCCGGCGCGCCGTTATCCCTGCCACTCGCCCGCAAGGCCAACCGGTAGAATTCCGCGACCTGCGCGCGGCTTTGCGCGGTGAATGCAATGTGGACGCTCGGCCGCGGTGAGCCGCCGTCGCCGAGCCAGAAAAACGCCTTGCGCCCGGCCCCGAACCCGGCGTGCGCCCCCGCCCCGGTCTGCGCCGCCGTGACTTCCACGGCAAAACCAATGTGGTCGAGCATGCCGACTCCTCATTTTCGAGGTTAGTAGCCTACCGCTTCGCCATCCTTGCGCATCTCGCTCGCCCCCCAGTACACGTGCTGCTTGCGGTCGAACATGATCGCCTGATAGCCGCCGAAGCTGCCGGTGCCCGGAACGATGTCATAGCCGCGCTTCTGAAGCTCCCGTTTCACGGCAGGGTCGAAGCCGCTTTCCATTTCCACCGTGCCGGTGCCCTGGGATGGCTCGCCGGTCGGCTCGGCATTGCCATAGTGCCGCCAGCGCGCCGCATCACCCGCCTCCTGCACGTTCATCCCGAAATCGATGATGTTGGTGAGCACCTGCACATGGCCTTGCGGCTGCATGTCTCCGCCCATGAGACCGAACGACATGAAGGGCTGACCGTCCTTCATCACGAAAGCCGGGATGATGGTGTGGAAAGGTCGCTTGCGCGGCGCATAGACATTCGCGGCTTTCGGATCGAGCGAGTAGAGCTCGCCGCGATCCTGGAACATGAAGCCCAGGTGATCGGCCACCATCCCGGAGCCCATGCCGCGATAGTTGGACTGAATCAGCGACACCATCATGCCATCCTTGTCGGCGGTGGTGAGATAGATGGTGTCACCGTCGAACAATTTCGGATCGCCGGGCCCGATGTTGGGGTTGGCATGCTCCAGACTGATCTGCTTCACCCGCTGGTCGGCGTAGGCGTCGGAGAGGAGCCCTTTGATCGGCGCGTGATAGAAGCGCGGATCGGCATACCACTTGGCGAGATCCTCATAGGCGAGCCGCTTGGCTTCCAGCTCCACCGTCAGCGCATCGGCCGAGCCGGCGCCCATCTTCTTCAGGTCGAAGTGCTTCAGGATCTGCAGCATCTGCAGGGCCGCCATGCCCTGTCCGTTCGGCGGCAGCTCGTAGACGTCATAGCCGCGGTAGTTCACCGAGACCGGAGCGACCCATTCGCCGTGGAAGTCCGCGAAGTCCTCGTAACGAAGATCACCGCCGACCCGCTTGAAATAGGCATCGATCGTGTGCGCGATCGCGCCTTTGTAGAAGGCATCACGCCCCCCTTGGGCGATCATGGACAGGGTGTGCGCCAGATCCGGATTGCGGAAGATCTCACCCTGCGCCGGCGTGTGGCCACCGTTGGCGTCGGGAATGAGATAGGTATGACGGACGTTGTCGAACGCCGGCAGCAGCTGCTGATGGTGCTCGAAGGCAGCCATGTTGCCTTTCCAGTAATTCGCGATGAGCTCCGTCACCGGGAAGCCATTCGTGGCAAAGCCGATCGCCGGCGCGAGATCTTCGCTCATGGGGAGCTTGCCGAATTTCCCGTGCAGCGCGAACCATCCGTCCACGGTACCCGGCACCGTGATCGGCAGCGTGCCGATCGGTGGGATGTGCGCCACCGGCTTCATGCCGGCTTTCCTGTAGGCGGCTTCGACCTCGGCGGTCATCCGTGCAAGATCACGGCCCTTCGCCGACCAGCCGGAGGCGTTATAGCCGTAGAGCTTGTGTGTCTTGGGGTCGTAGACGATGGCAAATAGATCGCCGCCGATGCCGTTCAGCACCGGTTGCATGAGCCCGATCATCGAGTTGGCGGCAATTGCGGCATCCACCGCGCTGCCGCCCTTCTTGAGAATCTCCACTGCCGCCTCGGCGGCCAGGGGCTGCTCACACGCGACGATGCCGTGCTGGGCGAGCACCGGGGAGCGCGTGGCCCACGGCACTCCCGAATAGCGGTCGCCGCGGCCGAGCTGCCCGAATGAGGTCGTTTCCGAGAATGCCGTCGTTGCCGTGAAACCGACGATCGTCATGACGATTGCGCCCGCTAGGATGCCCCTCGGAATTTTCATCGCTTCTCCGTCTCGCCGTGAGGAATCTGACGGCAGTGCCGGCGGCCGGGAGCCCCCTTCGGCGGCCATGGGCACGATCGGTGCCCCGTGCCTCGTAGCTTAAGCCCATGGCAAGGCAGCCAATGGTGCCCACGGCGCGATGCGCGCACGGTTCGTCGGATTTAGCGAGCGTCCACGCGCTTGACCCCAAGGCTTGCCGCAGCGCTTCAGCCGACCTGCCCGGATCACTGCGTGTGATTGAATTCGGGCATCGCCTCGAACAATTGCCCGCCGCGCCAGCTCGTCGCGCCCGGCCGCTCGTAAACGACCCTGCCGCCGACGATCGTGTACAGCACACGGGTACGCAGGATGTCCTGCGCAGGCAGCGTGAGCAGGTTCCCGGAAATCACGACCACATCGGCCCGCTTGCCCGGCGACAGCGAGCCGAGCTCGCGCTCCTCGAAGATCGCATACGCATTGTCCCAGGTGTAGGAGCGCAGCTCCTCCATGCGTGTTTTCACCTCGCCGGGGAAGAATGTCCTGTCGGGGCCATAGGCACGCGTGACACCGCAGTAAAAGGTCGGGATGGGATTGGTGTCCTCGACCGGTGTGTCGGTGCCGTCCAGCACGATCGCACCGCTCCTGATCAGCGAGTGCCATACGTAGGCGCCCCCCTTCGCACGCTCCTCCCCGAGGCGCGGCACCACCATCGGCACATCGGAGCAGGTATGGATCGATTGCATCGATGCGATCACGCCGAGTTGTGCAAAGCGCGGGATGTCGGCAGGCGCGAGATGTTGCGCGTGCTCGATCCGCCAGCGCAGCGCGTGCGCCGCCGGATCCTCCTTGAAGATCCTCTGAAAGAGATCGAGCGTCTCGCGGTTGGCGCGGTCGCCGATCGCATGCACCGAGAGCTGAAAGCCATCGCGGGCTGAGATCTCGGCGATTTGCGCGATTTTGCTCATCGGCACCACGTTCTTGCCCACGACATCCGGCGCATCACTGTAGGGCCTCAGCAACCAGGCGCTACGCGTGCCGAGAGCGCCATCGGACAGAATTTCACCGACACCGCGTACGGTGAAGTGATCGTCGGCGAAGCCGACGGTTCGATATTCAGCCAGGTGCTGCCGCAGAGCGGCGACCGGCTCATCGTTGATGTTGACGTAGAGCCGCAGCGACAACCTCGCCGCCTGTCGTTTCAGCCAGTCGACCGTCTCGAAGCGCTCGCCCATGTCGACGAATGTCGTGATGCCTTTGCTGACCTCATTCTGGACGGCGAGATTCAGCGCACGTTCACTGCGCGCCTCGCGCTCTTTCGGCGGCAGGCTCGCGAGATACTTCTCATACGCCGCGAACACCGGATCGCCCGCGGTGTCGAGCAGCACACCGATCGGCTCGCCGCGGGCGCTGTGCACGATGCTGCCGCCGATCGGATCGGGCGTTTTGGCCGTGATGCCCGCGGCGCGCAGCGCGGCGGCGTTGACGTAGATCGCATGACCGCTGGCGTGCGACAGCATCACCGGGTTGTCGGGCGAGACGGCATTCAGACTGCTCGGCAGCGGCAACCCGTCGACATTGGGTCGCGGCACCTCGTTCCACTTCGTCTGCTGCCAACCTTGGCCCACGATCCATTCGCCCGGCTTCGTTTTGGCGACGGCAGCCTTGACCTGCGCCACGACTGCATCCCAGTTCGGCGCCTTGCCGACATTCAGCTCCATCAGCGATTCGCCGGTCTGCATGAGATGCCCGTGCCCCTCGATGAAGCCCGGAGCCACGAACGCGCCGTGCAGGTCCAGCACTCGAGTTCCCGGCCCGATGTAGTGAGCGATGGCATCGTCGCTGCCGAGCGCGAGAACCCTACCGTCGCGCACGGCCATCGCCTGCGCTCGCGGCTGCAGCGGATCGAGCGTCACGATCGCGGCATCGCGCAGCACCAGATCGGCGGTGGACAGCTTCGGGGGGAAACCTGCGATCGGTGTGCCGGCGGCCGAGGCAGTCGTGATCCCGGCGAGCACGGCGGGCAACCAGCGGCAAGTCGGTCTCATCGACACCCCTCATATTTCGTGTCACTCGCAAGATAGCGCACCGACGACGGAATTACAGCATCGGGCGAGTGCCATGCCGCACGGAGCTCCTGACCTCGCTCGAGCTACGCTCCCGACATGGACATATCTGGCACGGGGCGCCGGTTGCAAACCGGGATTCCGCTCGCCTATCCTTGATCGGTAACCTCCCAACCTCATTCCACACGGCAGGATCACATGTCGTTGCGCCGCCTTCTGCTCGTTCTGTGTGCCTCGCTGCTCACGCTCAGCGCAGGAGCGGCCGAGAAACCCGCCGCGCCCACCACGAGTTACCTGCTGAAGGCGGATCGCGTCTTCGATGCACGCAGCGAGCAGACTCACGCCGGGTGGGCCGTGCTCGTACAGGGTGACAGGATCGCCGCGATCGGCCCTGCCGATCAGGTCAGGGCTCCCATCGATGCCCGCATGATAGAGATGCCGGGCACCACGCTGATGCCCGGCATGATCGATGCTCATTCGCACATCTTCCTGCACCCCTACAACGAGACGCTGTGGAACGACCAGGTGCTGAAGGAGCCGCTGGCCTACCGCACCATCGAGGCGGTCAATCACGTGCGCGACACGCTGATGGCCGGCTTCACTGCGCTGCGTGACCTCGGCACCGAGGGTGCGGGCTATTCCGACGTGGACGTCCAGCGCGCGATTGACAATGGACTGATCCCCGGCCCGCACCTCTTCGTCGCCACTCGCGCCACCGTCGCCAAGGATTGCTACGGCCCGGGCCCCCTGGGTTTTCGCGAGGATATCGCGCTGCCTCAAGGCGGCATTCCGGTCGCAGGCGTGCCCGAGATGATCGCGGCGGTGCGTGACCAGGCCGGCCACGGTGCCGACTGGATCAAGATTTACGCCGACTACCACTGTGGCAAGAGCCACGGCTCGGTGCCGACTTTCACCCAGGAGGAACTGAACGCAGGTGTGGAGGCCGCGCACTCACTGGATCTGCCGGTGTCGGTTCACTCGACCACGCCGGAGGGCATGCGCCGTTCCATCGTCGCGGGCGTGGATACCATCGAGCACGGCTTCAACGGCACGCGTGAGGTGTTCGAGATGATGGCGAAGCACCACGTCGCCTACCTGCCGACGCTCGAGGCCGTGGTCGCCTCTGCGGAGTACTTCCAGAACTGGAAGCCGGGCGATCCTCCGACGGAGGAAATGCTTGCTTCGCAGAAGGCGTTCAAGCTCGCGATGCAGGCTGGCGTCATCATCGGCTGCGGCAGTGACGTCGGTGTATTCGCGCACGGCACCAATTACAAGGAGGTCGAATTGATGGTGCGCGACGGCATGTCGCCCGCCCGCGCACTTCTCGCCGCCACCGCGGTGGACGCGAAGATCCTGCGCCAGCAGGACCATTTCGGTCAGCTACGGCCGGGACTCGATGCCGACATCATCGCCGTGCAGGGCAATCCCACCCGGGACATCACCGCCATAGAGCACGTGCAGTTCGTGATGAAAGGCGGCGTGATCTACCGGAGCCACTGACGCAGCGGCGAGGCACGTGGCCCGAGCGCCGGCGGCGCTCAACGCCCAGGGACAGTCACTACTTGGCCTTCTTCGTGCCGAAGATCGCCTTCGGCAGCATCATGCTGACCACGTCGTTCCCATCGACGACCTCACTGATGTGAAGATCTCCAGCGACACTCGCAAGCATGTAGGCGTCATCGCGGGAGAGGTGCTTCTCCTGCATCAGGAAATCGATCATCTGGTGTACCGCCATTTCCGTCGCCTTCTCGAGATCTGCGTTGATTCCCATCGCGATGTAGTAGTCCGGCGTCTCCGCCCGCGGCCAGAGCAGATGCATGTCCTTGCGATCGATCAGTTGGAAGGTGCCGATGAGCGAAGTCTCCATCGCGGTGATGTCGACCTCGCCATCGCCCTGGCCCGCATGGCCATCGCCGGCCCAGAAGAGCGCGCCCGCAGCATTTACCGGGATGTAGAGCGTCGTGCCTGCAACGAGCCACTTGTTGTCGAGATTCCCGGCATGCATCCACGGTGGTCCGCTGCTCACGCGTCCGGCGGCTTCGGGAGGAGCATCACCCACGCTTCCGAAGAAGGGATGCAGCGGAATGGTGATCCCAGGGGCGAAATGCGCAACCATGTGCTCGGCGTCGAGCGGAATGATCTTGATCCGTCCGTACGGGTAGTCATCGGGCAGGAATCCCCGGCCCGGCGAGAATCCGTTGTAGGCATACGGAATCGCGAGCTTGATGGCCTCGATGTGGACCTCCAGCACATCGCCGGGCTCCGCCCCCTCGACGTAGACCGGCCCCGTGAGAATGTGCCCGCCGGGCCCGCGATCCTTCACCTGGTCGAAGATATCGCGCAGGGACTGCTCGATCTGATTTGCCGGAACACCCGCCGCCGCGAGGCGCGTGGGGCTCGAGGTGAGCAACGTTTGAATCTCCACCGTGTCACCGGAATGAATGCGCAGCACCGGGGCGGCTGTCGCGGAGTAGTTCCCCCACGTCACGGTCTTTGGCGTCGGCTTCAGCTGATAGGTCGCGCGCTGTGCGAACGAGGGCGAGCACACGAGGAGCAGCGGCAACACTGCAGCGAAGCCTCGAAAGATCTTCATCGAACGTTCTCCCCATGCACTTCGGCGTGCCGATTCTGCTTTTGAGTCTAACATGGCACGCGCCGCAGGACTGCGCCGGGGATGGGGGTCTCATCGGCGCAGGCACGCAGCCGCCGGAGCGCCGCGGCTCGTGATTGAGGTTGCCTTCGCAGACGAAGCCGCCACAATAACCTCTGCCGGCTTTTGCATATGACCACGGTCGCCCGAGGCGCCTCAGCGTTGCTCTCCAAGATACCCATTCTGCGTGCGTTGGGTCAGAGCCCTGCCGAAGTCGTGGTCCGTCCTCCCGGAGAGCGCTTCCTGAGCGCACCCCTACCCATCGCGCCCTATGCTGCCAGCCACCGGGCGTTTGCCTGGTTGAGCCTGGCCGCATACGGCGCGACGCCCGCAGCGCGCAAACGTGCGGCAAGAGCGGTCCATGAGAGCCGTGCCCGGGCCGCACCTGATGGAACACCGCTCGCGCCGCGCGACCCGGTTGCCATTCTGGCAGCGGCGGGTTGGACCCGCTGGCCGCCATTCGGCTCGCCCGCCATCTGGCAACGGATCGACGACGCCCACCTGCGCGTCGAGGTGTGGCAGAACCCGTCGCACTCCGCCGTCGCGGTGTCATTCGGCGGAACCGTGTTGGACAACGAGAAGGACTGGCTCTCGAATCTGCGATGGTTCATTCCCGATCCCCGGGACGAGTACACACAGGTCGTGCGCACATTCGTCGGGCCATTCTGTGCGGAGTACAGGCGCAGGTTTCCGGGGAACGCGCGTCCGCTGCTCTACTCCACGGGGCATTCCCTGGGTGGGGGACTCGCCCAGCAATTCGCTTACGCGCTGCCGCTGGAGGATGGGGTGCCGCGCGTCGAGGCCGTCTATGCTTTCGACCCGTCCCCGGTGACAGGCTACTTCAGCGTACCGTGCGCGCTTCGCGACGAGAACAAACGCAATCTCTTCATCGATCGTGTCTACGAGCGCGGCGAGATCCTGGCTCTGGTTCGATCCCTCCTCAATCTGATCTACCAGCCGCCGGCGCATCATCCTGCCATCCGCAGCGTACGCTACAGCCTCTTTTACGGCTGGAATCCGCTTGCCGACCACTCCATCGTGCAGCTTGCCAACAAGATCGATCGGGCCGCTGCCGCAGCGTCGGCCGGCGGCGCCGCACCGCCATCCCTGCTCTAACCGGTTGGCGCGGTGAATGCCACCGTGATGGTATCGGTGGTGCTGCGGGAATAATCATCGCTTGCGGACAGTGCCACGGGCGAGATTCGCCATTGGCCTACCCCACCGCCCACGCTCCACACGACCGTAAATTGCAGCTCCACGTCGATCTCCTGCGTATTCAATACATGATCGCCGTTCCGGTAAGTGGCCTTGATCTGCTTCTGTGCCGCGGCAATGGCGTCGGTCAGGGACTGCGCGAGATTCGGCGGCTGGAAATGGGCGCGATTCTTCGGCGGCGGCTGCGGCACGAGGGTGAGGTCCACCTCCTGTGTCATCGCTTTGTCGTAGTAGCCGCGCAGGGCGACGATCAGATAGTCCGCCTCGCCGCCCACTCTGTTGTCGTGCACCGTCTGCAGGGCAATCCTGACGCTCGAGAGACCGGGAAGCCCGTTTTTTTCCGAGTCCCAGAAAGGATCGACGGCCTCCTGTATCTGCTGCACCACGGCGGAGATATTGACGGCACCCGGCGGCGGCTGCAGGGGCCGCAGGGTGTTGCACCCTGAAACGAGGGCCAGCAGCGTGCCCAGGGCCACGGGCGCTGTTCTCACGATCCTCATAGCCGGTCCTCCCGTCATTTGGCCATCATGTGGCCATCTGGCCATCACTTTGACGGCGCCTTACCGTGGCCTAGCCTATCCCGGAAGCGTCCCGACTGCCCGGTCCATCGAAAAACCCGCCGGCAATGTCGATCTGCGTGCGCGCCTTTCGTTTTGGGGGTGAAATGCCGGCAACGTCGCCGGCGTGAGTGCAGAAGGAGCACCCCGTGAAACAGTATCTGCTCAGCGTCTATCAGCCCGGCGACCGCATGCCGGAACCCGCAGTCCTCGAAGGCATCATGCGCAACGTGAGCGCAGTCCGTCAGGAAATGAAGACCGCCGGCGCCTGGGTCTTCAGCGGCGGGCTGCATTCCCCCGCCACGGCCACCGTGGTGCGCCTGAAGGACCGTGAGTTCCTGACCACCGACGGTCCCTTCATCGACACCAAGGAGCACCTGGGGGGCTTTACGATCATCCGAGCACCCGACCTGGATTCCGCGCTGGAGTGGGGCCGCAGGTTGGCTCGGGCAACCACCTTGCCGATCGAGGTCCGGCCCTTCTACGAGGGTGCTGACTGAGAATGCGCGACCTGCACGTTGCCGAGATCGAGCGCGTCTTCCGTGAGGCGCATGGTCGTGCGGTAGCGGTCCTGATCCGGGCCTTCGGCGACATCGACATGGCCGAGGAGGCCGTCCAGGACGCCTTCACCGAGGCCGTGCAGCGATGGCCAACCACCGGGCTGCCCCCGAGCCCGGCGGGATGGATCATCACGACCGCCCGCAATCGCGCGATCGACCGCCTGCGCCGGGAGGGCTCCCGCGATTACCGGCACCGGCAGGCTGCAGAGGTGCTCGCACCAGGCGAGCCTGAGGAGGAAGCGGCTGTGGCCGATGATCGACTGCGACTCATTTTTACCTGCTGCCACCCTGCGCTCGGAACGGGCGCCCAGGTGGCCCTTACGCTGCGCCTCATCGGCGGACTGACCACGGTGGAAGTGGCGCACGCCTTCCTGCTTCCGGAAGCGACCATGGCGCAACGGCTGGTGCGGGCAAAAGCCAAGATCCGCGATGCCGGCATTCCCTACCGGGTTCCGGAGGCGGCGGACCTGCCGGATCGCCTGCGCTCGGCGCTCGCGGTGATCTATCTCATTTTCAATGAGGGCTACGCCGCGAGCTCCGGCGAGCGGCTGTTCCGCGAAGACCTCTGCGCGGAGGCGATCCGGCTCGGTCGCTTGCTGCGGGAGCTCATGCCGGAAGAGCCCGAGGTACTCGGCCTCCTCGCCCTCATGCTCCTCACCGATTCGCGGCGGGCGGCTCGTCTCACAGCCGACGGCGAGTTGGTCCTCCTCGCCAACCAGGATCGCGCCCTGTGGAATCGCCCCCTCATCGACGAGGGACAGGCGCTGGTTCGTCTATGCATCGCACGCAACCGGCCCGGACCTTATCAGATTCAGGCGGCCATCAATGCGGTGCACAGCGATGCGGCCAACATCGGCGAGACCGACTGGCGGCAGGTCCTCGAGTTGTATGATCAGCTCGTGGCACTCGCACCGAGCCCGATAGCGGCGCTGAATCGCGCCGTAGCCGTAACCGAGGTGGACGGGCCATACCAGGCGCTCGCCGCGGTAGATCAACTCGACCTCGATGACTACTACCTCTTCCACGCCGTGCGGGCCGACCTGTTGCGCCGCCTCGGCCGCAACGTCGAGGCGAAGCGGGAGTATGAGGCCGCGATCGCGCGCAGCAACAACGCCGCCGAAAAGAGCTTCCTGGCGCGACGGCGCCGATCGCTCGACGATGCGCCTTGACATCTCCGTCTACGCGTGTAATCTGTAACTGTTTACACACGTAGTCGAATCGGGGAATGCAATGCCGACGCCGAAGCTCACCTGGGCGGCCCTGGTCCTGGGCTCTCTTTTCATGGCCGGTTGCTGCGTGCAGGCCGCCGCCGCGACGAACCCCACGGCCGGCGCCTCTGCCGCTGCCCACGATGGCAGTCATGACTTCGACTTCGAGCTGGGTTACTGGCACATCCACCTGAAGAAGCTGCTGCATCCGCTCTCGGGCGCCCACGACTGGGTGGAGTACGACGGGACGACGCGGACGCGCTCGCTGTGGGGCGGCGGCGCGGAGATCGAGGAATTCAACGTGAAAGGCTCGAACGGCGCCATCCAGGGCCTGACGTTGCGCGTATACAACCCACAGAGCGGTCAGTGGAGCCTCTACTGGTCGACGCCCAGGATAGGGCAGATCGGCGGCCCGCCCAACGTCGGTGAGTTCAAGAATGGGATAGGATACTTCTACTGCTGGGACACCTATAATGGCCGCTATGTCTTCGAGCGGTTCGAGTGGTCGCGCGTCAACACGGACACGCCGCATTTCGAGCAATCCTTCTCCGATGATGGGGGAAAGACGTGGGAAGTGAACTGGATAACGGATCAGACCCGCATCGCCAAAGTGCCCACCGGCATGCAGTGAGGCCGTATCGATGAAGGCACCCGAGTCGATCAGCGAGGCGGAGTCCGTCGTTCTCGCCGTGCTGTGGGAGCGTGGCTCTGCGACAGCAGAGGACGTGACCGCGGCGCTCGGAGAGCAGCGCAATTGGCAGGAGTCGACCATCAAGACGCTGCTCAGCCGCCTGCTGCAGAAGGGGGCCATCCGCGCCGAGAAAAACGGCCGGCGGTTCATCTACTCGCCGTTGCTTGCGCGCAAGCAGTGGCTGTCGAAGGAGAGCGAGAGCTTCCTCAATCGCCTGTTCGGCGGGCGCGTCGCCCCTCTCGTCGCGCATTTCAGCCGCGAGCGCAAGCTCTCCAAGCGGGATATCCGCGAGCTGCGGGACCTCCTGCGGGATCTCGAGGGTGAGTAGTCTCGCTCTATCCAACCTCGCGCGACTCACCCTGGCGATGAGTCTCGCGGTGCTCTTCGTGGGGCTGGTGCGTACGCCGCTGCGCCGCGTCGTGGGCGCTCGGGCCGCATATTGGGTCTGGCTCGCCGTGCCGATCAGCGCGACCGTGCTGTGGTTGCCGTACTCCGCGATGCCGCGGGCGGGAGGACTCACGGTGGTACCGGGCCCGCTCGCGCGGCTGTGGTCGGATCTGCTCGCAGCCCTCAGTCTCGCCCATCAGCCGGCCGGCCTCGCAGTGGGCGCGATACTCGTATGGGCGGCGGGCGGGATCGCGATGTTGGCGCTCAGCATCCATCGGCAGCGGGAGTTCGTACGCTCGCTCGGCCGCCTCGCACTGCACCCGGACGGCACCTGGCGGAGCGCCGCCGCGCAGGAGCCGATGTTGGTCGGCGCCCTGCCCCCCCGCATCGTACTGCCGCTGGACTTCGACCTGCGCTACAGCCCCGAGGAGCGGGATCTGGTGCTGGCACACGAGCTCGCCCACGTGCGGCGCGGCGATCCGTTGGCCAACGCACTGAGCGCTGCCTGCCTCTGTGCCTTCTGGTTCAACCCGTTGATGTATTGGGCGGCGAGCTCGTTGCGGTTCGATCAGGACCTGGCCTGCGACGCCTCGGTAATCGTCTCGGCGGGAGCGCCCGCCCGCCGCCGATATGTCGCGGCTCTGGTCAAGACCCAGATCCCACGCAGCTCGTGGATGACGGCGGAGCTCGCCTGCCACTGGCGCTCGGCTCATCCGCTGACACGGCGGATCGCGCTTCTCAACCAACCTCTGACCGGCCGCAAGCGCCACGTCCTCGGCATTCTCCTCGTCTCCAGTCTCGCGGTATCGGCGGCGTTTGCCACCGACGTCCTACTGCCACCCGGTAGCTCCTCGCTCGCGCAGCACGCATCGGGTGCAGCCCACGCGACAAAGGTTTGTCCGCTGACCCTCCGCCGACTCGCAGCGCAGCGGGCTCGTTTGGGCCACTGAACCGGCCTCCCGGCCGTTCCCCGCTGCCAAGCTGAAGACCGAGCCCTGCGGCACCTTCCTCGTTGTCCTGCCGGCGGACCGCTCGGCGATCCGGGTTGGCCGGACCGCGGGCGGCGATCCATGTTATATATCCGTCCCTTCCGTCAGGGCCACTGAACCGCCTACCAAACTATGGCAACTGGAGGTCTCATGTCTTTCGTCGCGTGGATCATTCTCGGGCTCATCGCCGGATTCATCGCCAGCAAGCTCGTCAACAAGGCGGGAGAAGGATTTCTCCTCGACATCCTGCTCGGCATCGTCGGCGCCGTGGTGGGCGGCTGGCTGTTCCGCGAGTTCGGCATGCCCGGGGTGACCGGATTCAACTTTTACAGCCTGGGCGTCGCCGTGGTGGGCGCGATCGTCTTCCTGGTGGTCTACCACCTGCTGTTTGCCCGCCGCCCGCGCAATCTATGAAGCGTCGTTGCAGCCGCCGGAGGTCTCCGTGAAATACCGACTCATCCCCGTCCTGGCCGTGGCCGCGCTGCTCGCACTCGGCACGGCGGTCACGAGCGCGCAGACGCCCCAACAGATGCGCATGAAGCAGTGCAATATGGATGCGAGTGCCAAGCACCTGATGGGCAGCAGCCGTCAGGCGTTCATGCGGGCGTGCCTCTCAGGCAAGCACATGATCAACAGACAACAGCAGCGGATGAGAGAGTGCAACGCGCAGGCCAAGGTCAAAGGCCTGAGCGGCAGCCGGCGCAAAAGCTTCATGAGCAATTGCCTGCGGCACGCCTGAGGAGCCTCAGCCGTCTGGCTGGCGCAACCGGCGCGGATGCCCAAGCGCGAGGCACTCGCCGTCTGCAGCGAGCGTGACCCGACCGGGGAATACCGACTCGATCGATGCCTTCAGTGCCGCGGGACTGTGCAAGGAGAACGATGCTTCCCTCGGATCGCCAGGCGGGAAGTCCATGAGGTGAGCGAGAACCACACTCTTGGCATGCGCTCTGGCCGCGAGCTTGCCGAGGTTCTGAGGCAGGCCTATCACGCCCGCAAACTTGACGGCGTGCGGGCTGAGGGCGGTATGGAGGACGAGCACGTCCGCGTTGGATGCAAACGCCGCGAATCCGGGTGTGGCACCTGTCTGATCGGCAGCGAACACGATGCTGAAGCCCGCGCCATCCAGCCGGTAGGCCACCGTCGGCGCCTGGCCGTGCTCCACCGGAAAGGCGGAAATTCTGACGGCGTCCAGGGTGGTCAGCGGAATCGCCTCGAAGCGACTCACCGCAATCGGCATGATCCGCAGGTGGAAGGCCGAGCTGCGCGCCAGGATATCCTTCATGAAGGGATACGCGCCCTGGGGACCGAACAGCCGCTCGAGATATTGGGCGATGGCTGGAAATTCACCTCGTCCCTGCGGACCGGCGACGAGGAGAGGTCGCGAGCGCTCCACGACATCGGCACTCCAGAGAAGCGCGGGCAGATCCGAGACATGATCAGGATGGATATGGCTGATCAACACGGCATCGAGATCACGAACGTCCGCGTCAGCGCGGGCAAAGTTGACGGCTGCCCCGGCGCCAACATCGATGAGTAGCCTCGGACGGGAATCGAGCCAGATGAGATACGACGCCGAGGCGCGCCCACCGGCATCGAGAGGAGCGCCAGAGCCGAGGATCTGCAGCGCTGGCCGGCCATCGCGGCCGCAATTCCACTGCTCGGGTGGTCGCGCAGAAGTCCCATCCCGCGCCATACAGACGGACCAGCACGCCATCGTGGTGATGAGGCAGGCCAAGCCGCGGCGCAGGCGACCCATGGAGACTCCGGTGAGTGCGATAGAGGTTTTCAGTGCTCCGCACGGATGCTATACCTGAGCCATGTCCTCGGCACAGCCGGCAATGAATCGGGTGGCCCTCGTGACGGGCGCAGCCTCCGGCATCGGGCAGTCGGTCGCGATCGCCCTCGCCGGAGCTCACTGGACCGTGGTCATGGCCGGCCGCCGTCAGGCGCCCCTCGAGGAGGCCGCCAGAAGGGGTGGCTCGCGCTGCATCCCGGTGCGATGCGACGTATCGGACGAAGCCTCGGTGGAGGCACTCTTCGCCCGCATCGAGAGCGAGCTCGGCCGGCTCGATCTTCTCTTCAACAACGCGGGTACGGCCTCGCGCCCGGCGCCGCTCGAGGATACTCTGCTCGCCTCGTGGCAGTCGGTGATCGACACCAACCTCACCGGGTCATTCCTCTGTACCCGGGCCGCTTTCCGACTGATGAAGAAGCAAATGCCGAGGGGCGGACGCATCATCAACAATGGCTCGATCTCGGCGACGGTACCGCGTCCGCATATGATCGCCTATACGGCCTCGAAACACGCCGTCACAGGCCTGACCAGGGCTACCTCTCTGGAAGGCCGGCCCTACGACATCGCCTGCGGTCAGATAGATATCGGCAACACCGCGACGGAGCTGACGTCGTCGATGAGTCAGGGCACCTTGCAGGCCGACGGCTCACTGCGGCCGGAGCCGCAGTTCGATGTCAGGTATGTGGCCGATGCGGTCCTGTACATGGCCGGTCTGCCGCTCACAGCCAACGTGTTGTTCATGACCGTGATGGCGACGAAGATGCCCTACGTAGGACGCGGTTGAGGCTAGCCCAGCCACTCATCGAAGAGCCTGCGCCCCCAATAGAAGCCGAAGCCGCTGGCGATGGCGCTCAGGATCATGGCGGTGCCGAGCCCGACACGGTGTCCGATGGACCAGGCGATCGTACCTGCGGCGAAAGTGCCGGTACCGGCGAAGATTCTGCGCATGCGACCTGATTACGCCCTGCCCCGGGCAGATACCAGGAACTCCGCCGCAGAATTTCCACCCGGCCGATCTAGAGGACGTCGTTCAGATGCCGGCGGCGGATCAGGCGCTCCGCCAGGAAGGAAATCACACCGAAGCGTAACGCGGGATGGCTGAGTACAGCGCGATCGCGCGCCCCGACCCGGATGATTCGAAACCCCATCCTCGTAATCGCCTGCGCCCGAAGCGCCTGCGCCGCAAAACTCCTGCGCAGCTCCTCGATGTCCTGCTTCTGCGCCAGCGCACTGGCGGCGTTCGGCTCGAGCAGGCGGTCAGCCGGCTTCGGGCATTGCGGATAGCCCGGATGCAGCGCACCGATCTGCTCGCCCCAGAGCCGCGAGCGCTCCGGGTCGCCTTCGAGCGGCGCGATCGCCGGCGGCCGGCCGGCCGGAGTGCCATAGCCGAACTCATCGGCATAGCCGCCCGCGAGGTAGGAGTTGCGATCCGCCTCGTGCTGAGTATCAGGCCCAATCGGACGATCTGCCCACTCGGGAAAGTAACGGTGCGTCTCGCTCACCGAGTCAGCACCATCCGGCTCGTACTCGTTCATTTCAAAGCTCCCGCACCCGTCCCGGTGCACCCAACGGACACTCGAGCGCAGCTCGATCCCAACGGCCTGCTTGCGCCGCCGCTTCGTAGGTGCCGGAGAGGAAATCGAGCAGCAGAGCATCAGGATCCGCGGCGGCGCGAACGGATTCGTACGGCAGGATGAACTCCCCGAGCGATCTCTCGAAGTAGGCGCCAGGCGGGAGCCGGGCGTCGCGAAAGCCGACGGGCTCCGGATAGGCGTAGGAATAGAAAGCGGCCTGCGGGAAAACATCGTTGCCGGGCCAGAAGCCGGCGCTGCTCACCTCATGGGAATAGGCTTCGCGCGCAACCGCATCGGGTAGACTCGGAATACCTCCCGGATGAGGCGGCGCCGGCCGGCCGGAGAAGCGCGTCACCGCAAGATCGAAACTCCCCCAGAAGAAGTGCACCGGGCTCGCCTTGCCGAGGAAGCTGCTGCGGAAGAGCTTGAAGATGCGATCTGCCTGAATGAGCACGCGCCAGAACGCGTGTGCCGCGCTCGCGTCATAGGAGGCGTGGATGTGATCCCGCGAGAATGGAATTGCGTCCGCGATCTCGTTCGGCGTCTCGACGATGCGCACGTCGATGCCCATGCCGCTCAGGAGCTCGAGGACCCGCCGGTAAAAGTCACTGACCGTCTGCGGCTCGAGCGGCAGGGTCCGTTCGGCGCCCGAGCTCGAGCGGGTGATGAGCCGGTGCGCGATGAAGTCGAGCTCGATCTCGAAGATCTCGCTCCCGAGTGGGATCGGCGAGGTGCCGAGTCCGCGCGCCGTCACGTAGAGCGGCACCTGCCAGCTGTGGTTGAGCCAGGGAGTGAGCGCGAGCCTCACCTTGCCGACGATCTGCGTCCACAGCTGCAGGGTCGTGGCGGTATCGCGCCAGGCGGGGTAGGAAAGCGCCGGCCAGGCGATGACGAGCTCACTCATACGGAATCTCCCGTGGCAAGCGATCGCCGCACGCGCAGCGCCAATCGCCGCGTCCGGATTATGTCTCTACGCGCCGCCAAAGTGATCGTTCCACGAGCCCCCGACCTGCGCCGGCGCTGGAACACCCCGGACGTGACACGTCTCTCACTTGCAGTCCGGTCTTGCGACTCAAGTCCCGCCCGCGTCCCGTCGATAAACCGATGATTGCGCATTGTCGCTCCGAGGTGTGGCGCTACCCAATGGGAAGCCAATCTCGAACCAGGTGGGGCGACGCAGGTGACGAATACATGTCCTCGAGCAACGGGCTGCAGACCATCGATTCCGTGCTGATCGTCGACGATAGCGGCGTGCAGCGTGGCATCGGTGCGGCCGTATGCCGGGAGCTGCGGATCGGAAAAGTGCTCGAGGCCGGCAATGGCCGCGAGGCCCTGGCGCTGCTCGATAAGCTGACCGTTCCGCCCGAGCTGCTCATCGTCGACCTCGAGATGCCGATGATGGACGGACCGGAGCTCCTCTCCGCCCTCGGCGGACGGGGCATGCGCGCCCCGATCGTCCTCGCTTCCTCGCGCGAGCGCGCGCTCATCAATTCCGTGCAGGACATGGGCACGGCGTTGGGTCTGCGCATCGTCGGGGCGCTGCAGAAGCCGCTTACCCTCGCGAGCCTCGGTGCGCTCCTGCAGAACAAGCTCCACTCCGCCGTTCACAACAAGAGTCCCGCGCAGGTGCAGGCAGTCGATCCGGAATCGCTGCGGGCCGCCCTTACCCGTGGCGACATCGCGGTTCACTACCATCCGCAGGTGGAGATCGATACCGGCCGGGTGCGTGGCGTCGAGGCGCTGGCCCGGTGGCACGATTCGAAGCTCGGGTGGATCGCGCCCGATGCCTTCATCCCCGTTGCAGAGCAACACGGTCTCATCCGTGAGCTCACGCTGCACGTCATGGATGCCGCCATGAGGCAGACGGCGCTCTGGAATCACCACGGCCTCGACCTGTCGATCGCAATCAACCTGTCACCCGTCCTTCTCGAGCGCGGCGAGCTCGTGCAGGAGATCTCGGATCTGCAGCAGGAGCATGGGCTGCGTGCCGATCAGATCGTGCTCGAGGTCACCGAGACCTCGCTCCTGCGGGACCTCGCCATCGCCCTCGGAGTGCTGACCCGGCTGCGGCTGCGGGGCTTTCGTCTCTCGCTCGATGACTACGGCACCGGCTTCTCCTCCATGCAGCAGCTCGCCCGCATTCCCTTCACCGAGCTCAAGATAGATCGCACGTTCGTCCATGGCGCCCATGAGCGCGACAGCCTGCAGGTCATCCTGCGCTCCGCACTGGAGATGGCGAGTCAGCTCGGCATCGAGACCGTGGCCGAGGGTGTCGAGTGTCTGCAGGACTGGCGGCTCCTGCGCCAGTACGGCTGCAAGCTCGCGCAAGGCTGGCTCCTCGCCAAGGCCATGCCCGGCACGGAGCTCGAAGGGTGGCTCGCGACACTCAACCGCCGCCGCACCGAGCTGCAAAGCTGACCCTCGGCCCGCCCCCGACGCGGCGTCGTCCACGCCTCCACAGCTCAGCCTGATCCGCGGCCACGACTGCGACGTCACCGCGACTTTGCGGCTCAGGCGGAACATCACTCCCGACGAAGTGTTCTTCTCGCAACGTCCATCCGAGTACGGGGCGTCCATGTCCCGTGGAAGGTTTGCGAAATGGCCAAGACGGTCAGTGACTTCTTCGTCGAGCGGCTGCACGCGTGGGGCGTGCGAGTGATCTTTGGGTACCCGGGGGATGGAATCAACGGCGTGTTCGGCGCACTCAACCGCGCCGGCGGCAAGATACGCTTCATCCAGGCTCGCCACGAGGAAATGGCCGCATTCATGGCCTCGGCCTACGCCAAGTTCACCGGCGAGCTCGGCGTCTGCATCGCGACCTCAGGTCCCGGTGCCTCGCATCTGGTGACGGGACTCTACGACGCGCGGCTGGATCACATGCCCGTGCTCGCAATTGCCGGCCAACAGGCGCGCACAGCCATGGGAGGTCATTACCAACAGGAGGTCGATCTCGCCAGCCTCTTCAAGGATGTAGCAGGCGCGTTCGTGCAGCAGGCCTCCTCACCCGCCCAGGTCCGCCATCTCGTGGATCGGGCCATCCGGACCGCGGTCGGCGAGCGGCGGGTGACCGCCATCATCCTGCCGAACGACCTGCAGGAGATGCCTTACGAAGAGCCGCCACGAGCCCACGGCACGCTGCACTCCGGCATCGGCTTTACACGGCCGAGGATAGTGCCGTACGAATCGGAGCTGAGGCGTGCCGCCCAAGTGCTCAACAGCGGCAAGAAGGTCGCAATGCTGGTCGGTGCCGGCGCCCTCGACGCCACGGAAGAGGTGATCGCCGTTGCCGATCGACTGACGG
>DASUHA010000029.1:0-5096 GCA_036273735.1 Steroidobacteraceae bacterium | reverse complement strand
GATCGAGGCGCTCGGGGTACGTGTGCACACGGGCCGGAGCACCCGGGCCATTGCGGATTGTCCGGCCGGCTCCGCACGTCACAACCTGGTATTCGCCGACGGAAGCATCCTGGAGACGGATATCGTCGTCTTCTCCGCCGGCATCCGACCGCGCGATGAGCTCGCCCGTCAGTCCGGACTGGCAATAGGTGAGCGCGGCGGCATCGTCATCGACAACCTCTGCCGCACCTCTGACCCGGACATCTACGCAATCGGGGAATGTGCGCTCTGGCAGGGGCGTATCTTCGGGCTCGTCGCTCCCGGATACCGGATGGCCGAAGTGGCAGCGCGCCACCTCGCAGGGGAATCCGACATCGCTTTCACCGGCGCGGACACGAGCACGAAGCTCAAACTCTTCGAGGTCGACGTTGCCTCGATCGGCGATGCGCACGCCGCAACCCAGGACGCGCGCAGCTACGCCTTCGTGGACGAGCCGCGCGGAATTTACAAGCGCCTCGTTGTCGATGCCGGCTGTAAGCGGCTCCTCGGGGCAGTGCTCGTTGGAGATGCGACTGATTACGGCACCCTCCTGCAGACGATGTTGCACGGAGTACCGCTGCCGGAGCATCCCGAAGACCTGATTCTGCCGGTACGGGAGCGAGGCGGCACCGCGGTCGGCTCCGGTCTCGCCGCGTTGCCTGAAGCCGCCCGGATCTGCTCCTGCAACAACGTGAGCAAGGGAGCGATCTGCGCGGCGGTCGCAAGCGGCTGCACGACGGTGGGCGCCATCAAAGCGAGCACTCGCGCCGCAAGCACCTGCGGCGGCTGTGCGCCGCTCGTGAAGCAGCTGCTCGAGGCCGAGCTCAGGCGCCGCGGGGTTGCCCTGGAGAGTCACCTCTGCGAGCACTTCCGCCATTCGCGACAGCAGCTGTTCCATCTGATACGAGTGGGCGGCCTGAAAACCTTCGAAGAGGCGCTCGCAAGGTACGGCAGGGGACTCGGCTGCGAGGTCTGCAAGCCGGCGATCGCCTCGATCCTCGCCTCGTGTTGGAACGAGTTCGTGCTCGCCGGCGACCGCGCGCCGCTGCAGGATACCAACGATCACTTTCTCGCCAACATGCAGAAGGATGGCACCTACTCCGTGGTGCCCCGCATCCCGGGAGGGGAAATCACGCCCGCGCGGCTGATCGCCATCGGTGAGGTGGCCCGCAGGTTCGGGCTCTACACCAAGATCACCGGCGGCCAGCGCATCGATCTCTTCGGCGCCCGGGTGCACGAGCTGCCGCTCATCTGGGCGGAGCTGATCGCTGCGGGATTCGAGTCGGGACACGCCTACGGCAAGGCCCTGAGGACCGTGAAATCGTGCGTCGGATCCACGTGGTGCCGGTACGGAGTGCAGGACAGTGTCGGCCTCGCGATCGAGCTCGAGAACCGCTACAAAGGTCTGCGCTCGCCCCACAAGCTGAAGCTCGGAGTGTCGGGCTGCACGCGGGAATGCGCGGAAGCGCAGGGGAAGGACGTGGGCGTGATCGCCACGGAGAAGGGCTGGAATCTCTATGTCTGCGGCAATGGCGGCATGAAGCCGCGGCACGCGGAGCTGCTCGCCGCGGATCTCGATAAGGAGACTCTCATCCGTTACATCGATCGGTTCCTCATGCTCTACATCCGTACGGCGGATCGGCTGCAGCGCACCGCCACGTGGCGCGACAACCTGGAAGGCGGGCTCGAGTATCTCGAGCAGGTGGTCTGCCGGGATTCGCTCGGGATCGCGGCGGAGCTCGAAGCCGACATGGCGCGGGTGATCGCCGGCTATGAGTGTGAATGGAAGCGAGCCGTCGAGGATCCGGCTACGCGGCAGCGCTTTCGGCACTTCGTCAACAGCGATGCCGGCGACAGCAAGGTCGTGTTCGTGAAAGAGCGGTCGCAGATCCGCCCCGCGACGGCCAATGAGCGTCGCCGGCTGCCGGAGCCGGGGACGGTGGGATGAGCGCCTGGACCGCGATCTGCTCCATGGCCGACATCCTCCCGCACGGGGGCGTCTGCGCGCTCGTCGATGGCCGGCAGATCGCCGTGTTCCGTGTGGGCGCGGCGCTATACGCGCTGGACAACATCGACCCCGCGAGCGGGATGAGTGTCCTCTCGAGAGGCATTCTCGGTGATGTGAACGGGGAGACCGTCGTCGCCTCTCCGCTCTACAAGCATCACTATGGTCTGCAGACGGGCCGTTGCCTCGAGGATCCGGGCAAGTCTGTCAACGTCTATCCCGTGCGCGCCATGGACGGACGGGTCTGGGTCAGCGTCGAGCCGCAGAGAGCGGAGCATTCAGGCCGCCGCCGGCTGGTGGTTGTCGGCAACGGCATGGCCGGGATGAGAGCGGTGGAGGAGCTGCTCCACCTGGCGCCCGGTGCGTATGACATCACCGTGTTTGGAGCCGAGCCCCACGGCAACTACAACCGCATCCTGCTTTCGCCCGTGCTTGCGGGTGAGCAGCGACCTGAGGACATCATGTTGCATGGCCCCGAATGGTATGCGGAGCATGGCGTGACGCTGCACTCCGCCGACCCGGTGGTGGAGATCGACCGCCGTCGGCGCGTGGTGCGCTCTGCCAGAGGAGTGGAGGCTGCTTACGACAGGTTGCTCCTCGCAACCGGATCGAGCCCGGTCGTGCTGCCCATTCCGGGGAAGAGCTTCCCGGGCGTCGTGACGTTTCGTGATCTGGCGGACGTCGAGCTGATGCTGCAGGCAGCAAGTCAATACCGCAACGCCGCGGTGCTCGGCGGCGGCCTGCTCGGTCTCGAGGCCGCAAGCGCGCTGGCAAAGCGCGGCATGCACGTTACCGTCGTCCATTTGCTCCCGACCCTGATGGAGCGCCAGCTCGACGCTACCGCGGCGGCGCTGCTCAGAGCCTCTCTGGAGTGCCGCGGTCTCGAGTTCCGGATGCCGGCACGGACCGTTGCAGTGCTGGGCGAGAATCGGGCGACCGGGCTCAAATTCGACGACGGCAGCGAGCTTGCAGCCGACCTCATCGTGATGGCGGCGGGCGTGCGCCCCAACATCGAGCTGGCGAGCCGCGCGGGCCTGCGATGCGAGCGGGGCATACTGGTCGACGATACCCTGCAGACGTTTGATCCCAGCATCTACGCCGTTGGAGAGTGCGTCCAGCACCGCAACACCGTGTTCGGCCTGGTGGCTCCGCTCTGGGAGCAGGCGCGCGTCTGTGCCGCTCACCTAGCCGAAGTTGGCGTACGCCGCTACCGCGGCTCCCTCACGGCGACCCAGCTCAAGGTCGCCGGCATCGAAGTCTATTCGGCGGGTGACCTCTCGGAATCCGAAGGCAGCGAGTCGCTGGTGCTTCACGATCATCGGCGCGGCATCTACAGGCGACTGGTGGTGCGCAACGACCGTCTGCAGGGCGCAGTGCTCTACGGTGATGCGCGCCTCGGGGCGTGGTACTTCGAGCTGATGGCCGGAGGTACTGACATCAGCGCGCTGCGTGACCGGCTCCTCTTCGGCCCCGCCGGCGCCGCGGAGCAAAGCGGCGGCATTGCGCGGACGGGATAGCTGCAAATGTCTACGACAGTGCGGACAACCTGCCCCTACTGTGGGGTGGGCTGTGGAGTCGTTGCCCGCGGGCGTGCAGACGGTACGCTCGAGATCGCCGGAGACCCGTCTCATCCCGCCAACTCGGGCACCCTCTGCTCGAAAGGCTCGGCTCTGGCCGAGACCCTGGGGAGCGGCGGCCGCCTGCTGCACCCCCTCGTACGCAGGGCGGGGCGCGGCGGGGGACGGGAGGTGGGCTGGGACGAAGCGCTGACCCGGGTCGCACGAGGCTTCGAGGCGGCAATCCGGGAGCACGGTCCCGACTCCGTTGCATTCTACGTGTCGGGCCAGCTCCTGACGGAGGACTATTACGTTGCCAACAAGCTCATGAAGGGCTTCATCGGCAGCGCCAACATCGACACCAACTCCCGGCTGTGCATGGCCTCGGCGGCCGCCGGCCACAGGCGGGCCTTCGGCGAGGATCTGGTGCCGGGCGCTTACGATGACCTGGAGCTCGCCGATCTCATCGTCCTCGCGGGGTCGAACACCGCCTGGTGCCATCCGGTGCTGTTCCGGCGCATCGAGCGGGAAAAGCAACGGCGGCACGGCCTCAAGCTCGTCGTCATCGATCCGCGGAGGACTGCTACCGCGGAAATGGCGGATCTGCATCTGCCGATCCGTCCGGGAACGGATGTGACGCTCTTCAATGGGTTGCTCTGCTATTTGCAACAGCAGGGCGCCGCGGATGACCGCTTCGTCGAGATGCATACCGCGGGCGCGGAGGATGCTCTCGCTGCGGCGCGCGCCGCCGCCGATCCCGCATCGGTCGCCGCGATCTGCGGCGCAGACGCCGAGCGGATAGAAGCGCTGTACCGACTGTTCCGCGCCAGCGAGCGGGTCGTCACGCTGTTCTCTCAGGGAGTGAACCAGTCTTCTGCAGGCACTGACAAAGTCAACGCCATCATCAACTGCCACCTGCTCACCGGCCGCATCGGACGCCCCGGGATGGGGCCGTTCTCCCTCACCGGGCAGCCCAATGCCATGGGCGGACGTGAGGTGGGAGGCTTCGCCAGCACGCTCGCGGCCCATCTCGATATCGAGCTGGCCGAGCATCGCGAGGCGGTCAGGACATTTTGGAGAAGTCCGAGCATCGCCCCTCGCCCGGGCCTCGAATCCGCGACCAATGGCACTCCATGACGCGCACGGGGCGCGTGCCGCGGCTCACGGAGCACCTGCCGGAGCCTTTCGTCGACCTGCACCCTCACGATGCTCTGGCTTCCGCCGTGCGCGAAGGGGAGCTCGCCAGGGTGAGCACGCGCTGGGGCTCCGCGGTCGTGCGAGTCCGGATCAGCGGCGCCGCGAGGCATGGTGTTCGTCCCTATGCACTGGAGCGACGCGCATGCGTCCGAGGCGCGCGTAGGTGCGTTGGTCAACCCTGCCGTCGACCCGATCTCAGGGGAGCCGGAGTTCAAGCACACCCCGGCGAGCGTTGAGCCCTTTCCGGTGGAATGGTATGGCGTCGTGTTCGTACGTCATGCGATCGCGTCGCTCGAAACGACATGGCGGGCGCTGGTGCG
>DASUHA010000028.1:0-9818 GCA_036273735.1 Steroidobacteraceae bacterium | reverse complement strand
GCTGGCCGCGAGCATCTGCGGAATGACGATGAAGAAGTTGAAGATGCCCATGTAGACGCCCATCTTTTCCGCCGGCAGATTGTCCGAGAGGAGCGTGTAGGGCAGCGACTGGATGGAGGCCGAGGCAAAGCCGACGCCCGCCATGGAAAGAAGGAGCCAGTCAGGGCTGCGGACCCAGGCGAAGGAAGCGAGACCCAGCCCGCCTGCCGCCAGGTTGAGGAGATGGCTCCAGCGCACGCCGAGCAGCCGCACCAGGAGCGGAATGACCACGGCGCCGGCGATGAGGAAGCAGTTGCCGGCCGCGAAGAGCACCCCCACCCAGTTGGCGCCCGTGTTGTACGCGAGCGACTGGGGATCGCTGCTGCCGAACTGCACCGAAGTCACGGTCGGCGTGGTGTAGATCCACATGGCGAAGAGCGCGAACCACGAGAAGAACTGCACCCAGGCGAGGCGGCGCATCGGCCCAGGCATGCAGTAGAGGTCACCCATGACCTGGCGCACCATGCCGCGACTCGCGGTCGCGCTCAGCCAGGCGAAGAGTGCGCCGAACACGATCAGGCCGCCCGCCAGGAGATAGAGCTCGTCTGCGAGCGCGAACCGTCGGATTGCAGCGACTGCGAGTCCTCCGGCTATCAACATGACGAGACCGAGCCGCCACGCTTTGGAAGCATCCGTGTGGGGGAGCGCCAGACTCCTGCGGGCGAAGCCCAGCAGGCGCTCGGGCGCGTACTCGCGAGTGGTCACGACGGTCCAGAGGACTGCGCAGAAGAGCACTGCCGCGCCAACATGGAAGGCGATGCGCACCGTCGCGGGAATCTGGCCGGCCGGCGCGACGTTCGGAACGCCCAGCTTGGCCAGCACCCACGGCAGCATCGAGGCGAGCACGGCGCCGACGCCGATGAAAAAGCTTTGCAGCGCGAACCCGAGCGGCCGCTGAGCCTCGGGCAACTGATCGCCGACGAAGGCCCGGAAGGGCTCCATGGAGACATTGATGGAGGCGTCCATCAGCCACAACATCACGGCAGCCACCCACAGCATCGATGAGTGAGGCATCCACACCAGCGCCAGGGCCGTGAGCAGCGCTCCCCCGAGAAAATACGGCCGGCGGCGGCCGAGACGCGTCCAGGTGTGATCGGAGGCGTAGCCGATGATCGGCTGTACGATGAGGCCGGAAAGCGGCGCCGCCACCCACAGCAGCGGGATCTCCCGCAGGTTTGCGCCGAGTGTCTGGAAGATGCGGCTGACATCGGCGTTCTGCAGCGCGAACGCGAATTGAATGCCGAGGAAGCCGACGCACATGTTCCAGACCTGGCGGAACGACAGCTCGGGTTTGGCGCTCATGGCACCTGGCCCTCAGCCGCGAGCGGCGCGATCCGCAGGGCGCCGATCCGCGCGCTGTTGAGCGGCCCGCTGGCGCCGCCGTTGGCAACCGGACGCGGAGGTGCAGGGCGCTGGATGATCGCCGCTTTTCGGCTTGCGACCGCCGGGCTTGCCTCGGCCCTGCCTGGCGGTGCAGGCGGCGGGGGTGGCCCGGTGTAGTGGGCAAACCGTGCCAGGTCGCTCATGTTGAAGCCTTGCAGCAGCGAGAAGCTGCAGGAGGCGCCGGCGCGGGCCTCGAAACGAACCGTCGTCGAGGCCTGCCAGCCCTCGCTGTGAGGCATCACCACGGGCAGCACCTGCCGTGGTCCGCCGGCGCAGCGAATCTCGAGCCGCTTCACCGCCGCGGTGATGCCCGTGTTGATCGGACCGTGGGAGTTCGAGTACCGGAGCCAGGCGAGGTATTCGCCACCGTGCGCTGCCTGCCAGTGCCTCGGCCAGGCGCCGCGGATGCTCGCGGCTGCGCCGCCGGCCGCCGCGAGTGATCCGGGCGCTCGCGCACTCACCGCCGGATACATCGGCGCATTCATGGGCGGTGAGGCCGCCCGAGCGGCCGCGGCCACGAGATGTACTTCGGTCGTAACCCCGTCGTGTTGGGTGCTGCCCGCGACCAATAGCTCGCCGTCGAGTCGGGCAGGACGGTCGAGAACGATGCGGCGCCCGTCCACCAGGAGGCTGATCTGACTGCGGGAGCCGAAGAGCATCGGTACCAGCGATGCCGGCAATGCGGGAGAGACGCTGCCGTCGTCCTCGAGACCGAATACGCCGCGCACTACCATGTCGAGGTATCCAGCGACCGACCAGAGCTGGCGCTGCGAATCGACCACGGGGCCGCCGAGCGGACCTGCGACCTGCGTCGATTGTGCGAGCAGCGAGTAGTTCTCCATGTTGGAAGCATACAGCGCAGCACCGCGCATCATGGAGCGGACCTCGAGCGCGATCAGCGCCGGATCGCCGGCCTGCCGCGCCGCGCGCAGCGTGTATTCGCTCACGAACGGCCAGATGGCCCGGTTGTGGTAGATCGGCTGATCGCGCCGCTCCGGCCAGGTCACCGGACTTCCCGCGGGCCAGGCCGGGTAGTGCTCCAGCGACTCCTTCGCTCGCTGAGGGTCTGCCACACCGCTCGTGATTGCAAGATCCAGCCCGAGGAGGTCGTAGGCATCGAACGGCACGGGATCGACGGGTCCGCCGATGTAACTGACGTAGAGCCCGCGGTCCGGATTCCAGAAGCGGCTGTTGATCGCCTGCCGCAGGGCCTGAGCCTCACTTGCGTAGCGCGCCGCCGCAACCAGCTGCGTGCGCTGTCGCGCCATCGTGGCGGCCAGCTCCAGAGCCTGGTAGTGCAGGACGTTGGTCGAGAGCGCGAACGATTGAGCGATGAAGGCCACGTCGTGCGCGGTCCAGGCGGGATAAGACTGCTCGCGCCAGTCGAGGAAGGACGTTTCCCCGCGATAAAGGCCGATGCGCGGATCGAAGACATAGCGTCGGTCCTGGGCCAGGGTGTCGGCCAGAGCCCGATATACCGTATCGGCAAAGGCGCGGTCCTCGAGCAGATGGCGGGCACCCAGAAACCAAACGACACGGTCCGTGCTGATCGGCCAGCTGCCTCCGGAGCCCGTGTCCTGCATCACGTACAGTCCCCGTGGCGCGGGGCCCGCACGCGGCGGCGAGATCTTGAAGAGCAGCGAGGCGCGTGCGCGTGCCGGGTCGAGCCGCCACAGCTCGAGGTCGATGGAGTAGGAAACATCGCGCGTCCACACGAACGGCCACTGCTTGCCCGCGATGAAACAGCGGCAACGGATCGGCCGGCCATGATCGAATGCACCGTCGGTGATGGCGTCGACCGAGATCTCGCTCAGGTCCTCCTGCGCCATTGCGAAGAGTGCGTCGAAGAGCGGACTTGCGGTCTGCACGCGCCAGCGCTGGGCGGCAATGACCCGCTCACCGACGAGCGAGTGAAGAACGTACTTCCCATCGAGCCGCACGGTGACTCGCGCTTCCTGGCCGCGCCAGCTGAGGCTGTCGTGCCAGTTGAGCGCGGCAGTCGACGGCGCGCCCGGAGCCTCGAGCGCGCTCGCTCCAGGGATCCTGGCGCCAGGCAGAGCGCAAAGCAGAGCCGCCCCCACGATCGTCCGGGAGCGGCACCCCCGGTGAGCGCCGATCTTCATCACACCTGCAATGCCGTACTCATCGACCTAGTATATGCGGCGTCGCGAGCCGCTCGCGCCGCCGGCGAAAAACAAGGCCGCCCCGATCGCGCGACCGGGGCGGCCCTTGCGGTGAGTGCTGGCCTCACTCTCCTCTATTGCTCGAGAATCGCGCCATAGTGGCCTTGCACGGACACGGTGAGATTGCCGCTGACCACCTGATAGCTCGTGTTCGTGAGCAGATCCGTCACGAACGATCCATTGGTCATGCTCAACTGCCACGCCGGGATCGTCACCGTCTCCGTGTTCGAGGTGTTATTGAGCACGACCGCGATCCGGTGATTGGCGTCCCACCGTCCGAACGCATAGATGTGGTTGGTCGTGTCGACCAGCAGAGTCTTGATCGAGCCCGTCCGCAGCTGCGGATAGGTGTTGCGGATCGAGATCAGCTTCTGCGTCAGCGCCACGGCAGCATTGCTGGTCGTCGCCTGCGTCCAGTCGAAGGTGCGGCGGTTGTCCGGATCGTTGCCGCCCTGCTCGCCGTACTCGTCGCCATAGTAGATGGTAGGCGTGCCGATGTAGGTGAACTGGAAGATGAGCCCGAGGTAGGTATCCCATATGTTGCCGCCGCAGCGGGTCGCAAAGCGCTCGGTGTCGTGCGAGCCGAGCTCATTGGTCCAAGTCTCCTGCACGTTGACCGGAACGTCGGCGCGGGTCCCGATCAGCCAGCTGTCGAGCGAGCTCTCGTTGATCGAGCTGGCGTTGCCGTGATAGTCGACGCCGCACATCCACTCCGAGACCGGCTGGGTGAAGCCGTTGTAGTTCATGACATTGTCCCACTCCGTGCCGTCACCGAGCCAGGGATTGGCGTCACCCCAGAACTCGCCGAGGATGTCGGCATTGGAGTTGACGGACTTCACCGCCGAGCGCAGCTCCTGGGTGATCTGGTGGTTGGTGGCGTCGCTGCCGCCGTTGCCGCCCGAATCGAGCGCCTGCGGAAAATCCAGCCGCCAGCCATCGATGTTGTAGGGAGAGGAGAGGTAGGTCTTGACGATCGAAGTGGAGCTGCCGTAGATCTGGTTGCGCACCGCCGAGCCGCTCGCGCCGTAGTCGAACTTGGGCATGCCGCCGAAGCCGAAGAAGTCGGAGTAGCTGCTCGGCCACGTCTGGAAGGTGTAGTAGCCGTAGTAGGGGCTCGACTGTGACTGGTACGCGCCCTGGAACGAGCAGGTGAGGGAGCCGTAGAGCTGCTTCTGGAACCAGCAGTTGCTGTCGCCGCTGTGGTTGAACACGCCGTCCAGGATGACGTAGCCCTTCGGTCCGTTGGTGCTCTTGTGTATGTCCGCGATCAGCGTCTGCAGGGTGGAGCTCGTGCCGAACGCAGGGTCGATGGTGTAATAGTCCTGCGTGTCGTACTTGTGGACGGTGGGGGAGCGGAAGATGGGGTTGAGGTAAATGATGTCGGCGCCCAGCGTCTGCTTGATGTAACTCAGCTTCGTGTCGATGCCTTTCAGGTCACCGCCGAAGAACACCTCGCTGTTGCAGTTGGTGGGATCGGCGGTGGAGAGAACGCTCGTGCCCCATACGTGCTGCTCGGTCGAGCAGCCGCCGTAGGTGAACGCAGCGCTGGTGATGTCGTTGGTCGTGTCTCCATTGTAGAAGCGGTCGGGGAAGATCTGATACACCACGCCGTTCTTCATCCAATCCGGCGTCTTGAAGCCCGGGATGACGAAGAAGTCGCCCGAGGAAGGCTCGCTCGATGTCGTGCCGGCGGCATTGAGCCATGCGGTGGCCGTGCCGTCGTTGATCTGGAAGCGGTAGTACTTCTCCGAGCTGCTGGCGGGAATGGTGCCCGACCAGTAATCGAATGTGCCCGTCGGATCGTTGGACACCCACACCATCGATGCCCAATGGAAGGAGCTGTCGGCCGTATCGTAGTACTTGACGTTGGCACTGCTGATATCTCCCTTGCACGTACGCAGTGTCACGGTTACCGAAGTCGTTGCGGTCGGCTCCGGATTGCTGTCGAACATCGGTCCCTGGTCGGAGAACAGGTAGTTCCATTCCACGTTGTTGTCGTTGCTGCAGGCATGCGCACGGCCCCAGCCGCACAGCAGCGCAGCGGCGAACAAGGCGCACAGGAGAAGCGGCGCTCGACGCCGGCTCCCGCCATGAATCGCTCCAGACGATTTACTCATCGGTTGATACCTCCGTCCTGCCGTCCTTCGGCTCTCCCGCCCGGTCGTCTTGGTTGGGCACAGGCCGCTCTATCCGGCGGCTCAGCTCCGGTCGTTCCGGATGTCTTCCTGGCGTGCATGCCCGGCCCGGGCCCCCGGGCTGGCCGCATGCGACGCTTTATTCGTGGCTGCGGCTGCGAGGGGTACGCTCCTCCATCGCGAGTACGCGTTTCCCGGCAGGCAAGGCTTCTTCGTCCGGCCAAGGGCAGGCTCCCGAAGACAGGATGGGTGTCCGCAGCAGGGCGGAGCACCGGATTGTTGGTACAGAATGCGACGCAGCTCGCCGTCTTAGCAACGCTCCGCATACGTATTCAGGTAGTAGTCTGCATACGTATTCAGCGGCTGCAGCGAAGCCGGGCGACATATGTCAACGCGTGTGGGCGCGCCGCTCGACTGCCGCGCCGAGGTGGCCGCGGCGGATCGAATGGCGGTCGCAATGCTACTGCGCGAGAATCGCGCCGTAGTGTCCTTCGACGTTTACGGTGAGATTGCCGTTGCTGACTTGATAAGTCTGGCCCGTCAGCAGATCCGTCACCGGCGATCCGTTGGTCATGCTCAGCTGGTACGCGGGAACGGTCGCCGTCTGCGTAGCGCTGGCGTTGTTGAGCACTACCGCGATCCGGTGAGCCGAATCGAAACGGCCAAATGCGTAGATATGACGGGTATCGTCCGTCAGCAACGTGATGTATGAACCCGTGCGCAACGCCGAGTACCGGCCGCGGATGGAAACGAGCTTGTGCGTGAGCGCCACGGCTGCATCGCCGGCATGGGCCCGCGACCAGTCGAAGGTGCGCCGGTCATCCGGATCGGGGCCGCCCTGCATGCCGTACTCGTCTCCGTAGTAGATGGCCGGAGTGCCGAGGTAGGTGAGCTGAAATATGAGGCCCAGGTAGACCTTGCGGATATCGCCGCCGCAACGCGTCGCAAAGCGCTCGGTATCGTGTGTCCCGAGCGCGTTCGTCATCGTCTCCTGCACGCCGACGGGCAGGTCGGCGCGGCTGGCACGAAGCCGGCGGTCGAGCGTGCTCTCATTGATCGATGCGCTCTTGCCGGTCTCGTCCTCACCGCAGATCCACTCGGAGATGGGCCGGGTGAAGCCGTTGTAGTTCATGGCCCCGTCCCATTCCTTGCCGTCATCCAGCCACGCCGCGGCATCACCCCAAAACTCACCCAGGATTTCGGCGTCCGGATTGACGGATGTCACCGCCGCCCGCAGCTCCCGCATGATCTCGTGATTGGTCGCATCGCTGCCATCTCTGCCGTCGGCATCGAGAGACTGCGCTACATCGAGCCGCCATCCGTCGATGCGGTACGGGGGGCGCAGGTAGGTCTGCATCACGGAGGTCTTGCTGGCGTAGATCTGCCTGCGCATCGCCGAGCCGCTCGCGCCGTAATCGAGCTTGGGCATCCCGCCGAAGCCGAAGAAGGAGGAATAAGTGTCCGGCCATGACTGGAAGGTGTAGTAGCGGTAATAGGGGCTCGACTGCGACTGAAACGCTCCCGGCTCCGGACAGGAAATCGAGCCGTAGGTCGCCTTGCCGAACCAGCAGTTGCTGTCGCCACTGTGATTGAACACGCCGTCGAGAATGATGTGACCGGGCGGCCCATTGGAGCTGCCGTGGATGTCGGCGATGAGGTGCTGCAGGATGGCGGCGGTCCCGAACGCCGGGTCCACGAGGTAATAATTCTGGGTGTCGTACTTGTGGTTGCTGGGGGACATGAAGACGGGATTGAGGTAAATGATGTCCGCGCCCACTGTCCCTTTGATGTAGCTGAGCTTCTGGTCGATCCCCGCCAGATCGCCGCCGAAGAACACCTCGGTTCTGCAGCCTTTGACCTTGGGGAATACGCTCGTACCCCACGCGTGCCGCTCGGTCGCGCAGCCGGCGTACCTGTATTGACCGTTGGTCACGTCATTGGACGTGTCGCCGTCATAGAAGCGGTCCGGGAAGATCTGGTACATCACCCCATTCTTCATCCAGTCCGGTGTCCTGAACCCGGGGATGATGAGGAAGTCGCCCGAGGAAGGCTCGGTCGAGGTGATGCCGGCTGCATTGAGCCATGCAGTGGAGGAGCCGTCGGTGACCCGGAACCGGTAGTCCTTCTTCGAGCGGCTGGCGGGAACCGTGCCCTGCCAGTAGTCGAAGGTGCCGGTCGGATCGTCCGACACCCAGTGCATTGGGATCCGATGAGACGAAGCGTCCGCGGTGTCGTAGTACTCGATACGGGCGCCGGTGAGGTCTCCCCTGCAGGCGCGCAGCGTAAGGGTTATTGAGCTATTCGCAGTGGGCTGCGGATCGCTGTCGTACAGCGGCCCCTGATCGGAGAACAGGTAGCGCCGTTCCACTTTGTTGTCATGCGTGCACGCCTGGGCACGCCCGGCATGACACGACAGTGCCCCGACCAGCAGGATGCACGTGAGTAAGGGAATGCGACGCAGCATCTCTTTGTCAGCGAGCGCCCGCTGCTCACTTCATCTCGACGTGGGTGGCGATGCCCGCGGGTAGCCTGATGTATGTCACGCCGCCGTAGCGATCGCCGCCGATGGTCCAGCATGCGCCGGTGCACTGGCTCAGCGCAGCAACATCGGCGACGCGAGCGAGCGGTGCATCGTCACGGATCACGTGCTTTGCCACCGTCCGATGGACGGCAAAGACATAATGTGCGAGAGCCGGCCGATATGCGCCACTCGCATCGGCGGTTGTCAGGCTGACTGCATCCGGAGTCGCCTGCGCACTCAAGTGCTGCAGGAAGTAGTTCCCGTGCTCGTAGGCGTAAGTCTTGCCGTCATCGTCGTAGTAGTCGAAGTCGGTTCGCTTTGCGTCCGGAAAGACCTCAACGCGAACGGTGGTGATGGGACGCTCACCGACGTATCCCTCCACCGGCTGAGTCGGGATGATCGCCCCCTGACGAATGAAGAGAGGAATGTCGCTCCAGGTCTTGGTGTCCAGCGACAGGGTGATCGAGCGGCCGCCAGGATAGATCCTGCCGCTCGACCAATCGGTCCAGAGACCCGCCGGGAGGTAGATACGCTTCTCGGTCTGGTCCTGCTCCACCACGGGCGAGACCAGGAGGTACTTGCCGAAGAGCCATTCGCTGGAATCGCTGCGGACGTTGGGATCCCCCGGCCAGCCGAAGGTGAGCGGTCTGACGAGCCCCACACCGGCCACATGATCCTGCCAGGCATAGGAATAGATGTAGGGCAGCAGCTCATACCGCAGCCTGATGGCATGAGTTGCGGCGCGCTCGGCGATCGGTCCATAGCGCCAGGGCTGGCGCTTCTCCTGATACACGCCGTGCACGCGGAAGATGGGCGTGAAGGCGCCGAACTCGATCCAGCGGGCATAGTTCTGATCCGAGGGGTGCCCCTGGAAGCCGCCACCGTCCATGCTCCACCAGCTCTCCCCTACATCGATGACGCTCAGCATGCGTGAGCGCTGCCGCGCCATCGTCGCAAACCCCGTCTGGATGTCCCCCGACCAGAGCCCATAGGCATAGCGCTGGGCACCCAGCCAGAAGTTTCGGTTCAAGGAAAAGACGCGCGTATCGGAGAGGCCGCGCTGCCCCTCGTAGAGCGCGCGCTCCATGTTCAGGAACTGAGTGTCCCCGCCGCTCTCATCCGCCTCATCGTTCCACCAGCCCACGATCCCGGTCCTGAAGCTTTTCTGCAGCATGGGGTTGAAGAACCAGGCTCGGGTCGCGGGGTCGTCGAAGTCCAGATCCTTGACGGGCTTGTGCGAGAAGTAATCCAGGCTCGGCTTCTCGCCGCGGAGCCACAGATGATGCGCAGTGGCGTAGCGGCCCTCCTCCGTATCGACGTGGATGCGCGGCTTCATGATGCCGATGAGATGGACCCCGGCAGCCTCGAGCTCCGCGGCGAGCTTGCCGCTCGGGCCGTCGGGAAACTTCTGTCGGTTCCAGCGAAACTCCCCGTACGCGTCCTCTCCCCAGGCCTTCCAATCGAAATCGAGCTCGAAGGCATCGAGAGGAATGTGCCTGGCGCGGTAAGTCCTCACGATTCCCAGCAATTCCTTCTCATCGATCCCCCACTGGCTGT
>DASUHA010000027.1:0-8285 GCA_036273735.1 Steroidobacteraceae bacterium | reverse complement strand
AGGCTCGCGATCGAGAGACTGCCGGCGACCGGGCCGATCGAGTCGACGGAATGCAGATGCTTCTGGATGATGAGCGGTCCGACCGCATAGCCGACCGTCGCGACCAGCACGCATCCGACCCCTGCCCAGGCGAGCGGTCCGGAGAGGGTGCCGAATCCCACCAGCGCGACGACGCCCGCGAGGCCTACGGTGAGTCCGATGGCCCGTGCTGTCCCGAGGCGCTCATGGACGCCGAAGAAGCGGGAGATGAGGGCGATGGTGAGCGGCACCGTCGCGATCAGAATTGCCGTGAAGGACGAGGGGATCCAGCGCTCGCCCAGTGAGATCGTCGAGAACGGTATCGCGAATTCGACCAGGGCGAACGCGAATACCGCCCCCTTATGGGTGACGAGCGCGCGCAATGCACCGCGATGCCAGGCGATGGGCAGGAGGATGAGGGCGGCAAGCGTGATCCGACCCCAGGCTACATCGAGCGGAGAGATCTCCTGCACTGCGATCTTGATGAAAAGGTAGGGTAGGCCCCAGATGACACCTAAGGCAACGAAGGCCAGCCAGGCTCGAGTGCTCACGTGTGCAGATTCCCCTCGCGCGAGCCGGGCACGATGCCCGGATCCAGCGCTCAGAGGATCGTACGACACCTCGGTGGGCCGCGCCTCTACCGGGAGTATCATGGTCCACCTGCCACGGGAGAGCGAAGCCATGTCCCCCAGCGCCTCGAGTGCCGCCGAAAAGCGTCGCCGTTTCCACGAGCTGCATCGCAGCGGCTGCTTCGTGATCCCCAACCCCTGGGACGCGGGCAGCGCGCGCTATCTGCAGACCCTCGGATTCAAGGCGCTCGCCACGACCAGCTCGGGATTTGCGTGGACCCAAGGGCGTCCCGATGCCGGGATGTCGCGCGATGCGGTTCTGGAGCACTTGCGGGCGATGGTCGCCGCGACGGAGCTGCCGGTCAACGCGGACTTCGAGAGTGGTTATGCGCGTGATCCCGACGGCGTGGCACAAAGCGTGCGCCTGGCCGTCGAGACGGGGGTGGCGGGGCTGTCTATCGAGGACTCGACCGGCGATGACGCCAAGCCTCTTTACGACCTCGACGTTGCCGTCGCGAGGATGCGGGCGGCGCGCAAGGCGATCGACCAGTCCGGGGGCGATACCCTGTTGGTCGGGCGAGCGGAGTGCTTTCTCGTGGGCCGCCCTGACGTGGATGAGACGATCTCCCGGCTGCAGGCGTATGCGAGCGCGGGTGCCGATTGCCTCTACGCGCCCGGTATCCGCTCGCCTGAGCACATCCGCCGCGTCGTCGAGAGCGTCGCCCCGAAACCCGTGAATTTGCTCGTGGGCTCTGCGAGCCCGCTCACGGTGGCAGACATCGCAGCGCTGGGCGTGCGCCGCATCAGCGTGGGCGGCGGACTTGCGCGTGCCGCGTGGGGCGGCTTCATGCGCGCCGCCAAAGCGCTGGCGGAGCAGGGTCGTTTCGATGGCTTCGCGGACGCCGTGTCACACGACACTCTCCAGTCATTGATGGCCGCGCCGGCCGGCGACCTAGCGGTCCGCGGCCGCTAACCGCGCCGCGCGCGGCGCCTGCAGTCCGCAAAGCAAGCGGACTTCACCGGAGTGCATGGCTATACTCCGCCACACTTTCATGCGCTGCACGCAGGACCAGCGGGCTCGCCCACGGCGAGCCCTATCCGCGCGGCGGCGCTCCCCAGACCATTTTCATCCCGTTTTTTTTCCATATGTGGTTTAAGAACCTGACCGTCTATCGTTTGCCCGCCGATTGGAGCGTCTCCGCGGCCAGCCTGGAGGAAGGACTTGCGCGCCGGCCGTTGCAGCCCTGCAGTCCGCTCGAGATGCGCAGTACGGGCTGGGTACCCCCGGCCACGACCGATCGCCTCCTGCACTCCGTCGGCGAGCAGCACCTGGTCGCGCTCGGCGTCGATCAGAAGCTCCTGCCTGGCTCGATCGTTCGGCAGGAGGCGCAGCAGCGTGCACGTTTGAAGGCACAGACTCAGGGCTTTCCGGTAGGCCGCCGCCAGATGCGTGAGCTGAAGATGCAGGTGCTGGATGAGCTGCGTGCGCGGGCGCTCACGCGACGCCGGGTCACGCGTGCATGGATCGATCCGCGCAATGGTTGGCTGGTGGTCGATTCCGGAAGCGACGGCCGGGCGGAAGAGCTCGTCGAAGCGTTGCGGGATACGCTGGGCAGCCTGGCGGTGGCGAAAGTGGAAACCGAGCGCTCTCCGAGCGCATGCATGGCGACGTGGCTGATGCAGTCGGATGCAACAGGGCCTTTCTCGATCGAGCAGGACCTCGAGCTCCAATCAGGGGAGCCCGCAAAGTCCATCGTGCGCTACCGCCGCCATCCCCTCGACGGCAGAGAGGTCCGCGCGTATGTCGCAGGGGGCAAGCGGCCGACACAGCTCGGGCTCACGTGGAACGGCCGTGTCTCCTTCGTGCTGACCGAGAAGCTGCAGATCAAAAAGGTCGAGTTTCTCGAGGTCGCGCCGGAGCGTGGGGATGAGGAGGAGATCGATGCAGCCGAGCAGTTCGATCTCGACTTCGCGGTAATGGCGGGCGAGCTGGCCAAGCTGCTCGAGGAGCTGATCCGCGAGTTGGACGGCCGTCAGACGGCCGGGCGTGCCGCGGCCGCCTAGAGGCTGCCTTCGCCCTCAGGACACGGCCGGAGCGGTCGCTTCGAGCGAGGGCCGCTTGCCGATGGCTGCTGTCCATTCGGCGAGCCGTGGGCGTGTCGATCGCCAACCCTCGCTCGCGAAGCGCAGATCGAGGTAGCCCAATGCGCAGGCGATCGAGATCGTGCCGATATCGAACGCGCCATCGAGATTCTCGCTCTCCAAGGCGTCGAGTATGGTGCGCACCTTGAGCAGCTGTCCGTCGATCCAGCCCTGCCACCGCAGCTCCTTCGGACGGGTGGCCTCCTCATACCGTGTCAACACGGCGGCGTCCATGATGCCGTCGGCGAGTGCCTGACGGCGCAGCGCCGTCCAGCGCGCAGGCCCGGTGGCGGGGAAGATACGATCGCCCCCCGCGAGCGAGTCGAGATACTCGCAAATGACTGGCGAGTCGTAGAGCGCGGCGCCATCGTCGGTGACGAGTGTCGGGATCTTGCCGATCGGATTGCTGGAGCGCAGCGCCTCGTGCGGATTGACCGGACTCAGCGAGATGCTGATCCGCTCGATTCTTCCGTCGAGCCCGAGCTCGTGCGCAGTGACGCGGACCTTGCGAACGTAGGGTGAGGCGGGATTGAAGTAAAGCTTCATGGTGCAGACTCCGGGAGATCGGCCGCGTCCGGCGCGGGCCGCACAGTCTGCTGAGCCGCCGCGCACACTGCAAATCGCCCGCCGCTGGCTTCACCGACGGACTCGGGACCGATCCACTTGCGATACATTCCCCGCGAATGTCGACGCGGCGGCTCGCGTGATGCGGCGGTCAATGCAACGGGTTGCAATTGAGAGGGGATTCTATATATTCACCCGTCCATGCCGGCCAGAAAGCAGAAGCTGACTTCGATGGACGATATCGCGCGGCTCGCGAACGTATCGAAGCCGACGGTTTCGCGCGCGCTCAAGGACAGTCCGCTGATCAATCCGGAGACCAAGAAGCGGATCCTGAGCCTCGCGCGCCAACACGGCTATTCGGTCAATTGGAATGCCCGCAAGCTCAGGACCAACCGATCCAACACCGTGGCGGTGGTCATGCATCTGCCGCCGCAGGCGAGTGAGACGGCGTCGGCGCCCTTTTTCTTTCAACTGCTGAATGACGTGGCGCGTGGCCTCTGGATCAGGCATCACGATGTGCTGCTGTGCGCTCCGGAGTCGGATGACCCGTACTCGTACGAATCCATGATCGCCTCGAAACGCGCCGACGGCATCATCTTTTTCGGGCAGGGCCCGGGGGATGAATGGCTGCGAAGCCTTGCGCGAACACGCGTTCCGTTCGTGGTGTGGGGAGCGGCGGACGAGCGGGCGGCCTACTGCACTGTCGGCAGTGACAACTTCAAGGGCGGAATGCTGGCCGGCAAGCGCTTCGCGGCGCTCGGTCGCAGCCGGGTTCTGTTCGCCGGTAATCGGGCCCATCCGGAGATGGAGCAGCGCCGGCAGGGTCTCGGCATCGGACTCAGAGCGGGCGATCGCAAGGCGGAAATCTCGGATTTGGAGACTTCCGACTTCACGCTCGAGACGGCCCACAGGCTCATGCGCGGCTACCTCGCACGGCCCGGAGCGGCGCGGCCGGATGCGGTGTTCGCGGGCAGTGATTCGGTGGCGATGGGAGTCATCCTCGCGTTGCGGGAGGCGGGTGTGGGGATTCCAGACGAGACCTCGGTCATCGGCTACAACGACCTGCCGATGGCGCAGTATTTCGAGCCGCCATTGAGCACGATTCGCCAGGACACCCACCAGGCCGGCAGTCTCCTCGTCGAGAAGCTGTTTCAGGCGCTCGAGGGGGTGAAGCCCGCTTCCGCGACCGTACCCACCCATCTCGTGATCCGCGAGACCTGAGCGCGCTAGCGGCCTGCGCCCGCCGGCAGGTGGGATATGAAAAAGCGCGCCATCGCGCGAAACGCCTGCTCGGACTCGGGGAGGTCGAGAAATATCCAATGCGCGTGTGGCATCGCCTCGAACAACTCGAGCCTGGCATCGACGCTCGCGGCAAGGAGCGCCTGGTGGAACAACGCCGTCTGGCTCAGCATGAAATCGCGCGTGCCTGCGAGGCAAAGTGTGGGCGGCAGGCCGCGCAGGTCCGCGAGGATCGGGGAGACCTGCGGGCTGTAGCGGTCGCTGTCCGCCACGTACTCGAAGAACTGCGCGGTCCGGTCCAGGCGCTCGCGCGCTGGCCGAAAGAAGAACTCCGAGTCTCCCCGCCGGCTGAGGTCGGCCGTGCCGGTGAAAAAACCCAACGCACGCGGCAGCGCAACGCTCCTTTCCCGCAGACGGACCACGAGCTGCGCACACAGGCACGCGCCGGCGGACGTTCCGTAGAGGGCGAGCCGCTCGGCGCCGTGTCTGCCGAGCAATGCTCGATACACTGCTTCCGCATCGTCCACGGCGGCGGGAAAAGCGTGCTCGGGCGCAAGCCGGTATCGCGCCGCGACCACCGTCATGCCGGTGTAGGCGGCGATCGGCACGTTCTCGGTCACCGATCCCGCATCGACGATGAAGCCGCCGCCATGCAGGTTCAGCAAGACTCCTTTCGCGGCGGACGTGGCCGGGGTGAAGGTCCTCACCGGCACCCCCGCAATCTCGTCCTCGGACATTCGGACGCCATGGCGCTCCATCTGCGTCGTGCCGAGCTCGCGCTGGACCTGCTCGCAGAGCGCCCGATGCGCCACGAGGTCCGCAGGTCCCGCCGCGTCGGGCAGCGAGGCGAGGGCACGCTGCGCCTCGGGGCTCACGGTCGCTGGAGCAGGCGGGTCGCTGCCCCACGCGCTCTGACTTTGGTGTCTATCGGTCATCGCTGTTCCCCATCGATCGACGTCCAGGCCTTGCTCAGCTCGGAGACTAACGCAACGCATTGCAAACAAATTGGAGAGCGCATCCCCCCGGATCGTCGGATCAGGCTCATCCGTAGTCGATATATCACCATAATTTTGCGTTCCATGCCATCCCGCAGCGAGCCTCCGGGTCGCGATCGTACGTCGATTTCGCTATGCAACGCGTTGCATAGCGCGTAACGCCGCCCTATACTGGCTCAAACGGGCCGCAGCGGGCGCGTGATCGCAGGCACATTTGGGGGAATCGTGGGTCATCAGCATCGTTACCAGAAATCCGTGATGCTTGGTGTGGCAATCGCCACTCTCCTTGTCTCGCTGAATGCGGCCGCCCGCGGGGAAGAGCCGGCGCTGGGGCGGAGCGCAGCGGCGCAGGACCCCGGCGGTGCGGCGCCGGCTTCCACGGACACCACGGCCGCCGGGCCAGTCGCTGATGGCGGCGGAGTTGCGCTCCTCAAGGAGGTCATCGTCACAGCGCAGCGCCGCAGCGAGTCGCTGCAGCGCGTCCCCATTGCCATCGCCGCGATCGATCAGTCGACACTTCAGCGCCACGACGTGCAGACGCTGAGCGATCTACAGCTTCTGGTGCCGTCGGCATATGTGAGCGGGTATTCGCACGGAGAGGGCCAGCAATTCTTCAGTCTGCGCGGGCAGAGCGAGTCCGGCCTGAATACCGGCGGCGGCGCCGGAGGCGGTCCGGCCGTCGTCGGCTATTTCTCCGAGGTGCCGACGCAGATGGCCGGCCCGGGCCTCTACTACGACCTGCAGTCGGTGCAGGTGCTCAACGGGCCGCAGGGCACCCTTTTCGGGCGCAACACCACGGGCGGGGCCGTGCTGTTCGAGCCGCGGCCGCCGGACTTCACGGGCGTCCACGGCTATGTACAGGCGCTTGCCGGAGACTACCGGCGCGCGGAAGCTCAGTGGGCCGTCAATGTGCCGCTGATCACAGATGCGCTTGCGCTGCGGGTCGCAGGGCAAGCGGGCTCGCGGGAAGGCTACACGCGCGACGTCAATTCGGGTGTCGCCTATGACAATCGCCACTTCAGGTCGGGGCGCCTCGAGCTGCTCCTGCGGCCCTCGGATTGGTTCGAGAACTACCTCATCGGCAGTTATGTACGCTTTGACGAGCACGGCCCCGGCTCGACTCTCGATGCGGCGAACCCCGCCAATCCGTTCGTCGGCGCCGGCATTCTCGCCTACCTTGCGGCACAGGATGCCCGCGGGCCGCGGGCGACGGCGCTGTCGGTGGCGCAGCTCGATCAGGAGACCGATTACGGCGTCATCAACAAGACGACGCTCCGCTTCAGCGATCGGCTGAAGCTGCGAAACATCGTGAGCTTCTCCCGCCAGCTTGCCAGGCGCGATGATGACGAGGATGGGACGACGCTCGCACTGCTGGATTCGATTGGCTCGAAGCCGGGAACCTACCTGGTCGACGAAGGAACCATGACAGAGGAGCTGCAGCTCCAGGGCAGCTCTGCGGGCGGGTCTCTTTCGTGGCAGACGGGTGTCTACTACGAGGACGACTACACGCCGGGTGCAGCCAACCATACCTACACGCAGCATCTGGTGCTCCTTCCCATCTACAGCAATACCGATAGCACGGACCTGGGGGGTACCTCGACCGGCGCATACGGGCAGGCCACCTACCAGCTCACGCCGGTCCTCGAAGGTCTCAGCTTCACTGCCGGCTATCGCTATACCTGGGATCACGTCTACGAGGGATTCAGTCAATCCTTCGGGGCGGTGCCGTTTTATCCGTCGCCGGGCGACTTCTGCTCCTCCCGCCCGGGCATTTATCCGGATTGCTTCGTGGCGGGGAGCGCCCGCCATTCGGGAAGCTCCTACAACCTCGGGCTGGCTTACCAGGCGACCCGCGATACGATGCTCTACCTCACCTCGCGCCAAGGGTACAAGAGCGGCGGCTTCAACCTCGTCGCGGCGAGTCTCGGCGATACCAACAGTCCGTTCTTCGCATACGGTCCGGAAAAGGTAGAGGACGTGGAGCTCGGCGCGAAATCCGAATGGTCCATCGGCGGGGTGCGTGGCAGGACCGATGTGGCTCTCTACAACAGCCGGCTCCGTAATGCTCAGGTCAACACCAGCGCTCTGATCGACAATCTGCAGGAGGCGGTCACTGCAAACGCAGCCAAGGCGGTGGTGCGGGGCGTCGAGCTTCAGAACGTTCTGCGGCCGACGGATTACCTCGAGCTCACCCTCGCATACTCGCACATGGACGCCCACTACGAGCGCTATGTGACGCCCCTGGGACAGGATCTGACATCCTTGCCATACGCGTTTGCGCCGAAGAACAAAGGAAGCCTCGCCGGACGAGTGCGTCTCCCCCTGGCAGCGCGGGCAGGCGAGCTCTGGCTGGGCGTCGATTTCTCCTACCAGGACCGCGTCTTCGCGGGGTTCACGAGCATCGATTCCGGCAGCTACATGCCCTCCTACGGCCTGCTCGGCGCGCACGCTGATTGGAATGAGGTACTGGGCAGCCGGTTCGACGTGTCGCTCTTCGCAACCAATCTCACTGACAAGACCTACCGGATCACGAACGAGGACCTATACTCGACCATCGGCACCTCCACGACCGTCTACGGCCCGCCTCGCATGTTCGGCGCAACTGTACGATACGACTTCTAGCCCGGAAAATTCGTGATTTCTGAAAGACAAAAGCCCCTGTCGTGGTAAAAAGGCTGTGCTAGCAGTTCTTTTCCCACTCGAGAGGCTTTTGCGTGACCGAGGATACCACGGCACAAAGTGTTCTGTTCCCCGACCT
>DASUHA010000026.1:0-23654 GCA_036273735.1 Steroidobacteraceae bacterium | reverse complement strand
GAACGCGGACTCCCTGGTGCCCTCATGGGTCGATGAGCCCTCGGTGGAGCGGGCGAGCGTTTCAGGCGTCATCATCACCATCGATCATTTCGGCAATCTCATCAGCAACATCGACGCGCCCCTGATCGGGCGCTTCCGGCTGCCGCTGGTGCATGCGGGCCGCCACGCCTTCCCGCTTCTGCGCACCTAAGGCGACACCAGGCCGGGCGAATACCTGGCGCTGATCAATTCCTTCGGGGTCGTCGAAATCGCGCGCGCGGAGCAGAGCGCGGCGGAGGGCTTGGGTCTCAGCCGGGGTGCCCCCATAACCGTCCGGGACCGAATGGAGTCATAGCTGCTCAGCTCATAGCTCCTGGATATTGCTCTCGGACGGGAATCCGCTATAGTTCGCTGCCTTGCTCCGTGCCCCAGATGCACTTACGCATTGATTTAACTCAGGATTTGCACCGCTAGATGTCGGAACGAGACAACGAGAGCTTCGATCTCGACGAGGAATTCTTGAGCGGGGCCACCGAGGACAGCACCGACTATGACCGGCTGCTCGACCGGGTGGACAAGCGCGTTCGCAACCAGGTGAAACGTGGCAAAGCCGCGTGGAGCCGGCTGGAAGAAGTCCTGGCGGACAAGAAGCTCGAGAAGGACCTCCGCGACTTCGACGAAGAGCTGTAACACCGCCCCATGACTCGAGCAGGGCGGGCGGGCGCCTCGGCGCCGTGGCCCCGCCGGGGGACTGCTCGATCCACGGCCTCATTTGGGCCTCACGCGGCCGCTGCCCCGCACCGCCGTTCGCCTCCGGAATACTCTCGTGACTCGCACCGCGTCCGACTGGATCGTCCTCAAATTCGGGGGGACCAGCGTCTCCTCGCTCGCCAACTGGCGCAACATCGCCAAAGTCGCCGCCGCCCGGCGCGCCGACGGTGCACGCGTGCTCATCGTGCACTCCGCGGTCACGGGCATCACCGATCGCCTGGAGAAGCTTCTGTCGGCGGCGCGCGGGGAGGCTCAGCAGGAGGAGCTGCGGATCATCGAGGAGCGCCACCGGCGGCTCGCGGCCGAGCTCGGCATTCCGCTTGGACCTGACTGCGAGCGCCAGCTCGGCGAGCTCGGCCAGATCGCGGCCGGCATCGCCCTCATCGGTGAGGTGAGCGATCGCACCCGGGCTCGCGTCATGTCGAGTGGCGAGCTGCTCGCCAGCGACCTCGGCGCACGGTTCCTGCGCACCCAGGGACTGGAAGTCGACTGGGCCGACGCGCGCACCATGCTGCTCGCCGAGGATCGCGCCAATGCGTCGGCCAAGGCGGGGCTGCTCAACGCGACCTGCAGCTTCGCGCCCGATGCGGCGCTCGAGGGGCGCCTCGAAAGCCTCGCGCCCATCGTGATCACTCAGGGCTTCATCGCGAGAGACACGGAAGGCAACACGGTGCTCCTCGGTCGCGGAGGCTCCGACACCTCCGCCGCCTATCTCGCCGCGAAGCTGCGCGCGCGGCGGCTCGAGATCTGGACCGACGTGCCGGGCCTGTTCAGCGCCAACCCGCGCTCGACACCCACGGCGCGCCTGCTGCGCTCACTTCACTATGATGAGGCGCAGGAGATCGCGACCAGCGGCGCCAAGGTGCTGCATCCGCGCTGCATCCTGCCCGTGCGGCAGTACCGGATTCCGCTTCATATCTATGCCACGCAGGTCCCGGACCTCGAGGGCACCGTTCTCACGGCCGAGGGGGCCGACGGCAACGCGCAGGTGAAAGCGGTCTGCACCAAGAAAGGCATCACGCTGGTCTCGCTCGAGAGTCCCGGCATGTGGCATCAGGTCGGGTTTCTCGCCGATGCCTTCCAGGTCTTCAAGAGTCACGGGATGTCGGTGGATCTGGTATCGACGTCGGAGACCACCGTCACCGTTTCGCTCGATCCGGCCGCCAACACGCTCGATGAGAGCCTGCTCGCCGGGCTGGTGAGCGATCTCTCGCGCCTCTGCCGCGTGCAGGTCATTGGGCCCTGTGCTGCCGTGAGCCTCGTCGGACGCAACATCCGCGCGATCCTGCACCAGTTGGGAGGCGCATTCGAGTTCTTCGAGGAGCAGAAGATCTACCTCGTCAGCCAGGCGGCCAACGATCTCAACTTCACCTTCGTCGTCGATGAGCGGCAGGGCGATCGGCTGGTCGACCAGCTCCACGAGCTGCTCATCCGGCCGGTGCCGGGCGATCGGGTACTCGGGCCCACCTGGGAGCAGCTCTTCGCCAAGCCGCAGGCCGGTGCCGCGAGTCCGCTGCCATGGTGGCGCGAGAAACGCACGCGCCTCCTGTCGGCCCTCGGTGAGCGCGATGCGGCATACGTTTACGATCTCGATGCCGCGAGAGCGGCAGCGCGAGCGCTGCGCGCCATGACCTCGCTCTCGCGGGTGCATTATTCGATGAAAGCCAACCCGCATCCCGCCCTGCTGCGGACGATGCGCGAGGAGGGAATCGAATTCGAATGCGTGGCGCGTCCGGAGGTGGAGCGGGTTCTCGCTCTCTTCCCGGACCTCGATCCGAAGCGTGTGCTCTATACGCCCAACTTTGCATCGCGCGATGAGTACCAGTGGGCGCTCGCGCGCGGCGTGCAGGTCACCGTCGACAACCTCTACGCGCTGGCGGAGTGGGGAAGCCTCTTCCGTAACCATGATCTCTTCGTACGTGTCGATACGGGAGTGGGCGTAGGGCATCACCATCACGTGCGGACGGCCGGGGCGCATGCCAAGTTTGGCGTGCCGGTCTCCGATCTCGAGCGGATAGCGCGGGAAGCGCGCAAGGTGGATGCGCGGGTAGTCGGTCTTCAGGCTCACGTAGGGAGCGGCATCCTCGATGAAATGACCTGGCAGCGCACGGCCCGACAGCTGACGGGGCTCACGCAGCGCTTCGAAGGGGTGCGGGTGCTCGACATCGGGGGTGGCCTCGGCGTGCCGGAGCGCAGCGATCAGCCGGGCCTGGATCTGCCCAAGCTCGATACGCTGCTCGCCGCCGTGCGGGCCGAGTACCCCAGCCTCGAATTCTGGCTCGAGCCCGGTCGCTTTCTCTCGGCGCCCGCCGGCGTCCTGCTTGCCCGCGTCACTCAACTGAAGAGCAAGGGCGAGGTTCGCTACGTCGGGGTCGCGACCGGTATGAACTCCCTCATCCGGCCGGCACTCTATGGTGCATATCATGAGATCGCGAATCTCACCCGCCTGACGGAGCCCGCCACCGAGCTCGTGAATATTGTGGGTCCCATCTGCGAAAGTGCCGACGTACTCGGGCACGATCGTCTACTGCCCCCGACCCGGGAAGGTGATGTCATTCTGATTGCCAATGCCGGCGCGTACGGCCACTGCATGAGCTCGTCCTACAATCTGCGCGATCCCGCCGAGGAGCTCGTGCTCTGAAGGGCTCGACGCGACGTTCCTCCGGCGGGCGGTCCGGCTCGTCCGGCGGCCGGAAGAAAAAGTCCGCGGCTCGCCGCTGGGGGCTGGGCGGGCTCCTCACGGGCGTGGTGCTCGTCGGGGTGCTGGCCTTTGGCCTCTATGTCTACTACCTGAACGTTCTCGTGACGCACCGCTTCGAGGGTCTGCGCTGGACGTTGCCGGCGCATGTCTACGCCGCACCGCTGGATCTTTATGCGGGGCTCGACCTCTCGGCGCCGCAGCTCGAGCACGAATTGCAGCGGCTCTCCTACCATCCCGTGACCGACCTGGAGCAGCCGGGCACTTACCGGGTTACCGGGACGCGTATCGACGTCGCGCTGCGAGCGGTGCAATTCGCGGACGGCAGTCGGCCGGCAACGGTGTTGTCGGTACTCTTCGGCCCGACGGGTGTTCAGGACCTCAGGGACAGCACCGGACGAGAGGTGCCGGTGATGCGGCTCGACCCGCTCCTCATCGGCAGCCTCTTTCCGATCGACGGCGTCGACCGGATCGTGGTGACGCCGCAGGAGGTGCCGCCGCTTCTGCCGGCAGCCCTCAAGGCGGTGGAGGATCGCAGCTTCGATACCAACCGCGGCGTCGATCCTTGGGCGATCCTGCGCGCGTTCTGGGTGGACCTGCGCTCGCGCCGCTTCGAGGAGGGCGGCAGCACACTGACGCAGCAGCTCGTCAGGAGCTACTTCCTCTCCAACCGCCAGACCCTTGGGCGCAAGGTGCGCGAGGCCATCATGGCGATCTCGCTCGCCTCGCATTTCAGCAAGGCGGATCTCATGAATGCCTACATCAATGAGATCTTCCTCGGTCAGGACGGCAACCGCTCGATTCATGGGTTCGGGCTCGCGAGCGAATTCTATTTCGGCAAGCCGCTCTCGGAGCTCGACCTGCCGCAGATCGCAACTCTGGTGGCGATCGTGCGCGGCCCCACCTACTACGATCCACGCCGGCATCCGCAGCGCACGCTCGCGCGGCGCGATCTGGTGCTGAAGATTCTCACCGAGCAGGGGGTCATCAAGGCGGCCGACGCGCAGGTTGCGCAGCGCCAGCCCCTCGGTGTCACGAATGGCGCCTCCGGCGCCTACTATCCGGGATACCTGGAGCTGGTGCGGCGGACGCTGCAACGGGACTATCCGGAGAAGGAGCTGACCGAAGCCGGCCTTCGCGTCTATACCAGCCTGCAGCCGCGGGCGCAGGAGCTCGCCGAGCGCTCACTCGATGCGCAGCTGCAGGTGCTCGACAAGCGTCATCATCGGCATGATGCGAAGCTCGAAGGCGCGGTGGTCGTGACCTCACCGCAGAGCGGTGATGTGCTCGCGATCGTGGGCGCACGCCAGGTCGACTTCGACGGCTTCAACCGCGCTCTGGATGCGCGCCGCTCCATCGGCTCATTGGTGAAGCCGTTCATCTATCTGACGGCACTCGAGACCGGCCGTTACAACGCTGCGACAGTCGTGCAGGACCAGCCGGTGAGCATCAAGCTCGCGACCGGAAAATTCTGGCGGCCCGAGAACTTCACGCGCCGCACTTACGGTCCCGTCCCAGTGGTGCGTGCATTGGCGGAGTCGCTGAATCTCGCGACGGTGGGAGTCGGCATGGATGTCGGCCTCGACAAGATTTCGGACACCCTGACGCGCTTCGGGCTGGAGCAGCCGCCGCAACAGGTGCCGGCGATGCTGCTCGGGGCCATCGACATCTCCCCGCTCGAAGTCGCGCAGCTTTACAACGGGCTCGCGAACGGAGGATTTCGCACGCCCCTGCGTGCGGTGCAGAGTGTGGTGAGCGCGGATGGCAAAGCGCTCAAGGCGTTCCCATTGCAGGTGACCCAGGTGGCACCCACGGCCGATGTTTATGAGGTCGACAGCATGCTGGAGCAGGTCATGACGCATGGGACGGGCGTGCCTGCCATGCGCATCCTTCCTCCTGGGCTCGTGACCGCCGGGAAATCCGGCACTTCCTCGCAGGATCGCGACAGCTGGTTTGCCGGGTTCTCGGGCGGCGATCTCACCGTGGTGTGGGTGGGATACGATCACTACCAACCGACGGGCCTGACGGGCTCGGAGGGAGCGCTTCCGGTTTGGGCGCACCTGATGGCATCGCTCGGCACGCGGCCGCTCGAGATGCCGGAGCCCGAAGGGGTGACCGAGACCTGGATCGACTATCAGACGGGCATGGGGGCGCAGCCGGGCTGCGCTGGGACAGTGCCCGTGCAGGTTGCCCTGCCGACCGGCGCGCAGGTGGCGCCGATGGCAGGGTGCAGTAATGGCACGACGGCGGGAACGCTGTTGGACCGGGCGGGGCGCTGGGTGCATCGCCTGGTGCATTGAGGTGGTTTGAAGATGAAGAAGATGATCGCGGCGGCCGTGGTGGTGGGTCTTCTGGCCTCGTGCGCGGTGTTGGGTCCGCCGGTGCCGCAGACACCGGAGTCGACACCCGGCAATCCGCAGGGGCCGGGAACCTCACAGGCGCCGGGGTCTGCGCGTCCCGGGACCCAGACACCGCCCGAGGGTGCGCCTGCCCAAGCACCGCCCTCGCCGCAGCAGCGGCAGTTCACGCTGGGCGCGGCGGCGGCGTCCCTGGTCGGGGTGGCCCATACTCAGGAGCAGAGCCGCAATTACGGTGTGGCAGCTGAGACGCTGGAGCGTGCCTTGAGCATCGAGCCCCACAATCCTCTGGTGTGGATCGAGCTCGGGCGGGAGAACATTCTGGCGGGCAACCCGACCCAGGCCTACGGGATGGGACGCAAGGCGCTCTATCTCGCGAGCGGCGACAGCCACGCGCAGGCGAGCGCCTGGCAACTGATTGCCGCCTCGCTGCGCGCGCAGGGGCGGAATGATGAGGCTTACGCCGCCGAAGAGCGGGCGGTGGCACTCAGCCCGAACTAGGGCTGCGGCCCGCGGTGGTTACAACAGCCGCTGCCACAATCTCCAGAACCAGGCCTTGAAGCGCTGCAGCGTGCCCTGCTGGCGCACGGTCTGCCAGCCGATCAGCTTTCCGTGACCTATGTCGGTCAACATGGTCTGCCGGAGCTGGTTAGCCGTCGCCGTCCCGAGCACCACGACGTCGACCTCGTCGTTGAAAAGGATGCTTCGCTGGTCGAAGTTGGACGAGCCGACCAGCGACCAGACATTGTCGACCACCAGGCTCTTCGAGTGCACGATGCCATCACTGCGCTCGTAGACCTTGATACCTGCGGCCAGCAGCTCCGGATAATAGGAGCGCTGCACGGCAAGCACCGCGTTGGCATCACTATGGGAGGGTAGCAGTATGCGCACGTCGACACCACGCCGAGCGGCTGCCCGCAACGCGCGCAGCTCCTGACGCGTGGGGACGAAGTAAGCAGCCGTCATCCAGATGCTGCTCTGCGCAGAGCGTATCGCCGTCAGGACAGACACGTAGTAACGCGTGGCGAGCTGGGCGGGGCTACTGCCGATCACGCGGACGATCTCCTTACCTTGCGCCGCGCCTTTGATCGGGTCGTCCGCCGGCAGCTCCGGGCCCTTCTGCTCCTGCCAGTGCTGGCGAAAGAGACTCGACAGCACGGGCACCACGGGGCCGCGGATCTCGAGATCGACATCGTGCCAGACGGGATGGGCCGATTGCTGCAGCGCCTGCTGCTCTTTGGTCGTCTGCAGCGCGTGGGTGAGCGCCGGCGCACTCTCGTACGTGGTGCTGAGATTCACGCCGCCGACGATGGCGACTCTGTCATCCGCAATCAGGATCTTGCGGTGATCGCGCTGGTTGAGGGACAAAGGTCCCTTGAGGGGATTGATCGGGTTGTATTGCACGAGCTGCACGCCGGCAGCGCGCAGGCGTGCGTAGAACGCCGCGGGCGTGCCGAGCGATCCGACCGCATCGTAGATCACTCTCACGCGAACGCCCGCGCGACTCTTCCCTACCAGGACATCGCTGAGCTTGCGGCCGCCGCTCTGTACGTCCTGCAGCGTGTAGTACTCGAGATAGAGGAAGTGTCGCGCCCCCTCCATCGCGCCGAACATCGCCGGAAACGTCTGCGCGCCGTCTACCAGCACACGGACGCTGTTGCCGGTATAGAGCGGGCTTTCGGCGACGATCTGCTCGATGGCGAGCTGGCGGGCGAACGCATCGGCATCGGGCGCCTGGGCGGTGATGCGGGCGAGGACTCTTTTCGCCTGCCGCCTCGAGAGAGGGCCGCGCGCGCCGTCGACCCGTATCTGCTGTGAGCCCGAAGCTTCCTCGAGCAGCGCGTGCTCGTTGACGGTCGGCAGCTGTGCACAGGAGCAAAGTGCGGTGAGCGCGACGGCGGCCAGGAGAAAAGTGCGCATGGTGCGTGAAATCCGAGCGGACGGCGCCTGCAGCGAGGCTCTGTCACCCGTGCACCAAGAATCATACCTGCGGCCGAAGCTTCAGGGGCTCATTCCGCCCGCGCGGCGGCCGGGCGCCGGGAGCACCCCGCGCTCGAATCAGTAGAGTCGCCACCTCAGTCCGGCGAAGACCTCATTCTGTACGCGCACATCAGGCTCGCCGATGGTCGTGACCTTGAGCCACCGGTAGCCGGCGAGACCCGCGAGGCGCTCCGTGAAGCTCACTTCAGCGCCCGCGGTGAAGTCGTACAGGTTGTGAGCCGAGCCGAAGGTCAGCACGCCGGGCGAGTAGAAGGCACTGCCGAAGGCCGCGATTCCCCACCGCGGAATGAGGGCGTAGCGCGCGCTTGCGCCGAAGGCGACGGCGAAGATGTCCGTCTTGTTGAGCCCGGAGAGGAGCGCGAGGTACCCCTTCGGCCCAACGTCGATCTTCAGTCCCGGAAGCAGGTTGAAATTGGTGTGAAACATCAGGGCCGTCGAGGCGATGATGTCGCGGTTCTCGGAAAGCAGGAACCCATAGTCGAGATTGCTCCGTCCGGGGCCGGTCACTTCCCACGGCGAGGGACCCAGGTACCGGAGCTGAACCACGCTGTTGCCACCCATGGCTTCGATGGCAGTGGTGTTGTCGTTGGCGCGCGGCTCCTGTGCGTGCGCAGCGCTCGAGAGAACGAGGAACAGAGCTCCCAAAGCGAGACCATACTTCATGGTTTGATCCCCCTATCCGCTGTTGGCGCGATTGCCAACTTTGCGGGGTCGTGAGGGGCGTCGCCAGATTCGTTCCCGCGGAAAAACCAGGCTCGGGCGCGAGCCTGGTATCCAACCAATCGTCGGCGAGGCTGTCAGCTCGACCGTGTTGGTTGCGGACGGGCTCCGCTAAGCAGCTCAGTCTGCGCTGGCAGCGGCACGACGCGGTTGCGCGTGCCGGGACTTCAGCTCCGCAACCACATGCTCGAGCCGCAGGCCGCGGCTCGCCAGCAGGAGCAGCAGGTGATAGAGGAGGTCGGCGGACTCGGCGATGAGCTCGCGCTCTGACTGCGCCACCGCGGCGAGGGCCACCTCCAGGCCTTCTTCCCCGACCTTCTGCGCCATGCGGCTCGGCCCCTCCGCATGGAGCCGCGCGGTGTAGCTGCCCTCGGGGCGATCCGCGATGCGCTGCGCGATCACCCCCTCGAGGGCGGCGAGAAACGCGACCCGGTTGCCGGCGAGCGGCGAGTCGTCTCCGAAGCACGTGGCGGTGTCGAGATGGCAGACGGGGCCGCGAGGCAGGGCGGTGACCAACAGTGCATCGCGATCGCAATCGGTGCGTACGGCGATGAGCTCGAGGGTATGCCCGGAAGTCTCGCCTTTTTCCCACAGGCGCCGGCGGCTGCGACTGAAGAAGACGACGCGCCGGCGGCTGAGCGTCTCGCAGAGCGCCTCGCGGCTCATGTAGCCCAACATCAGCACGGCGCCCGTCTCGGCGTGCTGGATGATGGCGGGCAGGATGCCGCCCCCTTTGCCGAAGTCGAGAGAATCGACGTCAGCCCGGGTGAGCGATGCGTCGGGCGCTGGCTTCTGACTCACGGGCGAACCTCGATTCCGGCGGCGCGCAGGGTGCGCTTGAGCGCGGGGATGGCGATCGTACCGGTGTGAAAGACGCTGGCTGCGAGCGCCGCATCGACGCCGGCCTCGCGAAACACCGCGGTGAAATGCGCGGTCGTGCCGGCACCGCCCGAGGCAACGAGCGGCACCCGGCAGATCTCCCGGACCGCCCGCAGCTGCTCGATGTCGTATCCTTCGCGCACGCCATCGCTCCCCATGCAGTTGAGGACGATCTCGCCGGCGCCGCGCTCCTGCACCTCGTGCACCCACGAGCGCACGTCCCGGCCCGACTCGCGGGTACGTTCCGGGTCGCCGGCGAGCTGATAGGCGCGATGACCTTCAGGCGTCAGCCGGCTGTCGATGCCGACGACGACACATTGCGAGCCGAAGCGGTTGCTCAGTGCGCCGATGAGCTGCGGATCAGTGAGCGCCGGGGAGTTGATCGACACTTTCTCCGCGCCTGCATTGAGGACTTCCTCGGCATCGGCCACGGAGCGGATGCCGCCCGCCACGCAGAACGGGATGTCGAGGATCCGGGCGATGCGACGCACCCACCCGCGATCCACGGAGCGGCCCTCCGGGCTTGCGGTGATGTCATAGAAGACGAGCTCGTCCGCACCCTCATCGCGATAGCGCGAGGCGAGCTCCATGATGTCGCCCACGACCCGGTGGTCGCGGAAGCGCATGCCCTTTACGACCTGACCGTCGCGGATGTCGAGGCAGGGGATGATGCGTCGCGCAAGAATAGTTGCAGCTCCTCGGGTCTGATGCGCTCTTCCAACAAAGCCTTGCCGCTCACCGCCGCGGCGACACCGATCCGCGCCAGCGCCGCGAGGTCGGCCGCATCCCGCACGCCGCCCGAAGCCTGCCAGGCGATGCGCGGAAAGCGCCGGACGGCATCGCGATATAGATCGAGACTGGGTCCGGTGAGGGCACCGTCACGCTCGATGTCGGTGCACAGGACATGGTGCACGGCCGCCGGCGGGTAAACGGCGAGCGCTTCCCAGAGGGTGATGGCGGTGCCGGATCTCCAGCCTCGCGTTCGCACCTGCGGCTCGCGGTGCGCATCGTGGCGGACATCGAGCGCGAGACAGATCCGCTCCGCCCCGAAGCGGCTCGTCCAGGCGGTGACCTCATCGGGCCGCTCCACGGCAGCACTACCGACGATCACCCGCTCGATCCCGCAGGTGAGCAGATCCTCGATGACCTCGGCGGACCTGATGCCGCCACCGACCTGAAGCCTCGGTCCGCGCTGCGCGGCGAGAGCGGCGATGACTTCACGATTGCGGAGCACACCGTCGCGCGCGCCGTCCAGATCCACCACATGCACCCAGGATGCGCCGAGGGCCTGGTATCTTTCCAACAGCTCCGCGGGGGCGTACTCGTAGCGGGTCTCCGCACCGAAGTCTCCCTGATACAGGCGAACACAGCGGCCGCCGCGCAGATCGATGGCGGGAATCAACAGCATCGGCCGGATGACCTCCGCGCGCTCATGTCAACCTCAGGAAGTTGCGCAGCAGCCGGGCACCGGCGGCCGCGGACCGCTCCGGATGGAACTGCGTTCCCCAGAAGTTGTCGCGTCGCACGACGGCGGAGATCGACGTGCCGTAGTCCGTCCGCGCGATCGTCACTTCGCACTCGGGTACTGCGTAGCTGTGAACGAAATAGAAGTACTCTCCCGGCTCGATCTGCTCGAGCAGCGGATCCTGCCGCGAGTGAGCCAGTTGATTCCAGCCCATGTGAGGCACCGGGCGCTCGTCGTTCGCCTCGAGCCGCCGCACCGTGCCGGCAAGGATCCCGAGGCAGGTGGTCGCCCCCTCCGCCGAGTGCTCGAAGAGGAGCTGCATCCCGAGGCAGATGCCGAGTACCGGCTGTCGCAGGGTCGGCAACACGGCGACGAGCTCCGACCGGCGCAGCCGCTGCATCGCATCGGCGGCCGACCCCACCCCGGGGAGCACGACTCTGGGGGCATCGGCGATCTCACGCACATCGGATGTTACACGCGTTCGAGCGCCCAGCCGCTCGAACGCGAATTGCAGCGAGGCGAGATTGGCGCCGCCGCTGTCGACGATCACAGCCTCCATTACAACACGCCCTTGGTGCTCGGCAGCTCGTGGCTCTCGCGCCTCAGTGCCTGGCGCAGCGCGCGGCCGACGCCCTTGAAACAGGCCTCGATCATGTGATGGCTGTTCTCGCCCGTGACGGTGATGTGGACGGCCGCCCCGAGGGACTCGGCCAGGGAGCGGAAGAAGTGCGGCACCAGCTCGGTGGGCAGTCCGCCCACCGACTCGCGGTCGAAGTGCCCGGAGAACTGCGCGAATGCCCGTCCCGAAAGATCGATAGCGACCTGCGCCTGCGCCTCGTCCATCGCCAGGAGGAAGCCATAGCGCGCAATACCCACTTTGTTGCCGAGCGCGCGCCGCAGCGCCTCTCCGAGCGCCAACGCGCAATCCTCCACGGTGTGATGCTCGTCGATCTGGAGGTCGCCCTGGCACGTGAGTCCCAAGGCGAAGCCTCCATGCCGGGCGAGTTGCTCCAGCATGTGATCGAAGAAGCCGATGCCCGTGGCGATCTGAATGGGAGACGGGCTGTCGAGGCTCACCCGAGCCTTGATGTCGGTCTCACGCGTGCGGCGGCGAACCTCGGCAAACCGCGCGGTCAGCGTCTGCACGGCCGCGGGCCAGGTCTCTTCAGGCTCTCCGTCGCGGCGCACCAGCACGCCGCGCAGACCTAAATTCGTAGCGAATTGCAGGTCCGTGTCACGATCGCCCACGACCGCGCTCGCGGCGAGGTCGACAGCGGTCGCACGAAGGTATTCCTCCACGAGCCCGGTGCCGGGCTTGCGGCAGCGGCAGCCCTCGGCCTGGAAGTGCGGGCAGATGAAGACCGCATCGAATTCGATTCCCTGCGAGCGAAAAGCCTCGAGAATGAACTCCTGCGGCCGCTCGAATGCCGCCCGCGGGAATGAGGGCGTGCCGAGCCCGTCCTGGTTGGTGACCAGGACCAGCCGGTAGCCGTGGCGTGTGAGGTCCGCCAGCGCGGCAAACACCCCCGGCATGAAGCGCACTTTATCGAGTGAGTCGATCTGCTCATCCGGCGGCTCCTCCACCAGAGTGCCGTCGCGATCGACGAACAGCACCGCCGTGGGCCGGGTATTCGCCGTCATGACCACGCCTGCAGCAGGCGGCCGTTCTGCTCAGGGCTTCCCACGGTGATGCGCAGCGCCCGCCCAAGCCCGGGATATCCACGCGCATCACGTACGAGAAGGCGCGCTTCTCGCCCGCGCGCCAGAGCTGCGCCGGCATCCTCGAGCTCCACGAGGATGAAGTTGGCTGCGGTCGGCCAGACTCGCGTGACGCGTGTGAGTCGCGGCAGTGCGCTCAGCAGGCGCGCGCGCTCGTCGAGCAATACCTCGAGGCGCGCGCGCGAGTGCGCGAGCGCCGCGGGTGTCAGTCGGTCGAGCACCGCTTCCAGCGTCAACTGCGGGATGGCATAGGGCGGAATGATCTTGCGCAGCAGGGCGATGATCTCCGGGTCGGCGATCAACGCACCGCAGCGCGCCCCGGCCAGCCCGTAGGCCTTGGACAGGGTGCGCAGGATCGCAAGGTTCGGTAGCTGCGCGACGAGCCGTGCGAGGCTGGGCCGCCCGGCAAACTCGACATAGGCCTCGTCGATGACCACCAGCGCCCGGCCGGCGAGGCGGCGGGCGATGCGCCCGATCGCGGCCTCATCGAGGAGGTTCCCGGTCGGATTGTTGGGCGAGCAGAGAAAGACCAGCTTGACGCTGCTGTTGCATCGGTCGAGCACCGCTGCCTCATCGAGTGCGTAGCCGGCCGCCGCGAGGAGTTGCACCGGCACGACCTCTGCCCCCTGGATGCGGGCGCACACGGAGTACATGCCGAAAGTCGGCGGGCACACGAGGACCGTGTCCTGGCCGGCGCGGCAAAACGCGCGAATGAGCAGATCGATGGCCTCATCGCTCCCGCGCCCCGCGAGGACGGCAGCGGGGGCGACGCCGTAGAGCGCCGCCAGGCCCTCGATGAGCGCGCGCGGCTGCGGCTCGGGATAACGGTTGAGTCCTGCGCGCGAGCCATCGTCGATGGGACGCCACGGCAGCTCATTGGCGTGCAGGCGCTCGAGCCCCGGCTCCCAGGCGGCATGCTCGTAGGGGCGCAGCGCCACGATGTCGGCTCGTGCGAGCTCGTGGACCCAACTCATGAGCCACTCCGGGCGAGCGGCGCCGCCCCGGTGTTGGGATCAAGAGCCGCCAGCCGGCGCGTCACGGCGCCGGCGTGCGCGTCGAGTCCCTCCAGATGCGCCAGCGAAACGGCGATCGGGCCGAGTGCCCGCAGGCCCTCGGGCGTCAGCTCCTGCACCGTGATCCGCTTGACGAAATCGAGGACCGAGAGCCCGCTGTAGGCCCGCGCATAGCCGTAGGTCGGCAGCACATGGTTGGTGCCCGAGCAGTAGTCCCCCATCGGCTCCGGCGACCAGGTGCCGAGAAACACCGAGCCGGCGCTCGCGACGCGCGTGAGCCAGCGGCGCGGCTCGCGCACCTCGAGGATGAGATGCTCGGGGGCGTAGTCGTTGGCGACATCGAGGGCGCTCTCGAGATCCTTCACCACGAGGCAACGGCTGCGCGCCAGCGATTGCTCGAGGATCGCGCGGCGGGAGAGCGTGCTCGCCTGGCTCGCGATCGCGGCACCGACGGTCTCAGCGAGCGCGCGGCTCGGGGTGACGAGGATCGCCTGCGCCTGTGTGTCGTGCTCGGCCTGCGCGAGCAGGTCCGCGGCCACGAACTCGGCGCGAGCCGTGTCATCGGCAATCACGAGCACTTCCGAGGGGCCTGCCGGCAGGTCGCAGGCGGCACCGGCCGGGTCGCTCGCCACCGCCTGCTTGGCCGCGGTCACCCAGGCGTTGCCCGGACCGAAGATCTTGTCGACCTTGGGGACGCTTTCGGTGCCATAGGCCATCGCGGCAATGGCTTGTGCGCCGCCGACCTTGAGCACGGAATCGATGCCGCAGAGCCTCGCCGCCACGAGCACGGCCGGATCGGCTCCGCCCCCGCGGCCCGGGGGGGTGCAGAGGACCCGCCGGGGGCAACCGGCGATGCGCGCAGGCACCGCCAACATGACGACCGCGGAGGGCAGTGGCGCCGAGCCTGCGGGCACGTAGAGGCCGACGGCCGAGATCGGGCGAATGACCCGCTCGCAACGCACACCCGGCATCGTCTCGAGCGTCAGCGACTCGAGCCGCTGCGCACGATGGAACCGCTCGACATTGGCGATCGCGCATTCGAGCGCCGAGCGCTGCTGCGATGTCAGCTTCTGCTCCGCCTGAGAGAACTCCTCCGCGCTCACCGCGAGATCCGTCACCTCGACCTGGTCAAAGCGGCGCGTATAGGCATGCAGAGCCTCATCGCCGTCCGCGCGCACCTTGGCGATGACTTGGCGCACGACCGTCTCGATCTCGCCGCGGGCGTCCTGAGCGGGGCGCGCGAGCGCTGCGCGACGCTCGCTGGCGGAGAGCGCTTCCCAGTCGAGGATTCGCATGGCTCAGGCCAGCATCTTCTCGACCGGGAGCACCAGAAGGGCGCTCGCGCCCGCCTTTTTCAGGCTCTCCAGCGTCTCCCAGAAGACGTTTTCGCGGCAAACGGCATGGATGGCCACTTTGTCGGGCGAACCTTCGAGCGGAATGATCGTCGGGGACTCGCTGCCCGGCAGGAGCTTGCGGATCTCGGTGAGCGCGGCGCGCGGTGCGTGCAGCATGATGTATTTGCTCTCACGGACCTGCTGCACGCCATCGATGCGCATCAGCAGCCGCTGCACCCATTCATCCTTGGCCGGCGGCAGCTCGAGCGGCGTGCGGATGAGCACCGCATGGCTCTCGAGCACCGTCTCCACCTCGCGCAAGTGGTTGGCCTGCAGCGTCGAGCCCGTCGAGACGAGATCGCAGATGAGGTCGGCGCGGCCGAGCCGGGGCGCAATCTCCACGGCGCCCGAGAGCATGACGATCTCGGCGCTGATGTCGCGTTCGCGCAGGTATCTTTCGAGAAGGTAGGGATAGGTCGTCGCGATGCGCTTGCCACGCAGGCTCCGCGGCCCCGCGAACGAGGTGCCCTCCGGGACGGCGAGCGCGAGACGGCAGCGGCCGAAATCGAGCGTGCGGATCTGCTCGAAGCGCGCCTGATGGCCCCGTGCCGCGAGCTCCAGCCGCTTTTCCTCCAGCACGTTGCGTCCGACCAGACCGAGATCGCAGACATCCTCCTGCACGAGGTCCGGGATGTCATCGTCGCGCACGAAGAGCACGTCGAGCGGCATGTTCTCGCCGTAGGCCATGAGCTGATCCTTGCCGCGTGAGACCTTGAGGCCACAGCGCACCAGTAGATCGAGCGACGGCTCGGTGAGCCGGCCCGACTTCTGGATGGCGAGCTTCAGGCGCAACTCATCCATGGCGGAGCGCTTCCGTCGGCGCACGGGCCTTGTCCAGCCTCGAGGCGGCGAGGGCGTAACCGCCGTTACCGGCGGCAAGGAATCGCGCCACGCGGCCGATGGTCGTCACACTGACGCCGGTCAGCCGGTGGATCTCGCGGTAGGGCAGGCCCCGCCCGAGGTAGTCCACCACTGCCCAACGATCCGCCATGGCCTGCAGCTCCGCGGGTGTGCACAGATCGCGGAAAAAGGCGCGGACTTCTTCCGCGCCGCGGAGGCTTGCGATGGCGGTGCAGAGGTGGCGCTCGGCGAGCGCCTCCTGGCGGGGCGTGAGGCTGCGGTGGCTTTTCATAGCGTCCCAATGTACTAGCGCGCTAGTACATTAGCACGAGGGCAAACGGCAGGCCAGAGGGCTGCTTTAGGAACTACATCACCGGAGCCGCGGGAGCGTCCGCCCGCTCACTTGACGTGTTGCGCATCCGCACCATAAACTGCCCGTACTCATCGAGACCGGCTGAGGGATTAGGCCCTTAGACGCCGGGGCAACCGCCAGGACTAACCATCCTGGAAAGGTGCCAACTCCTGCAGTCCAAGCTGCGCTGCCCGCGGGGGCCCGTAGCCGGACGACAGATGAGCGGTCTGCGTAGCCTTGCCGCGCCGTTACCTTGGCGCGACCGGGATGGACGCAACGAACCCACCAGTTTCCTGGTGGGCGCTCCGCAGGAGGGCCGGTGAGAACGGGCCACAGAGAATGCGGAGCTTCCGATGAATGCCATTGCCGAGCCGGTCGTAATCCCTGCCGGGATTCGTGCGCCCGTGCTCCCGGCTGCCGATCCGACGGTGCGCGAAGGGGTGCTGGAAATCCCCGGCGGGATGGCCCTCTACCATGGCGGTCGACTGGGTGGCGTGCACCTCGCCTGGCGCCTGGTGGGGCCGGCCAGCGCACCGGTCGTTTGCGCGCTCGGCGGCATTTCCGCGAGCCGGCGCGTGTGTCTCGAGGATCCCGGCGTCGCGGAAATCCGTAGCGTGGGCTGCGAGCGCGGCGGCTGGTGGTCGGAGGTCGCAGGACCGAGCCGGGCACTCGACACCCAGCGCTTCCGGATTCTGAGCTTCGATTACCTGGGGGGCGACGGAGAGACAACCGGGCCGCGGGACGCCGAGCCGTTCCCCAGCGTCTCGAGCTATGACCAGGCGGAGCTCCTGCTGCGCCTGCTCAATCATCTGGGCATCAAGTCGCTGCGGGCGATCGCAGGCGGCTCCTACGGCGGGATGGTGGCGCTCGCCTTCGGCGAGCAGTACCCGGAGCGGGTGGGGCGGCTCATCGTGTTGTGCGCGGCCGACCGGCCGCATCCCCTGGCCACCGCCTGGCGCAGTGTCCAACGCGAGATCGTACGGATCACCACGGAGAGCGGCCGTGCCGCCGACGGGCTCAAGCTGGCACGGGCACTCGCCATGGCGAGTTACCGCGGGAGCGAAGAGCTGCAGGCGCGGTTCGCCGGACCGCCGACGCTCGAGTCCGAGCGCTTCGTCTTTCCGGTGGAGCGCTATCTCATGGCCCGCGGCAGTGATTTTGCGGCGCGCCATCGGCCACAGTCCTTCCTCTGCCTGTCGGAGTCGATCGATCTGCATCGCGTCGATGCGAGCCGGATCTTCGTCCCGACGAGCGCGATCGCCGTGCGCGAGGACCAGCTGGTCCCCGTCGCCGACGTCCGCGCCATGGTTGCGCGCCTGGGATCAGGGCGCTTTCACGAGATTTCCTCGATCTACGGGCATGACGCCTTCCTCAAGGAATCGCAGCAGCTTCGCGGCCTTCTCGCCGCGGCGTTGGAGAGTAACTGACTCATGAGCAAGCTGACACGCCGCCACTCCGCCGATCAAGTCACGCAGACCGTGCGCGCGGGCCTCGAATCCGACGAGGCCACCGGCGCGGTGGTGCCGCCCATTCATCTGACCTCGACTTTCGCGTTCCGCGGGTTCGGGGAGAAGCGCTGTTATGACTACACGCGCTCGGCCAATCCGACGCGCGATCTCCTCGGCGAGGCGATCGCGAAGCTCGAGTTGGGCACCGGGGCCGTCGTGACCGCGACCGGCATGGCCGCGATCACGCTGGTCGGCTATCTCATTCCGGCCGGCGCCCGCATCGTCGCGCCCCACGACTGCTACGGCGGCACCTACCGGCTGTTCGAAGCCTGGCGGCGTCGTGGCGAGCGGAGTGTCGAGTTCATCGACTTCGGCGATCTTGCGGCCGTCAAAGCCGCGCTCTCCAGGCCCGCGGCGCTCCTCTGGATCGAGACGCCGAGCAATCCGCTGCTGCGGATTACCGACATCGAGCATTTCGTGGCGCTCGGCCACGCGGCCGGTGCGCTCGTCGTAGTCGACAACACCTTCCTGTCACCTGTGTGGCAGCAGCCGTTCACGCTCGGCGCGGACCTCGTCGTCCACTCGACGACGAAATACCTCAACGGCCACAGCGATGTGGTCGGCGGTGCCGTGGTGGCCCGAACCAAGGAGATGCACGAGCAGCTCATCTGGTGGGCCAACTGCTTGGGGATCACGGGCGCCCCGTTCGACAGCTACCTGACACTGAGGGGTCTACGCACCCTGCACGCACGCATGGAGCATCACGGCCGCAACGCCACCGGGCTCGCCCAATGGCTCGCCGGCCAGCCGGGTGTGCGGCGGGTCTACTATCCGGGCCTCGCGACTCATCCCGGCCACGAGGTCGCCCGCCGCCAGCAGCGCGGCTACGGCGCCATCGTCACTCTGGAGCTCGAGGGCGGGCACGATGCGGTCAGAGCCTTCTGCTCCGACCTCGCCTGCTTCTCGCTGGCGGAATCGCTCGGCGGTGTCGAGAGTCTCATCGCGCACCCGGCCACCATGACCCACGCTGCCATGGACCCGGCCGCGCGCCTGAAGGCAGGCCTGGCGGACGGCCTCATCCGGCTTTCCGTCGGAATCGAGGCACTCGAGGATCTGCGGGCGGATCTCGAGGCTGCGCTCGAGCGGGCGGCGGGTGCCCGTCCGCACTTACGGGAAGCGCTGGCCGCGGCCTGCTGAACGGCGGAACGCGGCTCCGGTCTCTCCGCGCCGGGCAAGTGGGCTCAGCGTACAGCCTCTGATCCCAACTGCTTGCGATAACCTGCGGGCGACACGCGCAAACGCCGCATGAACGTCCGTCGCATGCGTTCTTCGTCACCGAAGCCGCACAGGTGAGCAATTTGTTTGATGGACGCGGCGTTCTCCGCCAGATGCCGGCATGCCGTCTCGAGACGAAGCTCTTCGATCAGTTTGGCGGGCGTCCGGCCATACCAGTCGACAAACTTTCGCGCGAAGGTCCGCGGAGACATTTTCAGACGCCTGGCGAGACGCCCGATGGTGAGATCCTCGTCGATGTGCTCGACGATCCAGGCATGCAGGGCTTCGAGTTGGGTCCCCGTGCTGCGTGCGGCTGCCCCAGCCTGGCTGGCGAGTGTGCGGCTGAACTGCGCCTGACCGCCTGGACGGTGGAAAAAAACGACGAGATCCCTGGCTACCGCGAGGCTGAGCTGGCGTCCGTGATCCACGGCCACCAGCGTTAGCGCCAGATCGACGCCGGCGGAGATACCCGCGGACGTCCAGATGTTGCCGTCCCTGACATAGATCGGATCGAGTTGCACGTCGACGGCCGGGAACTGCGCCCGCAAGTCCTCTACGGATGCCCAGTGCGTCACCGCGCGGCGCCCATCGAGCAAATGTGCCTTGGCCAGGAGAAACGCTCCGGTGCACACGCTGCAGGTGCGTCGCACGACTGCGGCTGCTCGGCTGATCCATTCGATGAGCGGCGTGTCTTGCATCGCCTCAGTGACGGTGACGCCGCCCACGATGATGATGGTATCCAGACGACTCACGTCGATGGACGCAATGGAATGCGTTTGAATCGACATGCTGGACCAGGTCCGTATTAGACCGCCCGTCGTCGACAGGTAGATCAGCTCGTAGAGAGGCACGCTCTCGCCCGATAGACGATTGGCCTCGGCGAATACCTCCGCCGGCCCGGCGATGTTCAGCGCCAGGGAGTGCTCGAACAGGACGAATGCAATGACTTTCGTCGCGGGCATCTATTTGGCAGAAAAGGAGGCCTGTTTGGCCTTGTTCGGCGCCGGGGGAAGAATCAACATGGAAGTAACAACGTAGCCTGTTTCGGACGATAGTCTATGCGTCGAGCTTCGGTCTATGCACCTTTGATCGTTCTGGCATCGGCTGCGGCGGCCTGGGGCACCAACGCGCAAAGCCTTCCCGAGGAACTGCGGCCTTTGAGCATTGCCGCCGGCACCTGGGTGTATCACGGCGTCAATATGGCGACGGCCGACCAGAAGGCCGGCAGCTGGACGTGGTTGGAACAATGCGGGTGGTCGGCCAACAACGCGTTCATGGCGTGCAGTTTTACCATGAACGGGCCCGATGGGGTCGTCAAGTCACTGGCGATCAGTACGTACAACGCCGATGACAGGAGCTACTGGCATTACGAAGCATTCGGATCCGGAGGCGATGGCGCGAGTCCTTTCATCGGCCGCATGAGCGTTGCAGGCGATACTTGGACGTATGACGGCAAAGCCGGCACGGTGCGCTATCGAGTCATCTATCACTATGAGTCAGCGACGCGAGTAACGCTCCGGATCGAAGAGTCCAACGACGACACCCATTGGAGTGTCGTCGCGCGGGGAAAGGGGCTCAAGCAGGTCAGCTGACCCTGTCGTCGCGGTCTGGTCGCAGCGCACTCAGCACGGCGTCTCCGACCCGTTGCGTGGATGAGGGTTCGTCCCGGTCTCCGGCGATGTCCGGAGTGCGCGCGCCGTGCTCGATTGCCTGCCTGACGGCACTCTCGAGCGCAGTCGCTTCTGCCTCGAGCCCGAGCGAGTATCTGAGAAGAAGGCCGACGCTCAGGATGGCGCCCAATGGATTGGCGATGCCCTGACCGGCGATGTCCGGTGCGGAGCCATGGATCGGCTCGTAGAGCCCGCGGCGGCCGTCGCCGAGGGAAGCCGACGGCAGGAGCCCCAGCGATCCTGCCAACATCGAGGCCTCATCGGTGAGAATGTCGCCGAACATGTTTTCCGTCACCAGCACATCGAAGTCGCGCGGCCGGCGGATGAGATGCATCGCCGCCGAGTCGACCAGCATGTGTTCGAGCGAGACGTCCGGAAATTCTGCCCGCATCACTCGCGTGGTCACTTCGCGCCAGAGCCGCGAGGTCTCGAGCACGTTCGATTTATCGATCGACACCAGCTTGCGCCGCCGCTCGCGGGCAAACCGGGCCGCCGTCCGCACGATCCGCTCCACTTCCTCCACGGTATAAGTACAGACATCCGTGGCCGACCTTGCATCCCGCCGCTTCTCGCCGAAGTAGATTCCGCCGGTGAGCTCGCGCACGAACACGAGGTCGACGCCCTCCAGGATCTCGGGTTTCAGGGTGGAGGATGTGAGCAGGGCAGGGTGCACCTTCACGGGCCGCAGATTCGCATACACGCCGAGCGCCTTGCGCAGGCCGAGGAGTCCTTGCTCCGGACGCACCTTCGCCTCCGGCGCCGACCATCGGGGGCCGCCGATGGCACCGAGGAGGACGGCATCCGCCTCTAGACAAGACTTCAAAGTGCTTTCGGGCAGCGGATTGCCGCAAAGGTCGATGGCCGCTCCCCCGAAGGGCAGCTCGCTGAGAGCAAACTCGTGTCCGTGCGCATCCGCAATGGCGCGCAGACACCGCAATGCCTGCACGATGACTTCCGGCCCGATCCCATCGCCCGGGAGAACCGCTATGCTGGCTTTCATCCTCGGATCGCGCCCCCGCCGACTGCAGCCGTGCGCCGCTCGTACTCGCCTATCTGCTGCTCGCGCGCGAGCAGGAAGCCGAGCTGATCGACGCCGTTCATCAGGCAGTAGCGTGCGAACGGCTCCAGCAGAAAGCGAACGGTCTGTCCCGTAGGCAGCGTCAGGGTCGTGGTCTCGAGATCGATCGTGACGTCTGCACCCGGATGCTCCATCAGCCACGCGTGCGACACCGGATCTGCGATCACCGGCAGCAGTCCGTTCTTGAGTGAGTTGCTGCGGAAGATATCCGCGATCTGCGTGCTCACCACTGCGCGAAAGCCATAGTCGGTGAGCGCCCAGGGGGCATGCTCGCGCGAGGAGCCGCAGCCGAAGTTGTTGCCCGCCACCAGGATCGCGCAGCCTTTCGCCTCCGGGCGGTTCAGCACGAAGTCCGCATTCGGCGCGCCATCCCCGTCATAGCGCCAATCGGCGAACAGGTGCACGCCGAGCCCCGAGCGAGTCGTCGTGGTGAGAAAGCGCGCCGGGATGATCTGATCGGTATCGACATCTCTTGCCGGCAACACCGCCGTGCGCGAGCGCAGGATCTTGAACGGGCTCACTCGTGGTGCTCCTACATCAGCTCGCGGGGATCTGTGACGCGTCCGCGGACGGCAGAGGCTGCGGCTGTCAGCGGGCTCGCCAACAGCGTCCGGGCGCCTATCCCCTGGCGGCCTTCAAAATTGCGATTGCTGGTGCTGACGGCGTACTGACCTTTCGGCACCAGATCGCCGTTCATGCCGAGGCACATCGAGCAGCCGGATTCGCGCCACTGCGCGCCGGCGTCGAGAAATATCCGGTGCAGGCCCTCGGCCTCCGCCTCGCGCTTGACCTCCTGCGAGCCAGGCACCACGAGCATCTGCACACCCGGCGCCACCTTGCGTCCGCGCAGGAGCGAGGCTGCATCGCGCAAGTCAGAAAGCCGTCCGTTGGTGCAGCTGCCGACGAACACCACGTTGACCGGCTGCTCGGCGACGCGCCGTCCCGGCTCGAATCCCATGTAGGCGAGCGACTTGGCGAACACCGCATCGCCCGGGCGCTGTGGGATGCTCGCCGAGATCGGGATGACCATGCCGGGATTGGTGCCGTAGGTGACCATCGGCTCCAGCGCCGAAGCGTCGATGGCGATTTCCTGATCGAACCGGGCGCCGGCATCGGTTGGCAGCCGCCGCCACTCGGCGAGAGCCTGGTCCCAGGCCTCGCCCTGGGGTGCGCGCGGGCGGCCGGCCAGATAGGCGTAGGTCGTCTCGTCGGGGGCGATCATGCCGGCGCGCGCGCCGGCTTCGATGGACATATTGCAGACCGTCATGCGCTCGTCCATCCCGAGAGCAGCTATGGTCTCGCCGCGGTATTCGATGACGTGGCCGGTGCCGCCCGAGACCCCGATGCGGCCGATGATGGCCAGGATCAGATCCTTGGCGGTCACACCGGGCGCCAGCCTGCCGCTGACATTGATGGCCAGGGTGCGCGGCTTGCGCTGCAGCAGGCACTGCGTGGCGAGAACGTGGCCCACCTCGGTGGTGCCGATGCCGAATGCGAGGGCGCCCAGGGCGCCGTGAGTGCTCGTGTGGCTGTCGCCGCAAACCACCGTCTTGCCGGGCTGGGTGAGGCCCAGCTCCGGCCCGATGATGTGCACGATGCCGCGGCGTGCGTGGCGCAGGCCGAGAAGCTCCACGCCGAACGCCGCGCAGTTGACCTCGAGCTCGCGGACCTGCCGCGCCGCAGCCTCGATGGCGATCGGCGCGCCGCCGAAGACCTGCTCCGTGCGCGTGGGCGTCGAATGGTCCATCGTGGCGAAGGTCAGCTGCGGCCGCCGCACCGGGAGCCCCGCCTCGCGCAACACGGTGAAAGCCTGCGGCGAGGTGACTTCGTGAATCAGGTGCAGATCGATGTAAAGGACGGCCGGCGTATCGGCCGTTTCCGCCGCCACCTCGTGCCGGCGCCATACTTTCTCGAACAGGGTCTGCGGCGCGGAGCTCATCGGGGTCCTCTCCTATACGGCCGCCTGAGCCGCGGGTGCGGTGCCGCTGCGCTCCT